>DATNPH010000134.1:0-15756 GCA_036703315.1 Coleofasciculaceae cyanobacterium
TATTGCGCTCAGTTGATTAGACTAGCTTGTCGGCTTGGGGTTTTTGAATACTTACTTGTTAATTTAACGTTAGATTGGTCGCTTCCGAAGTGTCACCCAGTTTCTGGGGAAGGTTAATCAATTCCATGAAGTTGGGGGGGCTCGCCTTTCCCAGTTGAAGAATACAAAAATACGATCCACCTGTAGGGGTACCCCTTGTGGGTACCCTTTCCACCAACGGCACGGTAGTCAAATGCAAAAGTACAATCACGTTTTCGTAGGGGTATCCCTTGTGGGTACCCTTTCAACGAATGGCAAGGCAGGCACAACGGTAAGAGGGCAGGCACAACGGTAAGAGGGCAGGCACAAGACCTGCCCCTACGGTGGTGGTCAATGTTTTTCTACCAGCGATCGCAAATTCTTGCTGAGGATACGGGAACCCTAAAAATGTAGGGCATCTCTGGAGAACTTTCCCTGAGGATTCCCTTCTTTAATGCGTGCCTTCAGAGGAGCAAGATAGCGTGCCATACGACCCAACCGAAAATCATCGTCGTTCTATTCGGCTGAAGGGATACGACTATTCCAATAGTGGAGCCTATTTTGTCACCATCTGCGTGCAGAATCGAACTTGTCTGTTCGGAGAAATTACCAAGGGACTCATGCAGCTAAACGATGCTGGACAAATGGTAGAAAAGGCTTGGCTACAATTACCACAGCGTTTTCCCCTGATTGTGACAGATGAATTTGTGGTTATGCCGAATCACTTTCACGGAATCATCATCATTACCGATACTGTAGGGGCACCCTTTGTTGGTGCCCTTGCAATGGATGACTCGGTAGGCATGGGAGATAGAGCAGGTACAAAACCTGCCCCTACAAGGGAAAATCTGGTATTGGGAGATATTGTTGGAGCGTTCAAATCAATCACCACTCATCAATACACTATTGGTGTTTACCAACAAAACTGGGTACCTTTTTTCAAGCGGCTATGGCAACGTAATTATTACGAAAACATCGTTCGCCATGAAACAGCCTTGCAGACATTCCGCCAATACATTCGCAACAATCCTCGCTCTTGGGAATCAGACAAATTGCATTCCAATACTCCATCAAAAGGCTAATAGTGCTCACCTTTCAAAACGGAAGATGAAAAGAGCGATCGCTAATCTTAAGATAATTGCTACGTAGTACTCTCAGTAGGATGATTTGATGGTTGAACTAATAACTAAAAATAAACGTTACATTGTTCTCTTTTCCAAAGTCTATCCTATCTCTGAATTTGAGTTGGCGACGATGTGAAGGAGCTAAAAGAGTACGATTTAGGTACGTACCATTAGCACTTCCCAAATCTTCAATAGAGAAGAAACGTTCATCCTCTACTGAAATCTTGGCATGAACTCTTGAAACGACATGAGCATTAGGAAAATCAGAAACATCAATATCGGGGGGAATAGTCTCGTTTGGCTTACCGATATGAATAACAGAAAGATTAGCTGGTAAATCAATAATTGTATTGGTTTGGACGTGAAGCAGTTTTGCTTGTGGCTTGGCTTGTTGTTGTGTCGTTGTCATGGCAGGATTAGCACTCCAGGTTGACTTTTTTACTTAAATCTGAACCGATTGATTTCAAAGTCAAATTCCCATACGTAGAGGGGTTTGGATAGTGATGGAATTGTAAGTCCCACTAAGTTGTTGAGTTTTGTCAACGGTTCAAGCTGATTGCCTGACCGATCAAAACAATTATCTAGACAACACTACACCCTAAAGTGCCTTTAATTACCCTTCCCCGCTATAGACCGACAACACATCCGGGTTACTGCTCAATTCTCGAAGCATGACGGCTTATGTTTGCAATGCTCCTATGGAATGCCTCCGCGATCGCACCTTACAGCCTCGACCTGTCTCAGTGCGCTCTCTCTACCTAGCCATTGACACTTAAGATCATTAAAAAACTTCATCAAATTTCATCAAACTGAGCGTTTTCCCTGAAAAACCCCTTTACATAACTTTAGGTAACTTTATATGATTAATAGCGCAGTGAGTTTTTATTAACTTTCTATAAGCAATATTTCAGGGTTTTACAGGCTGTAGAGTTAGAGAGCTAATTTGTCACCGAGTAGTTGATTGAGGCGCTCAGACGGGAACCACTGCATTCTTACTGAGGTTAAAGGCTAAACCTCCATCAGCCACCTAAAGAGGCAAGGGTTCATGAAGATGTTGTTGAAAAAGCGATGGGTTAAAGTCACCTTTTGGCTGGTAACTGAGATCATCCTGAACCTGGTTGGACTCGATAACCTTGCCGACTACAGCGAATTCATCTTTGAGCAAGAACTCGCGATTACAACAAATCAGCATCAAATTACAGCCGTGGCTTTACTACACCGCCCTCAGTTTTATCAAGATCTGCATTATCGCTTCACCCTTAACGCTTGAAATTTCACTCTAGAAGATGAGAGAGGGCGATCGCCTACAGGGCATGCAGGATGCCTATCTACCTCTGTCAAGGTGGTAGGTTTTAGGTTTTAGGTCATAGGTTTGAAAGCTTTGCAAGGAACCTAGAACCCTAATTTTTCACGCCTCTCGGTCTGGCTTTTCCCTAAAACCTACCACCTATGACCTGACACCTTGACAGGGCTAAGGATGCCCACCCTACAAAAAACAGTGTTTCTGCAATAGTGGGATGCACCTCTGATTTCATCAAAATTTCATCTGGCTGCGTGCCTCTAGTAGTAATTCCTTTACAGAACTTTAGGTAGCTTGATAGCACGGAAAGACTAAACCTCCACCAGCCACCTAGAGAGGCAAGGGTTTATGAAGACGCAGTGGAAAAAGATATGGCTTAAAGGTGCCCTCTGGTTAGTAACCGAGATTATCTTAAATCTATTCGGACTTGATAACCTTGCCGACTACAGCGAATTCATCTTTGAGCAGGAGGTCATGATTGCAACGCACCAATCTCAAATGACAGTGGTTGCGGCGTCTCACAACCCTCGATTTGACTATAGCTTGCCTTGTCGCTTCACAATAGCTCTTACTGTTTGACATCAAAGCTTATCTAACGGCTTGCTTAACAGTTCGTTGAGTTGACATTGCAGTTTTTCTCGTAAGTGTTGTGCCTCTCGGTAAGCATGCGATCGCGCTTCACTGGAGGATGTCTTGTGGTGTTGCACTGGTTCTGATTCAAACCCAGCTTCTGTCCAAGATTGATAGAGTGGCTCAATGTAATAACGTAACCGAGTTCTCATTGCCCAAACACCCATTGACGGAAATAAAACGAAGACAACAATCAAAAGTGAGAGCGGCAGAAAGGGTAGGTAGAATCGTCTTGCTAGTTTCTTGAAATTGAACGCCCAAGGATGCAAAGACTCATTACCAATACAAACTACTGGCAAAATCGGAATACGGTAGCGATCGCTCAGGTGAATAAAACTAGGATGAAAGGTTTCAAGTTGATAACGCTTTGACCAACCTTTACCAGGACCACGTACCCCCTCCGGAGCATAAAGCAGAACAGTTTTATGGGTAACGGCGGCTTCAAAGTCATCCAGTTCTGCCCGAACACCACCCAAAACCTGTGACCATCCAGGCGGTAGCCACCAACGTACCCAAGGATGATCAAACAAAGAAACACCTGCCAGTGGTTGCACAACCCATCCTCGTGTCTGGTTGACTAAATAAGCCAATCCTATGAAATCCCAAGGAAAACACATCCCGGCATGGTTCATTGCCACAATTAATGGCTCACTCAGGGGCAAATGTTCAATTTGGTGTAGTTGGGCGCGAAAATAGTATTTAAAAATCGGTGCTAGGACTTCATCACCGAAGGCTTGTTGATAGTTTGGGTTAAACTCTTCAGCTGAAGAGCGAGGTAAACGGCAACCCAAACGTAACCAACGAAGTAGTAATGCTAGATAAAATCCCCCTGGAATCAGAAACAATCCATACTCTAGCCAATTCCAACCATCAGGATTTGGCTGATAGTGTTGCCAGTGGCGATTGAATAAAATTAGCCAACCTGGAGGATACCAGAGGCAAAACCAATCAAACCATGTAAAGCGATAGGAACGTACAGAGGATTGTTGCATCCATTTTCATGATTGCTGTTGAGTGCATCCTATCTTCGATTGTGAATAGAAATCAGTGCTTCTACTAAAGTGCAGATTTTGGAGGTTCTCTTCGCTAGCGACGGAGAAGAGAACCTGCTTGGGAATGAGGCTCAGCTATAAAGGGGATAGTCAACCCTGATTTGGGATTGCAACGTTCCAGGAGAGTGATTTCATGCCAAGCGAGACCCCCCGTCAAGGACTTTCAGTTGATTTTAGCCATGGAGCTTTAAACGTTTCAGACAACAAGCGATATCTAGTGCATCAAGATGGTACAGCCTTTTTCTATCTGGGCTGTACCGCTTGGGAGCTTTTCCATCGACTCAACCGAGAGGAAGCGGATCTGTACCTGGAAAACCGCAGACAAAAGGGTTTTACAGTAATTCAGGCAGTAGTGCTAGCAGAATTGGATGGTTTAGACACACCAAATCCTTACGGTCACAAACCACTAATCAATAATGATCCCACCACTCCCAACGAAGACTACTTCAAACACGTTGACTATATCGTAGACAAAGCCCAGGAAAAGGGCATTTATATCGGGATGGTAGCGACTTGGGGAGATAAAGTTGGACCAAAACTCTGGGGACAGGGTCCAGAACAGCTGATTAACACTACAAATGCCAGAATCTTTGGAGAATTTTTGGGCAACCGTTATAAAAATTTTCCTAACATTATCTGGATTCTAGGCGGTGACCGACCAGGCAAAGGTTATGAATCTGTTTGGCGGGAAATGGTTAAAGGGATTAAAGCCGGAGATCAGGGTTGTCATCTTGTGACTTACCACACTCTTGGGGGAACATCCTCCTCTATTTGGTTCCATCAAGAAGAATGGCTGGATTTCAATATGCTTCAGTCCGGTCATAGCGATCGTGATTTACCTAACTATGATTTTGTTTACAGGGATTACAAAAAATCTCCCCCTAAACCGACGTTAGATGGAGAACCGCGTTACGAAGACCATGCCGTTAACTGGCAACCCAAGAATGGCTATTTTGATGATTACGATGTGCGTCAAGCCGCTTATTGGGGAGTGTTCGCTGGTGGTTTGGGAACGACGTATGGTGCTCACCCAATTTGGCAAATGTATGCTCCGGGGCGATCGCCTATTACCCATGTCCGCACCTATTGGTATGATTCCCTTGACTTTGAGGGTGCCTGGGATATGATGCATCTGCGCCATCTTATGGAATCCCGTCCCTTTTTAACTGGAGTTCCCGCTCAATCGCTGATTACTAATTGCAAGGGGAGGGGTGCTGATCATGTGCGTGCCACTCAGGGAGATGGCTATGGGTTTGTCTATCTTCCCACTGGCAAGAAAGTAACTGTTCGATTGGAAAAAATTTCAGGGAACCCGGTGAAAAGCTGGTGGTTTAATCCTCGTACAGGAGAAGCGTTGCTAATTGGCACGTTTCCCAACAGCCGAACCAGAGAGTTTGTTCCTCCTGGAGAAAGCGGTAGGGGCAATGATTGGGTTTTAGTCTTGGATGACGCTGCTAAAAATTTTCCGCCACCCGGTTTGGCGACTTAATTATCGGTCAAAAGGATGAATCACCAATCCACTCGTCAATTTATCACTTCTACTATCCTCTGCAACTTACTGGAATAAACAATGAAGGTTAACGGGAGCTTACAGGCAAAGATATTGAATCTAAACAACGATCCAAACAGCGATTTTCAATCTTATCTGAAAGAACTTTAATCAAACTGTATTGATTTAAGTCTACTGCTGGTATACTCAAACCAGTCATTTCTTGCATCGGTATTGGTACATTTTGGTCAAACTTAAAAATACCATCCTTAAGTTGAAACAAAGTACAGATTGACTGCAATACCTGAATTTGAAATAGATGTTTTAGTTGTTCTGTGCTTAAAATTCCGTGATTCTTGAGGCACAAACCCAGCGGTTTATCTTCCGCATACAGCTGAAAAAGCTTAGTAATTACCTGATTACTGAACCAGTGGCGCTGCTTAATCAGTGAAATTAAACCTTGATGATCTAACCGATTTGCTACCGCCACAATTCGACCTTGATGTGCCCAGATGTAATGAACTGGGGGCAGGCTTGTTTGGGATGGCAATGCACTAAGCCGAAGCACGCCCGTTTTATTTCCTTTATTGATAAACAGAAAAATTTCTCGTAAGGATAAATCTGTTAGTAAGCCTGTAGTAGACATGCCTGTTAAATTCAAAGAGCAAAAGATAAACCTAGAAAGCCAATTAAGATCTAATTGTTATCTTCCAATGTTTATACCATTTTTCCACAAAATATTTAAATGAATTATAATGATTTCCTAAAATTAACTTAGCTATACTCTGTACTCTGACTAAAAATTTTAAATTAAACCTCATAAGTTTTCCCACTGAGAATTTTTTATTTTAGATTGTACTTTACTTTCATACCTATAAAAAACAAAACCTAAGATTTAAGGTGGTATACTTGAATACAAACACTATTAAGTTATGTTAATAATGTTTGTATTCAAGCATTATTAACATCAGAAATATAGAGCTGATCTGAAGGCGAGAAACATAACGGATAGTAAGCTCATCCCATGGCAAAAGCTCGTGGGCTTTCACTTCAGTAGTCAGCAGCCAGTTGTTTCTTCTACTGGCGACTGACCACTGACCACTGACAACAGTAATCGAAAAATTAGGCAGGGTGGGAGACGCTAGGGAGATAACTCCCTAGCGTCTCCAATTTGTGATGATTTTTTAACAATACCCCTGTTAAACTGAGCAAAGTGTAAAAATAGATACAGAAATATCTAAGCGTTGTGCAGCTGTTTCGGATATCTATCCAGAGTCAGATGCCTTGAGGCAAAGAAAGCCACCAAGAGATGCCTAGGATAAGCGTCGAAGAGAGCTTGCAAAGCACACATTCTCTGGTCAACACACTTTTCAAGACATAAATTTGGAGCGCAAGACAATGAGACTTTCTTACCGGGGTGTCAATTACGAAGATGCACGAGCCACTTTAGAAGTGACGGAAAACGAGATTAGCAGCATGTATCGGGGTCAAAATAGACCACTTCGCTATCTAAGACATATTCCCGATCCCTTACAGATGCAAGAGCGGAGATTTCGTGGCAGCGGCGGCGGCACCGCTCAACCTTCAGCCCCAGTTGATAGAGTAATTCCTCAACCTGCTACCATTTCCTCTCATACCTGGGCTATCTCTAGTAAGCGTGAAGTTTTGGGTGGACTGGTACGGATAGAACCCAATTTCTGCCCCCTGACGTGTCACGCTAACTAGTCTTGGAAATTGGGAATTGGGCTTAAAGCCAATTCCCTACGAGAACGAAAGGTGCCCAGTTACGTGCACGTTGGTATCGAGGATTTTGCAATAGAGTTAACTGTGCCTGACGCAGTGCTTCCGCTTTGCTTACTGTAGTACGGGCTAACTCTCGATAGAATTGACTCATTAGGACAGCAGTACTCTCATCATCTATAGACCACAACGATGCGATCGTACTACGTGCCCCAGCTCGCACAGCTACTCCAGCTAGTCCCAATGCCGCTCGCTTATCTCCCGTAGCGGTTTGGCAAGCACTGAGGACGAGTAATTCGATCGCATTGGGTTGACTTTGGTCTCTGACTCGAAGTAATCGATCCAACTGCTTGACATTGAGGCGGCCATCCCAGGTGAGAATAAACGTCTCCTCAGCGTTGGAACTAAACTGACCATGCGTTGCTAGGTGTACGACAGGGAAGGAAACCGAGTTAATTTCCTTTTGGAACGCTGCGCTAGTAAACTCTTGATTGAGGAGTATCGTGCTAGGTACCTCAGACTTAATCTGCTCCACTTCGCTCGGCACATTGGTTAGAGCAGAAAATCCTTGGCGTTCTTCGGAGAGTCCGGCAGTTAGAGTTTGTAACTGTGCTCGTTCTAAGGATTTAGGCGCTAGTAATTGCAGTCCTGGAGTCAAGGCTACACTATATTTCTGCACAAGGTACTGTTGACCATCGTAGAGAGCCGCCATCGGAATATTGCGTAAGGAACCATCTAGGACAAATACCAAGGTCTTGATTTGGCTTTGGGTTAAGGCGTCCTCAGCGGGTCGAATCAGCCAATCATACACCTGCTGAGATAACAACCGCTCCTCTCGTCTGGTTATAGGACTTATTAGTCTAGCTCGCAGCGTTTCTAGAGTTTGTTCCACTTCATTTTGGGAAATTTTCACCTTGTAATGACGCAGGGGAAGTTTCGGCAGCTTGAGGATAACGTCTACGCGGTCTGGCAAAATAATCGGATAGATAACGGCGGCTGTTGAGTCTTCTTGATCGATAACTTGGTCAATTAGTACAGGCTTTCCCTGCAAGCAAGCGACTCGGAAGAAGTTGTCGAGTTCAGCGAGTTGGAGGGATTCAATTACGGCACGGGCTTTGACTAAGTTTTGTTGACTAGGTTTCTCCCCCCCTTCTCCTTCTTGGTAAGAAGGTTGCAAGAGCAAATCTACTAATTGCCGATAGATAGGCTCTACTTCCTCCCGAAAGGTAAATTGAATTTCTGGATTGATGGCTACTAAATCACTGCGGAGGGATTGTAAGGTGTTGACAGCTTCGGTGTAAGCGGCGATCGCTTTTTTAGTGTTTCCTTGAGCCTTAAAGAGCCGCCCTAACTGCCATTGCCAACGATAGGCAATGTCCGATGCATTAACGCTTTGGGCGATGAGCAGGGCTTTCTCGGTAAGATCTTGAGCATCGCTTAATTGCTGCGTTCGTTCGTAGAGTTCACCAAGATGTCCAAGGGCATAAGCTTCTGCACGAGTATCGTTGAGGCTTTTGGCTTGTTGAATGGCTTTGGCTAAAAGCTGGCTAATTTCTGTCCACGAGGGAGTGCTGGCAGGGGTAGTTTGTCTCAGTTGCGTGAGATTCTGGGCAAAGTTAATCTGGGCGTAGACAGCTGCCCGACTGGGGGATAAGTTAGCGATTTGAGCTGGGATTTGTGACGCCAAAGCTTGGGCACTACTGATTTGCTCAGTTTTCAACAATAAGCTCAGTTGATTGAGTTGTGCCTGAATGCGGGTAATCGGTGAAGTGGATACCGTTGTAGCCTGTTGATAAAAGTCCAAAGCGGCTTTGGTGTCCTGCTGGGCACGAGTTGTATTACCTAAACTGATTAGAGCGGCACTGGTGTCTGAGGAAGATTTCAGTTGCTGGGCTATGGTCAAACTTTGCTGCAAGAGTTTTCGGGATTCGTCTAAATCACCCACTACTCGGAGTGCATTGCCAAGGCTACGCAGCGCCGTGACTTTGATGGGAGAGTCAGCTTGGTTTTGCAGGGTTTGTTGCAATTGTTTTAAAGTCTTCTGTGCCTGAAGGTAAAGCCCTAAACTTTGCAAGGCTTGGGCTTGGTTAATCTGGCTGCCGATAATTCCCGCTTCATCGCCTGCTTGTTTATAGGTAGCGGCGGATTGTCGCCAGGTAGTCAGCGCGTTTTCTGCTTGCCCTTGTGCAAGTTGCAAACTACCTTGAGTGTTGAGAGCTTGGGCAAGAACTGGCAATCGGTCTTTTGCAGAGGTTGTCTCTTGCTCGGCTTGCACTAGTTTTAGACTGTTTGCGATCGCAACACCTGCCTCATCCCATTTTCCTAGTTGCTGGTAAGCCAAACATAGATAGTTCAACACTAAGGCTTGATTGAGGCTATCTTCTTGTGATTGATAAGCCCCAGCTACCTTTTGCCAAAGGGCTACCGCATCAGCAAACTGTCCAGCCTCGTACAAAGTTTTACCCTGTTGCACCAGTTGCTCTTGATTGACTTGGCTTTGAACAATTGGGGCAACTACAGGAACTTGGGCAAAAATCGGTGCTGCCACTGTGCAGAGAAAGGTAGTGAACAGAGCCAGTAGAAGGTGAGTCACCCAACTCCTACCTAAGTGCTTCAACTTCAAAAAAGGGCTGGTACGACTCTTTTTGCTCTCTCGACGTTTAGGGGACATGGCATTGGGCTGGAGTCAGCCTTGAACTCTGTGGTATAACGGCGGTTGCTGAAGCAGTGAGGACAACTTGACCTTGATTGTTAATCACCCAGCCTTGGGCTTCTACCAACGAGACGGCTTTAGAATTAGTCGGCAGTTGAGCCGCTTGGGAACTTGAGCGAGTTGCAGCTGTTTGAGGAATCGGACGCAAGTCTGTCCACACGGCATCATTGCTCAAGGTTTCACTGGGATTGTCCGGCAATCCACCGCGTCCGGTGATGATAAATTCATTTTGAGCGACTTTCCCGCCCGCCGAACAAGTCTGAGCAATCTGGTTTGAGGCATCAACAGGTTCAGTAGGCAAATTAGCCAAGCCTCGGCTGGGGTCAACATCCGGTGTGTTGATTTGCACGATACCACTGAAAGAAGGACCAAGTGCAGATGTGGCAGTGATGTCACTTAATGGTGTATTTTGTGGGCTGAACTGGGTGCCAAAGATGCCTTGGGCATTGATGATCACCCGACCTCCAAAGCTTTCTTCGGCATTGGCGCTGATGTCGCTATCTTCCTGTGGGACTGCGACTAGGTTATCGGTGTTAATGGTGATATTGCCACCGTTAGCTGTACCCGTGGCATTGGTAGTGATTTGACTGCCACGACGCAACACTAAATCCCGTGTGTCCAGGTTGATATTTCCTTGACCCGCTACAGTGTCAGCGCTGATGGTTGCTTTGTTGTCCAGACGGATAGAGCTACCTGAAACTTCTATGTTGCCTGCTGCGCCGCTCCCTTCACTGCTAGCCAATAGTGTTGCGCCATTAGTTAATGAAACAGATCTAGCCGTGACACTGATGTTTCCACCATTGCCTACGGCTTCAGATGCCACTCGGCTACGTACCCCACTAGCTACACCATTACTTCCCACCCCATTGAAAAAGATGGCATCCCTGGCAGTAATCGTCACATTGCCTGCATCGCCCTGTCCAAAAGTGCTGGCATTAAGTAAAGCGCCATTGGTTAAGAAAAGCAATCCAGTCGTGACATAAACATTGCCCCCCTTGCCCACAGCTCCTGGTTCCACCGTGCTGAATGTACCAGTGGAAAATCCAGCACGACTTACCCCATCAAAGGAAATAGCATCTGCGGCCTCAAGTATCACATTGCCTGCATTTCCTCGTCCGGCAGTGCTGCTAGCCACTGTAGCGCCATTTGTCAACGAAAGTGACCTAGTGGCGATCTTTACATTGCCCCCATTGCCCATAGCTTCCGGTCGTACAACGCTGAAGACACCACTGGGGGAACCATCACTACCCACTCCATCCAAAGAGACGGTATCCGTGGATAGAATCGTCACATTGCCTGCATCTCCCCCCCCAAAAGTGCTGACATCTATGTTGCCACCATTAGTTATAGAGAGTGACCTAGTTGTAACCTCTATATTGCCACCTTTGCCTATACCTCCAATACCGACTCCGCTACCCAGACCACTAGTGTATCCATTGCTACCTACTCCATCAATGAAGATGCTATCGTGAGCGATGATTATTAAATTACCTGCATTTCCTTGTGCATAGGTACTGGTATTTAGTTCGCCACCATTGGTCATAGAGAGTGACCCAGTCGTAATGCTAATGTCGCCCCCAGTGCCTACACTTGCAGCTACTGTGGTGTAAATCCCACTGTTTTCTTGATTACTCCCCACTCCATCTATAGAGATACTGTCGCTAAGAACCGTTACATTGCCTGCCTTCCCAAGTCCACGGGTGTTGCTTAGTACTTCAGCGCCATTGGTCAAGGAGAGTGAGCTAGTAATGATCTGGATGTCCCCCGCCTTGCCCACACCTGTCGGTTTCACAGTGCTGAAGATACCACTGGAAAATCCATCGTTATTTACCCCATCGAAGGAGATATCGTGGGCTTGAATAACTACATTACCTGCATTCCCCCGACCATTAGTGCTGGCTTGCAGTTCACCGCCATTTGTAAATGAAACCGACCCTGCGGTGATATTGATGCCCCCACTATTACCCTCTGCTCCAAATTCCACCGTATTGAAGATAGTACTGGCGTTAGTAAGAGAGACAGAGCCATTAGCCTGTATCACCACCCTTCCGGCATTTCCACGCCCAATTGTGACGGCAGCCAGTTCACTCTGATCCAGCGAGAGCGACTCAGCTGAGAGATTGATATTCCCTCCATTGCCTACTGCCTCAGATTGCAGAAGGTTATAAATACGGCTTTGTGCAACTGTGATTGCCCCTGTGGCATTGAGGGTAATATCTCCTGCCTGAGCACCAACTGACCCTAAACCTTGCCCTATTCCAGCAATAAGAAGGCTTTCTCCCGAAACCTCTAAGTTTTGGGCATTGATGACAATATTACCGCCACCCTCTGCCAGTACACCTATTCCAGCTCCATTGATCAAGGCAATATCGGCTCGTGCTACGTTATCAGGAAAACCTAAAGTCAGATTATTGCCATCCACATTCAGCCCTACTGTCCCGGTTCCTGCCACTCCTCCCAATTCAACTCGACCACCTGGAGCTACCAGCACCCCACCCTCCAATTTCACCTCACCGCCTAACAAAAGCAAACTCTGACCATCGGGAACCTTTAGACCACCTAGCGATTGATTGGTAATCGGCTTAGCGGCAATTTGATTGAACAGAAAAGCTGAAGGATTGACTGTCAGTAGGGTGGGAAGATTCGGAGTCGAAGCACTAAAAAAGCCTTGGTTATTAAATGCGATCGCATTAGCTGTTGTGGCAACAAATGAACCTCCCACATCTAAACTGGAATTTGACCCAAAGATAATGCCATTCGGATTCATCAAAAACAGATTGGGATTAGAGTTACCAAATGTGCCGAGTGTTCCCAAAATTTGGGAGGGGTTACTCCCAGTCACACGAGCCAGAATAGTCTCAATAGCCGCACTAGGACTAAAGAAATAAGCTCCCCGTCCGGCAGCGACGTTGAATTCTCCAAAGCTATGGAAGAGATTGCCTCCCCTTATTGCCCCGCCTTGGATTACTTCAACAGGAAGACCATTGAAGTTAGAGATGACTTCGGAACGTTCTGCTCCCAAACTGCCATCAGGTACAATTTGGCTCTGAGCGACAGCGTAATTCCTACAAGTGGCAATCATGCCGATCGCGAAAGTGTTGCCTAAAGCAGCTATCGCTATACCAAAGTGCCTTTTTCTCCAACACCACCAACTTGCAGACATTGCAGAGTTTTCGTTTACCAAGGCTAATGTATTTTTCTTAAGGTCAAAAGTGCGATCGCTACTCATCTAATGGGGCTATAGTACATTTGCCTAAGTGATCGGATAATCGCCTTTCACTCGTACCACAAATTATTCACTGATATGAGATTGCTCAATCTTTTTTAATAATTGATGAAAAGGCTTGGGCTAGAGGGTTAGACCAGCACCGACAGGCTGAGGTCTACGAGCTAACATCATTTCTAATGACATAATCCCTTTTCTGGTTCGTTGGCAATTGTGATTATGGGGGTGAGTCTCCCCTCACTCGACTATGAGCAGTCGCTATGTACATTAGCGTCAGCCTAAAAAACACCAATGCCCAGCTCTTCCAGCTGGGCTTTCTTATGGAAAAAAGAAACCCTTAGAACTTACGGAAATATCCTTACATGAACTAATTGAAGAGTAGTAACACAAAGGCTCGATCCTCATTTGTTGAGAGATAGGCATCTATGTTAGAGCTTGTTGTATCCAAGAACACTTCGACTCTTGGAACTCATAATTTCCGATAACGCGAGGGCAAAGTAACAGCTATCCGTATAATCTACTACAAGCTGATGTCACGCCAATCTTTGACCTTAGGTATAGGTACTTAATAATAGGGATAGATTAAAACAGATAGATGATAATTTACGCATAGCATGAGGCGATCGCGCTAGTAGAGCAGGCGATCGCCTTTCATTAAGTAGAACACTATTTCGTTGGTGCCTGCTGAATCAGTTGAGCAAACTGGCGTAAGATTTTGGCATAGCGATCGCCTGCCACCCACATAAAATCATTATGACCCGCTCCATCTACCCATAAGGAGAGTTTCGGTTCAGGAGCAGCAGCCAACAGTTGTTGCCCATGCCAGAAGGGAATAACATTGTCAGCTTTACCATGCATGATCAACACAGGGCAACTCACTTTTTTAATTTTGTCAATATTGCGGAATTTATCAAAAGGCAAAATTGGAAACGGTATCACTGCTCGAAATACTGTGGTAAAGGTGCTTTCTAAAATTAAACCAGCAAGTGGTTTACGAGCTGCCAAATCAACCGCTACCCCTCCACCAACTGAGCGCCCGTAAGCAATAATTTGCCGTCCTGGTACATGCAATTGCTGGGTCAAATAATCGTAGACTGTATCAATATCTCGATAGGCATTGCGTTCTGAAGGAGTTCCTTGGCTGGTACCATACCCTCGATAATCGTAGGCAAAGACGCTAAACCCAATGTTTTGCAGTTCTTGCAGCACCACTTGGATGTCTCCCAAGTCCTCAGCATTACCGTGGGTATAAACAATGGTGTAGTTAGATGCCGGATTAGGCAAATAAACGGCTGAAAGCATGATCTGATCAGAGGTCGTCAGCTTAAGACTATTGCTGGTGTCTTGATAGCTGGAAGGCTGCGGCAAAAAAATTTGCCGATCTGCGAAGAAGAAGACGTACAGGCAAAAGACAATGTAGATAAAGATGAGGGAGCGCACAAGTCGTTTAAAAGTAAATTCACCCAATAACAGTCGTTTGATGGTTTGTTTGTTCATCTGTCTGCCATTTAAAGGCGGGTAGGGAATAAACCGATAGCGTATAGGCAGTAAGGATTAGTTACTGATAGAAAGTTTAGTTCCCTATCCACCTACCCGCTTACTCAGCTATCCCTCTTTTCCCTACCCTATTTCAGATGACAGCTACAGTTTGTCATAATCCGTTAGCTTAATTTTGCAGATCGTTCCTGTTGGAAGTTGTACACTTAGCTCTGCTACGTTGTGAGGACGTAAGATGGCTTTCGAATATCCTGAAGATTTGAAATATCTAGATACCCACGAGTATGTGCGACTCGATGGTGAAATTGCGACTATTGGTATCAGCGCTTTTGCTGTTGACCAACTAGGGGACATTGTGTTTTTGGAACTGCCGGAGATTGGTGATGCTCTAGAAAAAGGTGAGAGCTTTGGCTCTATTGAATCGGTGAAGGCAGTTGAGGATTTGCATGCTCCTGTCTCCGGTACAGTGGTCGAACGCAATGATGCATTGGTAGAGTCTCCAGAACTGATAGCGGATGATCCTTATGCCGAAGGTTGGTTCTTGAAAGTGCGAATCAACGACCCTGATGAATTAATCGAAGCGCTGTCTGCTCCCGAGTATCGAGAACAGGTGGAAGGAGAGTAATAGGCTCCACGTCCAGATTAGAGATTGTGGCTTTCCAACGTTACTGTTTTTGTTTTCCCAGTTACGATGCTTTCTGAGGTAAAGCGGTTGCGCTCCCCGTGATGAAAGAATCTCCGTCCTTCTAGGGCGGAGAGTGTCAATAGACCTTGTAACAACTGACAGCAATTTTCAGGTTCATATACCACACGGTAGGGGCGCAAAGCAAGACATTGGTGTCAACTTAACGTTGATTGGGCGGTTGAAACCGCAGCTACATAAACAAAACCTGCCTGTGCAGGTTAAATAAGTGTTGATTTTTCGTTAGTCCGCGCAGGCGGACTTGGTTTATTTAGCCGCGACTTC
>DATNPH010000136.1:0-10365 GCA_036703315.1 Coleofasciculaceae cyanobacterium
TGGGTAACTCAGCTCTTAGAATCTTTAGGTCGTGCTTCCTGGCTCAGTTGGATGGCAGCGTTAGTCCCTCAGCGGTTGCGGGGGCGGTATTTTGGCTTTCGCAATAGTGCTGTCAGCTTATCAAATCTCATTGCTGTGCCCCTGCTCGCTTTGGTGGTATCAAACTGGCCTGGGGGAAGGCTTCAAGGTTACAGCCTGAGCATTGTGTTAGCGATTGTGCTTGGTGTCATTAGTCTGGGTTGTCAGTTCTTTATGGCTGATGTAAACCCATCGCTTTTGCACGTCACACATTCAGATACAGCTCCAAGGTTGCCCAGAGAGAGAATTTCTAGCTTCCTCAAGAACACCAATTTTTTGAATTTTTTGCTTTACTCTGCCTTATGGAGCTTCGCCGTTAATGTCAGCGCTCCCTTCTTTAATCTTTACCTGCTCGATGATCTGAGTATAGATGTCAGCCTGGTAACAATCTATAACAGCTTAGGAGCTGGTGCTAACTTGTTGATGCTGGTTTTTTGGGGCAAGCTGGCTGACCGGGTTGGGAATCGCCCGATTATGGTAGTAGTGGGAATCTTAGTGGCTCTAACGCCTCTGCTCTGGCTAGAAGCTGGAACCGCTTCAATTTTTCTATGGGTTTGGTTTCCCCTGTTGCATATAATCGGCGGTGGGACGTGGGCAGCGATTGAACTGTGCAACAACAATCTTCTGATGGGAGTGGCACCACTACGCCATCAGTCTATTTACTTTGCGATCGCGGCTGCAGTTCCGGGTGTTACTGGGGCAATAGGAATCACGACGGGTGGCTTTCTCGCGACTATAACTGATCTCGGCGGCTTGCCGGGGGTGTTTGCCCTCTCCGCCGTCCTACGACTGGCGGCTCTCCTGCCCTTGATTTTTGTTCACGAGCAGCGTTCTGTATCTTTGGGTAAGTTTTGGCTCCTCCTGTTGCCAGCCTGGTGGAGAAAAGTGCCGATTGAACCTGGAGACATCAGTTTTGAACCCTTAATCGTTGAAGAGATAGACTGTCCACCGGAAAACTCATCCGCTCCGACGCAAGAGTAGATTAGCGTGAGTTTGTCCAGATTCTTTAGTCGGTGAGGTTTGGCTAGTCGATCTAGGCTACATCGCGAAAGTCAGACCGTGCCTAGTTATCAGCATTTCTGCTATATCGTTCAAGTACATCTTGTGCGATGGACGCGATCGCGTCCCGCTTCGCCAACGCTTTAGCCTTACTCGCAGCAACCAAAGCAACGCAAGCTCTCCAAAAACGTATTGACAGGTAAATACGTATACCTACACTTTAGGCATGGACGCATATTTCGTGCTTAACGGCATTACCTTTGTTTGGAATGAGGAAAAAGCTTGAAAAAATCCTGGCAAGCATAATGGTGTGACATTCCAGCAAGCAGCGGAAGCGTTGTTCGATCCGTTTCTAACGGTAGTCGATGCTAGCCGCAATGACGAAGCACGAGATGCCATTATTGGCATGGATTGACGATGGAATCTTCTATACGTTGTTCACATCGAGTTTGACGATGACGATGTAATCCGGATTATTTCGGCACGCATGAGCGACGCACAAGGAACGTGAATACTATGAAAGCTGAAACCCTGAAAAAGCGATTGGATAAAAATCGTCCTATGACGGTTGTCACCATTCGTATCCCGGAAGATGTGGTAGAGGATTTAAAACGATTAGCTCCACTACTAGGCTTTTCGGGTTATCAACCGTTGATGCGTGCATATATTGGTCAGGGACTGCGAGCAGATCTTGAACGGTTAGAGAATCATACCGTTTCGGCGTTGATTGCCAGTTTGAAACGTCATGGCGTGAGTGATGAAGTGATTCATGAAGCGCTCAGTGAAATTGCTCACGGTAGTTAAATTTCTTGCTGCATATGAGCGTCAACAATTCGAGGTTTTGGGCGATCGGCTGCACCTTACTCGCAGCAACCAAAGCAACGCAAGCTCCCCCTCGCACCAGCACCCGTCAGGCGATCGCCTACAGATAGTATTGAATGAAGACAATCACTCCAAGCTGTCTACACCTACGGCTTAAAAAAGAGATGAAACTTCAGATCAACTGCTTTTCTCTTTTGATGCCTTGGTATATGCCGAGCAAAACGTTGCTAGCCAGGAAAATCACCCCAAATCCGAACAGTGCATTCACAACTCCAACTTGCTCGGAGAAAAAGCCAATAAGAATGACGGGCAAACCAAAACCCAAATACGCGCAGACGAAATATCCGGAGACTGCCCTAGCCGATTGTGAGCCACTGAGCTTGACAACTTCCGCCATTCCACCCAGATAGGTAAACCCATAGCAAGCTGTACCTGCGAGCGCTACGCCTGCTAAGACAAGACTGATGACACCGAGCCAAGCTCCACAAGTAAAAATGATGTAGCCTAGGACAAGCAATACACAGCCAAGTTGGAGCGATCGCTGTGCATTGAGACGACGAGCCAATGGCTGCAATAAAACACCACTAATCACGAAAATAAACAACATCGGACCCGACCAGTTCGGCAAGCCATATTGCATCAACTGTGCCGGTAGAATCACACTCACAATTCCAGCCAACGACCATGCTAGTGCAATCGCTAGTCCAGCTGGAATCGTACCTGCTGGAAAGCAAGGCAAGCGAATCAGCTTTTCTGGAGAAACAGGCTGTTCGGGTAGTCTAATCACCAAGACGATACAGGCTAGAAGTATGATAAGAATTGCCTGATAGCTAAACGGAACTAATGAGTTGTTGAACGACAGGGCTACATTTGTGAACAGAGCACCACTAGAAAATCCCAATGCAGTGGTGAGACTGACATAGGCAGCAACCTGAGCAGCATTATCCGGCATCAGGGTTGATAGATACGCTGCTCCAGTTCCTGTAATCAAGCCTACTCCAATGCCCTGAAGTATCCGCGTAACAAATAAGGTGTAAATGCTGGGATGAGCAATCATCAAAAATGTAGCGAATGCCAGGGAGAGCAAACTCACTAAAATCACCTTTTTACGTCCCACGCGATCAGAAATTCCACCCAGTAAAATCAATGTTGGCAACAGTCCTGCCACATAGGTCGAAAAGGCGATCGCTGAAATGCCACTACCGAACCCTGCAATTTTTGCATAAGTGCCATACAGTGGAACTTGCAAATTTGTGGCATGGGTGACGAGGAAAATTGCAGCAGCCACAATTAGCACAGAGCGTCTCATTGCCCTGAACCTCCGCAAGCTGCTATAAATTGTTGAATCGCGGCACGAGCATCTGAGAGGGATTGTTGGCGTGCTTCAGCTCCCCCCGCTAGATTTTCGGCATGGATAAACGTAATATCGGTGACACCAATTAAGTTAAAAATTGCTCGCATAAAATGCTCTTGAAAATCCAATTCAGCATTCGGTGTGCCTGGTGAAAACACTCCACCTCGTGCTGTAATCACAATCACCTTCTTGTTATGCACCAAACCTTCATATTCACCTCGCTCGTTCACAATGAAGGTTCGTCTAACGCGAACAATTTGGTCAATATATGCCTTGAAGTTGGCTGGGACACTGTAGTTATACATAGGAATGCCAAAGACCCAGATCTCCGCAGCTAAAAGCTCATCAATTAACTCATCAGAAAGCGCTAGCACAGTTGCTAAGCGCGAAGTGATTTGCTCAGGAGGCGTAAATGATGCTGTAATCCAAGATTCATCAATTAGTGGAACTGAATAATGTCCTAAATTGCGGTAGGTGACAGTATCACTTGGAAACATTTCTTTCCAGGCGGCGATGAATCCTTCCGTTAGACTACGAGAAATAGAGCGATCGCTTCTGGGACTGGAATCAACATGCAAGATGCGTTTCATTGGCCGAAACCTCTCCAAAGTAGTTATCAAGACATGAAAATATGACCTATGCACTGCGACTTTGCAGGCATAAGATATCCGTTGCTTTGACTTTATAAAGTAAAATCTTTATAAAGCATGATAAGCGCCAGAGTTGACTTTGTAAAGGTTTCTCTTTACTTTATAGATATGGCTACTGACTCTGCAAAGAAATCAACCACTGTCCGTACTCGACGGGCGATCATCAACCTGCTCAAGCAAGAAGGGGCGATGGACTCGCAGGAGCTAGCCTCTCGCTTGGGCGTTTCTGCGATGGCTGTCCGTCAGCACCTGTATGCTTTACAGGAAGAACAACTCGTTACCTATCAAGAAGAAGCTCGTGCGATGGGGCGTCCGGCGAAGCTGTGGCAGTTAACCCCTGCTGCTGATCGTCTATTTCCTGATAGCTATGCTGAATTGACATTAAGTTTGCTCAATTCTGTCAAAGAGGCATTCGGTGATGCTGGATTGGAGCAACTTTTAGATGTGAGAACTCGCCATCAAATTAATGCCTATCAAGCTTTGATGCCGATTCAAGAATCGCTACAACAAAAATTAGAAGCCCTAGCTACCTTGCGAACCGAGGAAGGATACATGGCCGAGATCCAATCTCTCGATGATGGTTCCTTCCTATTGATTGAACATCATTGTCCAATTTGCGCGGCGGCTACGGCTTGTACAGGTCTGTGTGCAAGGGAATTGGAAATCTTTGAGCGTGTTTTGGGGCAAGATGTGATAGTGGAACGAACTGAACATATTGTTACAGGAGCACGGCGTTGCGCTTACCAAGTCTTCAGTCAAAGCTAAAGGTTGAGTTCAAGTTGATTACAAAGCGGTCTAACAAATCACTGCACCGGGCGGACGGGTGAAGGCTGGGACTAACTCACCTCCGGAACCAGAATACGTCCGGCGTAACCCGATCGCTTATACTTTTCAATCACATCTTGCGCGATCGCTTCCCCCTTACCCGCAGCAACTAAAGCCACACAAGCCCCCCCGAACCCAGCACCCGTAAGACGTGCCCCAAATACTCCAGGGGTTTCCTGTAGCATCGCCACCAGTGTATCCAGAGCAGGCACGGAAACTTCGTAATCATCGCGTAAGCTAGCGTGGGAAGCGTTCATCAACTCACCAAAACGCTCTGCGGATACTCCCTGTAGAGCCTCCAGTACTCGGTTATCCTCCGTGATGACGTGACGAGCGCGACGGCGTTGCGGTTCGGGTAAGTCTTCCACAGCTTGCGGATCGGTAATATCTCTCAACGCCTTCACCCGTAGCAGGTGCGCCGCCTCTTCGCACTCCGCTCGTCGCTGGTTGTAGCCACTCCCTGCCAGAGTGCGAGGCACGCCGCTATCGATCACCACAACCTCTGCCCCAGATGGAAAAGGTATCACCTGACGCTCAAGCGATCGCGTATCGAGAAATAGCAGATGTTCCGTATCAGCTAGGCTCGACGCCATCTGATCCATAATGCCGCATTGCACACCCGAATATTGGATTTCTGCCTGCTGTGCCAACTGAGCGATCCGTACATCATCGATATCTATATTTAAGAGCGATCGCAACCCCCTGAGAGTCGCCACTTCCAAAGCAGCACTGCTAGACAAACCTGAACCGATCGGAACCGAAGACGTGACGTGCAGATTAACCGATGGTACGGTGTACCCTTCCCGTTCTAAAAGCCGAACACAGCCGAAGATATAACGGGCAAATCCAGAGGGTGTACGATCGCCTTCTAAAATACTCACCCGTTCGTCAAGTTCCACCGAGTAAAAGTGGTGCTGTCCATCGTTGCTCAAACCCAGTTGCACCGTAGTCTGTTGGGGAATAGCCGTTGGCAGTACAAAGCCATCGTTGTAGTCCGTGTGTTCCCCAAGTAAATTCACCCGTCCCGGCGCACTGGCTTCTGTTTCAGGTGATGCACCAAATATCTGCTGAAAGTCCATCATGGCTTGTTGATAGCAAAAAAGTATTTCTGTAGTAACTGATTGTGTTTCTTATTTAAAGAAATTGTGTGTTGCTAAATACCTGATTGTTTAATTATCGCTCACCCTTTAGAGCTTGTTACAGATTTAACTCTAGATAGAGAGCCTGAATTTAGTCTACAACTAGAATTAGTTAGAAACAAGTCAATAGAAATCTAAACATCTCAAAAATAAAAGCTCATCTGAGTGATAGAAATTCTCATTCTTAGAATTCCGAAGAGCTTGATATTGGGATTTTTTATGTGTTTATAATCCCTAGGCTGAGCTCTAAGTTTTATTAAAATTTCAGCCTGAACCAGGAAATTTTAGTGAATTTGCTTAGGCGTTGGGTCGCTTAATTTAAAAGGAAGTATAGAGTTGATAAGTTCCAATCATACGCTCTCATATCCTACTGACCTAGAAACAACAGTGGTCAAAAAAAATGTAGGTGATAAGACTTTAGCTTATGGACTGCTAATTGCAGTATTCATCATTAGCTTGTGGGCAATCAGCCTTGTTTGCCTCCTTTCAATTAACCTGGCTGTACTCCCCACTTGGCTAAATTTGCTAGCGATGCTGTGGCAGAGCTTTCTCTATACAGGGCTGTTTATTACTGCCCATGATGCCATGCATGGTTCAGTATTTCCTCAAAACCCAAAAGTTAATGGCTTTGTGGGAAGACTAGCTGTGTTGGCTTATGGGCTTTTCTCCTATCGCAAGCTCTTACAAAAGCATGGGCAGCATCACAAGCATCCCGCTAGTGAGTTCGATCCCGATTTTCATAACGGCATCAACAAAAATCCGATCGCTTGGTATTTTCACTTTATGAAGGGGTATTGGGATTGGCGACAAATTATCGGATTGTCACTGATATTCAACCTCGCCAAATCAGGCTTGCCCGTTTCTGAAAGTAATCTGATTCTATTCTGGGTTATACCTCCACTGCTCAGTTCAGTTCAGCTATTCTACTTCGGCACCTTTCTAACTCACAAAGAACCCGAAGGAGGACACACTAATCCTCATCGTACCCAAACCAATCCATTACCGATCGCTTGGTCATTTATTACTTGCTACCATTTTGGCTACCATGAGGAGCATCATGAATATCCAAGTGTCCCTTGGTGGCAACTGCCAGCAGTTCATAAACTTCAAAGTCAATTGGCATCACTCTCCTGTACTCAAAGGCAAACAGAAGAGGCGTGATGCAGGAAAAAGCTGGGTTTGGAGAACAGGCAGTTAACAAAATCGTAGAAATGGCGATCGCTAGCCAACTGCAAAAAGCAGATAGTTTGGAAGTTCGCATCAAGACTGACCTCAATAAGCTGGCGCATGGTCAACTCGATTCCCTGGCGATCGCAATTTATGGGGTGTTATTGCAACCCAACCTGGAGGCAGAAACACTTCAGCTTGAAATTGGTCGTGTTACGGTCAAACCCCTCAAAGCACTGCGTGGCAAAATTCAGCTCGTTCATCCATCTGAGGGAGCATTTCGTCTTGTCATCAATCAGGAAAGTTTTACCACGGCACTCAATACAGAACTCCTGCATGAAACGTTGCGATCGCGTGGATATGCAGATAATCGAGACGTAAGAATCAGGTGTTTATTGTCGGATAACACCATTACATTTAGCACGGAACCCATTGGGAACAACACCGCAGTTCCCCAGCATTTTGTTTTAGTCGCAACGCCTGAAATTGCCCCTGAAGGGCAAGCCATACTGCTCCAACAGGTGCGCTACGTGCAAGGGCAGGAACCCTCACCCGAATTCACAAGTGCGTTACTTGCGCGAATGGGTGAACTGTTGAGCCTGCAAGACTTCGAGCGCAAGGGAATGCTCCTAAAAATTCAGCAACTCGATGTATCTCAAGGCAAGCTGACGCTGCAAGCAGCGGCTCGCATTGAGCAATTTCCATCTTCCTAAATCACTTTTTTACAATCCTTTTTATCTGACCATGACTCACTTTGGTATTATCTGCCCACCCTATCCCGGACATCTCAATCCTCAAGCCGCATTGGGACGAGAATTGCAATCGCGGGGACATCGCGTCACGGTTCTGCAAATAGCGGATTTAGAGTTGAAAGTGCGATCGGAAGGGCTGGATTTTTGGCCGATCGGGCAATCCCTTTATAAACCTGGCTCGCTGGCAGAAACCTTCAAGCAGCTTGCTCAATTGAGTGAGATTGAAGCGCTTAAATATTCCGTTGATTCTTGTCGCCATATTGCTGAAATCATCTGTCAGGATGCTCCGGCGGCTGTGGAAGCGGCGGGAATTGAAGCTTTGATTGTCGATCAACTGGAACCCGTTGGAGAAACGATCGCCGAATCTCTCAATCTTCCATTCGTTTGCGTCAGTTGTGGTCAGGCAATTCAGCGCAGAGCGGATGCCCCACCGTTCTTTATGCCGTGGAGTTATGAAAATACTTGGTCGGCACGCCTACGAAATCAGGTCGCTTATTATATCCTCGATCGCAGTTGCAAACCGATTCTGCAAGTGATTAATCACTATCGCCAGCAGTGGAAGTTACCGCCCTACCGCCACATCTACGCCTCCAATGCACGACTGGCGCATATCAGCCAACAGCCTGCCGCGTTTGATTTTCCCTATCCGAATCTGCCCAAGCATTTGCACTATGTTGGCCCCCTGCGAAATGAATCGCTGCGATCGGTATCCTTCCCGTTTGATCGCTTAACTGGACAACCGTTGATTTATGCGTCACTCGGCAGTGTGCAGAATACCAAACAGGATGTGTTTCGCTGTATTGCCGAAGCCTGTCAAGGACTTGATGTGCAACTCGTCATCGCGCATGGAGGTGGGATGAGTACCAATGCCGTGCAAGAACTGCCAGGTTCTCCATTAGTGGTTGACTATGCACCGCAGCTGGAGGTGATTGCCAAAGCCAGTCTAACCATCACTCATGGCGGACTGAACACGGTGCTAGATTCTCTCAGCCACGGTGTACCGTTGGTTGCCATGCCGATCACGTTTGAACAACCAGGGAATGGGGCACGCATCCGCTGGACAGGAACAGGAGAAGTGATTCCAATTTCTCAGGTGAGCGTTTCCAACCTGCAAACTGCGATTCAACAGGTACTGACAGAGGAATCATACAGGCACAATGCCAGGAGAATTCAGCAGGCGATCGCACAAGCAGGTGGTGTGAGGCGAGCGGCTGACATTATCGAACAGGTCATCCGTCCTCAATCCTCAACCCTATCACTATCAACGTCCCGTAGCCGTGCATAGGGTGGGTGAGGCAAAAGCCGGAGGTTCTATAGTCAGTCTAAATTCATTCTTGACAACCACAAGAGATGGTAACGGGTAATTGGTAATCGGTAATTGGAATGTCTTCCCGATTACCGTTTGCGTAGCATGCGCGTAGCATGCGCGTAGCGCGTTGTCCCATTACCCAAATCGATGATTTTGCTAATTTATTGATATCAAGTCTGGTTGTTGCATCGATATTCTGTCTGCTGTTGCATGAACTTCGCTCTCTGGTCTGTAGTACTGTCCAATTAAACCTTCGGGCGATCAATCTTAGGATAGAGATTCCATTATTGCTAGAAGGATTTGTTGTTCCCTGCGATACAACAGGATTTAAACAAGTCTCTCTTTTCTCATAACCAAGGTATGACTTTTGTCAGAGGGATAGTTATCTTTCTGCTGTTAGTCTTAGATTTATGCTTGTAAGCAGCTGATTAGCTTGAAAATCGGTTAGTTTTCATCATTTTTCATCACTAACATCAAGCGAATTGCGGGTATCAGCGAAGTTCGGTTTCTATGGCAGTAGCTGAATTTACAGCCAGCAAATGATATCCCGAAACTGTGAAAAGCATCGTAAATGGACTCATGGAGTATTATCATGAAAAATTTGATTTCTAGGACGACCGCTCAGATCACTTCCCTGATTAACGGACTTCAAGTCAAGCGTTTTTTTGCTGTTGTACTAGTCGGTTTTATATTGCTGACAACAAATGTTGATTCTGGACAGAACAATAAAGCCTTGACTAAGGAAATTCGCAAAGAGGCACAAAAGATTGATTCCGTAAGACCCAAGACAACAAATGAATGGTATAAGGAAGCTCGCGAAACAGAAGACTCTCCTGGTGAGCGACTTGAGAATATCGCAGAAGAATCAGCACAAGCCTTCAAAGAATTTGGAGCAATTTACCCAGACACAGCTAAGAGAACTGCTCCTGTCTTACAGGATGATTGATAAACACATGTAGGCAAGAGCTCTCTAAGCGAGTCAAACACTAAGTGCTTCTGATAATGCATTGGGATCGAGTATCAGTGGTTACGATCTGCAATTGCAGATAAGTTTCTTACTACTTGCCTGAATCCCTAAATCTGCACGGGAGCATGCCAATTTTTTGTTTAGCAATTGTAGGGGCGCAAGGCAAGACATTGGTGTCAACTTAACGTTGATTGGGCGGTTGAAACCGCAGCTACATAAACAAAACCTGCCTGTGCAGGTTAAATAAGTGTTGATTTTTCGTTAGTCCGCGCAGGCGGACTTGGTTTATTTAGCCGCGACTTC
>DATNPH010000166.1:0-49541 GCA_036703315.1 Coleofasciculaceae cyanobacterium
TACGGTCGAACAACTAAAACATTATGTTGAGAATCAAGGTAAAGAAAAATGATTCGCTTTGCTCAGTTTATTATTGTGGCAATTCATCTCACCGTTAAGCTTACGCTGTAACGGGAGTCCTCTTGCCATATGTTAGATAGAAGTTTATAAATCGTTGACTAGGGGGAGTAAGCCTTAAACTCTCCTTGTTCTTGTGTGTATGTAGTTCCGCAAGGTCTATCAGACTCACGTAGTGATCATCAATGGGTTCATGAAATTTAGTCTTAATCGTTTGGTTACTCACGGTGTCAAAACTTGGGAGCAGCGTCCAGACATGGCTTGGCTGCTGGCGATAGTGTGGGTGGTTGTGATTAGTTCCATTGCATTCTTTTGGAACTTAGGCAGTACCGGCTTGCTTGATGAGACAGAGCCACTGTTTGCTGAAGCGGCTCGACAGATGACAGTCACAGGAGATTGGATTACTCCCTTCTTCAACGGTGTAACTCGGTTTGATAAGCCGCCATTGATCTACTGGCTGATGGCGATCGCTTACCATACCTTTGGTGTTAACTCGTTTGCTGCTCGCCTGCCTTCAGCACTAGCAGGATTGGCTCTTACCAGTTTTTGCTTTTACACCCTGCGATATTTTGGCAATCCTACTTCGCAGGCAAGAGGTACCAGGCAAGAGGTACGAGCAGAAGAGGTAGAAACTAACCTCTCATCCTTAGCCTCTCACTCCTCACCTGCTCAACGGCAATTATGGCAAGAAACACAAAGCGAAGAGGTAGAAACTAACCTCTCATCCCTAGCCTCTCACCGCTCACCTGCTCAACGGCAGTTGTGGCTAGTAGCAAGCCTGGGAGCCGCAATGGTGGCGCTAAATCCCTTAACCCTGTTCTTTGGGCGCACAGGTTACTCAGATATGTTACTGAGTGCTTGTATGGGAGGTGCGCTACTAACTTTCTTTCTGGGCTATGCCCAACCGGAACGACGAACAGTGCAGGAACGTTGGTATCTGGCTTGCTACGTTCTGATGGCTTTGGCTGTATTGACTAAGGGACCTGTTGGCGTTGTTCTGCCAGGATTGATTATCGGTTCCTTCCTACTTTATGTTGGAAAAGCTAGAGAAGTTCTTGGGGAAATGCGTCTAGTTCGGGGCGCTTTGATTATTCTGGCTATCAGCTTGCCTTGGTTTATTCTGGTAATTTTGCGCAATGGCGAGGCTTACATAGACTCGTTTTTTGGGTACCACAATTTTGAGCGCTTTACAAGCGTTGTCAATCAACATAACGGACCAATATACTTTCACCTCTTGGTTGTTTTACTTGGCTTTGCTCCCTGGTCAATGGCTCTACCCAGTGCGATCGCACGAGTACCTGTTCTCCAACGACGAAAGTGGCTGAACTCACCCCGTTCCAGCCATCTTGGACTGTTTGCCCTGTTGTGGTTCCTGATTATCTTGGGCTTTTTCACCCTTGCTGTAACCAAATACTTTAGCTACACCTTACCGTTGATGCCTGCGGCAGCGATTCTAGTAGCACTTTGGTGGGGCGATCAAATTGTTCAAGTGCAGAGGT
The DNA here is from genome assembly GCA_036703315.1 of Coleofasciculaceae cyanobacterium. Taxonomy (GTDB): domain Bacteria; phylum Cyanobacteriota; class Cyanobacteriia; order Cyanobacteriales; family Coleofasciculaceae; genus DATNPH01. The sequence goes on from DATNPH010000166.1 coordinate 1,557, forward strand.
TTGATCAAGCTCATGGTCGCCTGAAGCTTACTTACCTTTTGAGTATTGGGCTTTTTGTGCTCCTGGGAGGGGTTTGTTTCTGGTCTCCTCAGTTACTGGGGAATGACTCTTCTATGCCTAATCTGGGCTTAGGAATCAGCCAAGCTGGTTTGCCTGTAATCGGCGCAGTGATTTGGGGGGTAAGTGCGATCGCTGGAATAGTTTTATTACTACGACGGAAACCCCATTGGCTCTGGATAGTCTCTTTTCTAGGATTCGTTGCGTTCTGGATATTCCTGCTCATGCCTGCCTTAGCGATCGTTGATGTCGAACGTCAACTTCCTTTGCGCCAGATTGCCCAGTCTGCCGTTCAGATTGAAGCGCCTGGTGAACAACTGGTCATGCTGACGAACGGCTTTGAAAAACCCACTTTGGTTTTTTATACACAACGACATGTGAACTATTTCCATGACTTACCCAACGCAGTGCCCTATCTCCAAGCAACAGCTAAACAATCCAGTTCTCAATCTGTACTGGTGGTAGCCACTGATAAATCTCTCCAAAAAGCAAGATTGCAACCTAATCAGTATCAAGAAATCCAAAACGCTGGAATTTATAAATTACTCCGTGTATCAAGCTAAAGGTTTTTCAATGCAAACAGCTCAGAAATGGTTGGCTCAAAAAGCTAATCAATCAGTACTTTTTTGGCTGATTGGCGGACTGCTGTTTCGGAGCTTCATTGCTTTGTGGCTCTACCCTGGTTTTGATGAAGCCTACTACTATCTCTATAGCCTGCACTTGGACTGGAGCTATTTTGACCATCCAGTCTTAGTTGCACTGACAACTGGTTTGGGCCCATGGATTACAGGGGAAGTATCCCAGTTCACCATTCGTCTGGGTACGCTGATTTTGCATACAGGCAGTTTGTTGCTACTGTATCTGACCAGTGCCAAACTCTTCTCGACAAACGCGGCTAGACTGACTTTAGCGATCGCCACCTTATCGCCATTTTTTCTAGTTGGCTTTGGTGTTCTCACTCTACCTGACATTCCGTTGATGTTTTTCTGGTCAGCTAGTCTATACTGTGCTGCCTGTGAATTTTTTCGTCAGCCTTTGACGGAGAAATACCAACCTAGCTATCGTTTAGCCATTCTTGGTATTCTGGTTGGTTTAGCCTGTCTCGGAAAATATCATGGCTTTGTTTTGGGTTTGGAGCTAGTTTGTTTTTGTTTAGCGAGTTCACGTCATCGCTCAGCGTTGCTATCCCCGTGGACTTGGCTAGGATTGGGCTTGTTTATCATTACTATCTCCCCAATTTTGTTTTGGAATATACAGCACGATTGGATATCCATTCGTTTCCAATTACAGCGCGGAATACCTAAGAAAAGCTACAATCTCCTAAATGCATTAATTGTATTTTTAGTTGATGTAGCTTACCTTTTTCCAACTCTAGGATTACCACTTTGGTGGGTAAGCTTACGAGGAGTGAACAGTCAAATCAATCAGCTTTTTTCTAAGAAATCATTAATCTACACTGGAGATTTAGAACAAAAGCAGTTATTGATTTTATGGGTATCTCTGCCCTTGATTTTGGGTTTTACCTTCATGGGTGGATATCAGCAAATTTTGCCGAGTTGGCCGATGCCAGGATTTTGGGGAATAACGTTATTGCTAGGACAACAGGCTGTTACCTGGCAGCAGCAATCCCGACGTTGGGTGCGGCGGTGGTTGCAAGGTTCGGGAATTGTGATCGCCACTTTTTTACTCCTTGCTCTACTCCATGTAACAACAGGAACACTACAAAAGCCGAGTCAATACGCCATCTTGGGAGGGTTTGTACCTCCTAAGGATGACCCCTCTACAGAACTGATTGATGTTCAGCAACTGCGACGCGGCTTTGCACAATCTCCTGTTCTCAGTGCTGCCCTACAGAACTCTAGCTTTGTATTCAGCAATGGTTATTATCTAGCCGCGCCCATTGGTATGGCTTTGGCACCTTTAGCGGATACACCGATTACATGCTTGTGTGACGATATCCGTGGATTTGCTTACTGGACAAGATCCGATCAATGGTTAGGAAAAGATGCACTATATGTTACTATTTCACGCTTTCATGACAGACAAGATCTAATGGATAAGTATCAGCCTTTATTCAGTAGTCTAAAAGCGATCGCAACGGTACCGATTCGACGCGGTGGGGCAGTTACAGAAGTCTTTTACGTCTATCAAGGGAAGACACTGCTAAAGCCTTATCCCCGACCTTATGGAATTTCATGATTGTGCTTGATTATCAGACTTGCTCAGGGGGTTGCTTACCCTGACCGGACTACAGGTACCCGAAGCGCTGCTGGGATCGCGCAGTGTTAGCGATCGCACTTGATCAAGAGATGGTACCGTCAATACACTACTGAACAAAACCGCTTGAGGTTCTCCAATTGTGAAGGTTAACCACTAGCTTCTATGACATCAGGTAAATCTCTGTCTCTGTTTTCATTTATCCCTGGTATATCGGTCATGGATCGATACATCACTGCTGAACTGTTCGCGCCTTTTCTGTTTGGCGTCGGTGCTTTCTCCTCTGTCGGTGTAGCGGTCGGTACTCTATTTGATTTAGTACGCAAGGTTACTGATGCTGGACTGCCATTAGAAATTGCGGTGAAAGTTCTGCTATTGAAGATGCCAGAGTTTATCTCCTATGCTTTCCCGATGTCAGTGCTTCTGGCAGCACTGATGACCTACTCGCGCTTCAGCAGTGACAGTGAGTTGGTTGCTCTGCGTAGTATCGGTGTTAGTATCTACCGACTAGTTATGCCTGCCGTGGTTTTGAGCTTAGTCGTCACGGGGTGTACGTTCTTATTCAACGAGATGGTTGTCCCCGCCGCCAATTACCAAGCTTCCGCCACTCTGAACAAAGCGCTCAACTCTGAAAAGCCAAGCTTCAAGGAAAACAACATTTTCTATCCTGAATACGGGGAAGTTACTCAACCTAATGGCGAAAAAATTCGGGCACTCAGGCGCTTATTCTATGCCAATCAATTTGATGGTGAACGGATGAAAGGGTTGACCATCCTAGACTGGTCTCAGCAGAATCTTAACCAAATTGTTACCGCTGACTCAGCCAAGTGGAACCAGGATCAAAGTACCTGGGATTTTTTCAACGGCACTATCTATGTCATCTCTCCAGATGCCTCCTACCGCAATATTCTACGCTTTGAAAATCAGCAGCTAAAAATTCCTAGAGCACCGCTTGATATAGCGGGTAAAGACCGTGACTCCGCTGAGATGAACATTTCTCAAATCATGGAGCGTATGGAGATAGTACGACTTGGCGGTGATCAAAAGAAATTCAATAAGTTTAAATTACGCATTCAACAAAAAATTGCTTTTCCCTTTGTTTGTCTCGTTTTTGGCGTAGTCGGTGCTGCTTTAGGTACTCGACCTCAACGTACTGGGAAAGCCACGAGTTTTGGCATCAGTGTTGTAATTATTTTTGCGTACTATTTGTTGAGATTTATTGCTGAGGCATTAGGTTTATCAGGCATTCTCTCCCCGTTTATGGCTGCCTGGTTGCCAAACTTCTTTGGTTTAGGAGCAGGGGGGTTATTGTTAGTGAGAGCGGCAAGGTAAATCATCATGCCTTTCCAAACTCAAAACCCTCCGGGCGTGCCTCCAGGTTCGGGAAGAGAGCGTCCCAAACCTGGTGCGGTCAAAAGTCAAGGCGTTACTTTTGCCTTTCGAGACGCCGTCTCGGTCATCGATTCCTATTCCTAGATTCCTGACTGTTTTCAATAGCACGACGAACTTCGCTGAGTGAGCGACCGTCTTCTAAAGCTCTTGTCCAGGTTTCGAGACCACCGGCATCTGCATCACGACCCAGTACGTCTCGATAGATTTGGTTAATCCTGTTTTGCGATTCTTGAGAGCGAGCAACATCTCGACGGACATCGTCGAGAGAGTTACCTTCTCGTACAGATCTTGTCCAGGTTCGCCAACCACTAGGATCAAGATTACGATCTAGCACTTCTCGATAAATGTCATTGATCTGCCAACGAACATTCTGTCCATAGCGAAAAGGTTGTCTATAATCCGATCTGCGATCAAAATTATTTCTTGATCGCCAATCGTATCGCTGAGAATCATACCTATTTGGCACACTCCTACAATGTGTTTGGTTGAAGCGATTCACACTGCAAACACTCTGAGCTTGGGCAGGAGCGACAGTTGCCAGTGATATTGCACCAGCAACGGTTAAAACACGAAGAAGAGCTGAGGCTTTTATGGGAGTTTTCATGACTTTTTTTCTCTCATCAACCTGAGCGAGTGTTGAATTATCACTAAGTATTACTATAATAAAGCCTCCAAAGATTAATGCTTCGTCTAGTTGGTTCATCCTATAGGGTGAAAAAGCTAGTTAATTATTGGGGACAAAAAACTATTTGGCACTAGGCATAACCGGGTCGATAAACAGCACCAGGAGTATGGTCAGGATGGATTTCAACAACTAGGTCTACTAAGTCGGAGTTTTTAGTTAGAGGTGTAATAAATAGCTCTGGGTGGAGTGACTTCCAAAAATACTCAACAAACTCATTTAATTGGGTATCTGTCATACCTGATTTACCCGTTGCAATCATTTGCTGTTCCGCCTGACGCCGCCATTGTTGACTGAGGCGGTAGTCCGTTGGGTAGAGTAGCATCAACCGATCTAATCGTTCCCATAGTGGCAAATAATCCTTCAGCCGCTCATTCATATCACGAGCAAACATCCGGTCAGCCAAAGTTTGAATCGGTTGTGGTGTCAGAGCATCAAACACCGCTGGGTCAATTGGTCGAACCCCAACAAACCACCCTTCAAACAGCACAATATCTATATCTTCTACCCTTTCTGGAGCTGTGCGATCGCCAGCGCCTCCCCAAGCGGATTTATCAAAGCGAGGCACGAGGGTAGGGTGTGATTGGTCAGGAGAACGCAGTTGGTCTAACAGCTGCAAACCTAGCTCAATATCATGGGTTCCCGGTGGACCACGCCAGATCAGGCGAGGGTCTTGCTCTTGGAGGCGTTGTCGTTCGGTATAGGTTTTATACAGGTCATCCAATGACAGGCTAAGGGTACGGTAACCAAGGTGTTTGAGAATTAAACTCAATACAGCCGCCAGGGTAGTTTTGCCGGTTCCTTGTCCTCCTAATATTCCCTGGATGAGAGGACGCCCTAGCTGTTGTCGAGAGGACGCCAGTTGCATGGCTAAGGGGAGCCAAAGGTTCCAGAGGGATGTAGCAATTTTAGATTGTGGGTCGCTCTTTGGCGATCGCAAAGGCTCGACTTGGATTTGGGATTGGTTAATTTCCCCGGATTTCCTGCTTATGTCCTTGGGAAATGACAGGATAGAGAGCACGTCTGGGTAGATAGCTTGGAACAGATCCAATCGCGACTGAATTATCTGTTCGAGATTTTCTGATGTAATACCAAATGCCTTTGCGCGTTGCGGTGATGCCAGTGTCTCCGCGACTAGCTGTTGCCACACCAACTCGGTTGGTGTCTGTCCTGCTACCCAGTTGTTAAGGATTTGACCCAGCGATGGATTGGGTTGCGACATACCATTAGGAACCGATTTTGAAGGCTTCCACAAACAAGCTATAAGTTAAGCCCATTTTCAGAGCATTGACAACTTCAGCTAACAATGAACGTCTAGAGGAACCTTCAGTCGATGGTGTCCGTCGCCGATTACTACCATAAACAATTCGGCTAACCGCTTCTGTGAAAAGAAGCAAAATTCCAGCAGCAAGTACGTCCCAGTTAGCGGCTTGTCCCGCTGTAGTAGGAATAGCAGATCCCAGAAACACACCGAACAGCAAGCTAATTAAAACGAGCGAGAAGTGTCGCCAGGGATTAGCAAACCATTGTCCTACTCGTGCCGAGACATCATTAACCAGATTATTAAGACGGGTATTCTGCATTGACGCACATGACAACCAAGAGGAACAAACCCATACCGCATTTTACCTTTCCTCGCCAGGAAAATAACACGGTCTTGGTCAAGCTTGTTTCAATGATAGTAAGAGCTAGCGAGCCGTTAAATCGTCACCTGTTCAGATCTTATTTCTAAGCTGGGGTGCAGGGTGCATCCACTAAAACAAATGAAAAATCTTACATCTAAGCTTTATCCTATATTTTTTCTAACGTTGCTCTTAGGAGTTGCAGTATTAGGTTTGGGATTATTGCGGATTACGGTTTCGATAGAGCCACAATCATCTGATACCTCATCTATACCAGCGATCGAGCCAGCAGTCGAGCCAGCAGTCAGCAAGGTTGAAAAGCTCTCACCTGCTTTGCCATCAGTGTCACCGGAGTCACCTACCCCTGTTGCCTCACCCTCCAAAACTCCAGATCCAGTGGCGGTGGCAGCGGGTCAGGGGACTTTGCGAGTGAGTAATCGAAGTGATCATCCTGTTCGTGTTGCCCTGCTGACACGGCAGACAAAGTCGAAAGTTTATGGAGAACCAGCGCACTGGGACTTTGCACCAATGGAAGGGGGTCGCCAGGGGTTGATTCTTTCGCTGCCGCAAGGCAATCTGAAGCTATCAAAGGGTGATATTCTCGTTGCTTTTGCTCAGGATGGCTCACGTCAGTATTGGGGACCGTTTGTCGTAGGTGAGACGCCTACGCCAGTCTGGAATTCACAGAAAGTGGAATGGCAGTTAGTTTTGCCACCGTGACTTTAGTCATTTTCTGATCAAGCTGATTCTCTCAGACTAGATAACTCTCCTTTTCAATACCAATCTACCGTTGTCGCCAATCCAGCTTGAGTTCGACCAACCAGAAGGTAAACAGGGATAAGCCTACCAAAGCAGCCAGATCGATGACTATTTGCCCAGTCATCGGTTCCATTCGGGTTTGTCGTAAAGCAGATGCCGCATAGGTCGCTGGACTCAAATACCCGATCGCTAGCACAATACCTGGTAAACGGCTCTTTGGGATAATTACTGGACCAATGAAAAGCATCAGCATTGTGATCAGTAAGCTGAGCGAACCACTTTCATCGGGTCAAATTAGGTGGCAATGTAGGCGGAGTTTCCGGTGAGAAAAATAGTTCTAGGCGCAGCATACGGTCAACCTGCCGTTTGAGTTCGCTAGGACGACCCAGCGCGACTAGTTCATCGGCGTGCAGAATACCGACTCGTTGAATTGCTTTTTCTGCCTTGATCGCATCATGAGTAATCAGGATAATGGTAGTTCTTTGTTCTCGGTTGATCTCACGCAAAATATCCCAAACTAACTTGCGGCGCTGCGGATCAAGGTCATTGGTCGGTTCATCAAATTTTGAATATCGTAGACAATCACGCTCAACCCCCAATGTTAACTGGCTGCGTTGCCTAATTGCGGATAGATCCCCCCTAGCCCCCCTTGAAAAGGGGAGAACTGGAATCAAAGTCCCCCTTTTTAACTCTGATGGAGGGGGAGCGATCAGTATTTCACAAAGGGATTTAGCGGCATCTGTGGGCATTTTCACCTATTTAGAAACAGCCGTGTAGCTGCCTCAGAGCGCGTTAGTCTAACTTCAGTAATAAAAGCCTTCAAGAAAGTCTAGATAAAGCAATCATCTCAAGAGACATTAAAAGCTTTAATAAGCTGATAGGCGATTAAGTTGCACATTTTTGGCTTGAGTGGTCAAGAGGTAATTGATAAAATCTTAGCGCTGTGAGGATTTATATCATCCCATTACCTACTACCTATTACCTACTACCTATTACCTATGACCTATTACCAATCCTAACCAATTTGCCAATTAAATGAGCGACAGCTTACCAATTTTGATCGTTGGCGACGAAAGCTTGGAGATGCTCTAAACTCTGCTCTAAATCGGCGATCAGTTCAGCTGACCCCAAGAGCTGATTGTTTTTCGCCTGCTCCTCTAGTCTGGCTGCCAGATCCGGTATTTTTTGGATTGCCACGCTTGCACTCGAACCTTTGAGTTGATGAGCGCGACGGGCAAGGGTTATATGATCTTCCACTGAGAGTGCTAACTTAGCCTCTTCCAGGTAGGTTAGAGCGTCTTCTATAAAAACTTGCAAGACTTCTCTCTGAAACTCAACATCTCCTCCAGAGAGTTCTCCTAAGTACTCCAAATTCACAGGAAACTCCTCAATAGGATTCGGCAAGGTTTTCTTCTGCTCCTTACGTGGCATAGGAAAGCTACTTGACTGTAGCGTGCCTAACGACCCTGGTAACTCTGGGGCTACTGTGCTATCGCTAACGGACTGCTCCGCTAACATTGGGGCTGGAAACTGAGGACAAGGAGAATTTGGCAAGGCCTTGTTGTCTCCCCCTTCGTCCTTGTCTTCTCTTTTCCCAATTTCTAGCTCCAAGTTCCCTGCGACCAATTCCCAATCCCTTGAAGTGGAACCTCCATTCTCTACAGAGTCGGGATGTTCCTTGTATTGTGAGTTTTGATGATTTGCTAAGCCTTGAGAACTTATAGTGTGAGAATTATCGGCTGATAGAAGCGTTTGCTGCTTTGAAGCGCCTTGGTTAGCCAATCGGAACACAGCCGCGTCTAAGGAACTTGACTTGTCCGAACGAGTAGGAGTAATTAGCTCGCTCAAATACATGGTTTCGTGTTCTATCTCCCCAGCTTTAGCAAGTGACCAACGCTCTAAGACTTCCTCTAATTTTTCTAGCGTTATCGGCTTGCTGATGTAGTCATCCATGCCTGCCTCCAGACACTTTTCGCGATCGCCAAGCATCGCATTAGCCGTCATAGCAATCACTATAGTATGACGGGATTCACCTTCAAAGGTACGCAGGAGACGAGTAGCTTCGTAGCCATCCACCACTGGCATCTGACAATCCATCAAGACAATATCGTAAGGGACAGAAGATGGAGGGGTGAGGTTTTGTCTGTTCTCCCCTTCTCCCCCTCTCGTGTGTTTCTCTTCTAATCGTCCCCAATCCGTAATTCCGGAGAAGCCTGTACAACAAACCAAGCGCTCGAGTGCTTCTTTTCCATGGGCTACACAATCGGCTTCATAACCTAGCATTTTGAGTTGATTGAGTACAACTTTTTGATTAATCGGGGTATCTTCTACTAACAGAATTTTTACCGTTGAGCGGTAGGCAGGTCGAATAGGCTTTGGTGCTAGGGATGTAATCTCAGTTGTCGCCTGAATATTCTCCCTCGGCTCTAATGGCGTCAAAATCTGGCTTAGGCAACCCAATAGCTTAGAGGCTCTCAAAGGTTTGGTAATACAACCACTAAACCCCAGATCCAACAGACGTAACGCTAGCGATCGCTGATTAACTGAGTTTAGGAGTAACCATTTTGTTGAGCGCCCTATAGCTGAATCAGTAGCGGTACCTAAACAAGGCTCTCCGACAGCCGGTATCCCAGAGTTGATGTCCAAACTTGCCGTTACTTCACGAAGTACTTTTATTTGTGCTTCAGTGTTTCCTATGCTGGGTGTGCAAGCCTCATAGGAGGATGTGGTAGCGTCCAGCAAAGCCAAACCCAGCTCTACACTTTCAGTGTTTTCCTCCAACAAATTTAGGTCAAGAATCGCCACGTCAATGAACTGGTTTTTGCGCCTGGTAATCTGCCAAGCCTTCATAGCATCTGTAACACATGAAGCTTCCTCTACCTGCATTCCCCAGAAAGTGGCTAAAGTGCATACCACTTTCCGAATCATCGCATTGCCACTAACAATCAAGACTCTCAGTCCGGCTAGCTCCAGACTAGGGGATGCTGTCGCAATAGCAGGGGCTGATTTCACCAGTGGCACGGTGAACCAGAAGGTTGACCCTCTGGGGGTTGAAGGTTGTGCGCCATTCGGTGAAGCTGTTCTCGAAGCATAGGCGTTCCCGTACTGCGGAGCAGTACCTGAAGGGCAGGGTAGGCTGCGAGGTTGAAGGTTGTCTTGATAACCAGTATCCTGCAACCTGTTAACCTTCAACTCTCTTGAAGTATTCAACGACCAACGACCCGGTACAAAGGCAGCTCCTCGACTTTCAACGCCGATTTCACCGCTCATCAGATCCACCAACTGCTTGCAAATCGCTAGACCCAAGCCAGTACCACCATAGTGTCGCGTAGTTGAGGCATCTACTTGTGAAAAGGAGTGAAACAGTTTCTTCTGGTCTTCCGGTGCAATCCCAATACCTGTATCCGTCACGGCGAACCGAAGGTTGGCGGAGGTCATCGTCTCAAATTCTAAGGAAACTTTAACGATGACTTCGCCATAAGGAGTGAATTTGATGGCATTCCCTACTAAATTCGTGAGAATCTGCTGTAGACGACCGACATCTCCCTGTAGCTGTCTTGGCACATTATTGTCGATCAAAACAGCCAGTTCTATGCCCTTATTCTGTGCGGATGTTGCCAATAAATCAACAACATCTTCCAGACAGCTGTTTAAGTCAAATTCCAACCTCTCCAGACGCATTTCACCAGCTTCTAGCTTGGAAAAGTCAAGAATATCGTTGATCAGCATCAGCAGGTTCTGAGCACTGACACATAGTGTTTGTACGAAGTCTAGTTGTTCAAGGTTCAGGTCAGTTTTCAACAGCAATTCTGTCATACCCAACACTCCATTCATAGGAGTGCGGATTTCGTGACTCATGTTGGCGAGGAATTGGGACTTGAGTCGCGAATTTTCTATGGCAGCTTCTCTGGCTTCCACCAATTCGTTAATCCGGTCGGTGACAATCATGATGCCACCTACTGCACCCTCCGGGGTATACCAGGGTTGAACTGCCCAACGGATGCAGATTGTAGAGCCATCTTTGCGCTCCCACTTATCTTCTGGCTGGGAAAGAACTTCTCCCTTGAGTGCTCGTCCAATAATGGTGTACCAGCGTTCGGGGATGTCTGAGAAAACCTCACAAAGGGTTCGACCAATAATTGACTGTCCCTCTAAGCCATAATCCACTAACCACTTCTGAGAGTGGACGAGATGGCGCATCTGGGTGTCGAACATCGCCATCGCTACGGGAGCATTTGCAATAATGTCACGCAATTGCTGGCGCTCTCGCTCTAGAGCTTGCTCAGCTTGTTTGCGATCAATGGCGAGAGCAATCTCATCGGCGACCGAATAGAGGGCATTGAACGTGGCTTCGGTTACTGGCTGGCGAGCGTACATCGTCATCACCCCCACCAACTGATTTTCAACAACTAAGGGGTATCCCGCAAAAGCAACCATTTCCTGCAACAGCGACCATTCCAGAACACTAAGGTGCGGATCATCCAGGAGATTATTGGTTAGATGGGGCTGGCGTTCTTCCGCGATGCGACCAACTTGGAAGTGACCAACCGGGATATGCATCGGAAAAACGTCAAGGTAGGTACATGTCCCGGCACTGACCTTGAGTTCCAGCATGTTATCGACCGGGTTGAGTATCCAGATTTGTGCCAACATTGCGTTGAGATGTTGGATGATCGCATCGACGCTCTGTTGTAACATACTTGCTAAGGTGCCTCTCTGAGTCAGGGCAAGTCCTACAGCAGTTGCCAAGGCAGTTTGACGAGATCGCTCCAGTGTTGCCGCCTCCGCTTGCTTGCGATCGCTAATATCATGTAAATAAATGCCTAGTCCATCTAGAGACGGATAAGCTCGTACTTCATACCAACGGTTCCATTGCGGACAAAATCTTTCAAATTCAACAGCTATCTGCTCTGTTACAGCCTTGTGGTACTGCTGGGAGACGACACAAGCGAGTTGTTCCGGAAACTCATCCCAAAAATTTTTACCAAGCAGTTCTTCGCTGCTTCTGTGTAAAAGCCGCGCTGCTTGTCCATTGATGTAGGTGAACTGCCACTGATGATTCAAGGCAAAGAAGGCATCCGTAATACTTTCAACAATGGTGACAATTCGCTGCTTTGACTCTTGAAGTTCTATCCGTGCTTGCTTACGCTCAGTGATATCCGTGTCAGTTCCTGTCATACGATAGGGTTTGCCCGTCGCATCTCGTATTGCGGTACCACGGGCAAGCATCCAACGGATGCTGCCATCTTTATGCAACATCCGATGTTCGATTTCAAAGTGGGAAGTAAAGCCTTGTAAATGGGCGTTTACTGCCGCCATTACTGCCTCGCCATCTTCGGGATGAACAAGCCTTGCCCAATTCTTCAGATGGTTGTGTATTTCATAATCGGCATAGCCTAGAATCGTTTTTATGATTGGGTCAAGATAAATTTCGTTGGTTTCCAGGTTCCAGTCCCAAACCCCAACCTTGCCTGCACTCACGGCTAGGGCATATCGCTCTTGACTGACTTGTAACGCCTCCTCAACCTGCTTACGCCGAGTGATATCAGTACTCGACCCAGCCATTCGATAGGGTTTTCCCGTAGCATCCCGAAAGGCAGTTCCACGAGAAAGAACCCATCGACAGCTACCATCTTGATGCAGCAGTCGATGTTCAATTTCTAGATGGGGAGTTAATCCTTCTAAATGAGCTACCGCTGCTGTGAGTAACGGTTGATGGTCATCTGGATGCACGACCTTAAGCCAGTCCTCAGGGAAAATACCAATTTCGTCCTGGCTATAACCCAAAAGGGTTTTCATGTTCGGAGCAACATAGATTTCACGGGTTAGGAAGTTGATCTGCCAAACACCTACCTGCCCTCCACTAATTGCCAGCGCATACCGTTCTTCACTCTCACGCAGCTTTTGCGACATCTGGGTTCGCTCGATCGCATAGCGTATGGCATGGACAAGTAGAGGAGTGTCTACCTGTCCCTTGACGAGATAATCCTGTGCTCCTGAGCGAATGGCATGGACGGCTAGCTCTTCATCATCAAGACCTGTCAGCACCACAATTGGTGTTAGGGGAGCGTGCGATCGCACCCGATTGAGGCTTCCCAACCCTTGGCTATCTGGCAAGGAAAGATCCAATAAAATCACATCAAAGCTGTCTTGTTTCAACAACTCCAGTGTTTTACCGAGCCACTGAACATGGGTCAGATTAAAGCGTGTTGCTCGAGCTTGCGACAAGAACTCCTCAAAAAGTTCTGCTTCTTTACAGTTGTCCTCAACCAAGAGAACTTTGAGCAATTGAGCGTCCATATTCCCTCATGTTGCATCCGAAACAAGTAGGCTGTCGCTAGCACGACGAAAGTCACCAGACTCGCCTTTAGAGTATAAGAAATTTGGCTATTACTGTAGGACAGTGCATTACGTCCTTCTAGTGTTGCTCGACAAACCATTTGAGCAGGTAAGGCTATTAATGTAGCTAAATCAGACCGCGGTATCAGAGTGAGCAATGCCAGACCTATACTCACGATGATGCCCCCAAAGCCATCAGAACTCATAATAGTAATTTTGAGCGTTCTTACTCGGAAACGAATTCCTTCAGCAACGTAGACAGCACTAATAGCATCGATAGGTGGCAAAATCACCCTCAATTCTTTTCTACCGTAACAAGCAACTAAAAACGTTTTCATCTCCAGGCTGTATGACAGCGAGAGGTCTAAGAAAATGACCTCAAAACACTGATGAACGAAGCACATAGAGGCTTTTGAGAGCCTCATAACCTGTATGACAGACCCGTGAGATGTGCTGACTGCTACTAAAAATTCTTATAGAAGCTCAGCTTCTCCCACATCATCTACCTCTAACAAACTATAGACTGATTGGCTATCCCTTTTCGTAGTCCTTACAGTGTCTAGTAATCAGCCCAAGCTTCGACTTGAAAGAAGACAAACAGGTTTGTAATCTCTAATATTGTGAATTATTTTTTAGTAAAAGTACGATTATTTTCATTATCTTTATAATTCTGCCTGAATAAACAATAGAATTATTTGTCAAAAAAATCTATTTCTGCCAATTATTGTAAATAGAATATAGAAGATTTATAAAACTACTTTTAGCCTAATCTAGTCAATTATTGTCTAATCTATCGTTAAATCATTTAGTTGTTTTTCTTAGAAAGAGCGCATTCAGGACAAGTCTGTGATGTACCAGCCGCTTTCACCGTGGCAAAATATACTTGACGCTTCCAGCAAACGCAAGGCATAGAGGGAGAAACTGACCCCATCCAACATCCGTGGTATTGCTTCATCGTACTCGGTACGAACATCTCGCAAGAGGTGTACCCACCCAAAGCCTTATCGATGAAACTGGAAGTCCCACTTGTATAGGAATCATACAAGTGCAGGTACTTCACAACGAATCTAAATAGAAGTCCTACGCCCTAACTGTTTGATTTCGCTCAGGGATACATCAACTCTCCTGAACGTCCAATCAGGAAAGTCTTAAAATCAAGATAGGAAGTGATAAGAGTGGGTTTGGCACTGAACGCCGGAACAAATCTTCTAGGCAAATCAACTAAACCTGCCTCTACAGTGGTGCCGAATCAAAAAAAATCAGAGCAGTCATCTCCCTGCCTAAAGCTAGCTAGTACGATGGATTCGGGCTTTATAGCGCTTGCCCTTGGCGGTGGGAGGATGACACGCTTCCAAGTGATACCCTTACAAGTGATAGCGTTATTTGTTGTTTGAATTTCGTGGGACAGATATATGACATCCTATGCAACCTCTTCTGCTAGAGCCGAGATGAGCGAACTCCGGCGACTCAAAACTTTATTACCACCAGAATTGCAGAGTTGGGTGATGGTGGAAGGAAGTACCGAAGTTAATCCACCTTTGCTCCGTACTGAAGAGATTGGTAGAGACGAGGTGGAAATTCAAGTTGACTTGGTGAAATGGGAGCAACTAGCGCTTGACCAGCGTAATTTGCTATTTTGGCACGAAGTCGCCCGGATTCAAAATGATACCATCCCTAAAGATGGTTGGGAAATGGCAGCCCTAGCCATTGGTTTGGGGGGTGCTGTAGGCGAACTCTGGGTACAAGATGGCTTGCTGCTGTTGTTGGCTTTGGTGCTGTGTGGCGTCTCTGGTTGGCGGTTGTATCAGAAAAACAATGGGGATAAAACCTTACAGGAATCGACAGAGGCTGACGAAAAAGCGATCGCTCTTGCTACTCGCTTTGGTTACACTCTCCCTAACGCCTACAAGAGTCTCGGCAGTGCTTTAAAAGCCATGATTGAAATGACTCCCGGTCGGCGTCAACGTCGCAAATACGAAGCACGGCTCTCTGCCCTTAAAAAGAGTGCATCTCAAGCTAAGGCAAAAGTCAAAGCTCAGCGTGAGGACAAGATTTAATGCTAGGCAAGGCGCAATAGAGGTTTTCTCCAGCTGCTGGAAGTTGCACCCACCGCACTAGAGCTGACCAATCATTTTATGGGTCTGCGGCACCACACGCACTGACTTAAGTGTCCGTTTCATTAAGGTTTGCCAAGCGAGAACCTGTTCGGGAGATGGGGGGAGCAATGGTGGGCTAGATGCCTCCAAGGGCGTCATCGGTTGTAGAAATACCGGAATTGTAGGACTGATATCGGCTACTAACTGGGCTGAGCGCTCCAACTCTGTAGGGTCAGTATTGCTGTCAATAATTAACTTGACAAACACTTCCACTGATGCACCGTGACAGAGCTGGAGAAATTCTGCGTGTGCCTGCCATCGCTGTTCCCCACTTACACTCGGCAGCTTGATATCCATACCTACGGAGTCTAAGTAGGGCAAGACCATAGCTAGCTGTTCGGGACGATGACCGCCTGTTTCCAGATAAACAGGTAATTTTGTGGAATGCCGTAGCTGGGGGAGAAATTCCACGAGAAACGGAGCATGAAGTAGTGGTTCACCACCCGTGAGCGTTACGCTATCGTGTAAACTCGGTTGATTTTGTCGGGCAACCCATTGTAGTAGGAGGCTTCCAGGCACTGGATTAGGATAAGTTTCAAAGTCCCGGTGTCCGGGCGTCTGCTCAACACGACACACAGGTGGGACGCTCCATGTATGAGCACTGTCGCAGAAACGGCAGCGTAAATCACACAAGGCAAAGCGGATAAACAGCTGACGGGTACCAACGTTGAGTCCTTCGCCCTGGATAGCAGAAAAAATTTCGATGAGTCGTGTAGTAAGTTGAATTTCTAATGACATTTTAAAGTTTGTGTGTTAATTGACCAAATAATTGGCGAAGTTGAGCGTTGTAGGACAGAATATTGGCAGCAACAATAGGTAATAACTGAGTACCAAATCTCTATGGTTGACCCAGTTTCTCAAACAGGTTTTCAGGTAACGTCCCTAAACGATACGACTATAGTGCAGATACCCAGCCGCTTGGCTGGGGTTGATGCGGTGGCTTTTAAAGAAACCTGTTCCCAGCTTCTGCAAGAGAGCTGTGTTCCCAAAAAAGTCATTTTTGATTTCAGCCAGACTACGTTTATCGACAGTAGTGGGATCGGCGCACTGGTTAGTAATCACAAACATGCTCGACAAAAAGAAGTTGAACTGTTACTAAAGGGTGTGCCTCCTCAGGTGATGGCTGTGTTGGAAATGACCGCACTCGATAAGGTTTTGAAGATTGAGCAACTGGAGCAACCCACAACAAGCTTTGCTAATCGGTCAAAAAATCAACTGCCGACAACTCACCCGTCTGTACGCTCTTGGGTAAAGCGATTCTTAGACATTGTAGGGTCAATAGTCGGGTTGGGAATTACTGCGATCGCGCTTATTCCGATTGCGCTAGCCATTAAACTTAACAGTCCAGGTCCGATCTTCTTTGGTCAAACTCGCTTAGGTTGGATGGGAAAGCCGTTCACGATCTGGAAATTCCGCTCAATGTATATTGATGCCGAGGAAAGAAAAAAAGAACTCCTAGCTCAAAATCAACAATCCGATGGTAAGACCTTCAAAATCGAAAACGACCCCAGAATCACCCCTGTAGGTCGCTTTTTGCGGAAAACCAGTCTGGATGAACTGCCTCAGTTTTGGAATGTCTTGAAAGGTGAGATGAGTTTAGTGGGTACCCGACCCCCTACGCCCAATGAAGTTGACATTTATGAAGTACCGGAATGGCAACGTTTAGATGTCAAACCCGGTATGACTGGTGAATGGCAGGTAAGTGGGCGCTCTTCTATACGCAATTTCGAAGACATCATTAAACTAGACTTACGCTACCAGCAAAACTGGAACTTAGCGTATGACCTAAAGCTCATTATCAAAACCATCACGGTAGTGTTTCGTAAAGATAGTGGCGCTGTTTAAAAAAACCTGGAAGTTTTTTTGGTTAATGCACAATGCTAAACCCCTCAACCAATCCAGTCTTCAGGTAGAGACGGACTTGGAAGCTGTAACTGAAGTTTTGCAATGGTTTGAGGAATTGACTTCATCACTACTACCTCAGCCAATTGGCTCACAGTGCCAACTGGCTTTGGTTGAAGGCTTCACAAATGCCGTTCGCCATGCTCATCATGATTTACCCCAGACAACAGTGATTGATCTTGAGTTGAAGGTATTTGAGCAGGGTCTGGAGATGCGGATTTGGGATCAGGGATCACCTTTTGATTGGCAAGCAAAACTTCAGGAAGCCCTCTGCCGTAAAGACTCTGACCCATTAGAACAATTACAACAAGAAGGCGGCAGAGGGCTAATTTTTATACACCAGCTGATGGACGAGGTTTCTTACGTGCGCCTACCTGACCAACGCAATTGTCTGCTGATGCGTAAACAGTACTAAATTTCAGCAATAGCGCGTTCAATCAGGCGTCGCGCCAAAGTTTGAGTGCCAGTGTGCTCAAAGTAGTTGGTAGACACGTCTAAAAAAGCACCCAAATAGTCCAACTTGTCATCGGTTACGTCTATAAACCTTTGCAGGTTACCCGCTACCTTTTGTGGAGTCAAAGCTTTAGAGGTAACAAAATTACTCATCCAGCCCTTGACTGAGTCAAAGCTGCGACCAATAAAGTCGAGCTTCCCACCGGAATTGTTGCCAGGAATGGAGTCGCTGATACTGCTGAAGGTCTGATTTTGTTCTAAATCTGAAGGACTTAGTCCCGAAAGAGTGGATTGCGCTTGTCTGATAAAGTCAGGACCGAGGGGAATCAGACCATCAAAACAAACCAGTGCTGCCATCCGCATCAGATTTTCGCCACCGTAGTCCCCTAAAGACGCCACAAAATCTCCAATACTATCGCCTGGGATACCGTTAATTTGGCAGAAGGCGACTATCTCCACCACTAATTTCAAGGACAGATCGATGGTCTGTGCTTTGTCAGCTTTCGGCGTCACCTTATCTAAAAAACCTAGAAAAGGAATTTTCTCGCCGACTTTATTAGCTAGGGCAGCAGCACCAAGGGCATAATCAGTCTTGTCAACGGTTTGGTAAAGCCATAGGGCACGTTGGTAGCCCTGAGAGCGGTCGTTAAACAGATAAACAGCCCGATCGCCGATTTGCTGGATTATCGATTCGTCCGTTTCACCAGTGACCGTGCGAATTGTATTCTCAAAACCAACTAAATTGTTCCACTCACCAGGAATCACAAAGTCGAGTGACCTCAGTGCCATCGTGGTTATATTGTTAGTCGGCAATTGATCAACGAGTTCAAATATCGATTTACTCACGCGCAGCCTCCTTGTAATGTTTTGAGTTTTGTAACAGACGAGATGAATCGTATCTTGAGTTTCGAGATGGGCAACAGGAAAAATCTCCTATCACAGCAGGAGTTTAAAGAATAACTTAGGTTGTAACTGTCCCTCAGTCCTGAGTTACTTAAGTCGCGCAAGACCATTGAGGTCAAATTTTTGCAACCAGGCTTCGCGCTCGGTTGCTGTAAATGAGGGGTCACGGGAGATGACTTTTACTTGGTAGCGATCATTGACCAGTACACTAGTTTGAGTGCTGCCAAGGGTTGCGGCTGGATAACCCGAGATTTTTTTGGTGCTTTGCTGGTATTTGGCTGCTGCTGAGGGGGTATTCTTGATATCGGAGACAGCTAGCATTGCCACATCCTTGCCGCCTTTTTTCAGCTTCGCTTCAGCAAAGCCTTTTTTCTCCTGAGTATAGACACGCTCATAACCGTTGCCAGGTTTAGGGAAGAACTTATTGAACTCGCTCCCTTGTGTGGAATCTTTAACAACAGCTTGACCGCTTTTCTTCTGGCTGCTTTGCTGCTGTGCTTGGTCAAAACGAGAGGGAGGCTGTTGGGCACAGGACGTTACCAGCAATAATAGGCTCAGGAACAAGGGAACCAAAATTTTACGTAAATGGAGCATAATTATCATTTTCTCCTTGATAATTAGAGTTCTCGTACCAATTTTGACTTACTGATTGTCAATCGGGATCACCCGGAAGTCACATCACATGAGCTTGCTACTGTCAATGGCTAAATATAACGCCTCATGAAGAGCGGATCTAAGATAAGCGCTCGTCCCAAACAAACTCACTCAACCCTCAACAGTGGTGCATCACGGTAGCAGTATTAAGCAAACGAGCGAGACGAACTTCAAGAGTTGTGACAAGCAAGATTCTCTCTCCTACCTCTTGGTATTGATGTTTTCTGAGCAAGAGAACCGGGAATTCTATACCCTAGGTCAATCTAACGGAGCGGCAAGAGTTGTCGTCTCTAGGCAAGGAATCTTCAAACACCTTTGGTGGAGATAAGGATAGCCTGGAAAAAATTCCAATCACGCGGTAAGTATCTACCCCAGTGGCAACCTCACGCTATGCGCATTCTTATTTATTCCTACAACTATTATCCAGAGCCAATTGGGATTGCCCCCCTGATTACCGAACTAGCAGAAGGTTTGGTAAAAAGAGGGCACAACGTTCGCGTTGTTACTGGTATGCCTAACTACCCTCAACGTCGGATTTATGAAGGGTACCGGGGTAAGTTGTATCTCACCGAACTAACCAACGGCGTTGCTGTTCAGCGAAGTTATGTATGGGTTCGCCCTAAACCGAGTTTGCTCGACCGACTATTACTGGAGGCTAGCTTTGTCGTTACTAGCTTTGTGCACGCTCTTAAGGGTCAGCGTCCGGATGTCATTTTTATTACGGTGCCACCCCTGCCCGTTTGTCTACCAGCCGCTCTTTTGGCGTGGATACATCGTTGTCCGGTAGTTTTAAATCTCCAAGACATTTTGCCAGATGCCGCCGTTCACCTCGGTCTACTGAAAAACCCAAAGCTAATTCGCCTGTTTGAAATTTTAGAAAACTTTGCCTACAAGAGAGCTACGAAAACTTGTGTGATTGCCGAGGAGTTTGTGGAGCACTTGCACAAAAAGGGAGTTCCTGCCCATAAAATCGTGCAAATTCCCAACTGGGTAAATGTTAATTTCATCCGTCCATTGCCAAAAGAACACAATGAGTTTCGCGCTGAGCATCAACTCACGGATAAATTTGTAGTGCTCTACTCCGGTAATATTGCCCTCACTCAAGGATTGGAAACGGTCATCAAGGCAGCCACTCACCTGCTTAAGATTCCCAACATTGCCATTGTAATTGTGGGAGCAGAGGAAGCATTACAGGTGTTGCAACAACTGTGTGACAAATGGGGAGCAACTAACGTAACACTGCTACCGTTTCAACCTCGCGAAAAACTTCCCGAAATGCTAGCCGCCGCCGATGTGGGATTGGTGCTCCAAAAACAGAATGTGATTTGCTTCAATATGCCTTCTAAAATTCAGGTGCTGCTGGGAAGTGGTCGAGCTATTGTGGCGTCTGTCCCTCTCACAGGCACGGCGGCTAGAGCCATCCTAGAAAGTGGCGGCGGCGTTGTCGTCCCTCCAGAATCTCCCGATGCCTTAGCTGACGCGATTTTAGAGTTGTATCACCATCCTGAGAAAATTAAAGTCCTGGGTGAGAAAGGTAGACAGTACGCCCTTGAGAACTATACCTTTGAGCAAGCGCTCAAGCAGTATGAGGAAGTATTTGCTGCTGTTCAGAAGCCTTAAGCTACAATAGGGGCAACGAACAGGTTCTTATTGAACATGTTTTCTCTATCGTAAATGTGCAATACGTTACTAGCCAACAGATGAATTCACCAAGCGTACCTGGCGGGATAGCGAAGCGCTACTGCAAGGCAGAGTGCCAAGAAAGCGCACCTAACGTGGGATTGGCGAGGTGTACAGTATGCGATCGTAACTTTCAGACGTTGCCCATGGGAGTTTTTTGATGTGATGCGCGATCAGGTCTTATCCTGGTTAGCAGATAATGTTCCTGCTTCTCGACTTGAGCATATTTTGGGTGTTGAGCAGATGTCCATGGAACTGGCTCAGCACTACCATCTGGATGTCGAAAAGGCGGCTCAAGCCGGACTGATGCATGACTTGGCTAAATACTTTAAGCCTACTCTGTTGTTGCAGATCGTTAGGAACGAGGGCATGGAAGTAGACTCAGTCTGTGAAGCCACTCCCCATCTGTTGCACGCCGATGTTAGCGCTATTGTTGCTAGGGATCAATTTGGCATGCAAGATGAAGAAGTGTTGCAGGCAATTCAGAATCACACCTTAGGCTGTCCCAACATGAGTGCCTTGAGTTGTGTTGTGTTTCTCGCTGACTCTCTGGAGCCGACGCGTGGAAAGACACCCCAATTAGAAGCGTTACGGCAACTTAGCTGGCAAGACCTTTACAAAGCGGTTTGGTTAACCTGCGAATATTCTTTCAAATTCCTACTTGATAGCCGTTGCCTTATTCATCCTCGCACAATCTTAACTCGGAATTGGGCACTCACGATGTCAAACAAAAAAACGCCAGGAGCAGACCATCCAAGCGATGCTGTAAAGGCGTAAATGCGCAGTGAACTGGATGTTACGAAAGAAATAATGCTCAATAGCTGTGCCGCGGCGAAGTTATTTAATCGTTAATTCACGTTTGTCTTGTTTTGAATCTGTTTTGAATCAGGAATTTAGTATTTAATGAGAGATCAAGAGATTATGTCTTCTACCTTAGTTGCTACCAGTACCCAAAAACAGGATTTGAGCAAAGAGCTAGCTTTAACCATTGCCCAAGCAGCAGATGATCGCAAAGGTGGGGATATCATTGTCCTGCAAGTGGGACAGGTGTCATACCTAGCGGATTACTTTGTGATCGTTACTGGCTTTTCTAAGGCGCAGGTAAGGGCGATTTCTCAGTCGATAGAACACCAAGTGGAAACAGTATGGCAACGACTGCCTTTACGGACTGAAGGACAATCAGACAGCAGTTGGATTCTTCAGGACTACGGTGAGGTGATTGTCCATATCTTGCTGCCCCAAGAGCGGGAGTTTTATAATCTGGAAGCCTTCTGGGGGCATGCGGAACAGATTGAATTTCACCCTGTCCCAAATGCTGAATGACTAAAACCATGATGGAATCTTCTGTTTGTGTCTGTCCCGTCCCAACTGAGCAGCAACCGCTTAATGAGTACCAGGCTTTGAAAGAGTCTTGGTTCTTTAGCTGGGTAACGATGGATCTGCAAGGCTATATTATGAAGCTAGCTTGGGTCTGGGGATGGAGTTGGCTTGTCTCCGGACCTTTAGCCGCGGCAAGTTTCTCACCGAAGAAGTATTTGGTGCAGTTTATTCTGTGTGGTGCGGCTGGTGCTAGTGTATTTTTGGGCTTGACATTACTGCGGCTATATTTGGGCTGGTCTTATGTGCGAGATCGCCTCTTAGGAGAGAAAATATTCTATGAGGAGTCAGGCTGGTATGACGGTCAAACCTGGATGAAGCCGTCAGAAATTTTGACACGCGATCGCCTAATTGTCTCTTATCAAGTCGAACCTCTTCTCAAGCGTCTCAAAGGGACGTTTGGTATCCTTGTGTTATTTGTTTTTGGTGGTAGCTTAATTTGGAATTTCTTATAAGCCCCAAGCGGGTATTCATTCAAATTTCTCACAGACCGAGTCCAGTCTGTCCTGCAACAGCGCAATTCTCTTGTCCCATTCCAGTGTTAAAGTCTTACACATGACAAGGGGAAAACGTACTCAAACAACACCATTAGAAGTCCGTTTGCTACGAGAAGGGATTGTCGAATCGACGCATCGAGTCCAAGCCGTTGTCTGTGACGAGCGGGGGCGTGTTCTATCCGTTGCTGGTAACCCAGAAACCTCAACATTTATTCGTTCGGCTCTTAAACCTTTTCAGGCACTAGCTGTCACCACCACTGGCACCCTAGAACGGTACAACCTCAATGATCGTGACTTAGCGATTATCTGTAGTTCTCATCAGGGCAGGATTGAACAGGTACGACAGGTATTTAACATCCTTTGGCGCAGCGATGTTGACCCGTCAGCATTGCAATGTCCAATTCCAGAAGGGCAGCAAAGCCCATTGCAGTACAACTGCTCTGGGAAACATGCTGGGATGCTAGCCGTCTGCCAGCAACGGCAGTGGCCTCTTAACAATTATTTGCAGTATAACCATCCTGTACAGAAGCTAGTCTTGAGCCAAGTGGCTGAGCTAATGAAGATACCAGGAGAAGAATTGATTCGTGCTCACGACGATTGTGGGGCACCCACGTATTTTGTTCAACTTCGTCAGATAGCATCATTGTATGCTCAGCTTGCTTCTGGCGACAATTTGGGGATGGAGCGTATTGTCCGCGCTATGACCCATCATCCAAACTTAGTGGCAGGAGAAGGCGCATTTGATACGGAACTGATGCGATTGACCCAAGGAGAGCTAGTTAGTAAATCGGGTGCAGAAGGGATCGAGTGTATCGGTCGAATTGGGGAAGGCATGGGTTTGGCAATTAAGGTCATGGACGGCTCCAAACGAGCCAAGTATGCCGTTGCCATCTACCTGCTTAAGCAAATGGGTTGGATTAGCCCTACGGTGTCTGAGACCCTATCGGAAACGTTTATGAAACTCAGTAACTTTATTCGATTAGAGGTAATTGGCGAACTATCGATGCTTTGATACTCTGTGCAGACGAAGCTCCTAAAGCTCATAGAAGGGCAGTCTTGATGGGCGCGAAAATAAATTTTCCTAAAACTTGCCACTTTTGGAAATTAATAGTTATACTGACAAGAGTGACGACGCGGGATAGAGCAGCCTGGTAGCTCGTCGGGCTCATAACCCGAAGGTCGGTGGTTCAAATCCGCCTCCCGCCACCAAATTGAAAATCAACCAAGCCCTGCGATCCTAAAAGATCGCAGGGTTTTGTTTTATACGAAAGTGTTACTGGCAAAGTCCTCTGTCACTTCTATAACCAAAGTTCCGGTTAGTCCGGCTGGAGAAGGCGATCGCTTATATATGGAAGCGAAAACTAAGTAAATCTAAGCGCAAAAATGACTACAGGATGCGCTAACGTAGCACTCTGCTCTTAATCATCGTTTTTGAATATAGGAGTAGAAATCACTTGTATCACATTGGCTTTGGGCGAGATGACCTTGGTTCACAGCCTCCTACCATGGCTTTGTTATCCGGCGATCCAGATCGTGCTCGTCTGATTGCTCAAGCTTATTTGCAGGATGTACGTTCGTTGTCAACGAGTCGGGGACTAAATAGTTATGTGGGTAGCTTACTAAACGGGCGTCCCGTCTTAGCTGCCACAACTGGCATGGGTGCACCTTCCCTCAGCATTGTGGTTAATGAGTTAGTTCAGGTAGGAATTCAGCAAATGATTCGGATTGGGACTTGCGGCTCGATTCAATCCCATGTGCCAGTCGGTAGCCTTGTCATTAGTAGTGCAGCATTGTGTCGGCAGGGTGCGGCGAATGATATTGCACCTATTGAGTATCCAGCAGCCGCTGATCCGTTTCTCACAGTGGCTCTGGTGAAGGCAGCACGGGAATTAGAGGTTGAGCATTACATGGGAATTACAGCGTCGGTGGATACATTCTACGAAGGACAGGAACGTACTGATTCGGCTAATCCATATTTGATGCGATCGCTCCAAGGCATCACAGAGGAATATCGGCGGTTGAATGTGCTCAACTATGAAATGGAATGCGGCACACTGTTCAAAATGGCAGGAGTGTATAACTTTGCGGCAGCTTGTGTATGCGGTGTAGTTGCTGGGCGCACTATCGGGGAAAACGTCATCTTGGAACAGAAAGATGCTGCCGAGAAAAATGCGATCGCAGTTGCCGTACATGCGGCGGAAAGTTTTGATTGACGTAGCACCTCTTTTTAGCAACGGTTAGCCAGCTTTCTTATTAAGTTCTCCATCCTATTTAAATCCTCTAAATTTACCTTGACTAAACAACGACTCGATACATTATTAGTGGAGCTTGACCTCTGTTCGTCGCGTCAACTAGCGCAACGGCTGATTCGTGCAGGTGAGGTGATGGTAAATCAGCAGATAGTCGATAAACCAGGAACTGAAGTTGACACTACTGCACAGATTCAGATTAAGGAGAAATCACCTTACGTTTCTAGAGGCGGCGAGAAGCTTGCTAAAGCTTTAAAAGAGTTTGGGGTTGCTGTAGAGGGGCGAATTTGCCTGGATGGGGGCATTTCTACGGGTGGCTTCACTGACTGCTTGCTGCAAGCTGGAGCAAAACAGGTTTATGGCGTTGATGTTGGTTATGGACAAGTTGATTGGCGTCTGCGGAACGAGCCACGAGTGATTCTGCGGGAACGCACTAATCTGCGTTATCTTCAGCCTGCTGATTTATACGGTGATGTATCCCCCCCAACTCCCCCTGACCAAGGGGGGCTCTATGCTGATTTGGGTGTTGTGGATGTCTCGTTTATTTCCCTGACTAAAATTCTGGAGCCTCTATGGAACCTGCTGCAACCGCCTCGTGAATTGGTTTTGTTGGTGAAGCCGCAGTTTGAAGTAGGGCGATCGCGTGTTGGCAAAAAAGGTGTTGTGCGTGACCCAAATGATCAGGCAGATGCGATCGCGCAAGTCTTACAGGCTGCCCAAAACTTAGGCTGGGCTTACAGAGGTTTAATCTGGTCGCCGCTAACTGGTCCTGCGGGTAATATCGAGTACCTTCTCTGGATGGGAATGGATAGCCAAACTCCAACTCCTGACTTAGCAGCCATTAAACAGATTACTCAGTCCGCTGTTTCTAATTTTCGAGCTATTCTAAATTCGTGAATTTTTCTGTTGTTTTCGCTACCGTTTAACTAGGAATGTGGGAGTCTTAGAACAGAAGCACGTTTAGCAGTTGAGCAGGGAGCTAAACCATGAGTATCGAAGAACAAGCACGAGAAGTTCTAACACAGCAGCGTCGCCATGATAAACACCTAAACGAGACAATGTTGAATCGTGCAGAAGCTGAAGTAGATAATCCTGTTGGGGCAGATCCCCAGACTCAAGAGCAAGCACGGGAGTTATTAGCACAGCAGCGTCACCATGACGAACAGCTGAAACAGACAATGTTGAATCGTGCAGAGGCTGAAATAAACGCCTGTGATACGAGTGACGCTACGTCAAAATAGTCCGATCTTTAGACTATAACTGAATATCACGAACCACCAGACTGCATAAGTGGTAATGGCTCAAGAGATACATGCAGACAGTTGGTTTCCCCCGCTTTTCCTACCGGAGCGGGGTTTTATTTTGCCGAAAAATGTATCATATCGAACTTTATTGGGGTTAGAGTGTCGCTGTCGCAGCTTTTTCTGGCTCAGTTGTATACAAGCTGGCTAGCGATCTCGCTGTTTTCGACTTACGAAACTGCATAAGTGCAAGGGTGTCAGGAGATATGCTCAATCAACTTCCTCAGCGTTAAAAGCGATCGCCTTCTTGCATAAATAACAAAGCTAAGGGCGATAAGTACTACAGCTGCGGAGAAAAAGTTGAATTTTGCAAAAACTCTTATGAAACCTCTGAAATTTCCTTTAGTCTCCACCCTTGCACTTTTCGCTGTGGCTGGACTGGTAGCCTTCTACATGCCTATTCCCCAGCTAGGAACCTCGTCAGACGTTACCTCTAAAGTTTTTCGATAGCTTAGCAGAATTTCCCTTCAGACAGCCACAAATTCGTTGAGCCACTCACACAGAACGAATCAACCTTCTACATGTAAGGCAGACTTAGTAATTGAGCTTTAAAGGGAATCAGGAGTCAGTAGGCGGCTCTAATCTACTGTGTACGCAGTTTGAGCGTAGCGAGGAGCAAGAAGCTAACAGAGCAAGAGGTAAGAGCAAATACAGATGTAAGTTAAATGCAGCTTAACCCTCTCCTGAATTCTGGTTTCTGTATTTTTCTGTTGATAATGGAATCAGTGAATAAATTGGTGACTACTTAGTGTTATGCAGAAGCGCCTCTGTATACGTCTCGGCGTCCTCCTGTTTTTGATATTGTCTTTAGTGTTATTTTTCTATCTATTTAATAGAGATGTCCAGCCAACTGAAAGTTCATGGGACGTTGTAAAAGGGAAAGATAAAGTTACCAAATTTGAGGTAATGCCCTGGTTTGGTCCTTCACCTTACATTTATACTATTCCTAATAATAAAAATGAAGTAATAATTTCTCCCTATACTTACTTTTATATAGAAAATTGGTCTCATAATGGAAAAAAAAAGGGGCAATACGTATGGAAATTAAATCTTGACAGCTTCACTACTGAGCCAATTCTCTATGAAAATTTTATTGCCTTGAGTCCTCAACTTTCTAGTAAGCCTATAATACTTACAGATAAGTTGTTAAAGTCTCAAAAAGACTATGACTTAGCTAAGGATACTCTTTCAGGAGAAACTGTTATAGAGACGGTAGCTTTTAAAACTAACTATAATAAATACGAAATAAAACTGTCTGTTTCAGATTTTAAAAAACTCCAACGCAATTTATTAGGCTTTGGTTTTGTAAACAACAAAATTATAGAGCCAAATAAAACCATTTCCTATTCAGGAGAAATGCATTTAAATATTTATGAAACTTCTGATGCTTCGCAACCGAAGATTAGGTTGAGTAAACAATTCAACAATTGGAGTTATCCCCTCAGGAATGACCCTAAGAACTATACTAAACCATCAATTATCGGCTCTTTTTTTAAAATTTATATTTTGCCGAACTCAAGACCATTTTTCATACTTCTATCTCCGGTTTATAAAGGTCGTATTTATCAAGATAGTCCACGTGTTGAGGATAAAACCTTTAGCTTGATAGTTCTCTAAATTTTTTTCTTTCATAATAGCTACTGTTTATGAGTTCTTCCTAGAGTAGTTCTATTTGTAGTATTTTGTATTGCCGATTTTGTTTTAGGGTTAGAGTGATAACCGAAGTCTTTCTCTAGTTGTGGAGGGAGTCAACCTCCCCTCAGTCAGCTACTACCGATAGTAAGGTATTCAGATGTTGATGAACGTCCAAAGCCCAGCCGATGCCGCTGGGCTTTTTTTTACCGTGGCAATTATCAGAAGGCGGTAGAGCATCGATTCAGTATTCACGCACATCAGCTCTTGAAAGGATGAGGGAGATAGCTTCTCTATCTTCCCTAACTTCCCTTATCTCTCTTTTATCCGATTAGTGAATTGATGTTCTATAGGACTTACGCATAACTTCTATTTGTAGGGTGGGCTATGCCACCTCACGCTATAGGTAGTGCCTGAAGGCTCGATTTGCGTAAGTTCTGTTCTAGTGAACAGGAGGGAGTGAGCCTCCCCTCAGTCAGCTCTCACCAGCGATAGTGTACGTTAGCGCAAGTAAAGTTGGTAAAAGATCCGAAAGCACAAAAGCCCAGTACTTACTCTGGGCTTTTCTATAGCTTGGATAAATCGTCTCAACACCTTCATTGTTCACAATGCTTTCGCTTCAGCACATTGTGCTAAAGGCTTTTTCGAAATTTCTGGTAGTCCAACTTGCTGCAATAGGGATTCCCAATCAGAGGTTAAGGTTGAATTATTAGGAGAGGTACAGCGTAACGTAGCCAGACTTGCAAGCGCCTCGTACCAAATCCCATTGGTTGCGTAAATACCGGGCTTCTCCTGGGGTAATGCGGTGGCTAACTTATGCTGAAACTCTGAGTTAGGTTCAACTCGTTTGATCCAACCGAATACATAACTATCGGCACTACGATCGCGTTCATCAAAGATAATACTGAAACCCCAAGAGTAGGATTTGCCAACTTCTAAGGGAGGAAAAGAGGGTGAGCTGGAAAGGTCAATAGTAACAATGCTATCAGTAGCTTTTAACTTAACAGTTTTCTTATAAATTTCTTCATCGTTCTCATTTCTTAAAACAAACTCTCCTTGTGATATCCCTAAATTAGCATCAGGAATATAAAAGAAAAACGTTGGATATTCGGCTACCGTTATACCAATATTTGATTGAGGAATCAATGCTGTTAAAAGAATGTCAGGACGATACCCACTACAACGATTAGGGACATCTGGTTCAACCCGATTACCTTCTCCTTTTGCTTTTTTAGAGAGAAGAAGCCCTACAGGAAGATTCAGGGTTATGCCTTTGTGCATATAACCACATTTAAGGCGGTCTTCCTGTTGATTGTGTAATTTGGGTTTAGGTGATATAACTGAGTGTATCGTTGCTAAACTTGGAAAGCTGTATAAAAACAGACTGCAAAACCACATCAAGCTAGCCCTTACCAAAGTTTTGCGAGTTAGTGCCGAAGCTAATATCATGATTAAAAATATTGGTTGGTGATTAAATCTTGGGTACAATTTTTAAGCTAACTATCATAGCTATTAATGTTCAAGATATTAGATATTCGTTCATATTTATTAGTAAAAAGTAACTAATTGGGATATAGAAGAGCATACGTTAGATAAAATTATTAGTAGTTTGTATCCCCAGTTTTATCTAATTGTTGACCTAATTCCTGTCGCAGACGATAGAGAATGGTGTCTGGCTCTACCTCATTAAGAATGTCTTGAATGACTGTACTTGGTCCGAATGATCCCCAAGTGCAGCCTTGTTCCAAATAAATCTGTGCTGCATGACCGACGGCATAAGCCCCGTAACCTGCAATTCCAGCTTGTGCGATCGCAGCTCCCGCATAAGCTGTTAGACCAGATGCACTATCAACCGCCGTGGTAACAGCAGCGGCACTCTTCCCTAACCCCAAAAGGGCACTGCTTCCCAGTTCACCCAGTAATAAGCCTCCCGAACTAACTACAATCTTTCTCCACAGTTTTCCGGCTTCGTAGCTAGTCATTGGTAGACCATACAACCGGGATAGAGCACGAATCAGAGTCAAATCAGCGATCGCGCCTCCCAAAATATCCAAAAAACCAATGGGATTGATCGCAACTGTTAAAGCCTTGTACTTAGTGAAGCGCCAGATTAAGTCTTCTGCTTCACTTCTGCGTAGCTCAAGGGTTTTTTGGGCAATGCTGATTTCAGCAGTGCGGGCTTGAAACAGAGCATTGAGGGCTATGAGCGATCGTCCCTCCCGATTGAGAATTTTCAGGATTTTCTGCTTCAGCTCATCCACTTGGGGCAGCGGTGTCTCCAATTCATACGTCACCTGACCATCAGGCCACTCGACGCGCACTTCTAGGGGAGCGGGTTCTGCCGCCACCATCACAATCTCATCTTCTGACAATACTTTTTGGAGGCGGCGATCTTTGGGACTACCCGTACCGAGTTGTTGCAACTGTCGGTAAATTGCCTCACGGTCTTTTTCTGGATAGAGGTCGATTTTGTTGAATACCAAGATGAGTGGCTTTTGACTTTGCCGCAGTTCACAAAGCGCTTGATACTCACTGCGCGTGATATCTCCAGCAACTACAAATAAAATTAAATCGGCTTGCGAGGCAACCTCCCGCGCCATCTGTGCCCGTGTCTCACCCTCGATTTCATCCAATCCAGGCGTATCAATCAACTCCACCTGCACTTTACTGTTGGTGCTTGGTGTCCAACGGACAGACCTAGGCCATTGAGTGACGCCGTGCAGGGGACCCGTTTGCAGAACTTTCTGTCCTAGCAAGGCATTAACTACGGCTGATTTGCCACGACTAACTAAACCAAAAGCGGCAATCCGAATCACTCCTTGGTCTAGCTTGTCTAAGGCAGATTTCAAAACCTCCAACTCTTTTCGTAGTGATGCTTGCACTTCGACATCGGGTAGAGGGTTTTGGCGGCGAGGAAGATTGGAATACCAAGACAAGGCTTGCCGCAAACTGGCACGAGTGCGATTGAGTTGCGTTTCCTGCTGGTTGTTAGGCGCTGGATTGGGTTGGGAGGTTTGAGGATTACTCAAGGCTAGACAGAGTAAGGACAGGTTATACTTCTATTTTCCCTCATCCCAAATATTGGTTTTGCTGTTTTCAGATCGGCTGAATATCTGTTCTCGCTGTTTGAATATAGCAAAGGGGCACTCTAAAGAATGCCCCCAAAATCTTTATCTCAACGCTTGCAGCTCACAATCTGTTTCAGGACGAGGGTACAAGCCTTTTGCGCAGCGACTCAGCGCGGCGCTTAGCGGTTACATTATTTGGCTCATACTTGAGCGCCTCTTCGTAAGCTTGCAGCGCTTGAACCGTTAGCTTCTTGCGCTCATAAACATGACCTAGGTTGTTGAGTGCCGTGACATATCCTGGATCTAGCTTTATTGCTTCTTTGTACTCACGAATGGCGATATCGTACTGTTCTTGGGCACAGTAGGCATAACCCAAAGCATTGTGGACAGGAGCAAGGTTTTCTTCCTCACCCTCGCCACTCTTGAGCCCTTTTTGAAACACAACGATCGCCTGGGCAAACAGTTTCTTATCTGTATAAATGCTGCCCAACTCATAATACTCTTGGACAGTTCCCCGCTCTTTTTTTAGCTTTTTTTCCAGCCGTGAAAGGGTGGTTTCGACTTTACGGGTTTTCAGGACTTGGCGGACTATCAGCCAACCAGCAGCGCCTAGCAGCACTAGCAACACCGACAGATAAACAATTGGAAGTGTTGTATTCTCCATAAATGCGTGAAACTATATTTGTTTCAAGTAAAGGATGAAAGGCTTGAGAGTTCGCACTTCGCTAATAGGATTTGATTATCCCACGCCTGTTGGCGCAAGCAAGAGTTAGTAAGCAATCCAAAATTCAAAATGCTTTAACCCCATGGTGGTGATACTTTTAGCCTCTGCCACAATGCGACTTGTAGGCGCGACTTAGGAGTGTAAATCTCTTTCTAAGAGGGTTTCATCCTGAATACTTTTAATCTTTTCTTATGGTAGCCCCCAAGCGGCAACACGTTCAGCTAGCCAACCTGAGGCTTGCCAACGAATGATCGCTTTATTGACTTGATCCTGTAGCTTTGTGTACTGCAAGCCCTTCGGCATCACAATACACAAGGCTTCACCGGAAAGTCGTTCGGGTAGTAGTCGATATTGAGGATAGTCTTGCACCCAGCCAGAAAGGACGCTTTTATCGGCAGCAAAGGCACTAGCACCTCCATTCTCCAAAAGGGATCGCGCCTGTTCATAGGAATCAACCCCTACCAGCTTAGAAGTGGAGGTTGCATGCTTCACAACTGGAATCGTGCTAGAACCCTTAAGTACGGCGATCGTCTTTGTAGCAAGGTCACTCAATTTAGCAATGGACGCATCCTTTGTGACAAAACCCGTGCCATCCAGGTAGTAAGGTTGGCTTAAGTCCACCACTCGATAGCGAGACTCAGTTGCTGTCACGCGAGCGATCGCCATGTCAACTTTACCGTCTAACACGGCATTGAGCCGATCAATATTCTTGACGGGTTGCAACACTACCGTATCCGGTTTCCCCAACAATTCTTCAGCCAGACGTTTGGCTATATCAATTTCCAAACCTTGCAGATTACCTGCCGCGTCCCTAAAACCTAAGGGACGCAGATTATCTTTTACGGCAACAATCAATTTCCCTCGCCGCTGAATTTCTTGCAGTTCGGCACCCCAAGTTGGTGCTGATGCTACGAAAGACACTACCACCAACCCAATTGCCAAACTGAAGTTAAAGAACTTGCGGGTAGCCACATTCTGTACTTTGAACTGTCACCTATTTTTTGGGAACTTGCTGTCCTATTGGGAAACAGGGGTAATGGGAAATAGAGAAGAGTCTACCCAATTACCTATTACCCATTACCAATGACCAATCCCTCATTTTCTAGCTTGACTGGCTAATTCCACCACTTTGTTAAAGCTAGCTATATCGAGCACGGCTAATTGTGCCAGCATTTTACGGTTAATCTGAATGTTTGCTTTTTTCATCAGACCTATCAGCTGGCTATAGCTAACGCCATTCATCCGCGCTGCTGCGTTAATGCGAGTAATCCACAGGCGTCGAAAATCCCGCTTGCGCTTCTTGCGATCGCGGTAGGCGTTACGTAGCGCCTTCATTACCTGTTGATTAGCCGTGCGAAAGAGCTTCGAGTGCGAACCTCGGAACCCCTTAGCCAATTTGAGAATTTTTTTGCGTCGTTTACGAGCGACGTTACCGCGTTTTACCCGTGTCATAGTTAGTTGTTGGTTGTTAGGTGTTGCTTGTTAATTGTTAAAGACTAGTTTTCACTTTGGCGCTTTCTCTATTTTGGATAGAGAGAAAACTCTAATTCTCTTCGCTGACGCCTCATCTTTAATCTCTATAAATACGGCAGCATCAAACGCACGTTATCGGCATCGCGTTCATCGACCAGGGTTAGCTGAGACAAACGCCGCTTTCTAGTTGAGCTTTTGAACTCTAGGTTGTGATTTTTAAAAGCTCTACGGCGTCTAATCTTCCCCGTGCCGGTAGCTCTAAAACGCTTTGCCGCTGATTTGCGAGTTTTTAGTTTAGGCATGGACTAACTTTAATAAGGGCACAATCTACAATATTACTACTATTCTGGTCAACGCGGCAAATTACAATTTGAACCATACAGGAGTGAAACAAGTCAAAGCTTGAAGCCACACAAACTCTTGATACAACTTCATCAAATCATTACAGCCGCTTCTACCCAACTGAACGACGATCAAGATGCATAAGTTTCTTTGGTAGTGATACATCCCCGGCTTCAACCGGGTTTTTTTTTAGGGGTACGATCTCCACCTTCCTCACTGTTATGCCACTATCACCAGCGATCAAATTAAACGTTCATGACAGCGTTGGAGATAGATTTGAGCAACGGTATCGCTTGGGTTAACGTGCAGACACTCTTGAAATCGGTGTGCCGCTTCACCCAAAGACCCCATATAGTAAAGCAATAATCCTTGTTCAAATTCTTGTTTTGTGGCTAATTTGCCCGCTCTGATTTCAGGCGGTTCGGCATCAAAGATTTCATAAACACTGACTGGCGCTGATTTTCCTCTCACCTTCAGGCGCTCGATGATTCGAAAAGAATACTGGTTGTAATCTTGTAAGTGCAAAAAAGTGTGATGAGAGACTAATAACGATACTCCATAATCTTTGGTGAGTCTTTCAAGGCGAGAAGCTAAGTTGACAGCATCACTAATAACCGTGCTATCCATCCGGGATTTTCCCCCAACTGTACCTAGCATCAACGTTCCAGTATTGATGCCAATACCGATATTAATCGGCACATAACTCGACTTAGCGCGATGACGATTATATTCAGTAATCGTTTGCAGCATAGCAATGCCTGCTTTGACGGCATTATCCGCACCGCCGCTAAACAGTGCCATAATTTCATCGCCAATGTATTTATCAATGAAACCTTGATTTTCGATGATTGCAGGTTCCATGCGAGAAAAGAAAGCATTGATAAATTTGAAATTTTCCTGTGGAGTCATGCTTTCCGATAGGGTGGTGAAGTCGCGAATATCGGCAAATAGCACCGACATTTCTTGCTGCACCTGATCGCCTAATTGGACATCGACAATGCTTTCTTTATTCAACAACTGGAGAAATTGACGTGGCACAAAGCGTTCATAAGCTTCGTTGAGGTTGTA
This sequence comes from Coleofasciculaceae cyanobacterium, assembly GCA_036703315.1. Classification (GTDB taxonomy): domain Bacteria; phylum Cyanobacteriota; class Cyanobacteriia; order Cyanobacteriales; family Coleofasciculaceae; genus DATNPH01. The sequence continues at coordinate 36,104 of DATNPH010000166.1, forward strand.
GAGTTCATGGGTGAACTTGACACTTTCTGCTTGGGCACGTTTGCGATCTGTAATATCCTGAAAGGCAACGATCGCATAAGCAACATTACCCTTGTCATCAAAAATGGGCGTACCCCAACTTTCCAGAGGGATAACTTGATCACCTTTATGAATTTCCAGATCATCAGCACGCGCACTTTCGCCCTTCAATGCCCGCATTCCAGGCAGTTGGTCACTTGGGTAAAGCTGATTGGTTCCAGCTATATAGATTTGACAAAATGCCAAGTTATCCCCTAACTCTGGCGACGCGCTTTCGTTGCAAAGTAATTGCTGCGCCCTCTGATTGCGATAATAGGGTTTGCCCGTCAGATCCAAGATTCCCACCCCCACCGGCACGGCTTCCAGAAATTTGGTTAGCCTCCTCTCACTTTTTCGGACTGCCTCCCTTGCCTTGTCATACAACAAATCTTCAACACTATCGCCATGTTCCGTGGCGGTTTCTAATAAGATTTCCAGGTCAGTTTTATCTCTGGTTACAATTGCTAAAACTGATTGAAGTTCTGTTGCCAAGGCTTGTAGCACGGCTTCGGCACGCTTGCGTTCTAGAATTTCGGCTTGTAGTTGTTTGTTCGACTGATGCAACTGAGCATCAATCGTATCAGCATGGATAGTGGTCGTCTCTAGCAAGATTTCCAGGTCAGCTTTCTCCCGCTTTAAGCCTGCCACTTCCTGCCGTAGCTTTTCTATTTCTAAAAGTAGCTCTTGAGTTGATACTTGTTGTACCTGCATCGCCTTTTGGTTGGTGCCTTGACAAAAAATTTGCTTAGTATGAAAAATACCTGTAGAACGATGCACCTATGGGGTTCTTATGCGAATTCCAGCTGCAAAGATGGCATGAGCCGCTGCAAATTCTTCAATGATTTCCCCTGCCAGGGGATATTTTTAGAACCTTGGACGACCATCTGAATAGTACCTTTCTGACGCACCTTGATCACAAACTTGGAAATAACATTTATCCCTGAACTGTTCAGAAATTCTAGCGATCGCAAATCCAGAGTAATTTTTGCTGGTTCAGAGTCAGCCAGGTTATTTAACAATTGTACAATTGGCGCATACTCGTCCATCCCACTTAACCGAAGTGAACCTTGGCAGATCACGGTTTCAGTAATTGGGTCGTAGCAGATGCTATACTCTCCGGACTTAATCTCCATCACCCCAACGTCCCTTGTGTATTCTTCATGACCTAGACTGTTAACTCCACCATTGTGGTCACAGTGATTAGCTCTGGATTGTTTTGCACAGTTTCAAACTTCCAGCCTAGCTTTGCCAGGTAATCATTCATCATGGTCAGCAAGCCTAACTGAGAGCCATGGCTCTCGTCTGCCGCATTTTGTTCTAAATGACGAATGTATAATTCGCTAGGATCTGAGGCTGTTAACTCCTCAATGAATGCCTGAAACTTCCCAACAGATTGGGGATGGATACTGTTGGTAGACAGAAACACAAGTCTTTCACTATCCATGTGAAGCCTAATGCTAATGGGATGCGGTGATGTCTCGTCATTAAACTTCATGGCATTCTCTAACAACTCATTGGCGATAAAGCTAACAACATTCTTTACCTGTGCTTGAGTGTTAATTTCACTAGTCTCTCCCTCATTACCCGGAAAAAAAGTTGCAAAATAGTCTGCCATAAAATCAGCAGACAATCCATTCGTTTTCCAGCGTTGCTTGACTGGAACGGAACTCGGTGAAAAGGCAAGCGTTAAGTATTCCTGATTGACAGGCAACTCGTCACTAAAGTTTCCGAATATCTGAGCCATATCGATTTTGTCCTTTGTCAGTTGTCAGTTGTCAGTTTTTATTTGCCAATGACCTCTTGACCAACGACTACTTCTGTTTGAGTACCAGCAAAGTAATGTCATCGTAGACTTTTTGCTTACCGATATGCTGCCGCACGTCGTCAATCACAGCTTGCTGGATTTGGTTGGCTGAGTGTTGCCAGTAGAGTCTAACTACTTCACACAGCCGTTCGATTCCGTAGTGCACCCTTTGAGGATTTTCAGCTTCCGTAATCCCATCTGTGTAGAGTACCACGACATCGCCTGGATGAAGCTGAACCTGAGTTTGGGCAACAAAATCATCTATGTCTGCCTCTAAGCCAATCGGAAAGCCTAAATCTATTGTGTCTATTCGCTCAACCTTGCCGCCACGCACGATAATCATTTCTTCATGTTGTCCACTCAACCGCAGTTGTCCCTGTTGGTAGTCCAGTAACAAGAGGGTCAGGTTTTTATCGGAATTCATCCGCTGTAGGTTGTGATAAATCGTTCGGTTGAGCACATTTAAGAATTTCCTGGCGTCAAGTTCGTTGTTTTCCAGCAATGTCCGCACAGCCGTTTGCACCATAATCATCAATACGCCGCTTTCTAAACCATGTCCGGTAACGTCGCCAATGCTGATTTTGACCTGACCATTGTGCTGTAGTACATCGTAGTAATCGCCACCTACCTCCGAGGCAGGTTCCATAAAGCCAGCAATCTCAAGATCGGGAATTTTCTGCAATTCGTCTTGTTTGGGCAAGATCATCTGTTGCAGTTGGCGCGTAAACTCTAGTTCAGCCCTCATCCGGAGATTTTCAGCTTTGAGGCGATCGTTGAGGAGCGTTATTTCTTCGTTGGCTTCCTTTAACTGGGCTGTGCGTTGATCGACACGACTTTCTAACTCCCTATTCGTCTTTGCCAACGCGGCAAAGGATTCTCGTAATTGCTGTGCCATTTGGTTAAAACAGTGAGCTAGAACTTCCAACTCATTTACACCTTTTACCTCTACGTTTTGGTCTAATTCGCCACTGGCAATTCCTTGAGAGGCTTCGCTCAAACGGAGAATCGGCGTGCTGATCCAACGGGCGGTAAGGATGCCCAACAGAGTTGCTAACGCCAAGGCAGCTAGACATAACAGAATAGTAGTACGGGTATTTTCATTGATGCGCCCCATAAAATCGGCTTCTGGAATAGCCACAACTAGGAGCCAATCAAGACCTCGACCGTCTCGCAATACAGTTACCTGAACAAATTGACGTTTGCCATTGAGATCGAACATCAATTGCTGGTTACGGTCAATTTTGTTGAATCCACCAAACCTCTGTTGTAAATAATCCGCTGCCGACTGAATTAAGAGATTAGTGCTTTGAGCTGCATTCCGCCGTTCTTTTCCCTCTTTAGTAGAGACAAAGGGTAACTCTGACGCTGAACTGGCGACAATTTGTCCAGAACGCTCGATGATGAAGGCTTGTCCAGACGGACTGATTTTTACCGTGCGAAGAAAGTCACTGATTTGCGAAAGGGTGAAATCAACCGCCAGTACACCACGAAGACTGCCCGTTTCTTTGTAAATGGGTAGAACCGGGGTAACACCTAGATCGGGTGAGGCGGTAAATAGGTAAATGGGAGACCAAGTTGGTTTACCGACTTGTACGGCAGTCTCATACCAGGGACGAGTACGAGGATCGTACTGGGCGCTTTGGGTTAACTTAGTTCGATTACCTTGGCGATCGAGGCGATAAATGTTGCGTATCGGAGCCGTAGACTGGTCTCGAATGTATACAAGGTCGGGATTGTCTTTCTTGAGTAAAATGAAATTTCCCTGTTCGTCACCGTAGTAGAGGGTAGGGACTAGGTTGGTCAGTTGAATCTGATTCCAGAAATAGCGTTCAACGTTGGGAAAATCGTCTATGTTTAGATTCCCACTACGGATAGCCGCGGCGTTCATTTGTAAGAACAGGTGGGGAATATCTGCGAGGGTTCGGACATGCTGTTCGATGCGAGTGGTGGCTTCGTTACTCAACTTAGCCGCAAGCTCGTTAACAGCCTTCTGACCGTTCCGTAACGATAGCCATCCTGTAAGCCCGACGGCGGTAAAGATTTGCAGGACGAACGGTACTACGAGGAGTGTGCGTAGAGGCACTTTGCCAAAAACGTTTGAAACCCATAGGGTTGAAGATTTGAGTGCCATGGGGGCGATCGCTCCTCAGCTATCTATTTCCTGTTGACCACCAGCAACGTGCGGTTACCGTATCGGAGTGCATCGTTAAATTAATCAACTTACCCAAATCTCTCACTTTTGAATTCTACTCAGGGAGGTTTCAGTCTCTTTTGCGATCACCCTGTATACCCCGGTAAACCGTTCTCAGCGACAACTCGAATGATTTAATAATGCCTTGACACTCTTCGAGATAAATTTGAGCGACACCATCCTTTGGGTTAATCCTCAAGACATCTTGAAACTGTTGTGCTGCGTCACTGAAAGAACCTTGATTATAGAGCAACAGTGCTTGTTCAAATTCTTTTTTTGTGGCTAACTTGCCCTCTCGGATCTTAGGCAAGTCGGCATCAAATATCTCATAGACAGTGACCTCCGCTGATTTTCCTTTAACTTTAGTCAGGCCGATCATGCGAAATGCATACTGGTTAGCATCTTCTAATTGCACAAACGTTTGGTGAGAAATTAATAACGATATGCCATAATTTTTTGTTAGCCCCTCGATGCGAGAGGCTAAATTGACCGTATCGCTAATGACAGTCCCCTCCATTCGGGAGTGTCCCCCGACTGTACCCAGTGTTAAAGAACCTGTATTGATGCCAATACCAATCCGAATTGGAGCATAGCCATTTTTGATCCGACATTGATTATAGTCAGCAAGCCGATGCAGCATGGCAATCCCAGCTTTTACAGCATCATCTGCCTTGTTACTAAACAATGCCATAATCCCATCACCAATGTATTTATCAATAAATCCATGATTTTCAATAATGGCAGGCTCCATACGGCTCAGATAGGAGTTAATAAATTTAAAGTTTTCTTGGGGAGTCATATTTTCTGACATGGAGGTAAAGTTGCGAATGTCAGCAAATAGCACGGACATTTCCTTTTGTACCTGATTGCCCAACTGGACATCGACAATACTTTGCTTTCCCAAGAATTCAAGAAATTGACGCGGGACAAAGCGAAAGTAAGCCTTATTAAGCTCTTCCATATTTGTGTAGAGGCGAGCATTTTCAATCGAGATAGCTGCTTGAGCCGACAGAAGATTTAACATCTCTAGTCTGTCTGGTGTAAAAGCCCCTGTGGTTAGGTTATTTTCTAGATAGACGATGCCCAGGAGTTGTCCTTGATTAATCAATGGGGCACACAAAATCGACTTAGGCTGAGTCGTCTGGATGTAGGATTCATTAGTAAAATTGCCTTCTCTAGAGGCATCATTCAAGACTACACTTTCTTTGGTATGAGCGACATAATTGATGATTGATAGTGAAAGAGCCTGACGGCTCTCTATGGATAGTGACTGCAAGACCGTGACATTATTCTGATTGAGTGAACCTTCTGCTTCAATTAGCAGTTCCCCTTTGGATTCTAAAATCAAGAAACCTTTTTGCGCGCCAGCGTTTTCGATGAGAATCTGCATCAACTTAACCAGTAATTTATCCAGCACAATCTCACCCGAAATGGCTTGTGAAGCTTTCATCACAGTGGTTAAATCTAGACAGGAACTCGACTTATTGCTCGTCGTATCTATAGATGAGGTGGTGTTTTTTATTCCAGTTTTTGCGGTTGTTGATTTTCTGACTAGCAGCTGGGGATATTTCTCTTCTAAATCTTCTACTTTGCGTTTAGCACCCCAAAGCTGATAGCCGTAGTGAGCTTTCGTCATGTAGAGTTGAGCAAACTCTTCTTTGCTTTTACCTATCCAGAACTTTGCGGCTAGTTCATTAGCCAGGGCTTCATTCTGAATGAACTCCTGTTCTCTGGCTGATTCTATGGCGCGATCGTATAAATCAATTGCCTCTAAGTCTTTACCAGATACACGAGCTATTTCCGCTGCTACCAATAGGTACTTGTGCAGGAAATTTTCTGGACAGTTATTTGCCCATATTTTCATTTGCTTTTGATTAGCTATTATGTGCTCCCAATAGTATTGTTTATCTGATTCAGAAGCTTCTGGATAAAGAGCCACTAAAGAGAGTGAGTAGTAAAAATTATGTTCGGCTTCGGTGACTATACCGAGAATAAAAGGAAGTAGCTTTTCTGCTTCTAGAGCATACTGAAGTGCTTCATTCGGCTGTTCATAGAGATAGAAAATTTGACATTTAAGGATATAGTAGAGGCAGAGTGAGTGAGGATCGGGCTGGAATTGGAAAATTTTCAGATACTGATCTTCAGTAATGTCAGTATTGTGAAAATCAAATTTTTCGTTAGTTATACTGCATAAATTCGAGAGTGAGAGGTGGTAGCCTCTTAATGAATTGATTGCCAAGTTATTTTTCGTCTTGGTAACAAAAGTTAATTTAGAGGTTATCTTCTTTAAAAGATTTTCTATATTTTTACCTGCAAAAAATTCATTCATGAATTGATGCATCAGAATATAGCCTGCAAATTGGAATTCTCCAGATGCCAAACCCGCTTTATATCCTTCCTTATTAATAACCTTGGCATCTTTAATAGGCTTCATCCAATGAATCACATGATTGGCAAAAATATTACAGGCTTTACATTTTTGAGCCAGATCATTGAACTTCTCACTGAGATTCACACCCAGTCGGGCGAACTCATAGCCAGATTGATAATCCCCCAAAACAGAACCCAGTATAAGCCCATAAGTCGTATAACCTTTGGCGGATTCGGAAACAGAACCATATTTGAGAGAGATATTAGCCATCTTTAACACAATCACAGCGTACAACTCTTGATTGATAAAGTAAGCAGGTGGGTCAATATTCATTAACAATTTAATGGCTGCTTTTTTACCAGAACTAATCATTTGTGGTTCAGTGATCAGCGCCGCAATTTCTCTATCTCCCAAATTTTCTTTGGCGTTACCCAGTTCAACATTAAGTGCTGTTTGCAAGTTCACTTCAGGCAAAACTATACCTAGCAAAGCTAGAGCATCTCTTCCAGCTTGAATTGCATTTTCGTACTTAGCTAGCATGGTATACTGCACAATCAGCAAGTTGTATAGCTCTGCCTTTTCAAGGGCTGATTTTGTATGCGCTAGCGTCACGTAAATCAAGGCTTCCGACTGCTCAAAATTGCCATTTAAATATTCAATCTCTGCTTGTTCTTTGTGCAGTGCAAACGTCAATTCATAGTGTTGATTCCAGCTATTACTAGTTAAGCTGGCTATCCCAGCACTCAAGTAGTCCTTGGCGGCAGCGTAAGCCGTTGCGTCTTTGGCTTTTTGACCAGCCAACAAATTAAATTTAGCTAATTTAATTTGTTCCTGTTCATCTGTAATTAAATCCTGACCTCGATTCAGATGATCTACCAGATCAAAGATTCTTTCTGTCTGTTCTTCTGTGGATAGATTCGCCAGCAGTAGCCGACCAATCCTTAAGTGAACCGCCTTTTGAAGTGTTTCATCCATTAAGGCGTAGGCGGCTTGTTGCACGCGATCGTGCAGGAATTTATAGTTAAAAATTAACAGATTTGAAGTAATACTTTCTATATCTAAAGCTTCTAACTCGGAAGTTGGGAGGAGTAATCCTTCCTGAACAGCTGGCAGAAGGTCTTGAAATGTTTCACTAGGCGATTTCTCATGAATGAAAGAGAGAGTGTTTAAATCAAATTGGTTACCCAGACAAGCGGCTAAACGTAAAACTTGCTGTGTTCTGGCTGGCAGTTTACTCAATTTTATGCTCATCAACTCCACCACGTTATCAGTGATGTCCATTGCCTCAATTTTCGCTATATCCCATTGCCATTTTCTTGGGCTTTCAGAGTGATGGAGGTTAAAGAAGAGCAGGTTCTCCTGATGAAGAGTATTCAGAAATTGATTGACAAAAAATGGGTTTCCCTCAGTTTTCCGTACCACCAGTTCTGCTAAGGGTTTCACCGACAAGATGTCGCGATGCAAGGTATCAGCAATCAGGTTGGTAATCTGCTCAAGGGTCAAGGGAGCTAGAGTAATCTGGTTGATGATGGTTCCTGCTTTTCGTAGCGTCTCAAGAGTCATCATCAACGGATGGGTGGGACTGACTTCATTATCTCGATATGCCCCAATTAGAAAGAGATATTGCATCTGGTCATCCGTCATCATCAACTCGATTAATTTGAGCGTAGCCCCCCCAGTCCATTGCAAATCATCTAGAAAAATGACCAACGGATGCTCAGGTTGACAAAACACTCGGATAAAGTTTAGAAAGACGAGATTAAAGCGGTTTTGTGACTCAGCTGGTCCTAACTCAGCGACGGGAGATTGTGGTCCGACAATCAGTTCCACTTCAGGAATCACATCAATTATTACCTGAGCATTAGGTGCGATCGCCTCTAAAAGTTTCTCTCGCCAGCTAGCTAGTTGTGCTTCACTTTCGGTTAATAATTGCCGTACTAAATCACTGAATGCACTAACAAACCCTGCGTAGGGAATATTTCGCTGAAGTTGGTCAAATTTACCAGAAATAAAATAGCCACGCTGCCTAGTGATAGGCTTATAAAGTTCTCGTACCAGAGCCGATTTGCCAATGCCGCAATACCCGCTAATGAGCATCATTTCCATTCGGGAGTGAGGATTAAATTCTCCGTCTGTTACCCTCTCCCCTGCTGCAACTCGTTTGCGCTCCGCGCACGCTACGCGAACAAACGCTGCAAGTAGAGTTGCAACTTCTTTGTCCCTGCCATACAGTTTTTGCGGAATTTGAAACTTATCAGAAATATCAGTACGACCAAGGGGAAACTTTGCAATCTGACCATGAGTTTGTAACTGACTCAGACATTCCTGTAAATCAGCTTTAAGTCCCCAGGCACTTTGATAGCGCTCCTCTGCCGTTTTTGCTAGCAGTTTCATCACAATATCTGAAACGGCTTGGGGAATTTCTGGATTGATTTCATGCGGTGAAATCGGCTGTTTGGCAATATGATAATGTACCAACTCCAAGGCATCATGAGTAACGAACGGGAGTTGATGAGTCAGTAGTTCATAAAAGGTAGCCCCAAGTGAGTAAAAGTCAGTGCGGTAATCCAGCGAGCGATTCATCCTGCCAGTTTGCTCTGGCGATATATAAGCTAAGGTACCTTCTAAAACATTTGGATTTTTAATCGTAGGATTTTCGCGGGATAGAACCGAGGAAATCCCAAAATCACTAAGTTTGACTTGCCCCTTTTCTGAATTAAAAAAGATATTAGATGGTTTAATATCTTTGTGGATGATATTAGCGGCGTGAATCTCTCCTAAAGTCTCAGCAATCTCTATTGCGATCGCCAGAAATTCCTCCAGCGTCAACGTTTGGTTATTCACCAATTGAGCTAAGGATTCACCGCCAAAATCCTCGAAGATGATGACCTGAGTATTGTGGTACTTTTCTAAACCTTTTGCTCTGACAACGCCATTGAGATTCAGATTTCGGGTGATTTCATATTCCTGCTTATATCTGGCGAGTTGTGACGGTGTAGGATAGTCTTCTTTGTAACGCTTGAGGATAACGGGTTGACTATCCTGCTCTCGGATGCCTCGATAAACGAGTGTACTGGTGCTCTCATAGATTTGGGCGAGAATCTGGTATCCGGGAAGGGTAATCACAGTGGGGTTCTCCTCTGAGAAAGGTAATCGAGCAACCTGACGAAATGTGACTAAGTCCTAAATGTTGTTAGTAGAAGAAACCCTGACCAAAATCTGTGAATTAAGAAGTGTTAAATATCTTAACAAGCTCCTAGAGCATCGTCTTGAAAGGATGGGGGAGATGAGGGAGAGAGGGAGATGAGCCTAATTCAGAATCGCAGACAGTGGAACCACCGATTGCGGGAACTTACTCTTTAAAGCTGGCAACACAGGACAAGGCTTTTTCTGCTGCAAGTTGTCCGACGAGTGACCACTAAAAGTATTCCAGCGAAATGGTCCCCTTTGGGCCGCCGACATCCACAGCAGGCGTTTTGCTCTTGTCATTGCAACGTAGAGGAGGCGGAACTCTTCGGCAGTCTTCAGGTGTCCAGCTTGTTCCCACGCCTCCATTGCCATTGGCAAGGGATACCGCTGATGGAGACTGGCGCGAATTTGTGCCCTAGCAACTTCTGCAAGGGTAAAGTCTCCCAAAAACTGAGCCGCTGTGGGTACCCAAGGACTACCAGGCAGCGTGTCTTCATGTAAAAACGGCAGGAAGACATAGTCCCAGTCCAGTCCCTTGGCTTTGTGCATCGTAATGACGGTGAGCTGTCCGGCGCGGAGATAGCGGGAGTCGGCGTCTTCGGTTTCTACGGGTTCAAAGCGTTCCGAATTGACGATTTCGCTAAGAGCAGCGAGGGTGTTAATCATGGAACTGTTGCCATAGGTCTGTCTGGCAATCCGCTCTGCTAATTTATCCGCTGTTGCTAACTCAGATTGGTCGTAGTTTAACGTGAGAGCTAAGAAAGAAATCAGCTGGTAGTGGGGCAGTTCCAAACGAGCGCGAAGCAGACTGCTACAGTAGCGGCGAGCTTGACGCACTGACGGTGTTTGCTGTGGATCGAGGGGACCGGGGTAGAGGAATTGTTCTGGGAAGGTAGCGAGGGCGTTAAGGTCTTGAGTGGGAATCCGCTGGCGCTGTACGAGGACTTCTAGTGCGGCTTTCAGGTAATCGGGGGAATGGGGTCGGTCGAGGAATTGCAGGAGTGCCAGGATTTCAGCAGGAACGTGAGAGTGGCGATCGCTCCCAGCAACATCAAAGACCTCAATTCCATGCTGACGCCTCAGATAATCCAGCTTCTGGGCAACAAAATTACCTTGCCTATTCTCCCGCACTAACACGGCAGCTCGGTGCGTGGGGTTCTCTGCGAATAACTCAACCACCCGTTCTCCAATGATTTCGACAGTCTGGTAGATGTCACGGGGAGTACAGATTTCTAAGCCTCGACCCATAGGGTTAGGATTAGCATCGGATTGAGGGTCATCAGCATTAACGGGACGAATCGCTTGAGGGCGAAAGGCTTGCTCAGCACCCGTCAACCCGGAGTTATTGACCCAGTTCAAGACAAAGTTGGCAGCGTCGATGATGATTCGGCTACTACGACCCGCTTGATCCATGGTTGCTAGACGACCCGTGGCTTTACAAGCTTCGCAGAACTGATTGAAATAGACTGGGTCAGCTGGGGTAAAGGTGGAGTTAATCGCTTGATTGGGGTCACCCACCCGAATTAAGTTTAGCGGTGTATCTAAGTCCGTGGGGTTAGCGGCAAGAGTTTCTAACAGTTTGAATTGCAGGGGTGTCGAATCCTGAGCTTCGTCTTCAAACACAGCAAAGAATTGATTCTGCCATAGCTTGCGGACAGCATCGTTTTCCAGCACTCTTAGTGCGGCGAGAATCATGTCGTCGTAGTCGATGAAGTCACGGCTACGCGCTACGGCTTGGTATTGTTCGTATAAGCCAGCGGCGATCGCTAAAATCTCATAAGCATCCGGCGTCTGTTGGCTGATTTCCCATAAGTCATGAGGCAATAAACCAGAGCTTTTTGCTTCGTGGATGACGATTTGTGCAATGCTAGGTAACACCTCAGTCCGCAGAACCGACTGCCGTCGCAGCCGCTCGGTCTCTTCCCCATCAAACTGACGCCCTTCTAGCAGAGTAGAATAACGGCGCGGGTTGGCGGCAATCCACTGCTCCACACAGGCACGAATCAATCGATGACTTTGATTCGGTGTCACCAAGGTTGCACTCTCAAGATTGAGTCCCGACAACTCTGGATGGCGGGTGGCAATGTTCAGCGCCAAACCGTGCAGAGTATAGACAACGAAGCTGTTTTGTGGTAAGCGCAGCTCTTTGAGATTATGGCGGATTTTAGTTCTAATACTAGCGGCAGCAGAGCGGGTGAAGGTGACGACAACTAGCTGACGCCGTCCGTGGAGTTGGTGACGTGCGATCGCAAACGCTGCTGCCACTGCCATACCCGTAGACTTCCCAGCACCCGGTACAGCGGAAACCGCCAGCTGTCCCCCCTGCCAGTCTGTCATGCTTTGTTGTCCACGTCGCAAGCCGTTGCGGAGTCGCTGCAATGCTTGCTCCCGCAGCAGTACCAAGGACGTTTGCAAAGAGTCTGACTCTGTCCGTGCTGTTGTAGCCGGATTAGTAGCATTGGGGTGAGTCAGATTGGCGTCTTTTTCGTCTGGCATGTTTTCTTTGCGGAAGCGACAATTTAGTGATATTCACCCCTAATTGTGCAGAGTCAAGGTGCTATTAGGTTGGACGCTCTGCACAGTTCCAGTGAACTGACGGGAACACATACATACCAGGTTACAACTTCACGCTAGGGAAGCTTTATGGAACTGCTGCACAAGGCGGAAGAGATTATTGCGCAACGGTATTGCATTGTAGACACCTTGGGGCAAGGTGGGAGCGGGACGACATACCTTGCTGAAGACTTACAAAGTGGTCAGCATCTGGCACTGAAAGCTCTATCACTTTGCCGAATGCTCTGAATAAAAAATTCCTTACAGTCTGCCTGCTGAGGTCGAAGTGGCGCAAGCATCGTTTTGGCTCTTTTCTGACGCAGCCGGAGAAGGAGTGGCTGGTGGGGGAAATCAAGGCTTTTCTAAACCGAAGTTAGATTAGCCAAAATCGCCAAACAGATTTCCATGAGCTTAATTCAGGCAATTGTCACTGCTCGTTTACTGGGTACACTACAGCTGAAGACTCAGTAAATCGAAAGCTGGTTTCTGTACGGGTGTCGGTTGTGTAATCTTGGTCATTGCAATGCAGCAGAAAGCTGCTTGGGTTGAACAGTGTTCTTGACAACGGTAGTGAGGTCAGCTAAAGGAGACTGAAAACTGTGTACTGGCAGTCTATCAGATGTCAATTTGTGAGGGACGAGAGCGAACAATCTCAAACGCTTCTTCTAGTTGGCCATTGGCAACCACTTCACCTCGTAGCAGTGCCTGAAATTTTTCCACCATTTCTGGAAAATAGACGGTAAAATCAATGGTTACTATAGATATAGCTCTATACAAACTATCTGGAATCCTTCCCTATCAAAACATCAATAAGCTTATTTATAAATATCATTTAATATTCTTTTAGTTTTTGCCCTAGAAAACTAATTATTCATCAGCCGAAGGTGGTAAGCTGATACCAAGTTGAAAACAAGTTAATAAATTGTCATTGCCAAGGAAGTGAAGGAGTAACGAGTTTCTTCACCCACCTCACAATGACAAGTTCCCTTAACCTAGTCTTATCCCTATAGATTAGGTTTACCACTGATTTGATGTAACTCAGCAATCGCCAAATTCCCTAAAGGAAAGCCGCTAGGTTTTTATAAGCCTAAGCATAGGTTGCTCGTAGCACCTAAACCATACAAGAGCTTTCAATTCCCTAAAACAATAGCAATTGTTTAGTAGCCCTACTACAAGAGAGGATTAGCTGCAAGGAGATTCTATGTCCAATTTTTCGCGCCGAAGATTTTTAATCACTGTTGGAGCATCAGCTGCGGGTTCAATATTACTGAAA
>DATNPH010000173.1:0-30542 GCA_036703315.1 Coleofasciculaceae cyanobacterium
TTGCATCATCTGCTATGTAGTCAATAACTTCTGGTTCTAAGATAAAATAACCACCATTGATCCAAGCCCCGTCTCCATCTTGCTTCTCCCGAAAGCTAGCAATTTTATTGTCATCTTCTCCCAACGCCAGCGCTCCAAAACGCCCTGCTGGTCGGGTTGCTGTCAATGTTGCTAAGGTCTTTTGCTCTTTATGAAAGTCAAGCAACTCTTTGATATTGACAGAACTTACACCGTCTCCATATGTGAAGCAGAAGGTGTCTTTGCCAACATGCTCTTTTACTCGCTTGAGTCGTCCTCCGGTCATTGTATTTTCACCCGTATCAACCAAGGTGACTTTCCACGGTTCTGCATAACCAGAATGAACGTTCATTTGGTTAAATCGCATGTCGAATGTGACATCGGACATGTGTAAGAAGTAGTTAGCAAAATACTCCTTAATTACATATCCTTTATAACCGCAGCAGATGATAAATTCATCAATGCCGTAGGACGAGTATGTTTTCATGATGTGCCAGAGAACTGGCTTACCACCAATCTCGACCATTGGTTTTGGTCTGACGGAAGTTTCTTCACTGATGCGAGTACCAAGACCTCCAGCCAGGATCACTGCTTTCATGTAATTACCTCGTAATTTTCAAGGAGACCCGTTTGCAAGTTGGGTAGATTGTTAGCACACAAACCAAATGAGAAAAATTTGTTGTTTCTTTCTCTAGATGATTATCCTAATCGTAAACTGATGAACCAACTGTAAAGACACGGTAAATCAACCCGCTCTCCATATAAAAAATTTGAAAAGATCTGTAATTGTCCGGATTCGCATCAAATCAGTGTGAGATAAACAGCAAAATCATAACAACGCCCAGCTTAGAATGCCAAGGTAAAGTCTTATCAAGTTATCTGTCTTTGGTGACTCTGGGGAAAGAATAATAACAAAGCCTGTGTATAGCTTGCCTTCTCGCTCTAAGCAAATTTTGTCATCCCGCAGGCTATAGCCTTTACAAAATTAATATTTCCCATAGAAGTGCTCGAAAGCAGAGACTCTCGCCACTAGAACAAGCTGGTGTTGCTGGTTAGGAATGAGAATAGCCTGTGAATTAGGCAAGGGTGGGAGGAAAAAGAGGTTTTCCAGCACTTCCATCCCACTGGGGGACAACCCAGCCTAAGTCGCTTTCTAAAGCGTGCAACCTGAGTACAGGCATTTCATCTGCATGGGCAAGACGCCTGCACTACATGTTCAACGCCAACTTGGTACATACTGGCACAAATCACTTCAAATTCATTTCTCTACAACTGGGAAAGATTCACCATAGCCTCTGTGAACTATCCATGGTGTAACTTAATGCAACTTAATGAAGCATGCCTTCTTGATGAGATGAGGCAGCTACAGTTACTCCAATAAAACTTCTATGGCTTTCTCGAGTTGAGGGTCTTTTCCCTGAGCGTACTCTAGTGGAAAAGGAACCTCAATATCTGGTATGACTCCCTTGCCTTCCAGTCGTTCTCCATCAACAAGAACATCAACTACTGCTAGGTACAACAGATTGCCATCTTCCAGGAGAAAAGGACTTCCACCAACAACAGCTCCAGCTGTTTTTGTTCCCACGACCTTTCCGAGTTTATATTTCTTAAAACCATAAGCAAGAATTTCTTTACCACTTCTGGAGCCGTTATTGACAAGCATAACGACTGGTTTTCTCCATTGAAGATCCAGGTTCCTCTTTATCCCATCACGCGGGATTTGAGTCATGACTGGAACTTTTTCTGTAAAAATGTTGAGATAATTTGGTTGGGCTCCACCCCATCCATCTCTAAGATCTAATATCAAACCATCTGCATCTTTAAGCTTGCCATAGCCCATCTCGCTAACCAGCAGTTGCTGATACTGATCACCCGCATAAGACCAAATATGAATATAACCAATTTTTTTGCGAAGGACGCTACCGCCTTCCGCTTTGCTATCGCGCTCAACAATTTTGGCACTCTCCCGCATAGCATCTAAGAAAAGCGTATTCGGGTTGAGCTTCTTGGGGATTACAGTTATCTCTTGGACGCTTGTTGCGTCGGGAGTTCGTTGAACCGATATCTTAACGTCTTGATCTGTCTTGTCAACAAAGGATTGAATCGCCTGATATGGCTTACCATCAACTGCCAGCACAGCATCTCCGACTTTAAGACCAGTTTTTGCAGCAGGACTACCATCTAGAATTGCTGTTATAAAGGTTTTTCCGTTGCTTTCTTTAGTAAAAATTCCAATTCCTGTATAGTCTAATTTTCCATCAGGAAAAACTCTGTTGATTTCTTTTCTAAAATTTCCTCCATCAAAGATACCAATAAGTTGATAATACGCAGGTTCTAATTTAGAATAAAAACGAGTATGAGAGGTATTCAGCTCAGAGAGCATTTGATTAATAATAACTGAGGCTTCCTCTAAAGATTGAGCTGGCTTAATTCGATTCTGGTACTCTTCTCGTTTCGCGTTCCAGTCAATACCATTAAATTTTGGATCAAAAAATTGGTCGTTAACCTCTTGCCAAACTTCGTTTAAAGTAGTCAAGTAAGGTGAATCCTTTGCTGATAAGACTTCTTGAAATAGGGGTAAGTATATAAGCAGGATAGTAAAAATAACAAGGTTTATTAAGGCAATTATTTTTTTTCTTCTGCTGCTAGTCATTGATTGCTAATTTCGGTTTTATTATTAATTAGCTAAAAGTCTTAGCTTTCTCTAATAATAGCGATAAGCTGGACTGAGTTAATAAACATGACTTTGAGTGAGGTGGCTTAGGGAGTTAAGATATCTTGTGGCAGTTACTGCTAAGCCGCTCGACATTTATTTTTCCTGCTAGAGTCAAGCCGCAACTGGAGTTCAGCCTTCAAATTATGCATGTTAGATGTGGAATAGATTACTTCCCAAGCGCAAGAGTCTAATCACTTGATCCACCTGAAGGATTTAACAGCTTGCTGGTAAGCTTGGTAGCGATCGCTGTTTCCGTAAGGAGAATTAACCAGTACCAATTTGCTCCGACGGAAGTCAAAGATACCAGTGATTTCGCTTTTAATATCTCCCAAAGCTTGTCGATAGCTGTAAGTATGACGCAAAGTATTGTCTTGGGCACTGCCAAAGGTACGTTCAGCCTCTACGTTAAAGCCACCAGTATAGTTATAGACAGCTCCTGTCCAAACCTGTCCAGGTTGGCTTTCAAGATCGAGCATCTGAATGTCTAGCACAGCATCAAATTCTGTTGGTGCCTTGCAGATCACGCGATTATAGTTTAGTGGGCTTAGAACCAATAAACTATTTGTACCTAAGCCAGACCCCCACGAATGTGGTGTGACCAAATCCGTTTTAATGTAAGTCGGCTTCCCAAACTGCCATGTAGATACGATCGCGATCGCTACGTTCGATCACGCCTTTCAAGCTATTATCTCGACCACTCACGAACGTATAGCGATTAGATTTACCTTGATATACGGCTTCTAGCCCCTGTTCGATATCACCAGAGGCATTGCCGTTGAGCATTTTATTCAATGTCCCTGACATCGTTCCTAGTGCAACAGCGTCAGAAAAGGATGCCTCTGATTGGCGAAGACGTCCGGAACTACGGTCAAACAAATATCCTAGGCTGACCTGACCGGGTACAAAATCTTCATAGAGTACGGCACGGGTATTGGGCCATACACCTGATGATACTTTTGTAGGTTGACCTAACTCCTCTCTGACATAGCGTTGCTGAGTTCCTGGGGTGAATGCAGGAATGTTCGTAGATTGATTCGGATTTTGGTTGTCGTTTCTGGGTGCAGGTGAAGGGATTTGAGGTGGTATCGGTGAGGGCGCTTGAGGCGCTCGCCGTGAAGGGGATTGAGGAGGAATCGACGGCGTGGGTTCTGAAGGTTGTGAACGGGAACGTGAGGGTGTTGAGTAGGAGGGTGGCACAGGAGTCGGTTGTCCTGATGTTGGTTCAGAATTGGCAGGCTGTGAACGGGAAGGAATTGAGGCGGGTAGAACAGGAGTCGGTTGTCCTGATGTTGGTTCAGAATTGGCAGGCTGTGAAGGTGACGGTGTTGAGTAGGAGGAGGGCACAGGAGTAGGTTGTTCTGAGGTAGGCTCAGAATTGGACGAGACGGTACTGGAGGGCTGAGGCGATCGCCTTAATCCCAGGACGAGCGCGATTATAGCAAGGAGCAAACCCCCTGTAATTAAACCGACTGTTACTAAGGGATTACGCTGATTTCTTGGGATAACAGGATTGTTACCAACGGGAACCGTTTGTGGAGGGAAAGGGTTTGCGGTTGGTGGAATTGGAGAGTTTGGGGCATGGGGTAAACCAGCAGGGGAAACTACCGCCGTTGCTATATCTGAAGGTGTACCAGCAGCAGCAGATTGCAAGGCGTTGAGCATATCTCTTGCGGTGGCAAAGCGATCGCGTACACTAAACCGAATCGCTCGATCTATCACCATCGCCAGGTTGGGGTTGATATTCGGAGCATACTGACGCCAGGTTATTTCGCCTGTGCGATCGTCTACTGGCAAGTCCTGAGGCATTTTGCCTGTAAGCGAAAACACGGCTGTCAATCCTAAACCGTACAAGTCACTGGCAAAAGTTGGGCGTCCCTTGGCTTGTTCCGCAGACATAAACCCAGGCGTTCCAATCACCATTGATGGAGCTGAGTTATTTGGGTTTACCAGCGTGTTCATCGCCTCTTTGACAGCGCCAAAATCAATCAGCACGGGCAACCCATCCCGTTTCCGGATAATTATGTTCTCCGGTTTGATATCTCGGTGAACCATGCGGCGGTTATGAACATAGTCCAACACTGGCAAAAGACTAACGAGTATTTGCTGAACTTCGTTTTCAGAAAGCCTACCTTGCTGTTGTACCTTTTTAGCCAGAGTGTCGCCTTCGATATACTCTTGTACCAAGTAAAATTGTCCAGCTTCTGTAAAGTAAGCAAACAACTTAGGAATCTGGTTGCTTCCTTCCCCCAGATCCTCTAAAACTGCTGCTTCCCGTTGAAACCGCTCTTGTACCAACTTATAAGCCTGCGGGTCGTGCGTCACAGGCTTGAGCTGTTTAATCACACAGCGCCGTCCTGAAGGCATGTGAGTATCTTCGGCAAGAAAGGTGTTACCGAACCCACCAGCCCCCAGATTCTGAAGCACACGATAGCGATTATTTAAGAGTGTTGACGTCATGAGCAATTCAGGAAAGCTTTTTTAAATCAATCAAAAATAAGGGTCACAGAAAATCGGCAGGGAAGCCCCATACTGTGCGCCGTCTTTGCCGCCCCGCTTCGCTAACAGTTTGGGAAGGAACCACCGTCCGCGATTTGGGGAATGGGGAATGCGTAATAGGTAGTTCTTCCCAATTACCAATTACCAATTACCAATTACCACGAAATCCCGCGACTGAAGTGCAGGGAATGAGCTTAACAATCATCCACCCGTTGCCTGAATTGTACTCTTATGACATGTTTTCAAATCCCCCAAAGGAGATAAAGTTTTACTTTAAGTCAAGTAAACCATTTTCTTTAAGTTTTGGATTGAAGCGAATTTCTGTTTGCACGCCACGAGATTTTAACACCTCTAAAATTTGTGCTTCAACTCGTCGTGCAACTTGTTTTAGCAATTTAGTTTGCATCAAGCCATCGCCTTTTTGATAGCTTACCTGCTCTTCGTCTGTCATCGTCTGTTTGGCATCGATAGGATGATTCCAGACTGCTTCGTCTGAGCCATTACCAGGAGGGGTTGTACCATTTTCCTCAATCCACGCATCACGAATATTTTCTAACTGGGTACGATTGGGGCGATCGATGGTTTGGACTTTTAGCCAATAGCAGAATTTCGGTTGACGTACCAGGTGTTGCTTAAGGCTGAGATAAATATCGCGAGAGTAGTTTACGAGTTGTAGGGTTTTATCCTGATCAAAAATTGCGTAAGTTCCTATTTTTCCTTGCAAATCATCCGGTAAATTGCCAGTCTCATCAAGATAAGGAATATAGTCTAAGTCGGTGAGGGTGGGGATTTGTATTTCAGGAGCCATCGCAAGAAGAAAAAAATTTTATACTATTTCTATGTTTTGTCTGCTACAGATGATGTAGTCGAAATTAGGCATTGGGAGTTGAAGAGTGCTTTTCAAAATTCCCAATTCCTGATTCCCAATAAGTGTTCTGTGTACCAAACCTTTAGGGGATGAGTACTATATGACTTTTCGATAAATAGCACACAGGCGGCTGGGGTTGAATATTTTAGCTTGGAACATCAAGCTAGGAGGCACGTTAATGATGAGGTAATCATCTGATTCGTGGTATTGCTCAAATTCTGTTGGCATTCCTTTTGGTGTTGCTGCACTGTAAGGAACGGGCTGAAAAAGTAGTTCTGTAAACTCAACTTTTTGCCCTTGTATTTGTCCAGCTACTTGGTTCAAGAAGCTTTCACTGGCCAGCAAACTGAATAAGTTGTTTCTGGCTTCTGGAGCTAGGACAAAACTACTATCAAAGCTGTTAACAATTTTTAATCGAGCCATTTTTAGCGCAAGCGGTATTCATTGACACTGGGGTGATTATACCTGAGGTACTTCCAGAGTTAGCAATGAAAACAATGATAGTAACAGTTTGTATCACTCTTTGAGCTGATAATGAAAGGCAAGTAGCTTAAAGACGTGATAGCTTCCAAGCGTAGTAGTTAATGTGGTGGTAGCAGGCTGGCGATCGCCATAGCTGCGAATCCTGCAAGGAGTGCGCTCATAGTATAGTGTAGAAACTACAAGTTGGATTGAGCGAGAACGAAACCCAACAATTTGTAAGGTGTGCTGGGTTTCGTTCCTCAACCAGCCTACGTAATTTTGTTTAAGTCAGCACCATTCGGCTTAGCGTGAAGCTACTTAACTTCCAAAAGCTTCCTTGTAGCAATCGCGACTGCTATTGTTTATGCTAATCTCGAGCCGACATTTCTCGTAGCTAATTTGGGAAATATTACCCTTGAGTAGTTGAGGCTTTTTTTCCAAAGCTTTATTGAAAAATTCTAGAGATTCTTGCTGCTTACCTTGGTTCCTTAAAATTTGCGCTTTAAGGTATAACAAATCTGGGTTCCCTGGTGTTATGCCAAGGGCACGCTCTACGTATTCCATCGCTTTATCATGCTTTTTCAAATCGCGATAGCCAACTGCAATACCACGATAAGCCAAGTATTTGGGAGATGCATAATTTTCTAACCTCTCGATCGCCTTAGCTGGGTCAGAAAATGGCAAATTCACCGCTAAGATCAAATCCATATAGCCCGTAAGCAAGTTCAGCTCTGGGTCGTTAGGGTCAACTTTTTTAGCATCGTCCAGAGATTGGAAGACTTTCTGCAATCGGCTTAAAGCTCCTACAGGACCTTCTTTCTTGAACTTGTAAGTACCTTCTAAAAACTGACCCACCGCGATGTAAAGGTTGCTGCGTAAAGGGTCAGTACTCTTTAGTTGCTCTGCGGTTTGTAAAGTTTTGGCGGCGTAGCGATTGAGGGTATCCCAATCTTGATTGGTATAAGCTAGAGATGCCAGCATGGCATAAGCTAAAGGTTCATTAGGTTCACTAGCTTCCGCTTTGCTGAGGTAACTCTTGGCTTGTTGGTAGTTTCCATCTTTGAAGATGGCGTCGAAAGCGGCTTGAGTATTGTTGCCAATGTTGCGAGGACTAGTGTTGCGAAAAGGATCACCAGCAAGAGTAGGTGTGACCCACATACTGACTAACACAACTGCTGCACTGGTAAGGGCTTTCACAGTTCGTTTTGGTGCGGGAAACCAATTAGACATTGTCATCCTCACAAAAATAATCCTTGATTAAAGTCTGACGTTATGGTTGATTTAAAGTTCCAATCGATAAGAGTTTGGAGAGTCAAGGTTGAGTCTGTCAAAATTAAGATGAACGAATTGATCATGCTAGGTTAGCAGCTACTGCTCTTTTGTTGACGATGTCTGACAAACCAGTGCATCGACCTTGACATCAATTATTCTAGCGATGAGCCTGAGGATATTCCTCGTTTGTGCTGCTAGTTTCTCCTGAAGCTACTGCATTAGTCCTCTTTACGTTGCACTAAGCAGTAAAACTGACATAGTAGCTCTCTTGAGAGCTAATGTGTGCTCGATCGCCTCTTAACTCCAAACAGCCCTTTTCAAAGCACCGATCTTAATGCTTTATATCAGAAACCTGACTTACCATCCTCCGGCTACCCCCTCGGCTATCTTAAAATCTCTGGATCTAGAACTAGCACCTCAACAACTAGGACTAGTCATTGGTCCAAGTGGCTCTGGCAAAACTACACTATTAGAAATTTTGGCAGGACTAGCAGAGCAAACAGCAGGGACTATCTTTTGGCGAGATCAGGAACTTACTTCGGAACACCTGCAACAACTAGGAGGATTGGTATTTCAGTTTCCAGAGCGACATTTCTGTGGCAGCACAATTCTGGAGGAATTGCGGTTGGGACATCCGGAGTTAGGGTCACAAAGAGTTTATGAAGCCCTAGGGGAAGTTGGACTGGCTGATTTACCGCTCACCAATGGGCCCCATGCATTGAGTGGGGGTCAACAGCGACGCCTTGCTCTAGCCGTGCAACTGATTCGGCAACCCCATATTTTACTATTAGATGAACCGACAGCGGGCTTAGACTGGTCAATGCGACGACAGTTGGTAAATCTCCTGGCGAAGCTCAAGCCTCATTGGACGCTGTTTGTCGTTACTCACGATGCTGGTGAATTATTACAAATTGCCGATCGCTGCTGGACTCTCAACCACGGAGAATTAAAAACAGTTGACCCCGCTAGCTTGAAAACCCAAGTGCCACAACCGCAATCGGTGGCTTAAAGCTAAACCGGGAAATACCTGAACAACTCGTTTAAAATCCTGGTCTTTTGTCCGTGGTCGATTGTAAGCTATGCGTTGCAACTGTCCACGGACTAATGACTAATGACCAATGACCAAGACTCTTTACCGCTACCGGATATGGCGGAGGTTTGGCAGCAAACCCTAAGCTGGCAACCTAATCACGAACAAAAGCAGTTATTTCAGCGCCTTTATGAAGAGATTTTGCTAGGCAATCGTCAGTTAAATTTAACTCGAATTACAACGCCCGTTGAATTTTGGGAAAAGCACTTGTGGGATTCTCTGCGAGGAGTGTTACCTCAATTGCAGTCTATGACTTCACCACAGCGTGTGATTGATATCGGAACAGGTGCAGGATTTCCGGGGGTACCAGTAGCGATCGCGTTTCCCCACTTTTCTGTTACCTTACTCGATTCCACTCGCAAAAAAATAAACTTTCTCGAAACATTGGTAGCCAAACTAGGGATTGACAATGCTACTCCATTAACTGGCAGAGCTGAACAAGTCGCTAAACAGCCCCAGCATAGACAAGCTTATGACATTGCCCTCCTCAGAGCCGTTGCGCCAGTATCCATCTGTGCTGAGTATGCACTACGCTTGCTGAAAACTGATGGTTTAGCCATCCTCTATCGAGGTCATTGGACAGATGATGAAACTGAAGAGCTAAAACCAGTGGTTGAAAAGTTAGGTGGGATGGTTGAATCCATAGAAGGGTTCACAACACCAATTAGCAACAGCGTCCGCCATTGCCTTTACTTGCGCTCTTGCTTACCCGCAAAGGAAGTACCGATTAAAAAGGAAAAAAGAAAATAAGTTTCTTTCTTGTTAAACCCATACAAACTGCGTACACAATGAACAAGGAAAATTTCTCTTTCCTGCTCTCTACTCCCCACTTCCTATTTTCAAATTAGAGGTCATTTATAAGGAGTTTTTTATGTCTTCTCCATTTCCAGGCATGAATCCTTATTTAGAACATCCTTTATTTTGGTCAGAGGTATATAATCGGTTGATCGTGAATCTTGCCGACTCGTCTGACCAGTCACTGGCAAGCATGCCATAAATTACCAGATCAACATAGTGGTCATAAAGCCATTCGGCTTGTCGTAGAATTCCTTCTTGCCTAAAGCCTAGCCGTTCTGGAATGGCGCGGCTTTTTTGATTTTCTGTGGCACAGCGTATCTGTATGCGGTTCAAGTTAAGTTCTTTAAAGGCATATTCGACTAGACCCCGGCAAGCCTCAGTCATTAAACCCTTGCCTTGAAATGAAGCACCTAACCAATAGCCAATACTTGTCGCTCGATTCGACCTATCAATGAGATGAAATCCAATACAACCAGTTAATTTACCTTGATACAAAATGCCCGCTGTAAAGCTTCCATTATTGGCAAACTGTTCTACAGAATTCTGGATAAATTTTTGAGTATCTGCCATTGACTGATTGTCATCTAGCCAGGGAAGCCATTCTCGCAGATAGTCTCGATTTTGATCGACCAAGGCAAACAATTCCTCTGCATGACGTTGTTCAAGCAAACCAAGCTCTAAATCGTCACGAAGTCTGAGAGTAAACATTGTTTTTTCTATGAGGCGATGCTGCGTTAACTAGGGAGTAGGCATGAAGAGTATTATTGCTGGGATAATCGTGTAACGTCTTGTCCACCTAACAATCGATGAGCATCTTCCAGGAAAGCAGGAATTTTTGCAGCGTGAGGGCTTTCTCTGAGACATTGTCTCAGGTCTAATTTTCTGACTTGGTCTGCCTTGTTACCAGGGAACCAGTGACTAGCATTACCTAGCATGTTGTATCGCATTTTTGCGTAGTCAACCATATCATAGGCAAGAGCGAGATTTCTTAGCCATAAAATCACCTGAATATTTATGCCTCCTGGCGTTGCTTCAGGTTTTGGTAGACCGACGTGCCATGTTTTCACCCAATCTTCCCCGAAAGTGGCGATCGCTTCTTTCTCCAGACGTAGCAGAATCGGCGGTAAAACCTCATCTGCCTGATCCAATAGCTCCACTGCCTTCAGGTGTTCGTCAAAATTCGATGGTCGTGACGCCCCTAAACTCAGAGTATGCACCTGAGGATGCGACAAACAAAATAGGTCATTAAACACCATTGGACTGAGAGGCGCACAGAGTTCTATTAATTTCTGCGGTGATTTGTAGAGCATTCCCCCCTTATCCGACGGGCTAATGATAAATATCCCCATGTCATGACGGGTTGCAGCTTCAATCGCAGGCCAGTTGAATTGATTGATGTAGTACCAATGCAAGTTTACGTAATCAAACTGGTCAGTTTCAATTGCCTTGACAATGACATCAGTCGAGCCATGGGTGGAAAAGCCGATAAATCTTACCTTTCCTTGGTCTTGTAGCTGCCGCGCCACATCTATACAGCCACCAGGGCGGACGCTATCGTGCAGAAGTTCAGGAGTATTAATGCCGTGTATCCCCAGCAGGTCAACGTAGTCTAGCTTCAGATTAGCCAGCGACTTGTCAAACTCACGTCGAAATTTTTTAGAGTCTGATTGGGGAGTAATCTTAGTTTGGACAATCAGCTGGTCACGGGGAAAACTTGGGAGAATCTGCCCCAGTTGTACCTCTGAGCTACCATAGCCACGAGCGGTTTCAATGTGATTAATTCCGACTTCTATAGCACGGCGAATGGTCGCTTCTAGATTCCGTTGATTATCTTGGGGAATTTGCCACGCTGGAACATCTTGCCACTTGTACTGATATCTCATGCCACCGCACGAGAACACAGGCATTTGTAATTCTGTACGCCCAAATCTTCGATATCGCATCATCTGCCCAACCGCGAGTCTTTCATTATTTTAAGTTCTGTAACACTCTGCTTGGGCAATTCCTGCGGTATTTAAGGCTAACCCTGAGGGATTTACTCAAACTGCTGAGCTGACTAATAGAGCGATTCTCAATTGAATGCAATAAAAATCGTTCGTAGGGCACGATACTATCGTGCCCCTACCCTGTGGTGTCTGTAACGAAGAACCGCTATACCTAATGGCAACAAACCAGCTCAAAATTAGCTATTAGCCATCAGCAATTTACATTTCTCTTACCACGGGCTGACCATCTTTGACTTCGCCAATTAAAACTTTATCGGCAACGCCAACAAATAAGCCATTTTCCAGAACGCCGGGAATATTATTCAGCGTCTTTTCGAGTTCAGCAGGATTATCAATCGAGTCAAATTTCACATCAATTACCATATTGCCTTGGTCGGTAATGACTGGACCTGCTTTTTTGATGCCCATGCGTAATTCTGGCTTACCACCTAGCTTTTCAATAGCACGCATTACTGGAGCGATCGCCATCGGAATCACTTCTACTGGCAATAGGAAACTAGACCCCAGTTTATCTACTAACTTATTACCATCGACAACAACAACGAACTGATCGGCTAGGGCATCCACGATTTTCTCGCGGGTATGGGCAGCACCACCACCCTTGATCAAATTCTTTTGGGGATCGACTTCATCAGCCCCATCGATCGCAATATCAATATGGTCAACGGCATCTAGAGTAGTTAAGGGAATCCCATACTGTTTTGCTAGGACTTCTGCCTGAAAAGATGTTGGGATGCCTTTGATATCTTTTAGTTCACCCGACTTGAGGCGATTTCCCAAATACTCGATCGCATAAGCGGTGGTTGAACCCGTACCTAGCCCCACAATTGTACCTGACTGCACGAGCGCGGCTGCCGCCTTGCCCACTTCCTGTTTCATCACCTTAACGGGGTCACTTTCTGCACTCATGACGGAAATCCCTTTTAATCATTTAGAAACAGTTTCACACTTTACAGCAGGTTTCATTCGGATCAAACATAATTGTGCTCAAGGTGGGCAATATCTACCCTAACCTCCAAACCTTTTCTTGGGAAAAGCATTCGCTCACAGCAAAAATGCTATAGCTCTCCTCCCCTTAGGGACTAAGAGCTATAGCACTCACTGCGTCTTATGCTGCTTTTAAAGATTGGTGAGCTTGTTTGACGCTTACCAAAATTTAAACCGAGGTTAGGAATTACTAGCTTGAGCGGACAAAATCTCCTTCAGCTTAGCCAATTCACCAGCCCAACGTGGATCAGGTTGAAAAGATCCAGTGTCGGTTGATGATGTGCTGCTTGAAGAGCTACCACTACGCTTGGACTTTTTATTTCCTCCACCACGACGCACAGGAGCACTGCTAGTACTGCCACCGGATGAGCGGGGAGCGGCTTCTTCCTCTTCTTGACTCTTCGACCGTGGCAGCGCCTTTTCAATTTTCAAGGGGCTGTCCTTGAAAACATGGCCGTTGTACTTCTCAATAAGTGCATCAGCCTGCTCATCTGTTGGTACAGTAACAAAGCCAAAGCCTCGGCATTTGCCAGTCTTACGGTCTTTAATTACCTTCGTAGAAACAGAGTCACCCGCGTCTGCAAAAACAGCTTGCAGTTCATCGCGGTTTACCTCTTCTTTTGGCAAATTGCCTATGTAAAGTCGAATGGACATGAGAGATACCTCCAGACGTTAGGTTCAAACATATTTGCTTACACCAGCAGTCATGCTGGATAAGGATAGATTTGATTGACGAACGGTTCCCGCGCCCAGACAATCTTTGGCGATCCTTACCAACCTCAACAGCACAGACTGATGCAGTGAAATCAAACTCCTTTTTACCATTGAGCCATAACAATTACGAACACCTTTTGACCTCGAGTTCGCAATTGATAAGACTAAGGCTAATAATTTTCCTCTTACTTTGATTATTACAGAATGTTTACACTATTCATAACGTACCATGGCATTGCATAGGCAAGCTAGTATAACAAAAAGATTTCCGCCTTTGGCGGTAGCTTGCCCCAAACTACTGATACTAAAGGAGTATGGTAGGAGGAATTTGAGTACAAAACTCATCGTTCACCCTTGCCGATACCCTGCCCTAAATAACCTCAAAGGTAATTGACAGAGCTGCCAACTGAGTTGTGTCAAGACTGCGAACGTGACCACGCATCAAGGTAGTATTCGTTACACTACCACGACTGCCATTATTGACATCATCAAGCAAATTGTCAATCACCTGGCTTGGGGAACTGAGGGTAACGGGTCCACCCCGTTGCTTTATTCCTTGGGAGGCGGCTAAGTCTCGTAATGTTTGGAGGGCTTTGCGTAGAGGCACTCGACTCGCGAGAATCAGCACCTCAGTAACGCCTTTCGGTTCTTGAGTCACAAGACGGAAATTATCTTTGCTGGGGTCAGGAATTTTTAGAGGTTGACCAGCTTTCACCAAGGTTACTTCCTCTGCTGCCGCCCAAGAATTGGGAAAAACTACAGAAATTTCGCCAGTAGGGTCAATCACCAGCACGTTAACATAAAGTTCGCTGGTTTCGTTGTTCGTAACTTGCAATTGCACGGCTGTTCCCAAGGGCAGTTTTTGAGAATTAGGGGTAAGTACTGGCGCGGGTTGCGTGGAAGAGCTACCTTTGCCAAGGCCGCGAGGGGTGAAGGTGCTAGCAACTACTTTCTGTCCCGCCTGTAGCTGCATTGAGGCAGCAATATTTAGCCGTGATGCGTTGGCGTTAAGGGCTGTTTTGATAATGTGGACAGCTAGTAGTGACTGAAACTTGGGGAGCAACCGCTTGATGCCATCGGAGACTGTTTCATTTGTCGCTCCGAAGGAATTAGGAATTAACTCCTGTGCTGGTGAGAATACACCCAAACTGCCGACTTCTGGGAGCTTGGCTCCAGAGGGGAGCTGCAATTGCTGCCGATACGCATCTGTCATGCGTCCAAAAATATAGTGCACCTCTTTCTGTTGCAAGGGCAGTGCTTCGAGGCGCGGGATGGCAGCAAGAGCTTGTTGGGCTTGGCTTGCCTCATTACCAAGGGAGGGGTCAAGACCAATCTTCAAGCTTAGGTTACTGGGAATGCTGCGACTGCGTTCTTGTAATAAGGCTCCAGGTTGTACCGCATCCAATAGTTTGGCTGTCCCTAGCAGACCTTGACGCGATTCCAACTGTACTCGCCCCTTTTCACGACCTTGAGCATCTACAACGGAAAGAATAGCACCCGCCTCAAAAGCGGCTAGACTTTCATAGTTGATGCCACCTAGCCACACCTCAGCCTGATTGCCTTCAACTTTGGTAATCACGGCTTCAGCTGGAGGCGTTTGGTCGTTGATGAAGTAAATAGGGCGTGTTGGATAATCGCTGTTGGGTTTGTATTCTATTTGTGGTTCCTGTCTGGTGAAAGACGCTCGTGTGGTGCTACGAGCAACATTAGGTATGGCACGGGCAAAGGAATCATTGCCAGTTTGTTGCCAGAGATATTGAGTCATCAAATAGGTAAAGACACCGGCAAAAAAGTCATTGAACGGGGCGTCAGCGGCTGGTTGCTCAGGTTTGGTAGAGGCAATGACAACGCCTTTGGCAATCCCTAATTGTAGCCGTCGCTTATATTCTTCTGGTGAAAGATTTAGTTTTTGAAGCCACTGTTGCTGGTAGGCTCGTTCAGCATCCACTGGCTGGAGTTGAGAACCACCACGACGCGATCGCACCCGGAAGTTTCCTCTTAGACCAGCGCCAGAGTGACAACTGTCTAGGATGACGGTGACATTTTCTGTTTGCAGGGCACTCATCAGTAAAAACAATGTGTGTCCCATGATGTCTTGCACTTTACCCGCTTGACCAGGATCATCAGTTGCTAATGAACTATCCACTGGCACAAAAGTACCGTTCACACAGTTGCCTGAGTCGTCTTTAAACAGGCAAAAGTCAGGGTCAGCTACTAAGGAACCATGCCCAGAGTAGTGATAAACGACAACATCACCCGGTTTAGCTTGCTTAATGAGGTGTTCTTCAAAAGCAGTTAATATCCCCTGACGGGTCGCTTGCTCATCTGTGAGCATAAGAATGTCTTTGGGATTGAAGCCAAAGCGGTGAATCAGCAATTGCTGCTGCAAGTTGACATCGGTAACACAGCCTTGTAAAGGGATATCTTGATATTTATTAATACCTACCAATAAAGCCAGTTTACGGGGTGTACCTTGAGCGAGAACACGGGCATAGCGAAGCGCTTCGTGCCGTGAGCTAATACCTATCTTCTGAATCGCCAGTTCGCTCAAACCTAATGTTGCCAGCGTTGAGCCAGCAAACTGCAAAAAATGACGCCTTTTCATACGGGACATGACAGATTTATTGTTGTGTAATGTTTGCCGCTTTTAAAAAGTTATACCCTCAAGGAAAATTTGTTTCCTCTTAATTATCTGAAGAGATAGGTTCTGATTCTATGGAAGTACTTGGTTGTGTCGGACTGACCAAACCATCGCTACTACACTTTTGGGCATGAGGGAGACTACCCAAACCTATCACTGCTGTTCCATAAAGACGGCTAAATTCTCGCTCATAGTGTGCCGCAACAGTTGGGTTATCGATCGCTATCAATGTTTCATCGTTTGAGTAGTTTGCGGAATTAGACCAGTTGTGACTACCAGTGATAACTAGTCTGCTGTCTAAGATTGCCATCTTACTATGTACTGAGCGATCGCCTGTTGAGCCTGTGGGAAATCCAACGGTGGTTATTGGATGCTGCCAGGGCTTAACTTTGATTTTGCCCTTTCTCTTACCCACAGCAGGGCAGACTCCCAGCGCATCATAGGCTTTAGAGTAAGGCTGTCGGTAGAAATCTGGGTCTATAAGAACTTTGATATCTTCCACCCCTTTATCATGTACCTCGCCTAGGGTGTCGCTAATCTTTTGATCTGAATACACAAACACGGCGATATGTACACTCGATGATGCCTGCTGCATGTAGAAGGCAATCATTCCATTACTCGTCCTTTCAATAGTTTGCTTTCTACTAGTCGGGGAGAAGTTAAGTGTAATGTTTCCTCCTCCAACTGGAATGGTTACAGGAGGTCTGTAGGGCTTATGGGATTTGAATAATCCCTGCCACATATAGTTGAATTCATTAGTAAAAATTTGACCCAATTCGGCGTTATCTCCGAACACGACCATATTGTTGGCGTTCCCTCGACTTTCCAGGCTGTTAAAGTCTCCGTGCATATCAGATGTTGTCAGGTTGCCACTAGATATGACGGTAGTTTTCCCATCCACAACGATAAACTTGTGATGCATCAATCCACTTCCCTTGTTACCAGCGCCAGAGGCATCATCTTTTATCTCAATACCGCTTTCACGCAACAACGCTAAGGCATCAGCCGGATATTGCCTTAATTCTTCAAATGCCAGTTTGTCATGCCGATTCATTCGGGCAATCTCTTCGGGTGTGTAGTCAGCTAGAGTTTTGTTGTACTTATTATCAATCAGCAGTCTAACTTTGACCCCAGCTAAGTGTTTGGCTATCAGTGCTTTAGCCAGATTAGGAAGTCTGAACTCCATAACCGCTACATCGACTGTAGATTGTGCCTTGTTGATAACATCAATAATCTGCTGCTCTAGATTGTCTCCCTTGCGCTGGAAGTGTCGGTATGGGTCTTCGTAGTTCGAGGCTTGATTGTGATTGAAATAAACTTTTACAGCCGGGTCTTGGGGCAGAGGCTTGATAACTTGCGATTCTGGTTTGGGTCTGAGGCTGTAGGCTACCAAGAACCCACAGATTAGAAACACAATAAATAGGACTACCTTTGTTGCTGGTGAATCCTTGCGACGCAAGGAAGCAATAGAATTTTTTACCAATTTCATGCTTACGTGGCGGTGAAGCGGGTAATTTTCAGCCTTCTGAAAGTCAGTTTTGTCTCTCAGTATTCGCCTGGAGAGATGTCAGAACAATGCGGATATTACGTAACTCAAGGCTGGGAGAGCAATGACTCTCAGTAATTACACGGCGAAGCTAAGCTGTTCCACTCAGGCGCGATCGCCAAAACATTATTCACACCGCCACTAGATTTATGACTTTTGAGCTTTTGCTCATTTCATAGAACGATTTACTTAGTTCTAATTTTGTTACAAATGTTACTTGATTATACTGAGATAACTTGATAAAGTATCAATGTTGCAACTGCAACAAAGTCAAGAGCCAGCCCCTTACTTTGCAGGGTTCCGGGCTGGCTCTGGCTCCAACTCACATGAAGTGGAGACAAGTTCATTATGACTAAAAAAGAATGCATCAAGCCTTGGGTGGTTGCCCGTCTACTTCCTCATGGGAAATGGGTGATTATTGGTCGCTACCGCAGTTGCTCAGATGCAGATGGACATCTTCTGTTGTTGCGTCACCGAGTGCCTAACATCCAATTTAAAGTTGTGTTCGATTTGGTCGATTATAAGACCTGATTTCTTGTAGGGACACGGTATGCTGTGTCCTTACAGGTCGTAAGAGAGTGTTGTCAACTCATATCTTGCACCTGGCGGTTGAAACCGCAGCTATACAAACGAAACCTGCCGCAGTTTACCCTCGAACGAAGTGAAGGGCAGGTTAAAAAATGCTTGATTTTCGGTCAGTCCGCGCAGGCGGACTTGGTTTGTATCGTTCCCCAGAATTCCATTCTGAGGGCTTGGTGCAAGATATGAGGTCAAGGAGTATTGGTCGGTTTAGGGTCTGTTAAGGGCAATAGACAACTTTCCGCTTCATCATTAGCTGTATGAACTTAGTGTTACCTGTTACACAAGAACAATTCTCAAAGACTTGGCAATCTTGAACTAAGATAAATTCCAAGAGAGAAAGTTTGCATTTTGTCCACTGCATCAGTTCGGGGAATTGCTCACACAGCAGCATAATTGTGAGGTTGTGGGTTTGAACCCCTAGCACCGTCTTATGTCGAGAAGAAAAAAGACATTTCCGTGCAGTCATAAAGGGTATGGTCAAACCTGCCACCGCTGTGACCAACAACATAAGGTACAAGAAGAAAAAAAACAGCAAAAACAGGCTTGGGAGTCAACCTTTGCTGATGACCCTATTGATTTAAAAAATCTTCCTGCTCATGTAGTAGTCAAAGCCCGTGTGATCATGACGGCATTGGAAAATCATCAGGATTACAGAGAATTTGGTGGAAAGCGGCTGCGCCACAACCGTTGGATCATTAGTATTCCCGTTACCCGCAACTACCGGATGATTTGTCATGACTGCGGTAACTTCTTAGTGCCCCAAGCTGTCTTGTCTCACGAGGATTACAACGTTGGTAAACCAGGCGGTTAGCTACCAGTGTTCAGCCGTTAGCTTTCAGCTTAGTGGAGCAAATCATTAACCGGGTTCGCCCATCCCAATGTCCGATAACCCAAACAATCATTATCAAAGTGTTGTTGATGCATTGGCGGAGGCGACGAAGCTATCTCCGACTGAAATCGGCATTCGCGAGACACAAGAAACTGTTTGGAAAATTTTCTACGATATGGATGATTTACTGGCATTTCCAACCAGCTTCCTGTTTGATATTCGTTCAGCTACTGTCATCCAAGATATTCCTGTCAATTCACATGAATTTCCCCCTAATAAGGCTCACATCGCTTATTGGAAAAACATAAAAGTCCACAAGGCTGTTGCTGAACTTCTGCATAATAAGGATTGGGTAGTTAATCTCACCACGAGACGGATGATCGAAAACCTTCCTCCCAGTATGAAGGTTCTCGTTTTGGTAGCATCAGTAACAAGAGGCGCTATATGCTGAAGAAAGAAAAAGCCCGTTGCTGAAAAACCATGCAAATTTATCTGGACTACAGCGCTACAACACCGCCGCGCCCAGAAGTAATTACCGCCATGCAAAATGTCCTCACTCATCAGTGGGGCAATCCTTCCAGCTTGCACGAGTGGGGGCAGCGAGCTGCTATGGTAGTGGAACAGGCAAGAATGCAGGTAGCTGGGCTGATTAATGCACCAGCCGAGTCGATTATCTTCACCTCTGGTGGTACTGAGGCAGATAATCTGGCAATTCTGGGTGTTGCCAAAGCATACCGAAAGCCGCAGCATGTAATTATTTCTAG
Source organism: Coleofasciculaceae cyanobacterium (assembly GCA_036703315.1). GTDB lineage: Bacteria > Cyanobacteriota > Cyanobacteriia > Cyanobacteriales > Coleofasciculaceae > DATNPH01. Next base: position 19,790 of record DATNPH010000173.1, read on the forward strand.
TGTTGAACATTCGGCGATCGCTGAACCGGTGCGCTGGCTGGAACAGGGGGGTTGGGAAGTAACGTGGTTGCCAGTGGATAGGCAAGGACGGGTCAATCCTGGTGACTTAGAGGCAGCGCTGCAACCTAATACTGTTTTAGTGTCAGTAATCTACGGTCAAAGCGAAGTTGGTACGTTGCAGCCGATTGAGGCGCTCGGTAAAATTGCCCATGACCACGATGTCCTGTTTCACACCGATGCTGTCCAAGTTGCCGGACGCTTACCAATAGATGTGCAACAGCTGCCAGTGGATTTACTCTCTATTTCCAGTCATAAGATATATGGTTCCCAAGGTGCGGGAGCACTGTATGTTCGTCCGGATGTCGAGTTAGTGCCGATAATGTTCGGTGGGGGGCAAGAATCACGGCTACGTTCTGGAACGCAGGCTGTACCAGCTATTGTAGGTTTTGGTGTAGCAGCTGAACTGGCGGCGGCAGAAATCGCAACAGAGACACCTCGGTTAATGGGGTTACGCGATCGCCTTTTTGAGCAGCTGAGTAACACCCCCAACTTGCTCCCCACAGGCTCTCGGCTTCACCGCTTACCTCATCATGTCAGTTTCTCGGTCATCGGTGATGGTAAAAATGTTACAGGCAAGACTCTTGTGCGTCAGCTTAACCTGGCTGGGATTGCTATTAGTGCTGGTTCTGCCTGTCACAGCGGCAAACTCAGTCCTAGTCCCATCCTTAAGGCAATGGGTTACTGTGACACTGTTGCTCTTGGCAGCATTCGCCTCACCTTAGGACGAGATACTACACAAGCAGATGTGGACTGGACGGCAATGGTACTTAAACAGATACTAGAACGATTGATGCCAGAGTTAGCTTTAGCTAGGTGTTAAATTTGATGCTTTCGTAATTTAACCTCTCCCCCAACCCTTCTCCTGCAAGGAGACGGGAGTCCGGTTCCCCCTTCCCTACGAGGGAAGGGGGTTAGGTTTTTAATTCGCTCCATTCCTCTCCACTAACCCTTAAGTGTCCTTGGTACTTGCACCCCAAGACTCACAACTCTTGCTGCCATAAACAATGACATAGCTAGCCATAATAAATGACTACTGTGGAACAGCCAACCAGCTATAGCCAAGGGAACAAAACCGAGCAAAGTTGCACATAAGGCAGCACTGCGGATGGTAGGCCCCTCTGCCAAACCGAGGAAGTACCCATCTAGGATAAAAGCAAGGGAACCGAATCCTAAGACAGGCAGTAGCCAAGAGACATAGCGATTAATGCTATGAATGATTTCCGAGTGATTGGTCAACAACCCAAATAGCGGCTCTGGAAATAGGACAAAGACGAGGGCGAGGGTAAGACCTAAGATCAGGCTTGTTCCCCCAGAAATCCTTACTAGCGAGGCTAGCTGCTGATTATCGTCTTTGCCTCGAAAGATACCTGCCAAACTCTCGGTAGCGAAGGCGAGTCCATCTATAAAGTAGATTGCCAGGGTTACCACCTGTAAGAGCAAGGCAGTTTCCGTTAGCATCATCGTTCCCATCGCCGAACTCAAGTTGGTGAAGATGGAAAAGGTGGAGAGAAAGGCAAAAGTTCGTATAAAAATATCTCTATTAAGCGCCAAAGAGGATTTTAGCGCTGATAAGTCAAATAATTGTCCTGCTACCGCTCTTACCGCTTTAAACGGGACTTCTCGGCAAACCAAAATTATCCCTATTAGCAACATCAGGTACTGGCTGACAGCTGTAGCTAGACCAGCTCCCCCACTTTCCCATCCCCACCGAACAATAAATAGATAGTCCAGCAAGATATTGGCTCCATTACCAACGGCAGACAACACCAAAACTTTACCGCTTTGCTCACGCCCTAAAAACCAACCGATTAGCACAAAGTTGAGCAGAGTTGCAGGTGCTCCCCAAATCCGACCATCGTAATAAGCTTGTCCGGAAGCTTTTACATCTGGTGCGGCACTCAGTAGGGCAAACCCAAGCTCTTGCAGAGGGTACTGCAAAATCAGGATAGCAACGCCCAGCCCCAGAGCTAGTATCCCGTTACGCAACCCCGTGAGTAATACCTCCTCCTCATCCTCACGTCCTACGGCTTGAGCAGTCATCCCAGTCGTGCCCATGCGCAAAAAACCTAGGGTTCGGTAGATATAGTTAAACAAAATAGTGGATAGAGTGACCCCAGCTAGATGGCGGATTTCTACTAAGTGACCTAAGAATGCCACGCTGATTAAACCAGCCAGAGGCACCATGAGATTGGACAGAATGTTGACGATCGCCAGCCGGAAAAAGCGAGGAAGAAAATCATACTGCTCAAGGGTTGTAACTAACATATCCTGGTCAAGCTCAGGCAATGGAGAGGGGGTCACACTCAAAGAGTAACAAATTTTAATCAAATCTTAAAAAATCTTAAAACTTATGAATTGTTATGGGTATAAATTAAACACACCTTCGCTTGTTCTCGATTCAGCCGTTGTGACGGATACTACTGTTAGTAGCGAATTTAACAAGAAGTAAAAAACCGATTATGGCAGAGCTTCCTAACAGCCTTGAAGAAGCCATCGACCAAGCCAAAGAGGCTACTCAAGCCGCCCTAAATGACGGTCGCACCCGGTTGCAAGTGGAACTAGTTTTTCCAGAAATTGCTCTCCAATCTCAATTGATCGCGCAACAATTTATTCCCCTGTTTGAGCAGTATGGCTCAGGGCTAAAAGTCTTCTTTCCCGATACGGGGGCTGCCGCCCTAGCTCGCCGTGATTGGGGAGAGGTACCGTTTAAAGTGGGCGACATTGGTACCAGCCGCTCACCCATAGAAACAAGAATTCAACCAGAAGACAAGGCTTTCTTACTCGTTTCCCCGTCAGCAGTGGAAGTGGCTCAAGTCGAAAAACTTTGCAATTTGGCTGGCGATCGCCCCTGCGTTTTGCTCAACCCTCAGCTGGAAGATCTCTACGTTGTCGGCATTGGCTTAGCGGCACGTAAGCTGCGTGATCGCTTGCTCAGAACAATAGAATCGTGTTACTACCTTAGAGCTATCGGTCAAGCCGCCATCCTGCACTCTTACCCTGGACTTTGGCAAGTCTGGCTAGAAATAGATGATGAATATCAGCTGATTGCTGAACAGCCTGAAAAACCAGCAGGAGAAGCCCTTGACCAAATCCTTGCGAAAGCGATTGGCAGCAACGAAACCGGTGAAACAACGCCATCATCTGTCAAAAAACCAGGATTCCTTACTAATCTTCAGCGCTTCTTAAATGCCTTGAGCCGCTAAGAGGTTGCAGGTTGGTAGGTTCATAGGTTTTTCCAACCTTTAACTTTCAACCTTCAACCCTTTAAGTAATGACTTGACATAGACGCGATCGCCTTCTCCAGGGGTGAGGGGTAGATGGCAAAATTCCAGATATCTTAAGAAATGCGATAATAGCAATTAAACAGGAAATTCCGGTAAGGGTGCAAAAACCGACGGTAAATATTTCCTTGGAACCATCAGATGAATCCTTCGTGTGAGGAGAGTAAGCCAAACCTAGTTAAGCGTGAAGTATCTCTCCAAGCCTTCTTTAATCTTTCTGTGGATTTGTTGTGTGTCCGTGGCAGTGATGGGTATTTCGGGGAACTCAACTCAGTTTGGGAAAGTACCTTAGGCTGGACGTTGGAGGAATTGCGATCGCGTCCCTGGTTAGACTTTGTCCATCCTGACGATGTTGCCTTCACCTTTGAGATGGAATGTCAATGTCATACTCTTAAGGCAAGCCACACCCCTATACAACTTAAAAATCGCTACCGTTGCCGAGACGGAAGCTATCGTTGGCTATCTTGGCGTTTATCTGCCTATGAAAACGGCTTAAGCTATGGCATCGCCCAAGATGTCACACAAAGCAATTGGCGAGGCAGTGGGGTGTATCGTACAGAAGTACAGGAAACGGTAAAGCTACGGGATCAGGCGCTCACTGCCAGTAGTGTAGGGATTGTGATTGCCGATACTCGATTGCCCGATATGCCCCTAATTTACGTTAATCCTGCTTTTATGAAAATAACGGGTTACTCTGCTGCTGAGGTACTCGGTTATAACTGCCGTTTTTTGCAAGGGAAAAAGACTAGTCAACCAGCTGTTACTCAACTCCGTGCTGCCATTAAAGCTGGAGAACATTGCACGGTTACCTTACTTAATTACCGGAAAGATGGGACTCCTTTCTGGAATGAATTAACTATTTCACCCATTTATGATGACGACAACAACTTAACTCATTTTGTCGGTATTCAAGCAGATATTAGCGATCGCATCAGAGCAGAACAAGCCTTACGTTTGGAAAAAAACAAGTCAGAACGGCTATTACTCAACATTTTGCCCAAGCCCATTGTTGAACAATTGAAACAATTTCAAGGTTCTTTGGCTCAACAATTTACTGAAGCTACAATTTTATTTGCCGACATTGTGGGTTTTACCCCCCTGTCTGCCCAAATGTCTCCCTTAGAACTGCTTAATCTTTTAAATAAGATTTTTTCAGCTTTTGATCAATTGGCAGAAAAACATGGGGTTGAGAAAATTAAAACTATTGGTGATGCGTACATGGTTGCTGGAGGCTTGCCTATAGTTAAGGATAATCATGCAGAGGCGATCGCTCAAATGGCTCTGGATATGCAACAAGCCATTGGGCAGTTCCGAACCCAACAAGGTGAATTGTTCCAAATTCGCATCGGAATTAACACCGGACCGGTGGTAGCTGGTGTGATTGGCATCAAAAAATTTAGCTATGACCTTTGGGGGGATGCCGTTAATGTTGCGTCCCGAATGGAATCATCTGGTGTTCCGGGAAAAATTCAAGTTACGGCTGCAACAAAAGAGCGTTTGCAGGATAAGTATTTATTTGAAGAACGGGGCGCAATCATAGTTAAGGGAAAAGGGAAAATGATTACCTATTGGCTCATAGGAAAGAAAGGTGGCTAGTACCGCTCCCTTGGAAGTCAAAACCCCTACCCTTCGCAGGGCTGATTCGTTTTCCCGAAACCCGCCCGGAGTTTAAACTCCGGGCTAATAGCCAAAGTCGTCTTTAGACGACTCGAATAGTGATTTTCAGTCCTCTTGAGAGGACTTGATTCTATGAGACAGGGGTTTTAACCCCTGGCGGACTCTGGCTTTGCGAGAATGAATCAGCCCTACTACCCTTCGGGGAACGGGGCGCGTCTCCTGTGTGCTACTCTTTGCTTCCTTGCCCGGAGATGAACTCCTTCTCATCGCAACCGGAAGTGGTTGGGGCACCTGACGCGTTGAGGGCAAGGCAGAGGGCAGAACGCTCTTATGTTCCGTTCTCTTATAAGATTGGATTGTGACGAATCCTGAACGGGAGCCAGTCAAATCATTGCCTGACACGGGGCTTGAAACCCTTTCTCCCTCTGGCGCGCCTCCAAGGCAGACTGCTCCATAAAGACAGAAACTCTTTGATAAAAGCCCTCTGCCGCCTGCCCTCTGCCTTTCTTGGTCATAAGTCAAAGTGGTAGGTACATACCCAAAAAGCAGACAATAAAGACCTCAGGACTACCAAAGTCTAGAAGCCTTATAGTTAATATTTTCAATCGGGATGACAGGATTTGAACCTGCGACCCCTTCGTCCCGAACGAAGTGCGCTACCAAGCTGCGCTACATCCCGTTAAGCGTTTAGTCCTGTACGCTACCCATTCTGTACCCAAAGCTGTGAATTTGGGTATGAAATGGGTACACACCAGAAGCATCAAACCCGGACATCGAAAGGCAGCATCTCCATAGAGGTGAACAAAGACCGTTTAAGACTGAGATGGCGGTATCAAGGCAAAAGATATTGTCTGTCACTAGGGCTTCCCTACAATCAAGCGACTTTGAAGGTAGCACAGCAGCTAGCCAACAAGATAGATCTGGATATATTGTCCGGGCATTTTGACAAAACGTTGGCTGCTTATAGCAATAAAATCACAAAGACTTCATCCCTTACTGTAGCAGGAGTGTTTGAAGCCTACATAACTTATAAGGCTAAATTAGTTCAAGATAAAACGCTCTATAACTACAAAGGGACACTTAAAGCACTTGTGCAATATTTTGGCACAAAGCAAATCTGCAACTTGACCAAGAGTGATGTTGAGGAGTTTGTCACATGGTATAGGACAACCAATCTAGAACCACACATACAACGTGAAAGATTAGTCCGTATAACAAGCGCTTGGGATTGGGCGATCGCAGAAAAAATAGTTGAGAGTAACCCCTGGCAAGGGGCATCGAAGTTAATCAAAGTTCCCCCAAAACCACAACCCAAGCCATTCACACGGGATGAAGTAGCAGCGATACTTGCAGCTTTTGGGCAGAACCAATACTACTCCTACTACGCTCCCTATGTAGAATTCCTTGTTAGCACTGGTTGCCGACCCTCCGAGGCGATAGGGTTGCAGTGGAAACATATAGCCGATGACCTAAGCTCTGTTTGGATAGGCTCGACATTAACCAGAGGTGAGCGCAAGGGGACAAAGACTAATAAGGAGCGAACATTAGTTCTCACACCACGTCTTCAGGTATTACTACGTAGCCTAAAGCCAGTCAACGCTAAACCGGATGACCTAGTATTCCTAACTCCTAACGGTAATCCGATTCGTGACCAAGATTTCTGCCGACGTGCATGGCATACAATTCTGGCAGAGTTGGGACTTGAATACCGCAAGCCTTACTATCTAAGAGCTACGTTCATCTCTCATGCTTTAGAAGCTGGTGTCAGTCCTGTAACAATTGCTGCAATGACTGGGCATTCTGTACAGGTTTTGTATGAGCATTACGCAGCATCTATTAAAGCACCTGTTCTACCGGATATATTTAGCTAGCGATCGCTAGTAACTACCTACTACTGCTCAAATTAACTTATTTTCTCTTTCTAGTTCACTTAAGCCTTTCTCGATTGCTTCTAAAGCAACTTCTCTAGTTTGTATCTTAGATGGTGGATTATCATTGTTTAAGCGCTGGCTTAGACGGCATATCCTTTCCCATAATTCATGTGGAACATTTATCTGTTTGCCGTTGTGAGTTGAATTCAAGGTTGGTTTAAGTTCCCTTATTAATTCTACTTCTCTTATTTTATAATCTTCAGTTTCTTCTAAGACCTCAAAATAAAAGCATTCTTTACCGAATTCTTCCCATAGTTCTTGTAACTTATCGTTGTGATGTAATGAATTTGGAGCATTCAAAACTCCCTTGTGTCCTACCCATCGTTTAGGGATATCACTAGAGGAACCAATATAAGAATCCCCTGTTTTTGTACAAGTAATTCGGTAAACCCCAGGTTTTCGTGTATGTTCTGTTTTTGTTTTATTAGAGCGTGGGGGGTAAATCTCAGTAGTTAACCTATGATGGTTTTGTGGAGTACGTCGCTTAAAGCCTCTTTTATCCCATTTTAAACCTAATAAACCAGTAAGCTTCTTCATCAAAAGAAAAGGATACTTCTCAAATTTTAAAAATGTTTCACTGTTTGTAGTGCGTGGAAATATAATCCCTAACGGCTGTAGTGTGTCTGCTATCATGTTCTTACGCCGTCCATGCATTTCTTTAATATGCTTTATCCAATCTTGAATAAACTCATCACTCTTGGTGTATTCTCTTGTATGGTTACTAAACTCAAAACCACTTAATAAAATATCTAATCCTGCTATTTTTAACGTATCCATAATCTTGTTTATATCTTTTTTGCCCAGAAATGGAAGACAAAATATATTCGCCTGCATATACTGGCTGGATTTTATTAAATAATCTTTCCTGTATTGCTCTTCTACACCTACATTACACCAATGTTCTTTAATAATTAGCCACCAATCGCAAGCGTTCTGAATCTCAGAAGAATTCTTGTATATTAGTTCTTCTTCTGTTAAATCCCTCATCTCTTTATAGAGAAATTTTAGAGCTAACAAAATTAATTTAGGCTCTAACTCATTATTTAGAATATTCTGAGCTATTTCTTTGCTAGTTATCCAATTAACATCAAGGATTTTTTCTCCTCTTCTTTCGCTATCTTGCTCTGCACAATTCTCTAACATCTGCCTAACCTCTTTTAGGGAATGATGGACTTTGGCAGATGCTATTTTCACTAGGTCACTTGAGGATTTCCACCTAGTGCAATACTCAATTTATCGGAGACGATACGGGGTTAAAACGGCAAACTGCAAAAGTGTTGTACTGGACATGAAGTTTGCCAGAACAGTTAATAAATAGTTTTTGCCGATCGTGAATCTTCACACCTTGACAGCTAAAATAATTTGTATTGTAAACACAAATTATAAATAGCACTAACTACCACAGTAGTAGTGTGGTTTTTTGCGTTATCCTCTGGATAACGTTGGTAATAAGTGCTTTTGAGTTAATATCCTGGATTAATTGAAAATACTGAACGCTTCACCTTACTGGGTAAGTGCTAAGTCAACAGGGTTTGTTGTGTAAAGTGTTGGTTAAGTGTTTTGGGAGTACGTCACCCTGACTTAATCTGACACCCTTTCAGCAATTCTGCAATAATTCTGCACAAATGCAGAATTATTCCACACAAGAGCTGAAAACCTTGCAAATGGTACTTAGAGAGGGTAGGTAAAAGTTAGATAACCCCCGGCTGAAAACTCTGGTAACTTAATATTCCATTAATATTCCACATTCCACACAAAAATAACCGATTACACACTAGCTGTGTAATCGGTTATAAATGATATGTCGAAATTAAAACTATTTTAATTATAGCGATAATAGAGATAGGTTATCTAGATTAATAAAGGAACAATAAATAAATGCCAGCTTTACCAAGTATTGATGAAATGATTAAGTACTTAGAAGCAAATGGGTACAAAGTGGAGAAGCGATCGCCAGGAAGAATAGATTCTAGTTTTCTAGGTCTAGAGATGTCCAGAAGTGTTTATTTTGATAGTGCTAGTTCTAGTAGTTCCACAAGTGGGAGTGATGTTAATCAACTAAGGTTGGATTGTGCGATCGCCAAAGAAGGTTATCACTCTAGAATGGCTGGATGGCAACAGGTGGAACCTACTGCTAGTAGCTCAGCAACACTGGCAGAATTAAGGACTAATGCAGAAAGAGCAAGGATAGATGCTAACAACATTAAAGCTACAACAACGCCGCAATCCTTAGAAGAATTACGGCGTGAAGCTGACAAAGCACGTCTAGATGTGATTAATCGTTACCGTTAAGCATATGAACCCTCAGCCATCATCCTTAGATGTCGCTGGATAGCTTCATATTGTTGAGCGATCGCTTTCACTACTTCCGGACGCTCCTCACCTTCTGACCAGATTTCTAGTAAATCTAAATCATAGGAACTTTCTATTAATTGGAGAGCATCTTTAGTGGAGTAAAGTTTATACCCAATAGTTACATCGGAATAATTTTTTGCTAACTTACTGTCCGGTTGGATTACAGTAATCGCGCCTTTATTTACTAAATCCTGTACAGCTGGCAATGTTACCGCAACTTGCCAGAGGTCGTTATCAACATCTAAATTTGAACCCGGTCTAAGGTTAACGCTCTTAAAGAGCATCGGCTTTAGTACTGCATTGGCGGTGAAGCGAGAATCAGCTGGAATAGTAGCCGCGTTAGGGTCTTCCTGTGGTGGCAATTGAATAGAACGAGGATAGACATACATATTGCGCTCTAGTGCGCTCTGTTGTTGCTTCAGCAGTCCAGTGCTAGGACGTTCAGCACTCGGATCGTAGATTATGGCTAGGAAGTTAGGCATAAATCACCTTTTAAATATGTGTTGTATTACTATATTGTGACACTATTTAATATGTCATCGTAGCATTACTGCACTACTGCATTAAGTACTTCGTCTGTCAGTGTAGGGTCGTAGGAGCGTTGCCAGTAGTCCCACTTCTTATTGAAGGCTTCTATCTCAGGTCTTCTAGATGCGATCGCACTTAAAACAGTTGGGCGATTTTCACCATCTCCCCAGCTATCCAAATCTTTTAAATTAAAAGTTTGGCTCACTAATTTTATAGCGTTGGCAGCGTTGAATATTTTATAACTAGAACTTAAACCAGTAGTACTAGGGGTTATTACTTCTAATGCTCCTGAATTAATCCAGGCTCTTGCATTATCTAAAGTTTTAATATGGCTTAACTGTTCCTCGGTTATTAAGTTAGTGCCAAGCTTTAGCTCTAAATCTATCCCTGTTCCTACTGCAAAAAACTTAAATCCTCGTGGCGGTACTCGCTCATACCAATGCAGGTTCTTAATTTTAGCAGGGGTGTAAATCAGACCAATGTAGTTAGACATAGATTAAGGTAAATGTCGGTATATGTCCATTGTGGCATTGTTACCAGAGGTGATGTGACCGCAGTTTTAGAAGAGTGTCTGTCCTCTCCTCTTTGTCACTAAAGTAACAATCCGTCCCGTTTTTTCCTTCTACTTATATAGAAGAGAAAAATATTGAGGAAAAAACGGGACGGATTCTCACTAAAGTAACTAAGGGACACAGAAAAAAGAAGAGAGAGGGCAGACACTGTTTTCTGCCACGACCCCCATCGGAAAATTCGGGTTTGTCCTAAAGTTCACCAATGAACTTATAAGTTCACCGTTAAATTTTAGAATTTACCATCCTGTCAACAATTGGCATTGTGATAAAAAATACTTTATAATAAAGGGGTACGGGGGAATTGTACCAACACATTTCTTATAATTCGGGAGAAAAAAGCCATGCAATTGGTAGCAGCAGAGCAAATCGGGACTATTTTCCCGTTATTCCCCAGAAAATTAGCTGCTAA
>DATNPH010000119.1:0-27843 GCA_036703315.1 Coleofasciculaceae cyanobacterium
TCTAGTAATCCTCAAGCTTCTCCCAAGCCGGAAGCTTCTAGTAATCCTCAAGCTTCTCCCAAGCCGGAAGCTTCTAGTAATCCTCAAGCCTCTCCCAAGCCGGAAGCTTCTAGTAATCCTCAAACTTCTCCTAAGCCGGAAGCTTCTAGTAATCCTCAAACTTCTCCTAAGCCAGAAGCTTCTAGTGAGCGGCTTCGTCCTACCAAGCCGGAAGCTTCTAGCACTCCCCAAACTTCTCCTAAGCCGGAAGCTTCCAGCAAACCCCAAAGTTCTCCTAAGCCGGAAGCTTCCGGTGAACGCCTTGGTCCTCCTAAGCCGGAAGCGTCCGGTGAGCGCCAAAGTCCTCCCAAGCCGGAAACTTCCAGTGAACGCCCTAACCCTCCAAAATCCGAAGCTGCCAGTGAGCGCCAAAGTCCTCCTAAGCCCGAAACTTCCAGTGAAAGCCTTAGCCCTCCCAAGCCGGAAACTTCTGGTGAGCGTCTTAGTCCTCCTAGACCCGTAGACCAACCTGAGAGGTGAGATTTCAAGGCTACCACTTCAAAGAGCAATCCTTGCTCCCTCCCCGTTGACGGGGAGGGTTGGGGAGGAGTTATTCATCGTTGTGCAAGGATCTAAGCAATTCAAAATGCTTTAACTCAATATTGGCGAGACTTTAGCAACTGTCACAATACAATTTGTAGGCACGACAGCTTATTATCCATCACGGCACAACCGCGATACATTCAATTTCTACCAAAACATCCTTTGGCAAACGGGAAACCTGGACACAGGCACGAGCTGGAGCTGATGCTTCATCAAAATATCGTGCATAGACCCCGTTCATCGCTACAAAATCATTCATATCTGCCAAAAATACTGTGGTTTTCACGATGTCCTGAGCTTTAGCACCAGCTGCGGCTAATACAGCTTCCAGATTTGCCATCACCTGCTCTGTCTGCTTGACGACATCATTTGCTCCGATAATTTCGCCACTACTGGGGTCAAGCGGAATCTGACCAGCAACAAAAACCATTTGACCACTAGCAGCGATCGCTTGATTGTATGGTCCTACAGGTGCTGGTGCCTTGTCCGTGCGGATAACTTTTCGCGTCATAGTCTTTTAATTCGAGAAAATCAATATAGCCACTATTTAGATTAGCGGACGCATCCCCCACTTCCCTGATCGGGGCATCTTTTCCAGCAAGGCAGTACAAACGTTCTCCTTCCTTGTTTTAATAGAGGCAGAGGCAGCTGTTCAGATTCACTCCTATGTCGCAATATCATCTCCAAGCCCCCTTTCAACCGACGGGTGACCAACCTCAAGCGATCGCGCAACTTGTCACTAGTCTACAAGCTGGTCATCGCTACCAAACCTTATTAGGAGCTACGGGAACTGGAAAAACCTTCACAGTCGCCGCCACGATTGAGAAAATTGGCAAACCGGCATTAGTTCTTGCCCACAACAAAACTCTAGCGGCTCAGTTGTGTAATGAGTTGCGGGAGTTCTTTCCCCATAACGCTGTTGAGTATTTCGTTTCTTACTACGACTACTATCAGCCTGAAGCTTATATCCCTGTCACGGATACTTATATCGAGAAAAGTGCCGCGATCAATGATGAAATTGATATGCTCAGGCACTCGGCGACGCGATCGCTGTTTGAGCGCCGTGATGTGATTGTTGTTGCGTCGATTAGCTGCATCTACGGCTTGGGCATTCCCTCAGAATACCTGAAGGCCTCCATTCCCTTACGCGTAGGGAAGGAAGTTGACCAACGCCAGTTACTCAGAGATTTAGCCTCCGTTCAGTATTCGCGCAATGATTTAGATATGGGACGGGGCAGGTTCCGCGTTAAAGGCGATGTTCTAGAAATTGGTCCTGCCTACGAAGACCGGATTATCCGGGTAGAATTCTTTGGGGATGAAATTGATGCCATTCGCTACGTTGACCCCGTGAGTGGCGCGATTATTCAGAGTTTGGATGCCTTGAATGTCTACCCAGCACGTCACTTTGTCACCCCTGATGACAAGCTAGAGGACGCATGTGAAGCTATAGAGGATGAACTGCATCAGCGTCTGGAGCAATTGAAGCAAGAGGGCAAGTTACTAGAAGCGCAGCGACTGGAACAGCGTACCCGCTATGACTTGGAACTCCTACGGGAAGTCGGTTACTGCAACGGTGTAGAAAACTATTCTCGGCACTTGGCAGGACGCTATGCTGGGGAACCGCCAGAGTGTTTGATTGATTACTTCCCTAAAGATTGGCTGTTGGTGGTGGATGAATCTCATGTGACGGTGCCGCAAATCCGAGGAATGTATAACGGTGACCAATCCCGGAAGCGAGTGCTGATTGAGCATGGTTTTCGCCTACCCAGTGCCGCAGATAACCGTCCTCTCAAGGCAGAGGAATTCTGGGCGAAGGTGAACCAGTGTATTTTTGTTTCTGCAACACCTGGAGCTTGGGAGATTGGAGAGTCAGAAGAGCGAGTGATTGAACAGGTGATTCGTCCGACGGGTGTGGTTGACCCAGAAATCTATGTACGCCCGACAGAAGGTCAAATTGATGACTTGTTGGGTGAGATTAAGGATCGGGTTAAGCGGAATGAGCGATCGCTTGTGACAACTCTCACCAAGCGCATGGCGGAAGACTTGACAGAATACTTGCAAGAACGAGGAATCCAGGTGCGCTATTTGCACTCGGAGATTAACTCGATTGAGCGGATTGAAATCTTGCAAGATTTACGCGAGGGCAAGTTTGATGTGTTGATTGGGGTCAACTTGCTGCGGGAAGGCTTGGATTTGCCAGAGGTTTCTCTGGTGGCGATTTTGGATGCGGATAAGGAAGGGTTTTTACGAGCAGAGCGATCGCTAATTCAAACGATTGGTCGGGCAGCGCGTCATGTCCGGGGGCAAGCGATTATGTATGCTGATAATCTCACCGACAGCATGATTAAAGCAATTGATGAGACTGAACGCCGTCGTGGAATTCAGCTAGCATACAACCGGATGCATGGAATTACACCTCAGCCGATTGTGAAGAAATCTAGCAATTCAATTCTGTCGTTTCTGGAAGTATCGCGGCGATTGAATGCTCAACAACTGGAAGAGGTTTATGAACAAGCGGATGATTTGCCACTCGAGCAGATTCCGGAGTTAATTAGCCAGTTGGAAGGGCAGATGAAGGAAGCAGCGAAGAAGTTGGAGTTTGAGGAGGCAGTCAAGTATCGCGATCGCATTAAGCACCTGCGAGACAAACTTCTGGGTCATTAAGCCGCTTTTATAATTAACGTCACATGCTCAGGCATTACGGTATAGCCGATGAACACTATCACCTTGACCATCCCTCGTTTGAGCGCAGAGGGTTTTGTTGAACTGTGCAAAGCTAATCAAGACTTGCAGCTAGAACTTACCGCGACAGGAGAAGTGATCATTATGCCCCCTACTTTTTCCTGGACAGGTAAGCAAAATTCTGGTCTAAACGCTCAGTTGTGGAACTGGAATGAGCAAACCAATTTAGGCATTGTCTTCGACTCTTCCACCGGATTTACTCTTCCTAATGGTGCTGTGCGATCGCCTGATGCGAGTTGGGTAAGTAATGAGCGCTGGGAGGCTTTGACTGAGAGTCAGCAAAAGGAGGAGTTTTCTCCTTTATCTCCTGACTTTGTAGTGGAGTTGCGCTCTAGTAGTGACTCACTCAAGAAGCTAACAGAAAAAATGCAGGAGTATATCGACAACTCAGTTCGTTTAGGCTGGCTAATTGATTCCACGACGCAGCAAGTGAGAATTTATCGTCCAGGGCAGGATGTAGAGGTTTTGGAGTCTCCAGAAAGGCTATCTGGAGAGGATGTACTACCAGGGTTTGTGTTGAATTTGAATAAGGTTTGGTGAGGGGTAAAGCGAAGAGAGCGCCGCTTGGCTAACGCTTTCAAGTAAATTAAGCGATGACCTGCTTACAATATGAATCGTGGAAGTACAACCGAGGGAGATTCGGCGTTACATTACACCAGATGATCGCTTCCAAGTAGAGTCATTGATGATGGTGTGGCGAGCGCGATCGCATTGTGCAAACCTATCCATAGGGTTGATCGCCTAGAGCCTATCAGTAAATTCACCAATGTCAGCCCCAAGCTTAGATTTTTAGGATTGAGGTTGTACCAATGTTGTGTCAAAACATATGACCACCATTTTAGAATTTCTTATTGCCGCCAACGGTGATGCTCAACTATGTGCATCTGACGGTCAATTTCTGGGGAAGCTCTCCAGTCAGCACGACGACAACTCTATCATCAATCCAAACAGTCCTTACGGAAATCCTCATTCTGCTACTTGTATCCAAAATTCAGCCAGCCCATATGGTGGGGCTTGTGGTCAATACAGTCCTTACAACCTTACTTGCCTTAACCCTCCAATCATCTTGCATCAGAGTCAGCCCATAGCAGCAGTTACCAGGAATTCTTACGCTCAAACTAACGGTTTATCGATTGTTGACCCTGATTTTTTGTTAGGCTTGCTGTTTGGGATGTACGCAAAATTTTCTAACGCTATACCTAATCCAGATATCAGTCCTGTGCTTACCGTAGAGTCACCAGTGATTCAGCAGCCCGTTCCTCAGACATCTGCTCCTGTCAATCCTCAACTTTCTACTTCAACATTTAACCTGGTAAATATCCCTAACCCTTCAGGTCAGTGGGTTTATGTCACCACAGATGTAGTCAATGGTGATGAAATAGCTATTGACACAAATTCTGCCACTAAAGAGGGAAGTATCATCCGCCTTTGGCAACGAAGACTTCATGCCATCCCTAATCAACAAGGCACGAAAATAGATCTGATGTATCTGTCAATAGATTGCAGTACAGGCATTTATCGGGTTGAAAAAGATATCTATCTAAATAGTTTGGGCATAGTCACGGGTGGAAGTAGTGAACCCAGTCCCTTACAGAATACAATCCCAGGTAGTGTAGGGGGAGCTGTATTCCAGTTTGTTTGCCAGTTCTAATTATCGCTTTGAGTGTGTTGCTGGTGGCTAAAGGCTATCGCTCTTCCTCTTCATACGATGTCCGGCAAATCACCCAGAATATAAATTCTGCTGTATCAGTAATTTGAGCCGGGTCTTATTACGGTCAACCTCCCGGACTTGATATCACTTATAGCGTGCGATCGCGTGTGCGTGTGTAGGTGTTGCGATTGCCTTGCCTAAAAAACGCGATCGCACAGCACAGCGCTCAATACTTTGCAAGAACCTATCTACTATTTCTACCCAGGCAATACAAAGCTAGCATCGGGAGAAAAAGCAGGACGAAGAAATTCTTCTTTCTCTTTTCGTCTGATGTAACCTTTATCTACTGCCATTTCCATAACTTCATCTAGAAAACGCCTTAACACTCCTAAGACTTGAGTCTTATCCAATTCAAAGTTATTCTGTTCGCTAGAGCATCCAAACGTTCTTAAAGTGCAGCTAATGTCACCTGCTATGGGCACCAAGTCAATAATTATCCAACTTTCAGGAAAGCCTATCGAAATCTTTTGACCTTCTGAGAGTTTTGAAACTTGTTCTGGCAGTTCCTCTAAAATCATACAAATATCAGGGTCTAGAATCACCTGTCTCTTCTCGTCACCAATTTCTATTGATACTTGATGGTTGCACTCAAAGCAGAAACGTCGGAGTTGCATTTCAAAATCTGAAAGTTCTCCCAGTGGATCTTCTGGAGGTTCAGAGTAATTTTCTAAACAAGGTTCTTCTATTCGAATATCAAAATTTTGAATAGTTTTCAATTTTATGACTCCTCTTTAATTATTAAAGAGTAAAGCTATTTACTACAGGATAACCAGAATTCAACGTTCCATCAGAATTCCTTTAAACAAAGGCACGAGTTACATATTCAGTTATTGTTCCATCTGGGTGATAAACTCGACCGATAGGACGGTGAAACTCAATTATGTATCGCCCTGGATGTTTTGGTGTAACTTGCTCAGCGTAAACCCAGTCTTGAGCATTTAGCCACTGTCCTTGATTATTTTTAGTCTTTGCTACTCTTGCCCTAAATTGATCGGGTTTAAGTTTGGAACCATGATGACGCTCAATATGATCGTAAGCTTTCGCTGATTTGGGATTATTCCACTGTGGTTCTACTCCCCTACCTTTCCATTCATAACCACTGCCAACTTCTAGGGTCGGATCGCTTATATCCTGTTCTACAATCTCTACATCTTCCACACTTTCTTGAAAGGATTATCAGTTTTGCTTCCCTATGAGCAGTAATCTCCAATTTCCTTGGCAGCAGGAGGCAGTAGTTCACCATAGCCAACGCCTACTACATAGCTTTCAGCATTGGACAGGACGTTCTCTGCTCAATGCTAGTGGCTCCCCAGCAGAAATAGCACAGCAGTTATTTGAAGCTCCCTTTGTTTTAGTTTCCCACGGCACAGAGTCAGACCCAATTTTCAACTACGGGAATCGGAGTGCGTTAGAACTCTGGGAGCTTTCTTGGGAGGAATTTACTCAGATGCCTTCCCGTAAAACAGTTGCGGCGGTGGAGCAGCAGGAACGCGATCGCCTCTTAGCGGAAGCGGCAACCAAAGGCTTTGTGACTAATTATATTGGTGTACGCACTTCTAGTACTGGTAAGCGCTTTTACATTGAAGACACTATTCTCTGGAACGTTCTAGATGAGGAGAATCAGCGGTGTGGTCAAGCCGCAGTTTTCTCGAAGTACAAATTTATTTGAAAAGTTAAAAGGTTGCAGGTTCGCTTTCAAACCTGCAACCTTCTAATCTATCTCTAACTTTCAACCCTTTTTAGAGCTGCTTAACCTCAGAAACCAGCTGCGCCACCATATCCTTGGCGCTGCCAAACAGCATCATCGTCTTATCTTTATAGAACAGGTCATTATCGACACCCGCAAAACCTGTACTCATACCCCGCTTAATCACGATCGCATGCTTGGCTCTGTCCACTTCTAGAATCGGCATTCCATAAATCGGACTACCAGCATCGCTGCGTGCCGCGGGGTTAACCACATCGTTAGCACCAATCACCAGAACCACATCGGTTTCCTCAAACTGAGGATTGATGTCATCCATGTCGTACAACAGGGTATAAGGCACATTCGCCTCTGCCAACAGCACATTCATGTGTCCTGGCATCCGACCGGCAACCGGGTGAATGGCATATTTGACCTCAACGCCGAGCCTATCCAGCTGGTCTGCCAACTCACGCACCGTGTGTTGCGCCTGAGCCACTGCCATACCATAGCCAGGAACAATCACTACAGAGCGAGCATATCCCAACATCATCGCCCCTTCTTCTGGGTCAATGCTCTTGACAGTCTTATCCTGATTGCTACTACCACCAGCACCCGCAACCGATGTTCCGCCACTACCTCCAAAGGCACTAAACAGCACATTTGTCAAGGAACGATTCATCGCTTTACACATAATCTGGGTTAGGATGATTCCAGACGCACCAACCAATGCCCCAGCGATGATCAGCATATTGTTCATCACCACAAAACCGGCGGCACTCGCAGCTAAACCGGAGTAGGAGTTCAAAAGTGAAATCACTACCGGCATGTCACCGCCACCAATCGGGAGGACAAACATGACGCCAAGGACAAGGGATATAGCAACTAGCCCCAAAAATATCGAGAGATTATTTGGCTCATAGATTAGATAGGTACTCCCGGCGAGAAAGCTAATCAATAGTAGGGCGTTAACAGGTTGCTGCAAGGGGAACGTTATCGGAGCACCAGGGAGAAGACCTTGCAATTTAGCAAAAGCGACGAAACTGCCTGTAAGGGTGACGCCGCCAATCAAGACACCCAGAATAATCGTCAGGCTGGCGTCGATAGATACAGGTTCCCCGCTACTGAGCAATCGCCAAAATTCCCCGATCGCCACTAATGCCGAAGCCGCACCGCCAAGGCCATTAAGCAAACCGACCATCTGGGGCATATCAGTCATTTCGACTTTGTACGCCGCGATCGCACCCAGCACTGAGCCAATGACAAGTCCCAGCAGAATCATCTGGTAATTCAACACTTGCCGATCTAGTAGCGTCGCTACTATCGCCAGCAGCATCCCCACGGCTGCCACGACATTGCCCTGACGCGCTGTTGCTGGAGAACCCAGCTTTTTCAAACCCAGAATAAATAACGAGGCTGCAACTAAATAACTCAGCTCAATCCCAGTAGGTAGGAAGTCGGTCATGCCTTCACCTCTTTTTTCTTAAACATTTGCAACATCCTGTCCGTAACTAGGAAACCGCCTACTACGTTGACAGTTGCCAGCACCACAGCAATCAAACCCAAAATCACGGTAAGATTTGACTCTTTGGGACCAGCGATTATCAAAGCCCCAATTACAGCAATGCCAGAAATCGCATTCGATCCCGACATTAATGGAGTGTGGAGTGTTGGCGGCACCTTATTGATCACCTCAAAGCCAACAAACGATGCCAAGACAAATACAAACAAACCTGCCAGCAATGCTCCTGTCATTAGATATGCAAACTCCTTTTCAATACTGTTAAGTTACCCGAGAGTTACAAGTTGCCAAGTTGCAGGTTAAACTTCAAACCTTCACCCCTTCAAGTGCCAAAGCATCCTTGATCCGTTGATTGCGAATCTCACCAGCATAGGTAACGCAAGTGCTACTAATGATGTCATCTTCAAAGTTCAGCTGCACCTCGTCATTCTTAACCAGATATTGCAACAGAGTGGAGGTGTTCTTGGCGTACATCTGGCTAGCGTGTACCGGCATGGACGATGGTAAATTAATCGGACCAATTATAGTCACACCATTACGGACAACATCTTTACCAGGTTCAGTCACAGCACAGTTGCCGCCTTGTTCAGCTGCCAAGTCAACAATCACAGAACCAGGATTCATCTGAGCCACCATTTCTTCCGTGACGAGTACTGGTGCTTTTTTGCCAGGGACTTGAGCTGTGGTGATGACGACATCAGCATTCTTGACGTGTTCTGTGACAACTTCCTGAGTGCGTTGCTTGGCAGCTTCAGAGATTTCTTTGGCGTAGCCGCCTGCTGCCACGGTGTCTTCATCTAGTGTCACTTCCACGAATTTGGCACCGAGACTTTGCACTTCTTCCTTAACCGCTGGACGGATATCAAAGGCTTCCACTACAGCACCCAGTCGTCTGGCAGTAGCGATCGCTTGTAACCCCGCTACCCCAGCACCCATGACAAACACCTTAGCGGGTTTAATCGTACCAGCAGCCGTCGTCAACATTGGGAAGAACTTCGGCAACGCTGCCGCCGCAATCAGTACCGCTTTATATCCAGCGACCCCAGCTTGAGACGATAAGGCATCCATACTCTGAGCACGGCTGGTGCGTGGGATAAGCTCCATGCTAAACGCCGTTACTTTCCGATTTGCCAGCTGCTGTATCACCTCTGGCTTAGCCAGTGGGCTGAGGAAACTGATTAAAATACTTCCTTCCCGTAGCTGATTAATTTCATGGTCTTTGGGAATGCCAACTTTCACCAGGATATCGGCTTCACTCCATAGCACAGCGGTATCATAGATAACCTTGGCACCAACAGCTTCGTAGGCTTCGTTGGTGAAGAATGACCCTTCACCAGCACCAGATTCCACCCAGATTTCTAAGCCCTGTTTCACCAACCGGGCAACAATATCAGGCACCAAAGCGACGCGACGCTCACCGACTTCAATTTCTCTAGCGATCGCTATTCTCATTAACGCTCCTTTTAACTTAAGCTAGTGATGAACGATGAAACCTTGCCTTAACAGAACCCAACTTTTAATATCCGACACAGCATCATCACTGGCAGCAGGAAATAGCCAACCCGCACATTGTAGCTAGCCAGTAGCTTGGGCAGGAAAAGCAAATATTATTTCTAATTTGCATCCTAGTGTTGCCCTCTCGATCCCGATCGCTATCTTTAACTTGTCTTAAATATTCAGCGGCTAAGGCTGCAACAAATCTTATCGTCCGTACTATTGGGTTTGGGCAACTCCCTTACTCCTGTGCCAATACTATCCTTACTAGGTGAGGGATAAGCTTACAAAACGTTATCAAGGGTTAAATACCTAAAGCGATAGGGGCACTTTCTATCTATCTTCAACGTCATCCTCACCCGTCATTGGCTCAACTCTGATAGAGTCAAAAACAGTAAAGTTTAGTGACAAACGTCAGTACCCTAGGGTACAAGTAGCATACCTATGTTCTCTAAAAAATCGTCTATGGGACGCCTGTTGAGTACGGTGGTCGTTACCAGTTGTTTACTCACCGGGTTTTCGGCTAGTAGCTGGGCGCAAAGTAACCCTGGATTTACCTTATGGGGCGGTGTCGCCCGCGAAAATCAACTGAACTATTATTTAGATTTTGGTGGTAGACCTGACGGATGGGATCGTTACCGACTCAGGATACCCGCCAGGAGATTGGAATTAGGTGTGGCTCAAATTGCGATTTCTTATCCCGATTATTTCGATGGTAAGTTTGATACCAAGAAAATCGAAGTACGTGTCAAAGACAAAGCTGTGGCGCTTTCTGAGGTGAACTGGGATAAAGAAAATCACGTCATTCAGATTGCTTTGGAAGAGCCAATTCCTGCCGGAAATAGCATTGAGGTAGTCTTCTCTAATGTGAAAAATCCGGCGTTTGGAGGAATGTATTACTTCAATGCTCAGGTTCTCTCGCCTGGTGAAGTTCCACTGCCTCGCTACGTTGGCACATGGATTTTGAGTATTGGAGGCTAGACCTCTCACCTGAACTGATGTAGAACATCGCTTTTTTGGCATTGTTGAGCACGGTGCTGGTATCGAAATGCTAATCTTATAGATCGTGACTCTTTGACAAAGTGTCAAATCAACTTTTCTTGAAGTAATAGCTCATGACTAAACGTACACTACGCGGCACCAACCGCAAGCAAAAAAGAACATCTGGTTTTCGCGCCCGGATGCGCACTAGAACGGGTCAAGGCGTAATTAAAGCCCGCCGAAAAAAGGGACGTTATCGCCTTTGTGTTTAACGAATGTCTAATCAATGAGGGGGCAAGCTGCACGAAGATTCTGTCAGTTGTGCCCTTCGGTATTTACTGTGGGATTGCCTCAAGCTAATCGACTCAAGAAACGGCGAGATTTTCAGACGGTTTATCGCCAAGGGATTCGTCGCTCAGGGCGTTATTTGACTTTGCGGGGTGTTCGATTATGTACTAGTGCCGTAGAAACTCCCACTCTAAAACTCTCAAAATCCAGCGAGCCGGGCAAACTCCCAACTCGTATTGGTATCTCCATTAGCCAAAAAGTTAGCAAAAAGGCGGTGGTTCGCAATCGAATTAAGCGACAGATTCGGGCAATTATCCGCCAGTTGTTACCGCGAATATCACCGGGTTGGAAGCTGGTAGTAGTAGTACAACCTGGAGCGTCGCAGTGCGAGTATGCTCAAATTTTGGGAGAATTAGAGCAGTTATTGGTACAAGCAGAGGTAATAAATGGGCATTAAAGAGGAAGTCTTTTACGAAGGTGGTCCCCACGTAGGCGATCTGATTATTAATATTTTGTTGGGATTCACGGTTATTTGCTTGCCCTTGACAGTAGGAGCGATCGTGCGAGCCTTATGGCTACGCTATCGAATTACGGATCGCCGTATCTCTGTAATGGGAGGCTGGCAGGGACGCGATCGCACAGACATTATTTATTCAGAAATTCGAAAAATCAACAAAGTTCCCCGTGGCATTGGCCTTTGGGGAGACCTTGTCGTTACCCTCAAAGATGGCAGTCGCTTAGAACTGCGAGCGATTCCCCGGTTTCGCGAAATCGAAGACTACATTGCTGAAAAAGTCTCAGCAAAAATAGGTAAACCCATTGACTCTGTAAAGGCTTAAGGTAACAGGCGTCGGCAATCAATCAAGTGTGACTTACCCAACCAAAAGCTACCACGAGGCAAAATTAGGGAGAAAGAGCACCGAGTCTAGCTTGCCGATGCCGGATACCTCGCCTCGCATTTGGACAAATATTAGATACAGTAGATTCAGAAAACTTTACAGCGCCTAGGTTGACGTCATACGAATGGATTTTGGTGTCGGGTTTCTTTCCAACAACGTCATGCTGCCAATCCTGGATTTCTTTTACGGGATTGTGCCGAGTTATGGTCTCGCCATCGTGGCGCTGACTCTCGTGATTCGCTTTGCTCTCTTTCCCCTCAATGCTAACTCCATTCGCAACATGAGGCGCATGCGAGTCACCCAGCCGCTGATGAAAAAGCGGCAAGAAGAAATTCAGAAACTATACAAAGATGATCCTGCCAAACAGCAGGAAGAAGTTAGCAAGCTCTTCAAAGAGTTTGGTAACCCATTAGCCGGGTGTTTCCCAGTCCTGCTGCAAATGCCGGTTTTGTTTGCCCTGTTTGCTACCTTGCGGGGTTCGCCGTTTTCTAACGTTAACTATTCCGTAAACCTGCAAATCTTCCCTAGAGAGCAGCTTGAGCTTATTCAACCCCAAGTCTTTGCAACAAAACCCCAAAATATTTACATTGCTGACGGGGTTCATGCTCCAGTTGCTGCTATCATCCCTGGCGGCAATCGGTTAGTAGTTGGAGAGAAGACAAAACTCGAGTTTCAAACGGTTGAGGGCAAACCCCTAAAGCAATTGCTGGCTGATTACCCGGAAACGGAAGTTGATCCTAAGTGGGAAATTACTAAAGGTCAAGAGCATGTGCGTCTTGCAGAAGATGGCACTATCGAAGCTTTGGAGCCTGGAGAAGTAACGCTTCAGGGCACAGTTACTGGACTAGCGGCAAATAAAGGATTCCTCTTTATTGATGCTTTGGGACGTGTTGGTGCCTTTGAAGAAGACGGCACTATCCACTGGGATGTTGTTGGCATGATTCTCGCCTTTGGCATCAGTCTGTATATCAACCAGCTTCTCTCTGGTCAAAATTCCACTGACGCCCCAGCGCAGCAACAAACAGTTAATAAGATTACCCCAGTCTTGTTTTCTGGGATGTTCTTATTCTTCCCTCTGCCTGCTGGTGTGCTGATGTACATGCTCATCGCCAATGTATTCCAGACTGTTCAGACCTTCATTCTGATGAAAGAACCTCTACCAGAAGAAATTCAGAAGCTAGTAGAACAGACGCAAGAAAAAGAATCCAAGTCTGAGGCAACTAGAGAAGCGCTGCCTTTTGAACGACGTTCCAAGAAAAAGGCTTCCAGTTAGTTATGAGCAATCAGCTAATACAGCGTGGTCAGCAGTGGCTTGAAGAACTCCTGCGCTTATCAAGACTTCCCGCTGAGGTTAGAGCAACAAATGAGGAGCAAACATCAGAAGATAGACCGAACTACTGGTTGACAATCAACGAAACACAACTGACGCCGCAACAAATTCAAATCTTGATTGGTTCAGACGGGTCAGTGCTGGATGCTATCCAGTACTTGGCTAATTCGATTCTGAACTTAGGTCAGGAAGAAGAACATCAATCCGCTTACACAGTTGAACTCGACGGCTACCGTCTCCGGCGTCAGGAGGAACTCCAGGCTATGGCAGCTTATGCTGCCCAAAAAGTTCGGGAGACGGGTGAAGAATTTGAAATGAAATCTTTGTCTTCAGCCGAACGCCGTCAAGTTCATACTTTTTTGAAAGAATGCGATGATTTAGAGACACACAGTCGGGGACAAGAGCCTGACCGACGCCTGATCGTGCGTCGCCGTTGAACTAATTGCTAGGTTAGCACTCAAATTCCAATAACTACCGGCATAGAGCTGGCTGTGAGCTGTTTGAAGGAGGGTATAAGCATCATGGAAGCCATTCATATTCCTTGGCTGCTCAAGCTACCAGAGCACACAGATGTAGTTCAGGTTAATGAGCTTATTGCTGGCTTGGAAACACTGACTCCCGTGCGAGGACGCTTGCAAGTGACTCATCAAGGGAATTACCTGGAGGTTTCTGCTCAAGCAGAAACAATTATTACCTTGACCTGCGATCGCTGTCTGAAACAGTACAATCACCGTTTAACGCTTGATACATCGGAGCTGGTTTGGTTAGACGAGTTAGCCGACCAACCGGATGAGGGACCCTTAGAGCGGGAGACGGCATTGGAAGATTTGGTAGAAACGCTGCCACCGTATGGGTATTTTCAGCCAGGTACTTGGCTGTACGAGCAACTGTGCTTGGCGATTCCCCCACGGAAGTTATGCGATCAGCAGTGCCAAGGAATCTCGATTAATGATAGAGATAGTACATCACCAACGGATCGGCGCTGGAAGGGGCTGGAAGCCCTCAAAGGACAACTTCCTGGAGAGTCCGCGCCTGGTAAAAAGACGAAATAAACAAGGGGTTTGCTGAATTTCTACTTTTGAAGGCTTAATTTTTAATAGTCTTGCCCATGCCTCTGGTGTGCCATGAGTTTCAATGATGAGTTTGAGCTGCTTCTACGTGCCCGCTATCCTTTGATCTATATTCCAACCTTGGAAGAGGAACGAGCTGAAAGTGCGATCGCGCAATCGGCTAAACAGTTGGGCAATCGCGCTGTTTATGTCTGGGATTTTGTTGATGGCTACCAAGGCAACCCGAATGATCTGGAGGTTGCACGCCGCAATCCTTTACAAGCCTTAGAATTTGTCGAAAAACTAGCCCAAAGCGCAGCGGCAATTTTTATATTAAGAGATTTTCATCGATTTTTAGAGGATATCTCCGTTTCTCGTAAACTCAGAAATCTATCGCGACGCCTGAAATCTCAACCCAAAAATATAGTGATTGTGTCGCCGCAAGTTTCTGTACCCGCTGAGCTGGCGGAAGTGCTGACAGTGCTAGAATTCCCTTTACCTAATCCGTCGGAAATCAAAGCGGAGATTGGACGCTTGTTAGCCGCTACAGGTCAATCCCTGAATGATAAAGTTCTAGATGAGCTGGTTCGTTCCTGTCAGGGTCTTTCCTTAGAGCGAATTCGTCGGGTTCTCACGCGTGCGATCGCATCTCACGGCGAAATTCAACCGGAAGACGTTGAACTGGTTTTAGAAGAAAAACGCCAATCGATTCGCCAAACGCAAATCTTAGAATTTTACCCAGCAACCGAGAAAATTTCCGACATCGGCGGCTTAGATAACTTGAAAGACTGGCTACTGCGTCGGGGAGGTGCCTTTACAGAACGGGCGCGGCAATATGGTTTGCCTCATCCCCGTGGCTTGCTACTAGTCGGAATTCAGGGAACAGGAAAATCTTTAACAGCGAAAGCGATCGCTCACCACTGGCACCTTCCCCTACTTCGCTTAGATGTTGGGCGTCTGTTTGGTGGTTTAGTTGGAGAATCCGAATCCCGCACCCGCCAGATGATTCAACTAGCAGAAGCCTTGGCTCCCTGCATTCTCTGGATAGATGAAATTGACAAAGCATTCTCTGGAATTGATTCTAAAGGAGATGCCGGGACTACCAGTCGTGTTTTTGGCACTTTCATCAACTGGCTAGCTGAAAAGAAATCTCCTGTATTTGTTGTCGCCACAGCCAACAACATCCAGGCGTTACCTCCAGAAATGCTTCGTAAAGGTCGGCTTGACGAAATCTTCTTTGTTGGTTTACCCAGCCAAGAGGAGCGTCAGTCCATTTTTGAGTTGCATTTATCTCGACTGCGACCTCACAACTTAAAGAGTTATGATTTAGAACGCCTAGCTTACGAGACACCTGACTTTTCGGGAGCGGAAATTGAGCAAACTCTGATTGAAGCCATGCATATTGGCTTCAGCCAGAACCGAGACTTCACCACTGATGATGTCTTAGAAGCTGCCAGTCAGATCATTCCCCTAGCGCGGACAGCCCAAGAGCAAATCCAGTTCCTCCAAGACTGGGCTGCTGCCGGAAAAGCCCGAATGGCGTCTAGAGATAGTCGTTTTAGCAGTCGCATTCAGCGTCAGCTTCAATAATGTGCCGTTGGTTGTTTATTATGTGTTATTGGTCAAACAACCAACACTCAACCATAAACAACCAACAATTAACAACTCCTTATGAGTTTGTCAGGTATAGCTAAATTTGTAATAGGCTTTGTCGTCGGCATCGCTCTCTTGGCAGTTGGTGCTGCTGCTTCTGCTTATTACTTCTGGACTAAACTTTCCGTTGTCCCTCCTAAACCAATCTTTGTAGAGGAGCGACCGAAGTCTGCATCGACTGCCAAAAAAGCACGTTCTGTGACAACATCAAGCGCTCTAACCACCAGTAAACCTACTTCCGTCAAGTCGCCAGAGAAGCCACTACCATCAGGAGCCTATAAAGCGCGTGTTACCTGGTCAGAAGGATTGAGTCTCCGCGACGCCCCAGGTCCAGAATCAGCCCGCATTGGTGGCGTCACTTTCAATCAGGAAGTGTTCGTTCTCAAAGACAGTGATGATCAAAGGTGGCAACAGGTGCGCTTGGTACAGGGTGAGCAAGAAGGCTGGATAAAAGCCGGTAACATTGAACGAGTTGCTCAATAAAATTACTGTTATCTTCTTATTTCTTAAGGATAGAAGTAGGAGTAACCCATCAGACTTAGTAATGGGTAATTGCTGATTACTACAAGTCTTACCCATTACCCAGCACCAAAGTTACACCTATAAGGCTGCTACTTAATATAAATATCATTGTGTTAAGAAAAGTAGCTAAAGTTTAAAGTTAATTGCAAAATCCCAGGTAACTGAGAAACCAACGAAGAAGGGGTGGTAGGTTGTAAAACTATAACTCCCGTTTGAGCAAGCTTACTTCCAAATCACACACGATGTACAATAAGAACTCTGAGAAAGACTGGCTGGGAGCAGCTGTTACGGCTGCGTTAGGTGCTGGGATCGTAACATCTTTTGCAGTGAGTCAAGGTCAAAACCCGCTTGTAGCGTTAGCGATTACTGGTTTTTCTGTAGTTGTTGCCTTATTGTGTAGTCAGCTAGGACTGATTTAAAGGGTATATATTGACTGATGTTCATGATGTTCAGAATCTACCCTAATAGGCTACTAAGCAATTCAAAATTTAAAATGCTCTAACCGAGTAGTGGCAAGAGTTTGAGCAACTACCACAAGGCAACTTGCATAAACATTAGCTTAGAAACAAGCTTCGAGATTGCTGTTGTCAGAGAGAAACCCGTTAGAAATCCAGCCGACGCTAGGAGCTATGATCCTGACCCACTGGCGTCCCTCATTGTCTTCTATAAATTGTGGAGGATTGCTGAGTTTAACTCGGTCTTGAAAGAATACTGAATTAACTTGACGGGAATATTTGTCAGGGCTTACACGCACAGCTACACCCTCATTTCCACTATATCTGACTTGGCGACAGAGATTTGACGCTGGAGAAGTCTTCTCTTCTCCAGCGTCAAAGCATCGTTTGAGGTCTTTTGTCTGCACAAATCCACTGATGGGGGAACTGATTGCTATCCAACCACTGCGGCTCTTCTCCTCTGCTAAGATAACTTGTTCATCAGGCTGTAAGGCTCTAAGTCGATTGGCAGTTGAACGTTCCTGATATATAAATACTGATCTCGTTGCTGCACGACATGTCCCCACTAGTCCCTGTGCCAATTTAAAGTTGCTCCTCTTGTGAAACACAGTTGGTTCTGACTCAATAATCATGCTTGTTAAACCAATACTGGTCAAGACGGTAGCGTTAGCATTCATACCGCTCATAGTGCTTAATACTAAAGCCAACACAAGGAACCGCTTGTCCCAATGGCTTATTTGTTTCATGCTATTAACTCCTCACCTCATTGGGTCAGCCTCTTAGACAAATAGAAGACCAGATAAAAACCATGCAAATCATGGTGGTTCTTGAATCATCTTCCACGATTCAATGGCTGAATAGCCAACTTATGTACAACTAAACTACAAACAAAGACAGCTTCAGTACTGCTGCTACTGGTTGTGTGGAAACCGATATTATGACATTTTTGGGTATAAGCCAATAGTGTCAATCAACTGTTAACTTTGGCAATTGCCGGTATAGCTATATTTTTTGCTCTCCTTGACAATAGATATCAGTTGCTTTAAAGTACATTGTTTTGATAGAAAGTTAAAAAAGTAAACATTCTGATGTACTTGCACTTCCATCGGGATCAGTAGTCATCTATACATCGACTAAAAAATAAAGAGTCAAAGTCATTTCGATTCAGCTTTAGCTCTTTAAGTTAATAATATTTAGCCTAGATAAGATAGTACACAATAGTTCTAGCAATCCCTTATAGGAGTATTGTTATTATCAAAAAATCAGCGACACTCAACTTTCGCTTGATAGATTAGCAGGTAAAAATTTATCAGAAACACTATGGAAATTCTTGGCTATCTTCATCTTGCATTAGCTTACGAAGCTGAACCAGACGCCACTCATATTTTCAACTTAGAGAGTTTGAAGTTTTTTGAGTGGCTCAAGCGGCAAAAGCTTCCAACGCACGTTCGGATCTATTTGCTATCGCTGGTTGCCATCTTGAGCATTTTGGGGGTAGCAAGCGAGGCATTAGCCCAAAGGAGTCTCAAGCTAGGTGATTACAGTCCAGATGTAACGTTTATTCAGCAACGTTTACGGCAGCTAGGATACTTCAATAAGTCTCCTAGTCGTTTTTTTGATTCAGCGACTAGGAATGCAGTTATTCAATTCCAGCGAGATAGGGGACTGCCAGCAGATGGCATTGCGGGACCACGAACTCAAGACGAATTATTTGCCGAATATGCTCAGAGAAGACAGACTTCTAATGAGGAATATAGTTACGATAATTCTAGTTATGATAATTTTAATTACAACAGTCCTGATTATGATAACTCAAACTATGATGCTTCGAGTTATCTTAGCCTACAGTGGGGCGATCGCGGATCTAATGTCCGCTTCCTACAAGAACGATTGAGAGAAGAAGGTTTCTATTTGGGATCTATAGATGGGTTCTTTGGTACTGAAACTGAGGTGGCGGTAAGGCAATTCCAGCGCTCTAGAAGACTTACAGTTGATGGCATTGCAGGTCAAGATACTTTGGCGGCACTTGAGGGAGATGACAGGCGTTTCTCAGATCGTCGCCGTAGTCGCCGCGAAATCACCCTGCGACCAGGCAGTAGGGGTTCGCGAGTTGAAGAGCTGCAGAAAAATTTAACAGCTGCTGGTTTTTACAGGGGTCCCATTGATGGCGAGTATGGTTTTGGAACTACATCAGCAGTCAGGCAGTTACAGAGGGACAATAACTTAGTGGCTACTGGAGTTGCTAACCAGGAAACCCTAGCAGTTCTGGAGAAGTATCGCTATGCGGTGATAATCCCCAATCAGAAGGGCGATACGCTGTTTGAAGTACGCCGACTCGGTTTTTTCAATGCGTTTTCCGCTAGTTCAAGATTAGGGGATTATGTCAATGTTGGAATATTTAACAACCGTGCTCTAGCAGAAAGCCGCTCTCAGTTGTTGCGATCGCGTGGACTTGATGCACGGGTAGCGTATTCTCCATAATTAGCAGCTATACTGCTACTTTAAACATGAAATCTCCAGGCTAAAATAGTAGCCTGTCACAGCAATTTTGATAGTGACCAATTTCTGTAATGTCTGCCAAAAGCTACATTCAGAAGTTGGAACCCACTTGAAATTAGTGTGATGGACTAACAGTAACTGGATGGGTGATGCTTCTAAAAAACTATGGAAACCCTGGCTTATCTTCATCTTGCTTTAGCTCATGAGGCACTGCAAGACACTGATTACACAACTTCTATTTTCACCTCGGAAAGTCTAAAACTTTTTACAAAGCTCAATCAGCAAAAGCTTTCCACTACTGCTGCCTATAGCTTGCTTTCCCTAACTCTTGCTTTCTCACTCCTAGGAATGGCTCGTCAGGCGTCAGCAGCGGTTAAGGAAGGTGATAGTGGTCCACAGGTGAGTGCGATTCAACAACGTTTGCAGCAGTTGGGTTACTTTAAGGCAAATATTACTGGCTACTTTGGTTCCCTGACTAAAGAAGCAGTCAGACAATTCCAGCAAGCTAAGGGATTGCCACCAGATGGCGTTGTGGGAAAAAGTACTGAAGTATCCTTAGGTGAGCAACTGACATCAAGCTTACAGACAGCAGGGCAGTTTTCTAAGCGTGTTTGGCAATTGGGCGATCGCGGTGAACAAGTTAGTGCCATTCAGGAAAGTTTAGCAGTAGCTGGTTTTTCGGCTGGCTCGAACGGTATCTTTGATCCAGCAACCCAAGAGGCTGTGCGGCGATTCCAACAAGCGAAAGGACTAACTGTTGATGGAGTTGTCGGGTCACAAACTATGGTTGCCTTACCAGCAATCGGCGGTTCAGTGCCTTCGTCAGATATAGGAAGATCTAGCAGTCGCTCAGATATCAGAGCGCTGCAAAGGCGTCTGCAATCTCAAGGCTTCTATAACGATGCGATCGATGGTGTTTGGGGTTCGCGAACCCAGTCCGCCGTTGAATCTGCCCGACGTGCCTATAGGGTTAGTGCTGATGATCTCACAAATGGAGGCTTTTAGCTACATTTTGCCCTATTACCTAACTTGTAGTTTAGGGGGTAGGGAAGTGGGGGAAAGAGTAGGCGTTGCTAAAACGAAAAAACCGGCTTAAAAGCCGGCATCATAAGTTGAGAGTTTATTCAAGCAACCAAGCTTAAGAGTATCTACTTAGCTCAACGCTTCCAGATAATCCCGCACACGGTTGCGGCGCTTGGGTTGCCGCAACTTTTGCAGAGCTTTCGCTTCAATTTGACGCACTCGTTCACGAGATAGCTCTAGAGCGCGACCAATTTCTGCTAACGAGTAAGGATGACCATCGCCTAAGCCAAACCGCATACGAATGACATCGCGTTCACGGCTGGTAAGATCCGCTAGAAGTTGGTGCAAATCCCGTTGAAGTGCTTCTCGCATCAGAACTTCTTCAGGCGAAGTTTCCTCAGTTTCCAGCAAATCGCCTAGTTCTGTATCTTTTTCCTTGCCCACTTTAATTTCTAAGGAAACAGAGCGAGGAACTCGTAGTAAGACTTCCCGCACCTGGGGAGGAGTCATTTCTAACTCTACGGCAATATCCTCGACGGTGGCTGTGCGACCTTTTTCCTGAGAGATTTTGCGCTGGGCTTTTTTGATTTTGTTGAGCTTTTCGGTGATGTGAACTGGCAAGCGGATAGTACGGCTTTGAGTCGCGATCGCTCGGGTGATTCCTTGGCGAATCCACCAATAAGCATAGGTGCTAAACCGATACCCCTTGGTAGGATCAAACTTCTCGACTGCCCGCTCTAATCCTAGAGTTCCTTCTTGAATTAAATCCAGTAGTTCCAAACCGCGATTTTGATACTTTTTCGCTACCGAGACGACTAAGCGAAGGTTGGCTTTGATCATGTGTTCCTTCGCCCGGACGCCCTGAGATTGAATGTGGTCTAACTCCTTGAGTGTTAGACTGGCTAACTCAGCCCAACGCTGTTTTCCAGCTGCCAAGCTCGGTTTTAGGTCTGCAACTTCAACACCAGCAGAAGCTGCCCAGCGTTCTAAAGAAGGACGGTGACCTAAGTTGGATGCCAGACGATCATGGGCATCAATCAGATTAACGAAGCGCTCAATTACTTCATCTCCTGAAGTGGCAAACTCAGCTCGTAAATCTAACAGCCGCATATAGCGCTGAACTTTTTGGGCTTCCGAGACTTCCTCATCTCGCCTGAGTAAACGAACCCGACCAATTTCCTGAAGATATAACCGAACAAGGTCCGTAGTACGGCGGTTAGCACTTTTGGAGAAGCTGATAGCGTCTGTATCCTCAAGCTCCACGTCAACCAAATCATCTACCGGTGTTTCCACATCTTCGCTCGTACCGTTGAGGTCAAAGTAGGTAGGCAGTTCGTGGTCGAATTCTGTGTCGGCTAAGAAAGGAGTGGCTGGCATAATAATCTCTTAATTAGAACTGGTGACAACACTTGATGCTGGTGCGTCACAACTTAATTACTAGAGTTCCCACCCTTGATGACCGGAGAACAGCGCTTATATTTTTTTACTTGCAAGACTTCACAGTTGGAACTGGTAGCCCTTGCTAGTGTCTACTACAGACATCTCGCTTAAGCCTCAACTACTACATAAATGTCAGCGTCGAGTTCAAAGTTTGTCTTTTGTAGGATGACTATGCTGTTGAAGCTCTCATCTAGTATAAGCGGATCCCCAGTTAGGAATAGTGACCTTGCTCAAAGGCTATGTTAATCTTCATGACCAATTGGGTGAATTCCTGAAAGATTCTTTGAATTTATGAGAAAACTTTCCCTAGAGAGAGATTCAGTCTAAATATTGACAAATATAGGGAAGTATGCATAAGCTAAAGCCTCGTCTTCTACTGCCTATTCAAGAATGGAAGCAATGCCATGCCCCCTCAGGCGAGCCTTGAGCTAGAGGGCGTAGCAGAAATATTTAGATTGTCAGACAGGGGTAGTTCTTTCATATATCAACCGAGTCAGGTAGAGACAAGAAGACTCGCCTGAGTGGGGCTATCGCTCATAATCAAGCGCAAGGAAACAGCGCTCACCAAGCGTCAACTGAAGGCTGAAGTATGAAGTTATGAAATTACCCCACCCATAAAGGGCGGAGGTCAGGTTGTACAAGGGATCCGATAGGGGGCATGAATCTCGAATTTATCCAACCATCAACATACCTACAAGGATCACAAGCCACCTAGGTTTTCTGCCAACTTCTTGAGTGAATTTTAGATGGGGGCGGTGGGACTTGAACCCACACGACCGTTTAAGGTCAACGGATTTTCATTCTCCTGTAGCTTTCGCTACTGCCACTACTGGCTTTAAGAATTGGACTCTCTCTTTACCCTCGGCTTCACGTTAGGGTAGCTCCCGTCGAGTCTCTGCACCTTCCGATTAGTTTTGAATTTTGAGTTTTGAATTAGGTTTAACTCAACACTCATAACTCTTGAATCGGCTTGGCTCAGGATTGCCATATCTGTTGCCAGACTTAGGTTTCCCTGAATTTGAGAGCGGTCACTTGATAGATTTCTCCATCAAGGCTCAATTATCTTAAGTCCGTAGCGTCTACCATTCCGCCACGCCCCCCGATTGAGTTGCAGTCAGTTAGATTACAAAACCACTGCATTTATCTATTGCACCATTAAATAGGTCTTATATGCAACTAGGACATCAGGGAACTGGCACAAGGTAGAATGGTAAAACTGAGCTGACGCTAAGAATGAGTGCGATCGCTGTTGAACTCAAGCGGTGTCAGCTGCTCCTACGAGATGCCGTCTTTCTTATTATTTGCCCCGATCAGAAACTATGGTTGTTGCACTGCTGTACCTGGCTTTGAGTGGAGTCTACCTTTTAGTAGTTCCTTTCGCCCTTTATCTGTACCTGCAAAAACGGTGGTACATCGCCAGTTCCTTTGAGCGAGGCTTTATGTACTTCCTGGTGTTCTTTTTCTTCCCCGGTTTGTTACTCCTGAGTCCTTTCTTGAACTTTCGCCCCAAGCGGCGTCAGCTTCAAGGGTAAGCCGCGACAGCTAGAGTATTGCTAAATGCGACGAATTGATGCGATCAGTATTACCCTCGGTTTCTTTGCCGCTGGTGGAATTATCTATATACTCTTGCAGGTAGCTGGGCTGGATAGCCTCAAGGCAGGTATTTGGAGTCAGGCGTTACTGGTTAGCGGTTTAGTCGGCTGGCTACTAACTTATCTGTTCCGAGTCGGGACAAAAAACATGACCTATAACCAGCAGCTGAAGGACTATGAGGACGCCGTCTTACAAAAGCGCCTTGAAGCAATGACTCCGGAAGAAGTTGCCAAACTCCAAGCCGAAATTGAGCAGGAAGAGCATTCCGAGGCGGCAGATCAGTAATAATTGAGCATTGCTGTGCTGTCTACATCCCTGGATTCCTATATCCGGTCAATCCAAAATCCAAAATCCAAAATCCAAAATCCAAAATCGAATGACCTCGGTTTCAGCTTGCTTCAAATCTCTCCACACTCACTCCCAGTGTGCCTTGATTCCTTTCATTACCGCTGGTGACCCAGATTTGAAGACGACAGCCGAAGCGCTGCGGGTTATTGACAAATCTGGGGCTGACATGATAGAGCTTGGAGTTCCCTACTCCGACCCTCTAGCAGATGGTCCCACAATTCAGGCTGCTGCTACCAGAGCCTTACAACGAGGTGTACGCTTGGATGATGTCTTAGCGATGGTTAAGGAGGTTGCGCCAGAACTGAAAGCGCCGATTATCCTTTTCATGTACTACAACCCCATTCTCAACCGAGGCATTGAATCATTTTTAAAGCAGATTGCCGATGCGGGGATCAAAGGGTTGGTGGTGCCTGACTTGCCTTTGGAAGAAGCGGAGTCACTATTAAAGCCTGCGGCAGAGATGGGGATTGAGGTCGTTTTGCTTGTTGCCCCTACGACGCCGAAAGAACGAATTGAAGCGATCGCTCATCAGTCTCAAGGATTCATTTACCTTGTCAGTGTTACTGGTGTCACAGGGGTGAGAAATCAACTGGAATCACGAGTGCAAGATTTACTTCAGCAGATGCGTAGCCTTACAGACAAGCCTATCGGTGTTGGCTTTGGCATCTCCCAGCCAGAACAAGCGCAACAGGTAAAAAATTGGGGAGCAGATGCGGTAATTGTCGGTAGTGCTTTTGTGAAACGTTTAGCAGATGGCACCCCGGCAGAAGGATTGTTAGCAATTGGCGAGTTTTGCCAACAACTTAAGTCAGCAATCAGCAATTAGTCAACAACTAACACTTCCAAATCTCGCGGGGTTGTCACGGCAGCATCCCAATTTTTTCAGTCTAATAGGATAGGGACACGAT
Source organism: Coleofasciculaceae cyanobacterium (assembly GCA_036703315.1). GTDB lineage: Bacteria > Cyanobacteriota > Cyanobacteriia > Cyanobacteriales > Coleofasciculaceae > DATNPH01. The sequence continues at coordinate 24,724 of DATNPH010000119.1, forward strand.
ATTATCGTATCCCTACAAGAAGCTCTGAAGACTTACGCAAATTGCTCGTTTAAACACTACTTATAGTAGTAGGATGAGCAGTGCCCACCCTACTTGTAGAGGTTCTGCGTAAGTCCTACCTCTATTAAACCCGAATTAAAACTGCTCTAGGCAAATCTAAAGCGCTTCTGTCGCTTTTACTGAAATGCCTATTGAGTCGATTTCCTTCTCAATAGGAAGCCCTAAATAGCTACATACCACAGTTAGGATTGGGGTTATTTAAACATTGGTAAATAACTCCTCGGACGCTATCCCCGCCAGTAACCAAACGCCTCATTCTGTTGTTTCCACCCTGATTAGACATGCCAGTTGTTGCGTTAGTGCCATCCGTAGTTGTTCGGTTACTGTCACCCCTATTAGAAGGCAGCGTGTTATTAACTCCACCCGTGGTAGAGCGCTGATTTATGTTGGTCTCGCCCGTAGAAGACGGCTGAGTTGTGCTACCGCTTCCATCCATTGTAGGCATTGAAGGGGACTGATTTGTATCGCTTCCATCCATTGTAGGCATCTGATTTGTACCGCTTCCATCCATGTTGGTCGGAAGATTTGTTGGGCTGCTTCCATCAGTATTAGATGGCTCACTTCCTGAACTCTGAGCTAACAAATTTTGGCTGCTTACACTAGAATTAGAGCGAGTAGCATCGGCATTAGTTACTGCAAAAGCTGGAAAACTCAGGGCAACAGTAGCACTAGCAACTCCCGCAATGCTAACCAGCTTCTTCATTAAATTTTTGTTCGGCAGTGTGCTCATCGGTATCTCCTTGATTTTAGGCTGAAAAATTTCGTGCTTCTCTGCAATTCCTTTTAGTTCAACAAGATGTTTGTTTTTTTTGAAACTAAAAGCGGTTTAAATGTCCCTAGAACAGACTAACCCTATTGATTTTCTGACTCCTCCACCCAAGGAGTTGTCTAATGCTAATTTGTTTTGTGTCTAAAGACACAGACATATTTTTGAAAACTGCGCTAGCAGCAGGAAATTTCCTGATACTTGAGCCTAACAACCGCAAAAGACAATGCAAGCAACCGTTGAGGAAGTCTGTAAGATTCTGGTTTTCGCAGCTCTAACGCCACCAGAACTAGAGCAGCTACAACCTTACACGACTGCCGAAGACTACCAGCAGGGGGCAATTGTAATGCAAGAGGACGATCGCTCTTATTGTTAAGGGTTGATGCGTTGGGCGCGATTGCCTACGGCACCAGCGTTAGCGTAGCTCGACCTTAGCCTAGCTGAGCGCATATCCTCCCTCAGTCTCATACCAAGTTGCATTCATACGTAGCAGATTCATTCGCTAAAATACAAAAGTTCAAAGAGATGTTGATTGACACTTAAGGCTTCACCGGAATCTGTCCTTCCTTGATTATCACTCGTATCAGCGATCGCTATAGGAAGATGAGGGGCGCTCACGTACTCTCCTCAACTTCCCTGCCTAAGCGTTGCAACTGATGTTCTAGACTGGAATGGTAATAATCCAGTTAGATAAAGGGAACAAGCGTGGGGCGGTACTTTGAGGCAATTGAGTAGGGAAACTCACAGCAGTGCTGCTAACCAAGTTTTCTACGTAAAATAGAGGTTAAAGTTAGTTTGGCAGTCTTGAGGCAGCCCCAAAATGGTACAAGTACCATCTAAAACGCTGACATTGGAGGAGTTTCTACAACAACCGGAAACGAAACCCGCCAGTGAGTACATTGATGGTCAAATTATTCAGAAACCTATGCCCCAAGGGAAACACAGCACGATTCAAGGGGAACTTGTACCTGCTGTCAATACAGTAGTCAAGCCTAATCGTATTGCTCGTGCGTTCCCTGAGTTGCGTTGTACTTTTGGTGGTCGCTCAACTGTACCTGATATTGCTGTTTTTATTTGGAACAGGATTCCGCGTGACGAGAATGGGGAAGTTGCTAACACATTTCTAATTGCTCCAGATTGGACGATTGAAATCTTGTCACCTGACCAAAGTCAGACAAAAGTGACGAAGAATATTCTTCATTGTCTGAAACATGGGACTCAAATGGGTTGGTTAATTGATCCAGATGAGCAAACCGTGTTTGTTTACCGTCCTAAAAAGGAAACTGAGGGATTTGATGAACTGGACGCATTACTGCCTGTGCCATTTTTTGCGAGTGAACTACGGCTTACAGTCAGAAATTTATTTGCTTGGCTAGTGGAGTGAAGCAAAGGCTCGGTTTCTTACCTATCTTGAGGCTGCCATTAGGAACATTAAAGCTGTCTTCCTGAAACGGTGCAGCGAACAGCAGATCAGGGTTATGAGTTACTCAAAATCGATCCATCTCATCAGAGGACATTCCTGCTCTTTGCATTAGCTCAATCAGTTGCTTGATTTGAGGGAGTGAAAACCTTATTTCTCTTTCGCCTGTTTCATGGCTTCTAGATGCCTGCGGCTGAGTTCGAGGTTGTTTTTGATAGCGAAGCGGTAGCGAGTCTTCTCCCAAGGGGACACGCCAAGGGCGAACGAGCGTCTGCTGATGGGGTGACTTAGCGAACGAGAGGCGATCGCCAAAGAGCGATTGTGAAACAGGTTACCTTTAGCCTATAAAGAACCAAAGGCATCCAGCTAATCACTGAATACAATAATAGAATTTGGAGCAAGGCTTATGGCACCCCTGATCTTTTCCGGAACAGGACCAGTGCTTTTTGCTTCTTGAACCTTGATACGACGCAACTGTGATATATCAGGAAGATTAACAACGTCAACACGACCCGTGCTTTTTGCTTTTCCCAACTTGATACCACGCCACTCTGATATGTCAGGAAGATTAACAATGTCTACGATAGCAACATCGTTGCGCTTACTCTTGTCAAGTGGCGTATCAATAGCCGAAAAAGATTCAATCTTGAAGCTGAATAGAGGTTCGTTCATTTTTAATTTGAAATCAATTGATTTACAAACATTTTTAAGGTGTTCCTGTACCCTTCCTCAGTATTTCTTCATAGCTGTTGCAACCGAGTCTTGAGGCTGGGATGAACTGATGCTGTCTCATTCAATATGATGGAACACCAGAGCGATCGCAACTTTTAACCCAAGTTCATTCTATTTTGCAGCATCGGGGCTGCGGTCGCAC
>DATNPH010000187.1:0-26736 GCA_036703315.1 Coleofasciculaceae cyanobacterium
TTAGACCTCTTGCAAAAATCCATGAATGACCCCTCCCCAGCCCTCCCCTTAGTAAGGGGAGGGGGCAAGATTTGAAGTTTTTCCCCCCTTATCAAGGGGGGATTAAGGGGGGTGATTTCGACTTTTGCAAGAGGTCTATTAATGAAGCGCAGTAGAATTAGAAGCCCAAAAAGTGGAGAAAGCTTTGACCAGTCGTTAGTTCTACAATCAGCGCCGCGAGAAAGCCAATCATTGCCAGACGACCGTTCCAAAGTTCAGCACTAGGATTTGAGCCAAACTCGAACTTGCTTCCGAACTCGCCGTATTTGCGCTGGAATTGGTCTTCGTAGCTATTTACTGTTTTTGGTGTGTTAGTCATAACTCAAGCTCCAGATTGAAACAGTGGTGTGTCCTCAGTTGTTAACTAATGTAAAAAAAACTTGTGGAAAGTGCCTTCTACCTTTAGCAGTGGAAAAAATGATCAATGGCGAGTCAAATGTCTATCTTGAGGTAGCCGCATAGATACTGAACTTGAGCCAGTGGTTGATGACACTAGATTTGGAACGCTGCCAAGGTTAGAACTACTGTAGGTAGGGGTAGGTGTGGCGATTTGGCAAAGCTATGTAGTAGTAGAGACAAGGCGGCAAATTTACATGTCGTCAATACTACGAACAGTGTTTTAGTGAGCGATCGCATCTAGCTCAAAAACTGTCCGGAGTATTGTATAGATGAAAAAACTGCAATTGATGGCAACCAGAAGTCCCATAATGACAAGGGAAATACATCCGTATCAACCGCTGATGAGGTTTTACAGCAAATGGGCAAAGTATACATTGTGGGTGCAGGACCAGGAAATGTAGACTACCTCACTGTGAAGGCACAGCAGTTGCTGGCTCAAGCCGAGGTGCTAGTCTACGACGCCCTGGTAGATATCCAGTTATTGGAGTTGGTGTCCTCTACTTGCCTGAAAGTTGATGTGGGTAAGCGAGGTGGACAACCCAGCACCCCACAAACAGAAATCAACCAGCTGCTAGTAGAACAGTGTCAGCAGGGTAAGCAGGTGGTGCGGCTTAAAAGTGGAGACCCTTTTATTTTTGGTCGTAGTAGCTCAGAAATTCAGGCATTGATAGCCGCAGGTTGTGCGTTTGAAGTAGTACCGGGGATTTCTTCAGCACTGGCAGCACCGTTGTTAGCCGGAATTCCTTTAACTGATCCAGTACTCAGTCGAGGTTTTGCTGTTGTAACTGCCCATGAGCTAGATGCCCTAGATTGGGACACACTGACACGAATAGAGACGCTGGTAATTTTGATGGGGGGGCGTCAGTTAGACGAAATAATCCACCAATTGCAGCGACATGGGCGATCGCACTCTTCACCGATATCGATTATCCGTTGGGCCGGCACTCCTCAACAACAAATTTGGACTGGCACTTTAGCCGATATTGTTGAGCAAACGGCTGGCGTCTCTTTATCGCCAGTGGTAATTGTGATTGGGGAAGTGGTGAGGCTACAGAATTATCTGCGCTCGCCAAGCTTACCTGGAGCGGGATCGCCTGTTCAAGAGTTGAAGATTGAAGGTTTGGAGAATAATCTACAGCCTGCAACCCAAATACTCAACGGCAAAAAAGTCTTAGTTACTCGCTCAGCTGGACAGTCCAGCGAATTCAGTGACCTCTTGAAAAAGAAAGGAGCCGATATCATTGAAATGCCGGCTTTGGTTATTGGTCCCCCTTCTAGCTGGGAAGAGTTGGATCGTGCGATCGCACATTTGCCTGACTTTGATTGGTTGATTCTGACTTCTAGTAATGGCATTGATTATTTTTTTGAACGATTGCTGAGCCAAGGTAAAGATGCCCGTGCCTTAGCCGGGATCAAAATTGCCGTCGTGGGTAAGAAAACAGCCGCTAGTCTTAAACAACGCGAACTATTGCCTGACTTTATCCCCCCTGACTTTGTAGCAGATTCCCTTGTTAAGCACTTCCCGGAACCACTGGCAGGTAAAAAAGTTTTGTTTCCCAGAGTGGAAACGGGTGGAAGAGAAGTCTTGGTCAAAGAGCTTGCTGCCAAGGGCGCAGAGGTAACGGAGGTAGCCGCTTATCAGTCTGGGTGCCCTGCGCAAATTACACCAGAAGCCCTGGAGGCTCTGCGATCGCAAAAAGTGGATATTATAACCTTTGCTAGTTCCAAAACCGTAAAGCACTTTTATCAACTCCTAGAGGCATCCTTTCCTAGAGATTCCAAACAATTTCCTACGCCCAGTTCCCGACTCCAAAACGTCTGCATTGCCTCTATCGGGCCTCAAACTTCCGTTACCTGCCAACAATTACTAGGGCGAGTAGATGTTGAAGCTAGGGAATATACCTTAGAGGGACTAACGCAGGCGATTGTACAGTGGACAACAGACAAGAGATTAACTTACCAGAGACAATAGTTAAATTGGTGCATCGAACTAAACTCAATATTGTCTGGATATACAGGACTCGCGGGTAGAAACAGTCTCGATTAGAGCTGTTGTTCTTTTTTTTAGAAACAGGGGGTTGAGATGTCGGGGGAGTAAGCGGAGTAAGGGAAGGTGATGATGTGTTATCACAAACCTCATTAGAAAATTGTCTATCCGCCTATTCCCTCTGAAACCTGCCCAATCTAAGTATGTAGAGAGCTGTGGCGAAGCTAATCGACTAGTTAACGATCATTAGTTAAAGCCTGAAGTAGCCTAGCTCTAATTGGGTATTGAAATGATTGCCGTATCTACTGAAAATTGTCCACTTCTCCTGATAAGCCTACGGCTATACCGACTTACGGAGAAATACTGGACTTTTAGCACTAAGCAAGCTGAATATAGCTGTTCTCAAATCAGTAGAACACATCTACATCTGCTGACTCCCGGATTATCTCCAATGTTAAACAAGTGCGTATCTGTTTCAACTCCTTACGGTTCTCCTGGAATGCCAACAACGGCATCAAGGGAGAGGCGCTGGTTAACAAATGATAAAAGCCAAGATGTGAAAATCTCGTTAATCTTACGGGTATGACGGAAGTATCCTGCTGCGATTTTTTATAAAGGGTCATGAAAGACGACCTACCGACGCCAAATCAGTTGGCTAGCAATATCATATTTTTCTATGCATTTTTTAGCAGCTTCTGGATTCTTTGCTCTGATCAGCTGCTAATGTTACTGACGCATGACTCAATGTTGCTGACCGAACTACAGACCATTAAAGGATGGGTGTTTGTCCTGCTCACAAGTGGTCTACTTTACGGTTTAGTTCGCTGGGGGATGCGATCGCTGCATGCCAGCAACACCCTATTACAAGCTGTTGTTGAAGGGACAAGTGATGCCATCTTTGTCAAAGATTGTTCGGGTCGCTATGTGCTGATTAATACAGCACTTGCCCAACTGTTGGGCAAACCCAAGTCGCAAGTAATTGGGAAAGATGATGCGGCGCTTTTTGAACCCGACATGGCACAGACACTCATGGAGACTGACCGTAGAATCATCACGACAGGTCAGGCTGAGGTCATTGAGGAAACCATAACTGTCAATGGCATTAGGCAGACTTATCTATCGAATAAAAACGTTTACCGCGACTTAGGAAAAAACATTATTGGTCTAATTGGAATATCACAGGATATCACTGAACGCAAGCAGCTGCTGGAAGAACTCAGACGAGAGAAAGAAGATTTGGCAGCACTCAACACCGTGACTGCCAATGGCATCAGTACATTGAAGCTTGAAGAACTACTGCATGTAATGCTTCGTCGCATTGTGAACGTCATGCAGGCTGATGCCGCCGTAATTCTTTTGAAAAAAGATAACCACCTGTATCGCTGTGCCAGTATTGGGATTGATGAAGCGGCTTACTCAGAGCCGGCTATTCCTATTGGGCAAGGCTTTGCAGGTATGATCGCCGCAACGAGGCAGCCGCTTCGCATTGACAATGCTCAAGACGATGCGCGTGTGACGAGTCCCTCAATTAAGTCCTGTGGCATTCGCACAATAATAGGTGTGCCCCTGGAGCGTCACAGCGATCTAGTAGGAGTTCTCCATGTCGATTGGTTGAGAATTCATTCGGTGAGCGATCGCGAACTTCACCTGTTAGAAATTACCGCTGAACGCTGTACTCTGGCTATTCTCAACGCCCAGCTGTATGAACAAACCAAACAGCTACAACAGTGCCTCCAACTACAAATTGACTGTATGCCCATTGGGTGCATTGTCAGCGATGGCGAGTTGTGCTTGACTGATTGGAATCCAGCTGCTAGAAAAATTTTTGGTTTTACCAAACAAGAGGTACTGGGAAAAAATCCTTGTGAGTTAATCACTCCAGTGGCACTTCGCCCCGTGGTACAAGACATTTTTCGACAGCTGGTGGCGGGGGAAAGGACAGTACACAGTGTCAACGAGAACCTGACAAAAGATGGTCGCACGATTATCTGTGAGTGGTACAACACACCTCTCAAGGAAGCTGATGGCACTGTAGTCGGAATGCTTTCTATGGCGCAGGATATCACCGAGCGTTGTGCAGCTGAGGAAGCCTTGCGAGAGTCAGAACAGCGTTACCGTACTCTGTTCGAGAGTCATCCTCATCCTATGTGGGTTTATGACCTTGAAACCTTGAAATTCTTAGCTGTTAATGATGCAGCAGTTCACCACTACGGCTATTCCCGTGAGGAATTTCTATCCATGACGATTGGGGATATTCGTCCCCGTGAAGATGTGCCTGCCATTCTTGAAAGAGTAGCCAACATTACTAGTGGTCTTGATGTCGGCGGTGTATGGAGACATCGCAAGAAAGATGGGACACTCATTGATGTAGAGACTATCTGTCACACAATAGCTTTTTCTGGAAAACGTGCTGAGGTAGTTTTGGTAAACGACATTACCGAGCGAAGGAAGGCACAGCAGGAACTGCGAAGAAAGGATGAGCTATACCGTACCCTAGCGCGTAACTTTCCCAATGGCGCTGTGTTCTTATTTGACAAAGACTTGCGGTATACCATTGCTGAAGGTGCTGGAATAACAGCGCTTGGGCTAACAAACGAGTCCCTTGAAGGAAAAACCATTTGGGAAGCGTTTGAGCTGGAAATCTGTGAAATGCTGGAACCGGTTTATCGTCAGGCACTGGCTGGGATTCCCTCCACGTTTGAAGCCCCCCACAATGACAAGGTTTACCTTGTGCAGGTTCTGCCAGTCACAAACAGTTCTAAAGAAATCTATGCCGGAATGGCAGTAACACAAGACATTACTGAGCGCAAACAGATGAATGCACAATTGTGGCACTATGCGTTTTACGAGCCGCTTACGGGCTTGCCTAACCGAGCGTTGTTCTTAGAGAGCTTAGAAGAACGGATTGAACGAGGAAAAGCTGGTGAAGGGAGTTTATTTGCTGTCCTACTGCTAAAGCTAGAAAACTTCGAGATTGTTAAGTATAGCTTGGGACATCAAATGGCTGATCAACTGGTGGTTGCGAGCGCTCGACGCCTGGAATCGTTTGTGCAACAAACCGATACAGTGGCGCGGCTAGGATCAGATGAGTTTGCAATTCTGTTGACCGATATCCAAGACAGCAAGGAAGCCACCCAAGCGGCTGAGCGCATTCACCAGCTACTGATGTTACCGTTGGATCTAAATGGGCGTGAGGTATTTTCCACGACCAGTATTGGTATTGTTCTAGGTAGGAGTGGAGGGTTAGAAAATCCCACTTTAGACTCATCTAAAGAACTGCCAAATCCCTCATCACCCACCAATCCGCTTACCAATTCTGACCGACCAGAACACTTTCTACATGCGGCTGACACGGCAAGGCATCATGCTCAGGTGCAAGCTCAGATTGGTCATGCCGTGTTTAATCCTACAATGCATGAACAAGCCGTGGAACGTTTTCAGCTAGAAACTGATTTGCGCTGGGCAATTGAACGCCAGCAATTTCAGGTGCATTATCAGCCAATTGTGTCCCTACAAAGCGGTAAAATAACGGGCTTTGAGGCACTGGTACGCTGGATTCACCCGACACGGGGAATGGTGTCACCAGCAGAGTTTATCCCCTTAGCCGAGGAAACGGGGTTAATCAGTCTCATTGATTGGTGGGTGATGCATGAGGCTTGTGCTCAGCTAGGTGTTTGGCAAAAGAAATTTGCGGCTCAACCTCCCTTGACAATGAGTGTGAATTTATCAAGCTTACATCTGGCGCAGCTAGGTTTGTTGGAACGGCTCGACAAGATTTTGCGGGAGACGGGGATCGATGGACACAGTTTGAAGCTAGAGATTACTGAAAGCGCTTTGCTGAAAAATGCCTCGTCTGGAACAGTAATGCTACAACAGCTGAAAACGTTGGGAGTACAGCTGTCAATTGATGATTTTGGTACTGGTTACTCGTCTTTGGCGCGTCTGCATCAGCTACCGATTGACACCTTGAAGATTGATCGTTCCTTTGTTAATCCAATGGTTGTTGATAACGATAGTTTGGAGATCGTGCGGACAATTATTACGCTGGCTCACAGCTTGAAGAAAGATGTCATTGCTGAGGGTGTGGAGACGAGCGAACAGCTAGCCCAGTTGCGATCGCTCCAATGTGAGTACGGACAGGGATATTTTTTCTCTAAACCCTTGGATAGCCTAAATGCTGGAAACTTGCTCGCCGCACAAGTGCAATGGTGATACTAAGGTGATACTAAGTCAAATGGCACTGACTTAAGCCGGAACGTTAACAAGTGACACCTCCAAACGCTGTATCTCGTAGAGATACAGCACTGGCTTCGTGAAATCGCTTTCAGAAGTTCCTGTTTCAAAGGGTGGTAACTCTAACGGCAGAAAGTCCACGTTTGGCTATCACCTGACTTTAGCCATCAGCAAACAATGAAGCGAATTATTGGTCTCACAGGTGGCATTGCCACTGGGAAAACTACCGTCTCGAATTACCTCGCTCACCACCACCAACTACCAGTTTTAGATGCGGATATCTATGCCAGAGAAGCCGTACAACTGGGTTCGCCAATACTTAGCAAGATTGCCGAACGCTATGGTTCAGACATTTTGTTGCCTGATGGCGCACTCAACCGCAAACGATTGGGCGAGATTGTTTTCAGCAACCCAACTGAGCGCCAGTGGTTAGAGCAACAGATCCATCCCTATGTGCGTGATCGCTTTCAATCCGAACTCGATACCCTGGTTGCTCCGACGGTGGTATTAGTCGTGCCGCTATTGTTTGAAGCTGGCATGACTGACTTAGTTACCGAAATCTGGGTAGTTAGTTGCTCACCCCAACAGCAGCTAATGCGTCTAAGGGAACGCGATCGCCTTTCCACAGAACAAGCTCAAGTCCGCCTTAATAGTCAGCTACCTCTCCAGGAAAAGGTAGCGCGTGCCAATGTGGTTCTCGATAACTCCTCTACACCAAAAGGGTTGCTGAAACAGGTAGATTTAGCCTTACTCTACTAAGAGGGTGTTTACCTAATACAAGCAAAGACAGCAAATTTCAAGGGGGCATTCACCACCTAAGAGGGATGTCAGCTATTAGGAGGGTCTATGAGAAATAAATCACGTCTTAGTTTTGCCCGATACAATCCGTCCAAACGGAAACAACGGACAAGACAAATTGCAGTTGCTACGACTATTGGACTTTGTACGTTGCTGATTGGAGCACCCGTGTTAGAAGCGAAGTATGGTCGTGCACTGGGGCAAAGGACTATGGAATGTCTTCTCCAGAAACAGATCCGCCTAACACCGCCAACTAAGACCAATAGAACAGTTTTTTCATTAGTATCACTACCTGCCTCAGAACGGGCGGCACAACTAGAAGCGATCACCCTTGACCCAAACTCTCCAGAACGTAGCCGTGCTCGTTATCTTCTAGCATCAGATTTAATTCAACACAAGCAAGGGCAAAAGGTGCTCTCACTGTTGGAAAAATTGGAGTGCGACTATCCCGTTATGGGAGCACATATTGCTTTTAAACGTGCCCAAGCTTATGAACTGATTGGCGACAAAGCGAATGCTCAAGCACAGTGGCAGGCTTTGTTGAAACATTATCCTGACTCTGTTGTAGCCACTGAAGCTTTGCTGGCACTGGATAAGACCAACCCAAAAGATTGGAATCTAATGCTTGCCAAGTTCCCTAGCCATCCTCGCACGCTGGAAATGGCGCGCTCTTGGTTACAGCAGGATCCCGATCAGCCTGAATTCATGTTGATACTGGCAAAGTATGCCTTTGATACACCAGGCATTACCTCAGTGCTAGACAAGCTAGTCAACCTGCCTGCCAGGATAAAAGGAAAACGTGTAGAACGTTTAAAACCAGAAGAGTGGGAAGCGATCGCTCGCGGTTACTGGAAAGAAAAAAAATACGGTCAAGCCAGTGCCGCTTATGCTAAAGCTCCACGTACATCCCGCAATGCCTACCTTGTCGGTAGAGGACTCCAACTAGCCGAGAAGAAGGCAGCAGCGGCAAATGCCTATAAACAGATGATACGTGACTTCCCCAATGACAAAGAAACGGCTAGCGCCCTAATCCAACTTGCCAAGATAGAACCCGCCATGGAGGTGGTACCTTATCTCAACCAAGTTATTAACCAATTCCCTGATCGAGCTGGAGAGGCGCTGTTAGCACAAGCTGAAATTCTCGATACCTTCAATAGTTCCAACGCCGCTGACGAAGCTCGTCAATTGTTGCTAACCAAGTACGGCTATTCTGATGCAGCGGCAGACTATCGGTGGAGTATGGCGCAACAAAAGGCAAGGGCTGGGGATTTACAGGCTGCCTTGCAATGGGCGCAGCCAATCATTAATCAAAACCCTAAGAGCGAGCAGGCTCGGAAATCAGGCTTTTGGGTCGGTAAATGGGCGAAGCGACTGGGACGGCAGCAGGAGGCAAAAGCAGCTTTTGAAAATGTGTTGACCCACCACCCCCAGTCTTACTATGCTTGGCGCTCTGCCGCGTTGCTAGGCTTGAATGTAGGAGACTTTACTACTGTGCGTCAACAGGCACCGCTAGTAGAGCGACTCGACGAGCGACCAGTACTACCCACTGGCTCTGACACATTAAAAGAACTGTACCGATTGGGACAAGACCAAGATGCCTGGACTCTCTGGCAGGCAGAATTTCAGAACCGACTCAAGCCTACCGTAGCTCAACAGTTTACTGATGGCCTTTTGCGACTAGGAGTAGGGGATTATTTACAAGGAATTGCTCAAATTTCGACACTGGAAGATCGAGATACGCCCGAAGAGCAAGCTCAGTACCAGTTTCTTAGGCAACAACCCCTTTACTGGGAGGCTTTGTACCCGTTTCCCTATCAGGAACTTATCAAAACCTGGTCAAAACAACATCAGCTTAATCCATTGTTAGTGACGGCTCTCATCCGGCAGGAGTCCCGATTTATGTCTAATATTCGCTCTAGCGCTGATGCTGTTGGTTTAATGCAGATTGTACCCGAAACTGCTGCCTTGGTCGCTAAACAAATGAATATTAAGCAATATGCTCTAGATAATCCTAACGACAACGTTAAGCTAGGTACCTGGCTCCTAGAGTGGTCTCACCAACACTACAACAATAACTCCCTACTGGCAGTCGCTAGTTACAATGCCAGTTCCGGCAAGGTAACGACATGGCTGGAGGAGAAAGTATTTAATGATCCCGATGAATTTGTCGAAGCCATTCCTTTTGAAGAAACTCAAGACTACGTTAAGCAGGTGTTTGGCAACTACTGGAACTATCTGCGGTTATACAATCCTAGCGTTGGTCAGCAGATTGCCAAATACTCATCTGCACAGACAATCACATTACGCTAATCAATTGACACTCCCAAATAAGTTTCAGCTAACACTTGAGCTATTAGGTTTAGTTAGTGTTTCTGTTGCTGGCTAATGGGTGAGTTTTTCAGTTGTAGCTCAGGTTGACTGGTCTTCGGTTTGTTGAGTAGATACAGCAGTCCACTAGCAACAGTTACCACTAATAGGATTGGGATGTAGAGTACATATGGCTCTAGCGATCGGGATACACTTTGAGAAACCTCCTGATTAAAAGTATCAGCTTTTACGGACAATACAGTAATTGGAAACGTTTGAGCTAAGGCAGCACCATCTAGTTCTAGTACATCTGCATAGCGACGGATAAATCCTTGAATAAAAATCGGCTCAGGCAACTGATCTAATTCAGCTTCTTCCAGAGCTTTCAATAGACGTAGTGAAATAAATGTTTTAGCAGCTATTTCCTCTGTAGATAGCGATTTTTCTTGTCTAAGTTGTCGTAGATGTGCTCCTATTTCCTTAAGCTGCTCTACTTGATCTGGACTTAAATGGTTCACCTGATCACCCTGCCAAGGAATATACTCAGATTTTTAATAAAAACCTAACAGCTTACTGATATGTAGTTAACCTGTTAATTAATAATTATTTAAGAAAAAACATTTAATTTAGCAATTTGACTAGCCCGAGTAGAGGGTAGGGGACTCACCTGATATTTCCGGTACTCGGCTCCAATCCCCTACTCCCTATCTCGCCTACCTCCTAATCCTTATTCTCTACAGAGATTTTCGCCTTTAAGCCTCGCCACCAACGACTACATCGCGGATCCGCAGACTGGGACCACCACAACCCACTGACAAGCCACTTTGCCCTGCTTTGCCACAGCCGCCAGATTCATCCCAGTAGAAGTCATCCCCTATTGCTTCAATATCTGCCAGTGTTTTGAAGACGTTACCAGAGAGAGTGACATCCCGCACAGGCTCAGCAATCTTGCCGTGGCGAATCATCCAGGCTTCACCAGCGCTAAAGGTGAACATTTCTCCATTCGTCATACCACCTAGCCAGTTACGAGCATAGACACCTTCTTTGATGCCCTTGAATAAATCTTCTACTGGTGTTGTTCCTCGCTCAATCCAAGTATTGGTCATCCGAACAATGGGAGGGTAGTAGTAGTTGAGACACCGAGCATTACCAGTTGGTGTCTCTCTTAACTTCCCGGCTGTTTCACGAGAGTGGAGACGCCCTACTAAAATTCCATCTTTAATGAGCTGAGTCGTTGTAGCTGGTGTCCCTTCATCATCGTAGAAGTAGCTACCACGATGCCCTTGTGGTGAAGCACCATCAAAGATTTGCAGTTCCTCTGGACCAAATTGACGCCCTATGCTCATCACCTCTAGTAGGTCAGGGTTTTCATAAGCCATGTCTGCTTCTGAAAGGTGTCCAAAAGCTTCATGAACAAACAAACCCGTAAGGATAGGGTCAATCACCACACTATATGTGCCTCCTTTCACTGGGGCTAGGGAGAGGGCATTGGCAGCTCGTTTGGCAGCATTCCTTACTTGTTCATCTAGATTAGTAAGGTCTTCATAGGCTTTACGAGAGCCGGTGGTTTCCCTTCCAGTTTGGACAATCTCACCATTACGGGCAGTGGCAGCAAAGCGCATTTCCATATCCACCCAAGATTGCTCAATTAGAGTTCCTTCTGATGTGGCGATAATCACTCGTTGGTTACTATCGCCATAACGTACAGACGTTGTGGTAATTCGAGAGTCAATACTCTTGAGAATGGCGTTGTAGCGATCGCACAGTTCTTTTTTCTCTCGCAAAGAAATTTGGCGCGGGTCAGTTCCTGTGAGAGGTAGCTGGCAAACAGCCTGCACGGCTTTGATCGGAGCAAGGATTGTTTCATCATCCCCAACAATTCGGGCTGCTGCGATCGCTTCCTCGACTCGCTCTTTTAGCGTCGAAAGTTGGTTGAAACTAGCAAAGCCCCAGCCCCCCTTGTAACAAGCCCGTACCTGCCCACCAATCGAAAGACCTTCACTAAGAGTTTCTACCTTGTCACCCTGTAACGAAATACTGGTTCCCTCTGAGTCTTCCAGACGAATCGCTAAATAATCGACGCGGTAGCGATAGCGTGCGATCAGCTCAGAGAGCAAATTTTTGGCATCAGCTAGTACAGTTGGCATAGGAGGCAGCAAGATCAACGAACTGACCTTATTGTGCAATGATTCAGCCATTGAGTGCTACAGCCAAAATTTTTCCTCAACTCTCCTGCCTGTTGGTGTGCGGAGTAAAATAAACACTTAAAGTTATGCATGAATAAGGTCAAGCCAATGAATAATCGCCGGGGGAAAAAGCAAAATCAGGCAGACAAGATGGCTTGGGGAGAAATTAAAGAGCGATTTTCGATAATGCTTACCCCGACAGCTGCTGAAACGATTGATACGAGAGCAAAGGCGTTAGGACTGTCCCGGTCTGAGCTACTGGAGCAGATGGCAAGAGGTATGGTAGGAGTGAGTGATACTGACCTAACCAAGGAGGATAAAGACTGCCTGGGAAAGCGCTCAGAGAACTTATTAGCCTTTATCAGGACGAGTTAGCCAAACCAGAAGTGAGAAGTGATCGAACAGCACAACAATTAGAACAACCCATTAAGGAGTGGGAAGCACTACTGAAGAAGTTGAGGCAGGATTAGGGAGTAGGGAAATTAAACTTTGATGTTTTCGGTGTGTAAATGACCAATGACCAATGCTCGATTTAACGAAACTTGCAAGCCAAATTCCTGGTATTAGTCAACACCTGACAGCAGAAGCTACTGCCAGTCGCCAACGTTTGGAACTTGCTCAAGTCTTGCTGTTGCAGAGTTATACACAACAGAGTGAACTTGTCAAGCGACAACAGCAATGGCGCGATCGCATGACCTTCACAGCAGCAACACCTGTCGAACCGCTCAATACTCGTGTTAACTTGAGTTCCTCCCCAGAAAGCCATAGTGTCTTTGCGACAGATGGCTCTCAGATTGCTCCATCCCATCACGAAATCGCCTACTGTTATCTAATCAATGTTGGTCGAGTGATGTTGCACTATGGGCAGAGTTTGTATCCCCTGTTGGATAGCTTGCCGGAAGTGTTTTACCGACCAGAAGACTTGTATGTTTCTCGTCAGTGGGGCATTCGTACTGAGGAGTGGATGGGATATCGGCGCACAGTTTCAGAGGTGTCGATGTTAGCAGAAATGGCTTGTCGCTGGGTAAAACCTCCTGGTTCTCACTTTGATACGCCCAATCTAGCAATGCTGGATGGTTCACTGATTTACTGGTTTCTAGAGTCTATGCCAGGGGAAGCACGCGATCGCATCCTGCCCCCGATTCTAGAAGCCTGGAATCAGCTACGCTCAGTTAATGTTCCGCTTTTAGGCTATCTGAGTGCGGCTCGTAGTGCTGAAGCCCTTAACTTCCTGCGACTGCAAGCTTGTCCTCACGAGACGCCAGACTGCATGACGCATTGCGCTAACCTCATCGACAAGTTGCCCTGCCAAGTGATTGACCCCTTACGAGATGCAGCATTCTGGGCAGGCTTACTTGAACCAGGACAGCGCAGTCCCCTATTTCGCAGTTCCGCAAAGATTCTGGACTTGTACGATGAGCACCGAATTTACTTCTGCTATGTTCACGTTGGGACAGAAATTGCCCGTATAGAAATACCGGAATGGGTGGTGCAGAATTCCTCGTTACTGGAGCAAGCCCTTAGCTTGACATTGGCACAAGTTCACAAAGGTTTTGGGTATCCGGTTGCACTTGCCGAGGCGCATAATCAAGCGGTTGTGCGAGGAGGCGATCGCACCCGCTTTTTTGCCCTCTTGGAACAGCAAATGATTCGTGCAGGCTTAAGAAATGTTGGAACATCTTATAAGGAAGCCCGAAAGCGTGGCAGTATCAGTTAAAGGCTGAAAGATGAAGGATGAAAAATTCATCCTTCATACTTTAATTAAACTTGTTAAGTTCATCTAGGGTTTAGGGGAACCATTTAGTATGGCAAACATAGTCCGAATACTCTTTACGCAAAACACCACTATCAAACAATCGCCAATTGACTCTACCCAACTGCCTATCGATAAGCGTCAGATAATACCAGTAGGCACTAGCTTAGTTCTTCAGTCCTATGCAGACCCTTCTTTTGAAACCAAAAACCATTACAGATTTAGTCTAAAGAGTCTTCAACTAAAAGGGTTTAGTACGAACTGGTATGCTTTTGCCTTTCATACCCACGTAATAAATCAGCCATTCTACCCAGTGCCAACGGTTAGTAATATTCTCTCTAACCAATCCCAAAAAGACGCTGTAAAAATAATTGTAAATAAACCACCATCTCCACAAATCGGTTTTCTAAAACTTGTTTTTAACACCAATACAATTATCAAGCGAGCCCCGATTGACTCTAGTCTTCTTGATGATAGGTCGAAACAATCAGTACCAGCAGGGACTGAACTTATACTTTTAACTAGCAATCCAGATGCCTCTAACGCTGTTTCGTTTCCGATTAAGGACGAACATGTAAAATTCACTCTAAAAGATTTAGAATTAAAAGGCTTTAGTCAGGATTGGTATGCATACATAGAACATGTTGGAATTCAACTGGTTGGCTAGCTCGCATCAAGTCTGGTTTATTACTTATCTTGTCGTCGGCAGCTAATTGCTAGCTTGGCTTTTTCCATGAGCCATTAGCAAAAACTAAAAATCCGACTCCGCTTCTAGTGTCTCAATCAACAACTCCATCTGTTGCTGCCGCTGGGTAAGAAAAGCCTCGCATTGACGTAGATGCTTCACAGCAGCAGCAAACTGGTCGAAAACTTCTGCTAATTCCAGTTCACCAGCTTCTATTTGTTCAATGATGGTTTCAACTTGAACGACAGTTGCCTCATAGTTCCAGGATTCTGGGAGGGAAATGTTAGCTTGATTTGAACCAGAGGCATTGATGGGGTCAATCATAAGCGGCTTCATAGTAGAGGGTAGGGGATAAGGGTAAGAATAAGCTTTCCCCTACTTTCTTACCCTTACCTAAGGTAAGTAACATGTTTGCGACCTAGTTATGAATAGGCATTATTTTTGGGCAATTAGCTCCAGTCCCGCCGATTTAAGTAGTTTGTTCCAGGCTTGTGCCAAGTCAGTGTTATCAGGTCTATCGCGCCGTAGCTCATCAAGAGTAGTCAACGTCTCATACCAAAGCCGAGCATTGGCATAGAGAGCAATACGCTCTTGGGGCGTTGCCTGTTGAATACGACTTGCAAGAGTTGCGTCAGGTTGAACTCGCTGGATCCAACCCTCGGTAGCAATATCACCTGAGCGGTCTAGGGGATCACAAATCAACGCTAACGTCCAGTGGTACTTCTCACCAACACTCAAGGGGGAAATATTAGCATAGGCGGGAAGGGAGAAGCTCATAATGCTGGGAGTGCTGTTGGCGTCCTGAGTGGACTTAGCTAAGGTATATTGGGCTCTATAGATGTCTTCCCCTTGTGCATCCAACAGCAGAAATTCTGCTGCTGGTGCTGATGTCGGAGGCATGTACCAGAAGAAACTCGGATAATCAGCAATCGTTGTTCCCGTCAGAGACGGTGCTGGAACCAATGAGACGGGTATCCCCTTAGCTCCCTTACAGCCATAGCCACTATCGGGATTCCGTGTTCCTCCGCTGGCAGTATTGTCAGGAGCAGGGCCTCCTGGACCACGCGGTGCACGAAATCCTAAGTCCCATCGGTCTGGTAGCTGATCGGGTAGCTTACTCATGAGAAAGCTAGGTCTTAGCTGGGCTTGTACCTGTGCTGGGATATTGACGACAAGACATAGGGTTAATGCCGCGAGCAGTATTGTCGCTAGTATTCTGAAGCGTGATGAGCGTTTAAACCAAGCCATAATACAAAGTACTTTCCAAAGACAACAAGGTTTCTACTATCAAAGATGGCACAACCAAAGCTGGGTGCATCTAGTACAAATACTTAGAGTTCGTTGAGAGCAGGAAACATCGGATACCAGCTGAGAACAGTTGAAAATGAAGGGGGTATTTCATTGATCGTTATAACCCTAGACGCCTGAATACTGTATTGTGTTTCTTCTCAGGGAATGAATTAAATTTTTTGAAGCTTGGTGTGTTAGCGATCGCGTGACAACTCCTGTCATACAAACTCGGTCGAATTCACAGGATAATTAAATAAACTCACTCACCCATTACTCGTGGCAACCTTGAGCTGTAGCAGGAACAATAGTGCAATAATACAAGTCCTACTCTAGATAGATTGCCGAAAACTTTGAATAGCCTATATCCTGCTCAGGCAAGTTATTTTCGCTATTGGCTTGTGATGGATTCTTTTTATGAATCAACATCTGAAGGTTTTCAGCTTAGCGGCTGCTACTCTGCTTTTATTCGTAAGTTCTCCTCGACCACTGTGGGGAACAACTGTGAGTGGAGTTACCTCTGACTTACAAGCCCAACCGATACAGGATTCAAGAGTTATTGAAGGTTTCAAAAAAACTTTGGCGAGTGCACGAGAACTTGGAGACCGTGTCACAGAGTTAAAAGTTTTGGTGGCTTTAGGAGATGCTTACAATTCTCTAGGAAAGTATAATCAAGCTGTAGAATCTGCCAAAGCTAGCTTGGCACTGGCACAAGAACTTCAGAATCCTCAAGCTAAAGCTGTCGCTTTCGTGACATTAGCCAGTGCTTATGAGTCTCTCGCCTCTAGTGAAAGTGAATATGAAACAGCGACTAGTGCGGCTCTATCGGGCTTGACTACGGCTTGGCAAGTCAAAGACCGTGACTCAGAATCAAAAGCATTCACAGTTCTCGGCAGTATATACAGTTCGCTCAATGAGAAGCAAAAGGCTCTTGTTTTTGCCCAGCAAGGGGTTAGGGTAGCAGAGGAAAACAAGATTCTGACTACCTCGGCTTCTTCACTATTAACTCTAGCCGGGATTCAGCTGGAGGAAGCAGACTATTCGCAAGTTATTGAGTCTACTACGCGAGGTATCGATTATTTACAAAAACTCCATCAGCAGGAGACAGAAAGCGCTGCCTTAGTAATGTTGGGTCTTGCTTATCTCGGAGATGGAAATTCTCAAAAATCTGTTGAATTTGCTGAAAAAGGGTTAGCGAGCGCACAAGCCATCAAAACACCGCTGATTGAATCTTTAGCTTTCTTGGTTTTAGGTTTAAATTTTAGTGATTTAGGAGAATTCCCAAAAGCAATTGAATTACTCAACCAGAGTCGAATTATTGCCAAACAACAAAATAACCGAGAATTAGAAGCGCTTGCTCTAGAAGTTATTGGAGGAGTTTATCGAAATTCAGGAGATAGAGATAAAGCGATCGCGGCTTATCAAGAGGCAATTACCTTGAGTGGAAGTTATATCGCCAAAGCTGGATTAGCTCGTACTTACCAGGATGCCAATCTATTAGCAACAGCTATTATTTATTACAAGCAAGCTATTAATAAAAATGAAGAACAAGTTCCTAGACGGATTCCTGGCTTACCCCTTTGGCTAAAGGAATCGTTATCGAAAGCTGTTCAAGATCTTAGTGAATTGCGGCCTACCGACAGCTATCGCTCTTTAACAAACTTGCTGCTATTAGACAAACGGATGGGTGAAGCACAGCAGGTTTTAGAACTCCTAAAAGGGCAGGAATTACGCGAATATACTGGCAATCCAAAAATCAGTGATCAGCCCTTTAGTCTAAGTCTGACACCCACTGAAGAGCAGATTATTGGAGAGTATGGGAGTTTGATCAAGTTCGGTTACGAGCTTGATGAATGCCAGCAAACTCGTTGCCCTCAACTACAGGAATTTTTAGAACAGCGAGCTGTTTTGAACAAGCAATATTATCAAGCGTTAGAACAGCTAGAAGTACAAATTCGTACTCGACCGAGTTCTGAAATAGCTTTCGTTGACCCTAATCAGTTTGCACTCAAAGCCGAAGAGATTGTGGCAGCAAAACCTGGTACCGTACTGATTTATCCCTTGGTACTGGAGAATAAACTCTGGCTCATGTGGGCATCAAAAGGAGGCATTTTCAAAACAGTGGAAGTTCCTGGTGTAAGTCAATCACAGCTGGAAGTAACAGTCATGAAGTTTCGCCAGCTATTACAAAATCGTCTCTCAAATATTAAAGAGGTGCAAGCAACAGGGAAGCAACTATACGATTGGCTGATCCAACCTTTAGAAGGGGAACTGAAAGCAAATGACATTCATAACCTAGTGTTTTCTCTAGACCGTACAACGCGCTATATTCCCATAGGTACTTTGTTTGATGGTGAAAAGTATCTGATTGAAAACTACAGTGTTTCAACAGTGGTATCAGCTAACTTGACTAATATGCAACCCCGTCTAGAAGCTCAAAGAGTTGCAAGAATGCCGTCGAACACAGCGCAGACTTCAAAAGAAGGAAGTCAAGGAGTATTAGAGCCTCTTCCGGAGAATCAAGATTCTATAGTTTTAGGAATGGGAGTGTCGGATGCTGTAGCAGGTTTTAGACCTCTGCCTAATGTGCCAGCTGAGTTAGACGCGATCATTCGGCAGGATTTAGTTGAGTCGCAGGGGATTTATCCAGGTCAAAAGTTCCTCAACAAAGCCTTTAATTTTTTCACATTACGAGACAATTTACCGAGCCACGAACTGTTACATATAGCTACCCATAGTAAATTTTTGCCAGGACGCTCCAATAAATCTTTTTTATTATTAGGCACAGGTGAGAAGTTGGCAATTCCTGATATTGAAAATCGGCTAGATTTGCGTGGTATCGATATGGTAGTGCTGTCAGCTTGTGAAACCGCACTGGGTGGTCCTGGGCTAGACGGCAAAGAAATTGTTGGTATTGCCTATTATTTTCTTAAAGGCGGAACCAGAACCGTAGTAGCGTCGTTGTGGAATGTGGATGATCAAAGTACTCGCTTATTGATGGAGCGGTTCTACGCCAACTTATCAAAAGATACACTTAAGTCTCCAGTGACGAAAGCTGAGGCACTACGTCAAGCTCAACTTGAATTACTAAGCGGTATCGATAAAGGTTCGGCTGAGCAACAGCATGATAGCGTACCAACTGTCGCTAAGAAGAATTCCTTTCGCCATCCCTACTATTGGGCACCGTTTATTCTGATAGGGAATGGACTTTGAGAGTCATTAGTCGTTGGTCAGTTACAACTTAGATATCATTACTTAAACCTATCTAGAAAATAGGTGGTAGGTGGTAGGTGGTAGGTGGTAGGTGGTAGGGGAAAGAGATTTTCAGTCCTGATCATAAGTTCTCCAAAACAACTAACGCCCCAGCGGTTGAGGCGTCTTGCGGCTGAGAGAATAAATATCCTTGAGCATATTGGCAGTTAAGCGATCGCAGTTGGGCTAATTGCTGAGGTGTTTCTACCCCTTCGGCAATTACTTCCATTCCTAAGCTATGGGCTAGGAGCACAATTGTTCGAGCAATTTGTAGGGGGAAGTCCTTGACTTTATCCGGTGATCCGTTTGGTAGAACATTGTCCTCAGATACGCTGATGCAGTTGACAAAGGAACGGTCAATCTTCAGGGTGTTGATAGGAAATTGGTGCAGATAACTTAGAGAGGAGTAACCAGTACCAAAATCATCGATGCATAATCCAATCTGTCGCTCTCTAAGCTGCGTCAGTACTTTAGCAGCAGCATCTGGATTTTCGAGTAAGCAGCTTTCGGTGATCTCCAACTTTAAATAACGTCCATCTAAATCGCTTTCCTGAAGAATTTGGTCAATTTGATCCAGCGCGTCAGGTTGCAAAAGCTGTTTGTTAGAAAGATTGACATTGATCGTTAGTAGAGAAGGGAGTAGGGGAACAGCTGACTCAACCGTTGGCGAGGCGGGGTGAAGCCCAGATTCTTCTTCCCATTCCCCAGCACGACGCGCCTTGACCTGCGACTGCCACTGGCGCAATTGGCGGCAAGCTTCGCGCAGTGTCCACCAGCCAATTGGGATGATGACGCCTGTTTCTTCCGCCATGGGGATAAATTCATCGGGGTAGACCAGACCCCGCGTAGGGTGCTGCCAGCGCAATAGCGCCTCAAAACCAGTGATTTGGTTGGTAGATAGAGACACAATTGGCTGATAGTAGAGCTGAAATTCTTGGTGTTCGACTGCCCGTCGCAGGTCGGTTTCTAGTTCCAAGAGAGCCACTGCTTTCTGGTGCATGGTCATATCGAACACTTCATAGCGTGCCTTACCCAAAGCTTTGGCACGGTATAGTGCTGTGTCAGCATCACGTAGAAGGTCTTCTGGTCGATCATAGTCGTTTGTCCAGATACCCTGAGGCAGCTTGCGACTCATGACGATACCAATACTGGCTGTTGTGAAAACTTCATGCCCATTTAGATTCAATGGTGCGATTAGCTCTTGGTGAATGCGCTCAGCTACGCGGGTGGCTTGACTTATATCTTCGATATTCTCAAGTAGGATGGTGAATTCGTCTCCTCCTAAACGAGCGACTGTATCTTCGCCACGTAGACAACTTTGTAACCGACGTGCGATCGCGACCAGTAGCTGATCTCCAACCAAGTGCCCCAGGCTGTCATTCACAATTTTGAAGCGATCCAAATCTAAAAACAGGACAGCAAATCGATAGGCATGATGTCGCTTAGCCCGCTCCACCATATGGCTCAAGCGATCCATGAATAATGCACGATTTGGTAGCCCTGTCAAGGGGTCGTAGAACGCTCGCTCACGCAGTTGCTCTTTAGCCAGCTTTCGTTCAGTGATATCTTCAACTGTGCCTTCGTAGTAAAGCAGTTCGCCTGTGTTATCCCGAACCGCACGGGCATTCTCCGAAATCCAAATCACGCTGCCGTCTTTACGGTAAACCTGAGACTCAAACTCGGAAACAGCATCATTTTCTTGCAATAGGCGAGTAAACTCTGCTCGTCTATCCGGATCTACATATAGCTGATGTTCAATATCCGTCAGACGTTCCATGAGTTCGTCCGGGTTTGAGTAGCCATACAACCGGGCTAATGCTGGATTAGCGGAAACATAGTGTCCGTCGCAGGTCGATTGAAAAATCCCTTCTAGGGCGTTCTCAAAAATGCTACGATACTTTGCTTCCGCTTGTCGTAAACCTTCCTCTGCCCTTTTGCGCTCCGTGATATCCCGTGCTACCCAGACGACTGAATCTTCCTGAGTTGGGGAAATACTAGCGGAAAACCAAATTTCCCGATCATCAGTTGGCAAGCTGTACTCAACATTAACTGTCTGTTTAGTGTTAATCGCTTGCTGAATGTAGCTAAGAGCGGTGTCAGCCGCCTCCGGCTCAAACACTTCGTGCAAAGTTTTGCCTAGCATTTGGGCGGCAGGTTTGCTTAAAAGCTTTTGATCTGGATTCGTTGGTGCAATCTTGAGAGTGCGTCCCTGGACATCGAAAACGAAAATAACATCCGTCATCGCTGCAAAAAGTGCACGCAATTCGCTTTCAGAGGAGCGCAGGGCCTCCTCCGCTCGCTTGCGTTCAGTGATATCTGTAATAAAGCCTTCGACACCCAGCAGTTTACCTGTGCTATCAAATACGCCATGCCCTTTTTCCCACACCCATTTTTCCTGACCGGATTGGGTGCGGATGCGATATTCCACGACATAGGGTTCTTTTTGAGCAACACCCATCTCTAGCGCTGCCAAAACTTTTGGTAAATCGTCTTCATGAGTAATCGCATCAAAGGAAACAGCCCGATTCCCAATTAATTCTTCGCTTTTATAGCCTGTAAGTGTCAGGCAACCTTCGCTTAGATAAGTCATAGACCACTCTGGGTCACTCGCACAAGAAAAGACAATTCCGGGCAGAGAATCCATCAAACTGGCAAGGCGTCGCTGACTCTCTCGGAGTGCCGCTTCAGTTTGCTTGCGCTGAATCACTGCCCCCAACTGAGCGGCTACGGCTGAAATCAGCTCTACCAATCGTCTATCTTCTTGGCGGGATTCAAACATGAAAAAGGTCAGTACCGCCAGCACTTTGTCATTAGCGAGAATCGGCACACCAAATCCTGCCCTGAGTCCGCAGGCTTTCGCTAGATGCGATCGCACAAAAAAGCTTTCTGATTCAATAGAAACATCTCTGATCCACACAGGTTGCCGCGATAACCAAACTTGCCCTGGCAGTCCTGTACCTGGTGCAAAACTAAACGTTTCGCTCTGACTTTGAAATTCGCTAAGGGGATTGGGGATTGGGGATTGGAGATTAGGAGTTTCGACTTTTGGGGCGTGAGGCTGGGAGGAAACCTCCCAGCCTAAGTAACGCCTTGACTTTTGACTTGCACTGCTGCACCAAGTGGTTGAGCATTCTAAAGCCTTGCCCTCAGTACTCTTGACCCATGCTTCGCCAAGCTCCCAACGAGTTGTATCACACACTTTGCTCAGAGCTACATGTAGTGCTGATTGAAAATCTGGAGCTTCACTAATTGCCTGGGTCATGGTTTGCAACAGTTGGATCTCTTCTTCCGCCCGCTTGCGTTCAGTGATGTCGGTGATAAATCCCTCTAAAGCCAGTAGTTCTCCTGCGGCACAGAAGACTCCGCGCCCCTGTTGGGAAACCCACTTCTGCTCTCCAGTAGCCTTCGTGATGCGATACTCTAGCTGATAAGATCGGTGCTGCTGTAAAGCCGCTGCCACTTCATTTTGTACGCGCTCTCGATCATCTGAATGAGTAATTTCGTAGAACGAAACTTTCTGATTCTCAATCAAGTCAGCAGGATGGTAACCCGTTAAATTGAAACAGCCTTCACTGACAAACTCCAGCGTCCAGTTCCAGTCATTGCGACAACGGTAAGCCATTCCAGGCAGGTTACTCATGAGTGTTGAGAGAATTCGTTGGCTTTCCTGCAACGCCTCCTGTGCCTGTTTGTAACTGGTTGTGTCAAAGGCATTGACTAGCACCGCCGGCTTTCCTTGGAAATCAATTGTCCGCGTTCGAACATCCAGCCAACGCACTTCGCCAGTTTTTGTGATAATTTTTACTTCATAGCAGCTCTTAACTTGCTCACCGAGTTGCCCTGCAAGACCTCCTTCTCGCATTAAGACTTGGTAGTCTGGATGCACAAAATCCCAGACGTTCATCTCTAGCAACTCGACCTCAGTGTAGCCAGTAATTGTGCAGAGTGCTGAGTTGGCGTAAAGCAACTGATTGCTTTGGTAGATGAAGGTGGCAGCTGCCATCGTTTCAGCTAGTGTGCGAAATTTGACCTCGCTGCGATAAAGCGCTGTCATAATTTGCTTACGGTCTGTAATGTCTCTAACCGTGCTAACTACGGCTTCCACGCTGCCATCAAGACACCGAATCGGACTAAGAATGTACTCGTAGTCTCTTAATCCGTGGATAGTCGGAAGGCTAGTTTCATCGACTAGTGCTTTGCCTGTTGCCACAACCGTTTCTCGTTGAGCGTCAAGCCGCAGTACGATGTCTAGGGGCAAGTCTAATTCCTGTAATGTCGTACCAACTAGGTCGGTTGGTTCCATGCCCAAGTTGTGGGCACCCTGAGGGCTGACGTAGGTAATCTTGCCAGTGCGATCGCATCGGTAGAAGCAGTCGGGAGTTGCCGTCAGAATTTCGTTGAGCGTCTCTGATTCCTGCTGGTACGGCGTGATGTTATGAAAGACACCTAAAACCGCTGGTTCGTCGTTAAAGTTTAGTTGTTGTAACGAGACAGCACTCCAGATCGGCGTACCATCTATCTGGTGCATTTTGACTGGGTAATTACAGACGTTACTTTTGGTCGCTAGAACCTGCAACAACGTTTGCCATTGTGCTGAATCATAGAAGAAGTCTTGTATCTGGACGTTATGCGATCGCCTCTGCAAATCAGCTTCGCAAGCGCTAACAGTAACACAATTAGGAGTAGTTAACTCAGTGGTGCAAGCCTTAACATCTTTGCTCATCCCCTCTGTGGCAAGACCAAAGGTTGATCGCCAGTGTTTATTGACGTAGAGAATGGCACCATCTGCTAACCGAGCAATAATTAGAGGAACTGGAATTGCATTAAATAGCGTAGGTGACAATTGCTCTTGACTCTCGCTACCCAAAGGTGATGACTGCTTGTGTGGGTCGGAAAAGATTTCCAGTACAGGAGTAGCTGGTTCTTCGACTGGTATGGTTTGCTCAACTAAACTGCTGTGCCTGACTTCTAAACGCGCCACGGGTTTTTATTGCTTCAATTAACAGCTAATGGAACTTCTAAGTGAGCCAAATTCTGCTCAACGCTCAAGCCGCCAACTTATACGAGATGCAATGACACGGTTGACGATAGACAGCACCATGTAGGGAATCTAAATCTTTAACCTAAACCGTAATAGCCCCAATTGCGTGTCTCACCCTGGGAGTCAAAACTCGCTCAAACCACAACAAGCCAGCCTTGTAGAGACTTCGCTTTGCCAATAAGACGGACAAGATATATAAAAAAATTAGACTATAGTCAATCCAGGCAAACAGTTAAGTAGAACACACTTCTTGCTGATAGCCATTACAGCCACTTCCATTAGCAGTTAGCGAATCAGGGAGGATACTTGCAATCTTTGACTTACAGCTGCGATCGGGTAATTTAGCAATGTTGATAAAAATTCACTTTGTTAGATGCACAAACAGCCGATTTTTACGAAACGTCACCTTACCCCCTATCTGTTTTTACTGCCTGCCCTTCTTGTCTTAGGGCTAACGGTCTTTTGGCCTGCGCTTCAAGCCTTCTATCTTAGTTTCACCAAATACGAATATGACCTCACCCAGACACCCCAGTGGGTTGGTCTAGCAAACTTCCAACGTCTATGGGCAGACCCACTTTTTTGGAAAACGTTGGGAAACACCCTACTGTATATTATCGGTGTTGTGCCAATTTTAGTGGTGCTTCCCCTAGGTCTTGCGCTTTTAGTGAACCAGAAGCTTCGGGGAATTAACTGGTTTCGAGCCGCGTTTTATACGCCAGTGGTCATTTCGATGGTCGTTGCGGGTATTGCTTGGAGGTGGCTTTATGCAGAAAACGGTCTTTTTAATCAGCTACTGAAACAACTGGGCTTTGAGGCGGGTATTCCTTGGCTGACAACACCTAATTGGGCAATTTATAGCGTCATGGCGGTAACCGTGTGGAAGGGATTGGGCTACTACATGGTCATTTACTTAGCTGGTTTGCAATCAATTCCTGCTGAACTTTACGAAGCAGCTGCCCTTGATGGTTCTGATGGTTACTTGAAACACTTGGATATTACGGTACCGTTGATGCGACCTTATATGGCTTTGGTAGGGGTGATTTCTGCTATTTCTGCCGCAAAGGTCTTTGAAGAGGTTTACATTATGACCCAAGGAGGACCACGCAACAGTTCTAAGACAGTTGTTTACTATCTTTATGAGCAAGCTTTCTCTAACTTGGAGATCAGCTATGCTTGCACAATTGGACTGGTGTTGTTTCTGGTAATTCTCGGCTTATCGATTTTAAATCTGAAGCTATCACAAACACGCGATCGCCTAGGTTAATACTAATGTCCTTATAACCGCAAGATTTGAATTTAAAGACTGTCAAATCTTTTTAAGTTCAAGCAATAATCCGACCATATCGCGCCTGTACCCCCATATGAATTCCGTAGGCAACAAGACCAAGGGCAACAATCCCCAGAAGCC
Source organism: Coleofasciculaceae cyanobacterium (assembly GCA_036703315.1). Taxonomy (GTDB): domain Bacteria; phylum Cyanobacteriota; class Cyanobacteriia; order Cyanobacteriales; family Coleofasciculaceae; genus DATNPH01. The sequence continues at coordinate 25,376 of DATNPH010000187.1, forward strand.
AAGGACCATGAGGTTGTTGTATCAAAGATTGTAGTGTCCCATCCAGTCCTTGCACTTGGCTAGAGTCAGATTGGCGTGCTGCTTGCAACAGGAAGAAACCACTCATCGTAAAAACGACTCCCCGTGCCGCTACACCGAATCTACCAATCCGCGTTGCCCACGTTTCTTCAGTAGCACTCATCTCGTTCAACTTCATCTGTTTACGGAATTTTGCTTTGTAGGCTTTGTAAAATTGGTAGAACCCTAAACCGAGAACAACTGCTCCGATAAGACCAACCAACCATTGACCAAAGGGTTGTGAAAGCAAGCGTGCTGTCCAATCTTGCTGTGAACTGGTACTACTGCGATCGCCTCCTGAACCTATTAGTAGCCGAATGGCGCTAAATGCTAAACTTGCATAAATCAAACCGCTAATTCCGTAGCCTGCACGTCTTGCTAAATTTTTGGCATCATTGCCTTTATGCTCAGGGTCTTTAAAGGCTTGTACAAAACGCCAAACCACATATCCAATTAAACCAAACGCAACTAAAGCTAATAGAAATTTTCCAAATGGCTGCGCGGCGATTGTACCGAGAGCACCTTTCGTGTCAGTCGTTTTACCCCCTTGACCGAATGCCGCTTGCACTGCCAGTACGCCAACAACTGCGTAAACCAATCCCTTAGCCGCATAGCCAAATCGTGCTAGTTTTTCTAGCCACATAATTCCCCCTTAGAGATACCCCAGCAACCCTACGACTTACTTACCTCTTTGGTCGCCTGTATTCCCTTGTATTTGATGCCATCAACACAGACTATCTCTAATTGTGCAAGACCTACATCTACCTCAGTGCTTAGGTTTATTAGTCTTTAAATTAGGATTTATTAACAGTAATTAGTTCGTCTGGTTATTGTGAATAAATATTTACTTTTTTGACATTCTTGATGGTTAAATAATAGGTTATGGTTTAGTTGGAAAAATACTTAATTCGAGACTTTGTACGGGGTATAAATCCATAATAAAAAGATAAAACCCTGCCGAATTTTTGCAGCAGGGTTCGTCACACATAGAGTTTTGCTTTCTCTATCACTAACCATTACGTCGAACTAGGCAGTTTTTATCTATCTAAAGGTAGATGACGTTGTGAAGTAAATCTGTGTCGAATGATACAATTTGTTAAGGAAACGGATGACAGCTCAATGCTCTGCCAAGGTTGACAGACTTTTGCAGAGTATCATCGCTACTCACCTAAAAGATATTTACCCTCTTCCCTATCTCTTCCTGGACTGATAGGAGTTGGTGAGGGTGCGATCGCTCAGTAACCTGTAAAAATACAGTTATGCCAACTGTACTAAAGAAAGATGGCTGACAAAGATGCTGCTAG
>DATNPH010000190.1:0-87052 GCA_036703315.1 Coleofasciculaceae cyanobacterium
TTTGTCTTGCCGAGGATTGAATTGTGAATGCCATGTATAGCGATCGCTTAGTCCCCATGTCAATACAGCAATCACGGCTGGCTCTTCTAGCACTACCGAGAGATAGTCTTCATAAACTTTAGCAACAATGCGATCGCGCCCCTTAATCTCTACGGGCAGCTTTTGGTCTATCACATCCAACTCAGTAATCAAGATTTTCATACCCAGACTGGCGACATCATGCAGAAAAGCTTTCAGCTTACTGGGGTTAATCGGTTGGTCTGCTGATAAGTGAGCTTGCATACCCAAAGCCTGCACGGGAATACCTCTAGACTTCAAGCCCTTTAGCAAATTGAGCGTTGCAACTCTTCTGGCATCAGCGTCTGGTGTGTCATGATCCAAGGCATTGTCGTTGTAAACCAATAATGCCTTTGGATCTGCCTCTGCTGCCGTGCGAAAGGCAATGTCAATGTACTTTGGACCTATCAATTCCAGCCACCGCGTTTTCGCTAAACCATCAGCCAGTCCATGACTGGGATTGATAGCCTCATTCACTACATCCCACGAGTGAATCTCTCCAGCGTAATGCCCGACAACAGTCTTGATGTGCTTAACCAGCAATCGTTCGGCATTTTGGCTATTAGCTGTATTCTTGAGCCATTCTAAGTCGAAGTCATAACCCCAGACTAAGGGGTGTCCGCGAAAAAGCATATTATGAGTGCGGGCGAACTCGAGCAGTGCATCACCTTCAGTAAAGTCAAAACTAGACGCACTGGGGCGAAGGGTTGGCCACTTGAGTGCATTTTCTGGCACAAGCATAGCGCACTCTCTGGCGAAGCTGTTGGCAAATACTGAGTCCGACGACAGTAACTGGAACCCAGTCGCCGCCCCGTAAATCAATCCTTTAGCCGCAGCGCGATCGCGTAGAGAAGCATCCCCTCTCACTGCAAAGTTTCTCTTCTCATCAATAATCTCAGGAGCCTTATCATTCAACGCCCTGAGTCTATCAGTAATCGTACAGGCACCCACTGCTGCCGACGCACCCATGCCCAACAAGAATGTTCGCCGTCCAGCCATTGTGTGATTTCTAGCCACAAAAATTACCTCCTAATGCGATCGCACAAATGCCCTCAAACCATTTAGGCTGGCGTCCCGAATATCTTGCAAATCTTTGATATTTTTCCTGAGTCAGTAGCATTTTTGTTTAGGTAAGTGCTAAATGTACAGATGCTTGAGCTGCGTATTATGAACTGTTATCAGAAATGAGCAAGTCTATGATTTGCACAGCTATGATTCGTTAATGTTGAAATTACTAGCACAGTTTCAACTGATCGCCTAGTCTTGCTAACTTTACTTTTCTTTAAAGACAGCCTCTCAGAGAGTTTGAGAGGCTAGGGATGTGCTATCGCTTGTAAGAGTTTTGTTCTTAGTAAAAGCACCAATATAGTTGGCAGTACCGTAATGATGCTGACGAGTACAAAAAATGGTCCAGGTGCATTAGGGTAAATGAGTAAATAGTAAGAAGTACTTGATATACAGAAAGTTAAGGTAGTAAGGACAAAAAAACTAGAAGAGGCGTATAAGGCGACAATCGGTAAAAGAATGGAACAGTACCAAGGTTGATACCAAGGTGTGGCAAACAAAAATAAAACTAAGGTAGTCCAGCCAATATCTAAAATCAAATTAGTTGTAGAATATCTTTGTCTAAAGTAAATTTTAAATAATGTACAGACATAATATATAACAAAAACAAGATAAGTAAGTATCTTAAACCCGCTTGTAGTAATTTTTGTTATCCGATAGGAATTATTAGTTGAATTTTGCAGCAATTGTTCAATATTTTTAACTATAGAAGCGACTATATTGTGTAGTGATCCAGCTGTTAATTCAACTCCAGAATTCAGTATACTCATCCAGGCTTTACTCGTAGGAAAAACAGTTATAGACAAGGTACAAACGATAGCTAGAAATAAAATAGTAACTATTGTTAAGCTTTTCCATTGCTTCTGTCTTACCAGGAACATAAAGAGTAGAGGCAACCAAATAATAGGTATAGTTTTAGTTAAGAAACCTACTAACGTTGCTGAAACACTGAGAACATAGCGGCGCTGCTCGATGCAAATAATTAAAAGAATTAAGGAAGTACAAATAAAGACATCAAGATGAGCATTAGTAACTTGTTCAAACAAAATCAATGGGTTTAATAGGTAGGCTATTGTCAGATTCGTTTGATGTTGAGAAGATTTCAGTTGACGCCAAATTAGATAACCGTTAACTATATGTCCTATCATACAAAATAATTTAAATATATAGACCCCAAAATTTATGCTAACTGAGGTAAAATAAGCAGAAATTGCAAACAATAATTGAGAGGCAGGTCCATAAGTAGAAGTCTGAAACCAAGCCAAAAGCGGAGATAACTGAGAATTAAAACTTGCAGCGGTATTGACAAAAGGATTGATTCCATTTAAATCCATCAATCCATAGTGCAAATACAAGTAGATATCAGTACTAATTGGGTAGCTTATGAAAGCGATCAGTATAAATATTGAACTGACCTTTAAAATATTTAAGAAATTAGAATATTGGCTTCTACGTTTATTTTGTACTAGCCAAACTAGATAGATGATATTGAGAAGCAAATATTCAACGCCTATACGAATGTAAAGGCTATCAAAACTAGTGCGATTTTCACCTGGATTAAATTTAGCATTTAAGTAAGCAGAACCATTTATAAATAATTCAGCACAAAGAATTAAAGAGATGATTAACGCGAAAGCTAATAGCGTTTTTTTATTCTTTTTCATTTGGCTAATCACTGAGAGACTCTACTCTGGTAAAAATTATTCCCATGTATAAAAAATTTATTAGGTGCTCATGCTACAGTCAGCCGGAAAAGCGACTAAACCGCCTATTCTTCCTTCTTGGGAACGGTGTCCTATAAACCTTATCCAGGTAGAGATTACAGCCTCGTTTTTCCCCTGCGAGCAATCTGCTGTATGAGAAGACGATAGAAGAATAATGGATTGCCAATAACATAGCGTTCCCATAAACGCTGGGGTTGAGTGAAAAGCCGCGTCAACCATTCCAGTCCACGATCTGTCATCCAACGCGGGCCTCGATATACACTACCCGTATAAAAATCAAGACATGCCCCTAGAGGTAAAAATACGCGGGCTTCTATCCGACTTATGTTATCCAAAATCCAGCGTTCTTGTAAGGGCATACCAAAACCTACATATAAAACTCCTGGTTTAAATTGATTAATTGTGTCAATCACCGCATCGTTTTCCTTTCCAGACTTTTCAAAATAACCATGATGTCCCTGTATGTTTAAATTTGGTGCGATCGCTAGTAACTTGGTAATAGCCTTGTCTACTACTCCGGGTTTTCCTGCTAACAGGAACAAAGAAACATTTTCTTTCTCGCAGGCTAAAGCTAAATCTTCTATGTAATCTGGACAAGTCATTCGATGCACAGATTGTAGAGAGTAACCAACTAGCTTTGCGCCTAATAAAATACCAAACCCGTCGCAGAATACTAAGTCTGCATTATTTAAAAAGTCTAGATACCAAGATAGATCATAGGCAAAATTTATTGAGCGGACGTTTAAATTGCCTATAGTCGTTTTTTTGTCAAGTTTTGCAGCTTCTACTATATAGTCTATTAATTGATGTACCGTTACCTTATGAAACCTTGTTTTTAGTAGGAATACTTCCTCAAACCTTTGCATAGACATGGCCTCGTTATCCAGAACTTAACTATAGATTTTATTGCCAATAGTCAGCCTTCTTCCACTTTTTCTGAAAGATAACTGCTATCAACTTTTTGAAAATCCACTAGCTTCGGGTTATTTGCGATGTCTTGACTAGAGGAATTAACTGGTAATAAACTCACTGCAACGTAGAGCGCCCAGTTCATACCGAACAAAATATTCTTTTCGCTTATATTAGTCAAAATTATAAAAATCAAGTAGATTGCTGGCCAAAAAGCTTCCGGAGATCGGTTTAGATGTATCAAGTTAAGGGACTTTAAAAAATTAATTAAAAATCCAAACATATATATTGATGTTCCTAACCAGCCAAAAATTAATAGCAATTCTAGGAACCCGTTATGTGCATGTGGAGGTTTCCAGCCAACAGCACGCCAAATATAGTCAGATTCACTATTCCATCCTCGCCAGAAGCCTTCATATCCGTAGCCTAACCAAGGACGTTTCTCAATCATGTCCCATACATAAGGCCACATATCTGTACGACCAGTGAGGGTTTCGTCCTTACCTAATGCACCCAAAAGTTGCCCCTTATATCCTAATAACAAGATGTTTGCCCCTCCAATTACCAGTAATGCAATCGTAAGGACAGGTATCCTTAAATTCCAGCGGAATCTTAGCAAGCTAAACAGTGGTAGGAGAGATGCAAGAATTAGAAAATCCACTAGAGCTGCTGCTGAGCGTGAAAGAATTACTAGAACAAAGGAGAAAACGCAACCTGCCCAAGCCGCCCACTTTTTTCTATCACTACCTATTAGGAGAATTATAAATAGTACTCCACTTAAAGCCATCTGAAAACCAAGAGAGTTTTTGTGCATGTATATTCCTCGCCAAACTCCCTGGTACATCTCGTCGTACTGGCGTCCATATTTCGGTAACGCTGCACCAAATATCAAACTCATCAAAACTATTACGCCAAATCCCCGAGCCAAAATTCTTACCTGCTGCTTTAAGTCATAGCGTGTGGCAAAATAAATTCCAAAACAGGTTGCTCCCAAAAGGTACATACTATTCCGTAGGGTAATTACTGGGAAGCCAGACCACAAAGACGAGGCTACGACAATAAAATCTACAACCAAGATAAGCTTGCCCCTTTTAATCACTTGAGTTAAAGCCTGCTTCCACCGTAGGACAAGGAACAAGAATGAAATAGCATAAATTACAAGGCTGACTAAGGTTTCTAGGCTAGTGTCCGGCCCTAACAAGAGCTTTATAGGATTTCCTGTAAGAAATGTTACAGAGAAAAGGATAAACCACTTTTCTGCTATGGTGAAAAATTTATTCATGACACTATTTGAGACCAAAAACCCTTTGGTTTTATGGATTGCTTTCAATCACGAGTAGGCAAACCAACAAAAACTTCACTTTTGAGACGATTTAACAAATTTCCTCTATATTGCGTTTCATGCTCCCAAACATAGTTCCGAGCACTTTCAGTTAACTGTAAAGAGGAGCCGAGAGATTTAAAACTTAGCTTCTTGTACATCCGTATACCATCGACAACCCCCCTCAGAGCTTGCAGTGGCAGAAAGTTGTAAAATCCCTTCACTGTGTAACCAAGAGCTAGAACAAGTGCTTTAAGAAAATCTTGATTGTATTTGAGGTTGATGTAAATAGCGTTTCTAACTAAGAAGTAAAACCTCTGGTCTTCCCAGCGAACTCGAGCTTCAGGCGCAACCTTGTGGAGAACTGAAATTTCAGGAGTATAAACAAGTTGATAGCCTAGATTGATCGCTCGGAAAGAGAAGTCAACTTCTTCCCAGTAAAAAAATAGATCGTCATCATAACCACCAACTTTCTCAAAAACCTGACGACGAATGGCATGACCGCAGCCGACAAAACGAGCAGTCAGGAATCTCTTATCTCTAGAAGATTTTAATGTTTTCGGATATACCCAAGACAGCTCATCATCTTGACCTGTGTAAAAGTTCTTTATCCGAAAGCTCACTACTGCAATCTTTGGTTCTTGTTCAAAGATTTCTACAACACGCTTGAGTGCATCGGAAGATTCAAAGATAGCATCGTTATCAATACTAACGGTATATTCGGCATTGCCCAAATGCGTTCCAATGTTACGACCAGCAGGTACACCTACATTTCTTTTCAGTTCTGTAATTTGAACATTAGGGTACTGTTTAGTAGCTTCTTTGAGAAGTTGCAACTCCTCTTCTTTACTACCTTGATCTACAATCCAAATTTTCAGATTGACATCTTCTTGCTTGATGAGATTATGTACTGTCTCTAAGGTCATTTGTGAGCGGTTCCATGAGAGCAGTACAACATCTATGTCTGGAAGTCGTTTCATCTATTTTGCTCCAAAAAATACTTTTTACTCTTTGCTAGGATTGGCAAATTGACGACAGGAACTATATGTACTATCAGCTTTTAAAGAAGGCTTCAATTTCTAAAATTTTTATATATCCCACACACAAGCATCTTTATAATTATTGAGTTTAAAATTTAAAATTTGGATAAAAGCCGGCAAATAAGTACTTGCCGTAAACAGCTAAAGATGTCACGAGAGTTCGACGAGGCTCCTTGAAAAATAACGTCCAATCTGACCGGAGAGCACGAGTCATGAAATCGATACCAACTTGTGGTGGTAGCCCTAGGCGCAGGGTTTGTCTGGCTAGGTAGCGCAGATGCGTGGCTTGAGCTAGAGGATAATGTTGGTTGACTAGCTTAGGTGCATTCTCTTGAGCTTTAGCAATCAGTTTTTTCCATCCTTCTTCTATACGATATAGGTCTGAAGAAAGCCCCCTTTCGGTAATTCGATACTCCATTAAAACGTGGTCAAGTCCTTCAATTTTCCATTGAGTGTTGCACAACACTCGAAACAGCCATTCCATATCCTCAGAATAGCTCATGTCTTGATCGAAACCTGGAAGTTGCTGAAAAACCTCACGTCGCACTACCAAGTTTGATGTCGTTATCGTTGGATTGTTATATAAAAAATTCTCAGCCCTAAGGTTAGTTAGACGAGTGCTAGCAATCAGTCCAGTTGGTTTTCCACCATAACTTATGAATTCAACTCTACCAAAGCTTACCCCTACCTGTGGGTTCAAATTTAGGTGTTCAATATGCGTGGCTAGCTTTTTAGGTAACCATCGATCGTCAGCATCTAGGAAAGCAATGAATTGTCCTTGGGCCAGCCCTACCCCTGTATTCCGCGCAGTAGATACGCCCTGATTAACCTGTTGAAACAGTCGTATTCTGCTGTCTTTCTTACAATAGTGTTCAGCAATTTCTGCCGTATTGTCTGTAGAGCCATCATCAATAATGATAAGTTCCCAATCTTCAAAAGTCTGTGTCAGAACAGATTCAATCGTTTCCGATAGAAATTGAGCGGCATTGTAGGCAGGAATAACAGCTGATACCACTGTGTTTGAAGGAGCCATAGAGCTATATCCTTTCTCAAGGTTTGAGCACAGGTTTTTAAATGATGAAGGCTAATGGGTTAATTAGGCTTGAAGAAAGCTAGAGAAATTTTTATTAACCCTAAATATCCTGGGTTGCCATTGGAAAGTGTTGAGGAAAGAGGCAGCCGCGCAACTGCTGACCAACAGCGTCTAAAGAAAAGCATTCTTCCACTCTCCTGCGAGCACATCGACCCATTTCATGCCTAATGGCTTCATCATCCAAGACACGTCCGAGAGCTAGTGCTAGAGCCTGCGCATTACCCCGAGGCACGACCAGTCCACCTGAAGCTTCCCTTTGCTCAAAGATATCGGGTACGCCCGGAGCATCAGCTGCGACTACAGGTAAGCCGCAAGCCATAGCTTCAAGGGGTGCCACAGGAAAACCTTCATGGCGGGAAGGAAGGGTGTAAACGTCTGCGGCAGAGAGATATTGCTGAATGACGGTGCGATCGCGCACAAACTCATCGTGCCACATCACACCTTGCAACTCCATCGCCGCAATCCGCTGCCGTAGCTTACTAGCGTCACTACCCGTACCCACCAAGAGTAGGCGTAAATCCCTGTCAGGACGTTCGCTACACAGTTGCTGCCAAGCCTCCAACAAAACATCTAAACCTTTGCGTTCAACCTCGATACGCCCGTGAGAGACGACTACCTGCGCTTCAGGAGGAATGCCGAGTGCTTTTCGCGCCTCGTCGCGATCGCCACCTTGCCAAACGGATAAGTCTATCGGGTTGAAGACACGAGCTATCTTGGCACAAGAGACTCCATAACGAGACTGCACCCGATCAATCTCGGTCTGTGTGGGAATTACCAAGCCATGACAGGCTTTTATGGCAAGCGATCGCCCAAGCTTCTCAATAAAACTTTGGGACGCATCCCCTCCCTGAAAAGTCGCAAATACTGGTAGGCGCATGAACTTCCCCAACAGGACACATGTATCAAACCGAGCATGTTCGTACTCTTGGCAGAGAATGGCATTGCAACCCTCGCGACGAATTTCCTCGCTAAGCAACCCTAGGGGGATAGATAAGTAAGAACCCATACTCTTAGCAATATCCTTGAGCGTCACTACTAAGGAAGAACGAGTATCATCAGCCGTATAAACCTCGCTAAACTTCTGATTTTCCTCTACTCCAGAAGCATTGAGAGCGCCGCGTCGAAGCATCAGATAGGCACGATAAATCCTAGAAGCCGGAAGTATACAAACCTGTGTTCCTGTAGGTGCATGAATAAAACGTAGGGTTGTAGAAACACGCGCAGAAACAAAGAATAGCACTGTTCTCACCCCAGCCTGTTTCAGGGCATTAATGTAGCCAAACATATAGCTGCCCATGTGTTCATCTCTGAAAGTCTCAAACGACACTCCAATCGTGTCGAAAAAGTCCTCAAACAAGTCTCCCCAAGGCAGTAAAGCTATTGTTGGTTCCGGTCGAAGATTTGCTGAAGTAGAAGCTGGGCTTCTCAGGTGACAAGACTCAGCATTTAGCTGACTCTGACTAGGGGAAATAGAGTTGGAGTTAGGTAACAATGAAGTCATGGTAATAATGTAGATACACAATTTACCGGAATGACAATTAATCCAAAATCTGAGAAGGTTCGCGCCTGAACGGATGATCTCAATTTTTCAATAGTGCGCTCAGCATTATCAGCGGGAATTACTACAGATATAGTTACCATCATTTCTATTTGGCAGATGATGAAAGGCCATTGTATGAGAAAACATATCTTGTCGCCAAAACAATAAATATTGGCAAAGCTATGAGATGTACAACGAGTACACAACTAGCTACTGAAATAATGCCCCACTGAACAGCAACTAATAAAGAAGCGGCAAATATGACGGTGAAGATAAGGTTCCAGTAGAGGTCAACTTGACCTTTATCTACAGTCAGGAGCAGTTGAGATGCGGCAAGAGCGAATGGACGGGGCAGAGCTGAAAGACAAATAAGTATAAGGATAGGGATTGCTGTAGCCCATTTTTCACCAAAAATAATTGGGACATAGAATGGAGCTAGGCTTGCTTGCAACAGAACAATTGGAATGGCAACTAACGCCATTGATTTCATGCTGCTAAAGTACTTCTCTTTTAGCATCATCATGTTCCCACGCGCAGCGCAAAGGTGGGGGAGCAGAGTATACCAGAACACGCCTATCACGTTTAGACTGATTCCTAATCCGGCATTGAAAGCAAAATAATAGATTCCTAGTGCCTCAACTCCTAGAAAACGCCCAACTAGTAAGTAATCTAAATTAGCCCTAAGCTTATCTAATAGCTCAACACCAAGAACATTTTTGGCAAATATGAGAATCTCGTGCGATCGGTTGAGTGTAAAAGAACCTGAAGGTCGCCAAGGGTGATTCTTGAGGTATACAATAAGCCAGGCTGAGTGGGAGAGGACATAGGGGATAACTACAGACCACATTCCCATACCTCGGAGTGCCAATACTACGGTTAGAGTGTTAACCAAAAATGAAGCTATAGTATTTGCCAGGGCAATAACATTCATCCGATTCTCACGCTGAATCAATGAAGCTTGAACATTGAAAAGAGGCATGATCAAATAAACTAGGGAGACAGTCCATATTGGCAAAATAACCTGGTTGCTTTTGTAAAACCAAGCAATGGGTAGAGCAGCTATACATTGAAGAACAAAAATTGAACTGCATATAATCCAATTGAGCCAGTATGTAGTGTCTGATAAAACTTTTACATCTTGTTCGCTAGCCTGAATCAGCTTACTTCCCATTCCGCCCCTAAGAGTAAAGACATTTGCAAATTCTATAGTTGTAAAGACAATTGCAATTAACCCATACTCATAAGAAGTTAATGAACGAGCTAGTGTAACTGTAGTTGCCAGTCGGAAAATTCGATTTACGAATTCCGCTCCGGCTAGCCAGCCTACGTTACGGATAAATTTACCGGATAGTTGCCGCTTTAGTTTTTGAATTAACACATTTGGCGCTGACACAGTCTATTTTATTGCCTGAAATAGGAATGTAAATCAACTGAGATTTCTCGAATAGAGTCTTCTAAATATTACTACTAAACTCCTGAAAGTGCTGTATTATAAGCAACACCTTCTAATCAAATGAAGCCTTGAGATTGATATATCTGCAACTGACGGATTGACAAGTCTAATTATAATTTTTATCCATCAGTATCCCCGTTAGAACGCTCAATCTTTACCTGTTCTTTTGAAACCTGTATTTTCAAGAGTTTTGTTTATCCTTATTCAAGCCCATACTCGCAAGTAATTTATTACAAAGCATCGATAAAAATAGCTCCACGGAACTTATTGGACTAGGTCATTAATTCTGACAAGTCCATTATTTCTAAGCACCAGTCCGGCATTTATCTGCCGAATATGCTAGTTGCTAGCACGAGCCTCACAGCAGTAACTAAGAATCGATGAATTTTCAACGCTCTGTAAGTTATCTTAGAGTGTGTCAATTCTCGAGCAGCACTAGTTCAAGAGCGTTGGGTCTTAGTGACAATACCCAATTGAGCCTGTTCCTGACTTGCAGAATTTTGATCCTCATATTGCCCTTTGGTGTAGTAAAAGTAGCTATCGGGTTCGTTTTTAATAATTACGCCATTGGTCACTAAACCTAAGACATTCTGCGCCGAGCGTGCGAGAAACTCCTGAGCCGCTCTAGCACTAGCAGAATCTACCACTCCAGGTCGAACAACCAGTAAAATGCCGTCAGCCATTTTGCCCAGAATAGGAGCATCAGCGATACCAGCCAGAGGAGGGGTATCAAAGATGACAAAGTCATAGTTGTTTGAAAAAGTCTCAATCAGTGAAGCCATCCGTTTAGAGTCTAGAAGAGCCACTGGATTAGGAGGTATTACCCCAGCGGAAAGAACATCTAGCCTAGGCATCACCTGCTGTACAACTGCCTTAAATTCAGCCTCACCGACAAGAATGTTACTTAAACCCACTGAATTTGTTAGCTCCCATATGTGATGCTGAGATGGATGACGCATATCCGCATCTACTAGCAAGACTCGACGTCCAACTTGGGCCATTGCGGCAGCTAAATTAGCAGATACTTCAGACTTTCCTTCCTTAGGAACGGAACTCGTCACCACAATGGCTTCTATTTCTTTATCTGAACTTAGAAATTTCAGATTAGCTTGAAGCATTTGATAGGCTTCGTTGATAGGAGAGTGCGGGAGATCCCTGGCAAAAATTCTAGGAACTGTATTTTCTATATTTCCGGGGTAAGCGCCAGTTTTTCTAGATTTGCCCAACGCGGGAATAACTCCCAGAAGGGTATATCCAAACAGCTCTTTCGCCTCTTTGACAGTTTTCACAGACTTATCAATCAGGTCTAGCGAAAAAGCCATAGCTATACCAAGCAGGATACCTACGAAACCTCCCACAGCCAAGTATTTTACCTTACTAGGACCAGCCTTCTTGTTAGGAACCTGGGCAGCTGAAATAATACGGGCGTTACCTACAGTTTGATTTTCTGCAACCTGTGCTTCTTGAAGCTTGTTTAAAAGAGTTTCGTAGGTAGATTGAGATGCCTGTACCTTCCGCTCAAGTTCTCGTTGGGTCTGCTCTAATTGAGGTAAGATATTTGACCGATTTTTGTAAGCGGCTCGTGTCTTATAAAAATCAGTTAACTGGCTAGCCAAACCGGAGCGCTGCACTTCTGATTTAACAAACTCCGCCGTCAAATCTTGCTTGAGTTCTCCAATCTGTAAATTCTTAACAGGTACATTTTGTTGACTCCCCAGAACTTGATCTGCCCGCTGTTGCACTAGAGCACTCAGTTCCGCTTCCTTACGCTTTAACGTCACTACCGGCGGGGCTGTGTCAAGGAAGCGTCTCCGCTCACCGGCTAGCTCAGTTTGTACCTTTTGGAGTTCTGTAAGTGCCTCCTTTACCCCAGCCGACTGAGACACAGAAGTAACAGCTACAGCTTCCTCTCGATTGAGACCTAGCTGGTTGCGGAAAGCTTCAGACTCGGCAGTTACATTGGCAAGTTGAGCCTGAAGTTTAGCAATTTGGTTATCTAAGTCTGATATAGTTTCTACTGCTTTTTTGGCTTCCTCTTGCAGCGCTACCACACGATTTTCTTGTTTGAATTTACGCAGCTCTGCGTCTGCTTGTCTAACATGGGCTTCCACGTCGGGGAGTTGCTTAGTAATAAATTCGCGAGCTGCTGTCGCTTTAGACCGATTAGTGAGTATATTGTCTTGGATGTAAACCTCCGTAAATTTGTTAACCACTGATGCCGCTATCTGAGGAGCATCAGCCTTATAGGAAATTAGCAGTACGTCTGTCCCGGCAATAGGCTTCACCTTGAGCTTTTTCAAGAGGAGCTTTGGGTCGAGAGGTTTACCCTTCTCATCTCTGAGGTTTAGTGCTTCCGCCGTTTTTTGTGCCATAGGAATCGAACCAATAATTTCTGCTTCCGTAGCAAGCGGTTCGCTTTTGTCGTTAAGGGGGGTAACTTCTCCTATATCGTTCTTCAACCCTGTTAGTGAAGAAGAACGGTTGGGCTTGAATAGAATCTTAGCTTCTGCTTCATAGACAGGCTTTTGCAGGGTCACTGCTAGGGCGGCGACTCCAACAACAAGTCCAAAAACTCCCGTAGCAGGGAACCAGCGCCGTCTGAGAACAAGCCAGTACTTTTGAAAATCTATTTGTTCTGAATGTTCAGCAGATTCCATATAAGCTCATCAACTCAGGTATAAAACGAATAGAAACAAGTTAGAAACTTCCAAGCGAAAAACTCATTATTGCTGGAAACAGCTTAGCAGTAAATTGGGAGATGATTTATTTGTTGTAAGCCTTTTCATCTGATGAATTTACCTGGATTGGCTATGAGAATTTAGGTAATTGGTTGAGTTCAAAGGGCGGACTTGCCCGCTCTTTCTTGAGATTTAGCTATCACTACCTGGCAGCTTGAAGTACTAAGAGGCTGAAACTTTAATTGAAAAGAATTTTTCCCAACCGCACTAGTAAGCGCCCTCTTTGGCTAGAACAGCTTTAATAGTTTGTATCAAGATTTTGAAGTCCAGGGCAATAGTCCAGTGCTGAATATAGGTCAGATCCAAGTCGAAAACTTCCTCAGAATTGACATCGGAACGACCACAAACTTGCCACAGACCTGTAATTCCAGGTAATATCTCGTGACGTAGTAAGTGGTGTTCAGACAATCGCTCTACATCTCGCAGGGGAAGTGGACGAGGACCAACCAGACTCATTTCTCCCCGTAGGACATTGATGAGTTGCGGTATTTCGTCCAAACTATAGCGACGGAGGAATTTACCAACTCTAGTGACGCGCGGATCATCTTTCATCTTAAAAAGTACTCCACCTTTAACTTCGTTTTTCGCTTCTAGTTCTTTTTGCAACTGGCTGGCGTTTGACACCATGGTGCGGAATTTCCAGACTTTGAAGTGACGACCTTTCAAGCCAACACGAGTTTGCTTGTAGAATACAGAACCGTGTGAGTCAAGTTTGATCAAAATTGCAATCACTAAGAAAGGCAGGCTGAATAGAAGCAAAATTAGAGAGGAAGCGAGAAGATCGAAGCAACGTTTGATGAAAAAATCGCTACCGATGATGGGAGGAGAACTAAACCGGAGAGTGGTGACCCATCCAATCATCTTAATTTCAGTCCACTGCCTAGGTAATTCCAAACTAACGGGTAGAACCCTTAAGCGAAGACCAGCAGCCTTCAATTCCCAGAACAAAACTATTGAATCTTTGACAGACGACCAAGAGCAAATAAATACTTCACTGACGTTCTGGGAGCGGATAGTGTTGAGAGTTTCAGCCCATAGTGCAGGGTTGTTCCGCGCCGCTAAATCGGCACAACCCCTGATATTAAACTGATTGGAGCGATTTCGAATATGAAACTGGTTGCAGCGATTGAGTAGTAGTTTGGCTTTCTCAATATCCTCCGGGTTACCCAGGAGAAAAATTGGTTGCTGCAGAGCCACATATTTACTGCGAAGGCGGACAACAGCGAAGTGAAGCAGTAGACGCTCCGCGCAAACGAAAATTACAGTCAGTAACCAAGCCCACAAAAAGACTGAACGGGATACCCAAACTTTAGGCTGGTAGAGATAAGCTGTAATTAATAAGACAATCTGAGCTAGGGTAAGACATTTGATCAAGCTCTGGAATCTACGGCGCTTGTCATCAGTTCCGTAGAGACCTGAAGCAGCCAGAATACTTAGGTTGATTGCCAAAATTAGGGTTAGAAGCCCTGGCTGATTCTCACTATTCCATAAATGAAATCCCTCAACGGGCTTTCCTAATTGATCGGCTATGACCCAACCTAAAGAAATCATTAGGCTATCTAGCACAACTAGGAGAGCAACCCGACACCCATTCAGGAGTGTGCCGCGACTAAGGTGGGTAAGACTGGGAGCCCGAAGATCTGCATTTCTTGTGATCAAAAAGCGGGTAGATGGGCTTGAGCGAACCGTAGTAGACTTATGAGCACTCATTTGACGTTCCTTACACCCTGTATTATTACATTACATATATTACAGTTGTGTTCCTATCAATCTACTTTGTACATTTGATTCAACTCTCCCGCTCAAATAGCGATAAATATTGTTTAAATCTTCATATATTTATCTTGACAACAAGCCATTAGAGGTACTAACTTCACACGATCTTCATAATATGCAAAGGTTGCCTCTGTTACTCCCCAAACCAACCTGACATCTCACTTCTCACCTCCGGCAGGTGATGCTGGTTTAATCTGATAGTAATACGGCATTGCCACTAGAATGTGATACCAAATCCGGTTCTATTACCCTCCCCATTCCAGAAAGCAGACGGAGCAGGGAGTCAGGGGAGCAAACAAGGCGGAAAATTGTTTAGGGCTCCATAGGACAGATTTGGTATGAAATACAGATCGATTTTTTACGTGCCTATAGGGAAACGGGATCAATTAAGCTAGTCGCTAATCGTATGAACAGCTAACTTTGGACAACCTCTACTGGCTCGATCAGATTCACCCCTCAGAGCGTTCCCTTGTGGGAAATCAAGCCGTTAACTTAAGTCAGCTTTTGCAGCGTGGCTACCCAGTTGTTCAGGGTTTTGTGGTTCCGGCGATCGCATTTTGGCAATTTATAGAAATTTTGGGCAAGTCGGAACCCATGCTCGCCGATTTACCCCATTCTTCGTTTTATGTGGATGTAGACAATCCTCGTCAGTTGCAGCAGGTCGCACAACGAATTCGTCAAGCCATTATAACGGCAAGTGTGCCAAGAGAGTGGGTATCATCACTCTTAACGGCATCTGAGGTCATGCAAGCACCAACAATGATTTTTCACCCTTCCCTGTCACTGCCATCGAAAACTTGGCAGATTGGCAAATTGAAGGTTGAGCAAAAGTTGAAGGTTGAGCAAAAGTTGAAGGTTAGAAGGCTGAAGGTTGAAGATTCAACCCAAACCAACCTTCAGCCTTCTAACCTAGAACATTTTGGGATTTTAGAATCACACATTTGCCCGAAGCAGCCAGAAGCCTTAATAATTTCGTTAAAACGAGTTTGGGCAGAACTGTTTCATGCTAGAAGCCTATTTTACTGGCAGCGCAACGGTATCAGGCTACAGCAGCTGAACTTGGCTGTCTTGGTACAACCGACTTGGGAGGCTCTAGCCTCTGGTACTATCGAAGCTAACCCTACCCAGTGGACTGTTCAAGCCACTTGGGGCTTCCCAACAGCGATTACTAAGGGGGAAGTACTTCCAGACTCCTACCAGCTGCATCCCCAAATCGGTACTATCCAATCTCAGCGACTCGGTAGCAAAACTCGTGCTTATCGTCTAAGCAACCAACAAGAGTCTTACACACTAAGGGCAAGTGGCTTGCAAGCCTATCTGCTCGATGAGGAGCAACAAAAACAATATTCCCTCGAAGAAAAATACCTCAAACAGCTCATTGAGCTATCTCAGCAACTGACAACTGAACTTGGACCGGCCTTCACTTTAGAGTGGACACTTTATAAAACATCTGAAAGCTTAGAACCACAGTTGTATCTCACGCAATTTAGTCCTCAGCCCAGAGCTTTAAACTCCCAGGTTTCTATGTCAACCCAACCTTTACCTCCCAAGATTACTCCTCAGCTAGTTAGAGGTTTACCAGCAGCAGCAGGACAAATCACGGCACCTGCTCAAGTGATTATTGGTGAGAACCAAAACCTGGAGCCAATCCTACCAGGGAGAATTTTGGTTGCTCGAAGCCTTGCCCCTGATTGGTTGCCCTGGATAAGGCAAGCCGTTGGTGTCGTGACTGAAAAGGGAGGTATGACTAGCCATGCTGCAATCATCGCTAGAGAATTAGGTATCCCCGCTGTCGTGGGTGCTGCCGGTGTTACCCAAATCATTCAAACCGGCGAACTGCTAAGCGTCGATGGCACTCGAGGAGAAATTGAGCGATTAGGGACTGAGGACTGGAGCGTGGGGGCTGCAACTTGCCTGTTGCCCAATCTTCAGTTTTCTCCAATGCCCAATCCCCCATACCCGATCGCTACTAAACTGTTAGTCAACCTGAGCCAACCTCATACCCTAGAAAGAATTGTTGCTCTACCAGTAGATGGAGTCGGGTTATTACGCTCAGAACTGATGATGCTGGATGCCTTGGACAATCTACATTATGCAGAGTGGCTACGACGGGGACATAAGAATGATTTAGTGGCACGCCTTGCGCAAATCATCGTTCAATTTGCCGCTGCCTTTACGCCACGACCTGTGTTTTATCGATCCATGGACTGGCGATCGCATGAATTTCAATTCCTAGCTGGTGCCAGCATACCCTCCGAACCAGAAGTTAATCCTGTGATTGGTCTGCGTGGCACTCGTCGCTATTTGAGTGACCCTACCTATTTCGATTTAGAACTGGCAGCTTTAGAACAGGTTTATGCTTCTGGCTATACTAATGTCCAGTTAATGTTGCCTTTTGTTCGTGCCGTTGAGGAGTTTACCTTTTGCCGCCGCCGCGTAGAACAGGCGGGACTGTTTGACAATCCCTACTTCCAACTCTGGATTATGGCGGAAGTCCCTTCCATATTGTTTTTGTTACCAGATTACGTCAAAGCTGGGGTTCAAGGTATCTCGATTGGCACGAATGATTTAACACAACTGTTACTAGCCGTTGACCGCGACCAAGGGCAGTTAGGCTCAACACTGGACGGGCGTCATCCAGCCGTGATGCGAGCACTCAAGCAAATAATCTATATGGCAAAATCAGCGGGCATCCCCTGCTCGATCTGCGGTCAGGCACCAGCTCAGTATCCTGAGCTGATTGACTCTTTGGTAAAGTGGGGGATCACATCGATTTCCGTCGATGTTAATGATGTAGAACAAACCTATACCGCGATCGCTCGTGCGGAGCAACGTCTGATCTTAGAAGCAGCGCGGCAAAAAGTTGATGGGGGGATAGGGTGATGGGGTGTTGGGGAGAGCATCGCGATAAAACTCGAAACTGAGCAGGATTTTCTTCCCACATCCCTAGGTTTCCACCCACAGCTTATTAGCATGACTCTAGGCTAAAAAGATTCTGGTTGTGAGCTGTAAGATGGGGGCTTTGAATCCGGAGAAAATAACCCCAGCAGCGGACCAAGAATGGCTCCAAAGATAAAGCCTCCAGCGTGTGCCCAGTAGGCGACACCACCACTCTCCATCCCGACATTCGCGGGTGCCTCCAGCATCGTAATGCCGTTGAAGGCTTGCTGTAAAAACCAAAAACCCAGAAAAAAGATTGCCGGGACTCTAACCGTAGTGAAAAAGAAGCCAAGAGGAAGAAACGTCACAATCCTGGCATTGGGGAACTTGAGAATATAGGCACCCATGACACCTGCGATCGCCCCACTAGCCCCCAAGGAAGGAATTCCAGAGTTAGCCGAGAAAAACCACTGAGCTAAAGCGGCTAATGCCCCACAAGTTAGGTAAAAAATCAAGTATTTGATTCTACCTAGTTCCTCTTCAATATTGTTGCCAAAAATCCACAAAAACAACATATTGAAACCAACATGCATAAACCCAGCATGTAGGAACTGTGAGGTTATTAGTGTTAGCGGTTCTGGCACGGGTTGATTTACGGCTATGCCATTAAGACTAGCTGTTAGTTCTCTAGGAACAACGGCAAAAAGGTGGAAAAATCCGTCTAGGAGTGGAGGAGATAAAGTTAGCTCATAGATAAATACCAAGATATTGACAGCAATCAGTGCATAAGTGACATAGGGAGTAATTTTGATCGGATTTTCATCACGGAGGGGAACCACAAACGTTTTTCCTATTTATTAAAAGCTGAAAGCAAAATAACTTAATTGATTTCCCTGTGTCTGCTAACCCTGGATAGATATCTGGTTCTACCAATTTAAACAATATGGGATCGCTACGAATCAGGATGATCGCGTTGGGCTACCGTGATGCTGTTGCGCCTAAAAAGAGTCGGGACGAGAATCGGAAGAAAACAATCCCAGCAACGGTCCGAGGATCGCTCCAAAAACAAATCCTCCAATGTGTGCCCAGTAAGCGACTCCACCATTCTCCATACCGATGTTACTCGGTACATTTAGACTAGCAACGCCGTATAAGGCTTGCTGGAGAAACCAAATCCCTAGAAAGAAGATTGCCGGAATGTTAGGGAAGGTAATGAATGGTCCAAGAAACAGTAAAGTTCGGACTTTGGCATGGGGAAACCTGAGAATATAGGCACCCAACACCCCAGCGATCGCGCCACTGGCACCCAACGAAGGAAGAGCCGATTGTGTTGAGAAAATCCACTGAGCCAAAGCGGCTAAGGATCCGCAAGCTAGATAAAAAATTAAGTACTTGACGTGACCCAGCTGGTCTTCAATATTGTTGCCAAAAATCCATAAAAACAGCATATTCCCGAAAATATGCGCAAAACCGCCATGCAGGAATTGGGATGTTATTAGCGTTAACGGTTCCGGTATCGGCTGATTGACTGGAATACCATTCAAGTTGGCTGTTAGCTCTCTAGGAACGACAGCATAAAGTTGGAAAAAGCGCTCTAGCTGAGGCGGACTCAAACTCAGTTCATATATAAACACAAGAATGTTTATAACAATCAGCGCATAGGTCACATAAGCTGTAGTGCGCGTCGGATTGTGATCGTTAATGGGAAACACAACTGTCGTTCCTATTTATCCAAAAACAGCGAAAACCCTAACCCAACTTGTCCTGATGTATCTGTCATCTAGTGATAAGTTTAGTCTTGTTATGGTAAAGCATTACCGACGTTTTTATCTCAACAAAAAACCCCTCTATGTTTAGAGAGGGGGAAATTCTTGGCAAAAGATGATTTTGAAAAATTTACCAGCCTTGCTCAGAGGGTAACTAGAGCATAGACAGCCATATCGTTAGTTTGATTATCACGAGAGATGCGCCTCAAAAGCTGGAAATGCCAACGAACTAACTGAGGTGTTAGCCTTCAACGATGATTTTACCTACCATACCAGCACCACGGTGAGGTTGGCAGTAGTAGGAGTAGGTGCCAGGTTCGGCATCTGCGGGGAAACTCGCCTCGAAAGACTCACCGGGAGAAAACGTTAACTTCTCATGAGACAACTTCTTCGCGAATGCCTTGTCTCCTCCAGGGAATTTAGTGTCATCAAAGACAGCGTTATGAGGAGGAACTTTATTCATCACCCACTTAACCGTGTCACCCGGCTTGATTGTGAGACTTGACGGTTCAAACTGAAGCAATCCCTTGTCGGTACCCATCTTCACTGTGTAGGTTTCTGCGGCGGCAGGGGAAGCTGACAACGCAAAGCTAGCGACTACCAGCAAGATAGCAGACAGTAGCAAACCTAGCCTGCGTGGAATTGCGGCTTTAAATTTCATCATTTTCTCCGAAAATTCTCAATTGAAGTCTTTATTAGTATTTTAGGGCAACTCTTTACGTTCTTACGGTTAAAACCTTGCCCTGTCGGCTCTCAAAAATTTGCTGTACCCCATCCAGGTGCTTTTTGTGCTGCCCTAAGAACAAATGCTGCTAACTTTTCTATTTGCTCCTGCGGTATCCAGCTTTCTGAGACTTGGCGGCACCAAAAACTTGGCTCGCTCCCATCATACGTCATTGGTTCTCTGAAGAAAGCTACTAAACTGTTGATGTTATTGCGAGGGGGCGTGGCACCAGCTAGGCTATCTAGAGCCAACGAAACCGTTGGATCTGGCAAAGTGGCTCCCCCAACATGACAATTCAAGCAATGTGCCTCAAACAGTTCCTTGCCTGCGGACAAGTCTTGCGGAGAGAACGGTTTAGTCCCCCCCTGCCCATCCAAATCAAGAGAAATAGGCTCTGTAGCCCGTAGGTACTGCCTGACATAGTTGTCTATAGCCGCATCAGCGGGTGAGCTGACCATAAAGACGCTGAGGATAGCCATTAAAGCGGCAACTATACCATTCACTGACCACAGTTGACGCCGTAATGCATCCAAAAATTGAGTGATTTTGAGTAAGTAGGTCAGCATTAGTTCTTAGTCCTTAGTTCTTAGTCCTTAGTCCTGAGCCATCAGTCATTAGTCATTAATCGGTAGTCTACAAGCTAGCAACCAATGACCAATGACCAATGACCAATGACCAATTCCCAAAAGCTGGGTCTTAGTTGAAGACTTTGCCGCCTCCCCACATTTTGCCGAGGATTTTCGGCTGGAGGAGAATATGACCTGCGATCGCCTCTAGGTCGTCATCAGTAAGGTTTCTCATCTCTGGATAGATATCAGCACTCTTCATACTGGGGTGTAACTCAGCAATCTCAGTTTCCCCGTCATAAGTGGTGGGATTCTTCAGGTAATCCACCAAGGCGACAATGCTATCGCGTGGTGGTGTTGCGAAGGCGAGCGAATCAGGACTTAGCCCCACGTTGGGATCAGTTTTCGTTCTTCCTCCACCATGACATTGAGAACAGGAATCGTTAAACAGGCGTTTGCCTTTCTGTACTTGTTCAAGGCTGAGGACAACAGTGTCACCTGCTTCATTTACCTTTACCGTGCGAACCTCTGGGGTAAGTTCAACGGCAGATACACTCCCAACCCCAATTTGAAAGGCAAAGAATATAGTCGCTACTGCAAGCAAGATGAATCGCTTCATTCTTGGTTCTCCTTGGAAAATTTGGCTCATTCGTTTTGGATGCTCAACACAGCACCGACTCAATCTCTGCTTATCCCCTACGTGAGAGGCATCACAGTCAACTGTCAACTATTAATTAGGGGAAAAAGACATCTACAGGGCGAAGGAAACGCGCCTTGGCTCTCTTGGATCTTCCAAGCAAGGCATTGCTCACCAATGGGCAGGTTGAGTACCATCTCTCCTACGGTGGTGTGACGGAGCCTTGTCTTTTGGACAAAATCTTAGAAATAATTGCCTTGGCATCCTCCAAGGCCAGACGAGTTTCTTGAGTTTTGTAAGCAATTCCCAACTGCTCGCATAAATGGTATACCTCCTCGATAGGAAGGTCGTATTCGGCAGCAATCTCCACAATTGACAGGTCTGCAAACCCCATAATTTTTGGCTGGCTGAAACAAGATCGAGTCGCTCTAATATGAATATGATGCCACTGAGCGACCCTTTTCCCTACATTAGCTAATCGGTTGGGATCAGCATTAATCGCGGGAGCCCCGCGCTGTACCCTTAGGGTCAACGCCGGGAGTAGTCACTCGGAACCTATCACGCTTGGGTTCATGACGGCTGTTGCTCCTATTTGAAAATGGGGAGTGGGGAGAATCAAGTCCAACGAAAAACCCTTTCAAGCTTCAAGGGGGCGAGTGTGTCACCTATCCCGCCCCCATCTGATACTAGGACGCGGATTTGAGGCTCAAGGGTTTCCAGAAATTTTGAGTAATTGTTCAACAGCATCTTCTGGTCGGTGAAGCACTGGTGGGGCAACAGGAAGGGGCTGATGTAAGCGAATCAGCTGAGCCAGAGTTTTTTTCAACTGGGTACGAGACACGATCGCATCCACAAAACCATGCTGTAGTAGATATTCAGCGGTCTGGAAATCATCGGGAAGCTTTTCTCTGAGGGTTTGCTCAATCACGCGGCGTCCGGCGAAGGCAATGGTTGCCTGCGGTTCTGCCAAAATAATGTCTCCAAGCATGGCAAAGCTAGCTGTAACGCCGCCAGTTGTGGGATGAGTCAGAACTGGAATGTACAGCAATCTGGCTTCACGATGGCGTTCTAGCGCGCCTGAGATTTTCGCCATCTGCATTAGACTTAACATTCCCTCTTGCATCCTTGCCCCCCCAGAGGCACAGACGATTACAACGGGTAAGCGCTGCCGCGTCCCTTGCTCAATGAGACGAGTGAGTTTTTCGCCTACTACAGAACCCATGCTGCCGCCCATGAAGCGAAAGTCCATGACACCCAAGGCAACTGGCAAACCATCCAGCTGACCGGTGCCGGTTTGTACCGCGTCGGTTAGCCTGGTTTTTTCTTGAGTTTCCCGCAAGCGATCGCTATATTGTTTGCGATCGCGGAATTTCAGGGGATCAGTCGGACACACCTGTTCATCCATGCAATTCCAGGTATTAGCATCAATGAGCTGGCGGATGCGTTCATCACTAAAGACCCGCATATGATGGTCGCACTCCAAGCAGACCATTTGATTACCTTTTAGGTCTTTGGTGTAAGCCAAGACACCGCAAGCCTCACACTTTGTCCACAACCCGTCCGCAATTTCCCGTTCTTGTTTGGGTTGACTACTCGGCTCTGATTTCCGTCGATTTGCAAACCAATCAAATAGAGACATGAAATTTTTTTATTCCTTAATTGTTATCTGTGCCGTGAGCTTGCTCCTCCTCTGGAGAACTCAACAGAAGCAAGGCTGTCCATTGGTCTTGTGAGCGAACTTGTAAAGCAGAGGGACTACCCGCACCGAAATAGGAAGCTATTCCCGTGTCAAGAATCCGACTAGGGATATCGTGAGCCGCTAGCACCTGCTGCATTAGCTCGGCTTCCCAACGGGCATTGGTAGTTTTTAGTGTTATCCAAGACACAGGTTAATCTTATCAAGACTCAAGCGGCATGTTTTTGGGTAAATGATACAAGCAATTGGGGATTAGAAATTGGAAATTCACAATTGCACAGCTATAAGATTTTCCATACATATGGCTCTGTTCCCAGTACCTATTTCCTAGTTCAGAGGGAAAAATAGCCGTAGATAAGTAGACAAAATTGCCTCACCCAAAAAGATAGTTAATCCCGCTCCTAAGGCGAGGAATGGACCAAAGGGCATTGGTTGCCGTCTGTCTAGCCATCCAAGGGCGATCGCGCCTCCACCGGCAAAGGCTCCTACTGCACAAGCGATAAACCCACTTAATAGCAGGTACTTCCACCCCAACCAGGCTCCCATCATCGCCGCTAATTTGGCATCCCCTCCCCCCATTGCGGTTTGCCCAAAAACAATTGAGCCGCCAAAGGCAATCATGTCAAATAACCAAATACCCAGTACAGCACCAATAATGCCGCTGATCAATTGATGCGATACTCCTGCTGGTTGAGACGCTTGGAAAAAACCCGTAGTTCCTCGAAACACTAAACCCGTAACTAATCCTGATTGAGTGAGTGAATTGGGTAGGGTCATCGTATCCAAGTCAATCAGAGATAGCGTCAATAACCAACTTAAAAAAGCCCAATACCCCAAAGTTTCTACAGTAAAACCATACGTCCAGAAAACCAGTAAAAACAAAACACCTGTTATTGCCTCTACCAAGGGATAGCGTATAGAAATCGGGCTTCTACAGTGACGACATCGCCCTTTCAACCACAGCCAACCCAAGACAGGTATATTCTCGCGCTTTCCCAGCTGATGTAAACAATGAGGACAACGAGAAGCAGGCCACAGAATAGATAAATTCGCTGGCACTCGGTAAACTACAACATTTAGGAAGCTACCAAACGATGCACCCAGAGCAAAAACAATCAAACAAGTCAGGCTGGCAAACAAAGCTTCCATGTCTTAGTTATTCGTCCTTAGTCATTAGTCCTTAGTTTAATAACCAATGACTAATAAGTAATAACTAATAAATTTCTGCCTCAAGTTGACTAAAAGGTACAAAACATTCTTGGGGCAAAAGAATCGGTTTGTTTCTAAAAATTAGTTTTCCCCGATGTGTATAGCGATCAATCGCTACACCATAAGGGCGCTGTGTGACCTCTGGATGAACTTCGTAATAAATACGGTAAATCTGCCGAGCTGCCCTCAATATAGCGGGGTCTAGCAACATTGGTAGATCCATCCGCTCTGTATAGTATTCTTCTTGCCATTGCTGTGATGTATACACCAGCCGCCTACCCCTATTGTTTAAGCTCGACTTTAATCCACTAGCGCCATAACAGCAAGAGGTCTTGGGATGACGCACCAAACAAATACGCCCTTGCTGAAGTTAAGCTAACTCCAGTGCCTTAATCAGGGCATCACCCATTGCGCGGCAACCCAGCAGGTTCATTCCTTCAGACATGATATCTCCAGTGCGATCGCCTTTGTCCAATACCTTTAACACTGCCTGTTCAATTCGGTCAGCAGCTTGAGGTTGGTTTAAGTTGTAGCGCAGCATCATGGCTGCACTGAGCACTTGAGCCAAAGGGTTAGCTTTATCCTGACCGGCAATGTCAGGAGCTGAACCGTGGACGGGTTCAAAGACACCAGGACCCTTTTCCCCCAAACTAGCAGAGGGTAACATCCCAATGCTGCCAGTGAGCATTGCAGCGGCATCAGAGAGAATATCTCCGAACAGATTGCCAGTAACAATCGTATCAAACTGCTTAGGTGCCCTTAAAAGCTGCATGGCAGCATTATCAACATACATGTGAGATAGCTCAACATCAGGATAGTCAGATGCTAACTGGGTAATGCGATCGCGCCATAACTGGGACACCTCCAACACATTTACCTTATCCACCGAACAGAGTTTTTTACGGCGTTTTTGAGCCGTCTCAAACGCCACCCGTCCAATTCTGTCAATTTCTGTTTCTGTGTACGCCATCGTATTGACACCCCGCTTCTCACCCGTCTCCGTAGTAAAAATCCCTCTGGGCTGACCAAAGTAGATACCACCTGTGAGTTCTCGTACCACCATAATATCGACGCCCTCAACCACTTCTCGTTTTAAGGTCGAGGCATCAATCAGTTGAGGTAATATCGTTGCAGGCCGCAGATTGGCAAATAAACCCAATCCGGCACGCAGTCCTAGCAGTCCAGTTTCTGGGCGTAAATGGCGAGGGAGTGTATCCCACTTGTAACCTCCGATAGCCGCTAGCAATACAGCATCGCTATTGCGGCACTTTTCCAGGGTGTCAGCTGGCAGGGGTTCACCCACCGCATCAATTGCCGCACCACCAATCAGAGCTTCCTGAAATTCAAAACTTATCTCCAGTTGCTCACCTACGAGCTTCAAAACATCTACCGCTACTGCCATGATTTCAGGGCCAATGCCATCGCCGGGAAGTAGCGTAATGCGGTAAGACTGGGTCATTTTACGTTTTGGCTAGGTTAACTATCTAAACGGTCGAGCAATTTTTTGCCGATTAAATATCATACCTAGCAAAGGTGTTAAAACTGAAAAATGGCTCGCCTGCTGCTCAGGGAAGGGGTTAGGCATCAGGAGTTGGGACTTGGTGTTTTATCTATCCCCAACCCCCAACGTCCAACGCCGTTCAATGCTAAGCAATTTTCTCGCCCCAGAGTACTCATGGCAAAAGAACTAGCAATTTCCACCTACGGACTTACTAAGCAATTTGATCGACACCTTGCTGTCAATGATGTTGATTTGCAAGTGGAGGCGGGTGAAGTCTATGGACTGATTGGACCTAATGGTGCTGGAAAAACAACGCTGATACGGATGTTAGCAGCAGCAGAAGAGCCAACACTGGGAGAGATTTATATTAATGGCGATCGCCTGATGCGGGATGAAAACAACCCCACACTGAAGCGACGCTTGGGTTATCTGCCAGATGACTTTCCGCTTTATGATGACTTAACCGTTTGGGACTACCTAGACTATTTTGGGCATCTGTATCGCTTGCGAGAACCGCGACGCCGCCGACGCATCCAGGAAGTCTTGGAACTGGTGCAACTCACCCAAAAGCGTAATAGTCTAATTGCTACCCTCTCACGAGGGATGAAACAGCGCCTTAGTCTTGCTCGCACGATTATTCATGAGCCAATTGTGCTGATGTTGGATGAGCCGGTTTCTGGGCTTGACCCGATCGCGCGAATGCAGTTTCGCGAACTGATCAAGGTCTTGCAGGAAGCTGGGATGACCATTCTGATTTCCTCCCATGTCCTCAGTGATTTAGCCCAACTGTGTACATCAGTAGGCATTATGGAACTAGGGTGTCTAGTGGAGAGTGCGCCGTTACAAGAGTTTTATCAGCGCCTAGGTTGTCAGCAAATCTTCATATCAACCTTGGGTCAGTTGGATGTCTTACAAGCGGAACTAAGGAATCATCCGTTAGTCGAAAGCTGGGAGGTGTTACCAGAAACTAGCCGTTTGCGAGTTCACTTTTCAGGAGGTCAAGAGGATTGTGCCGACTTGTTGCGATCGCTCATTGCTGCCAATATTCCTCTTACAGAATTCCAGTCTACCCAGGAAGACCTTGAAACTATCTTTCTCAAGCTAGGTCATCAGCAGGCATCTTGATTAGGGTTGCCAGGGAAAATATTGAGCAACTTTCTCACCTGCCAACCTGTAAGCTGCCAACTTGTGACTCGCTAACCCTATATGGAGACTAAAATTACGATGGCACTTAATTTAGTAAACCAGCTGGGCGAGTGGAATCCCCAGTTGTTTCGAGAAATCAAAGGGCGTCTCACACCCCGTAACACCCTAATAGCGGTAGTCATCTCTCTTTTAGGCCAACTGCTATTACTGATGAGTTTCACGAATCATCTGCCCGTTGCCCCTCCGATAGGCGATAACTATTCTCCCATCTATAACCGCTACTGCACAGGAAACCCTCGATACCTGGGCGATGTGGATTACCTATGCGTCAGGATTGCAGATGACAGTTTCGGCATCAACTGGCAGATGTGGTGGCAAGACGTGTTTGTCTGGTTGAGTATCTTTGGCCTGTTTGCCCTATTAGTGGGTGGCACCTATATGCTTGTCAATGATCTCTCGAAAGAAGAGCATCGTGGCACGCTGAACTTTCTGCGCCTCGCTCCTCAGTCCAGTAGGAGTATCTTGATAGGTAAGCTAATGGGAGTGCCAATTCTGCTTTATCTCCTGGGCCTTTTGGCTTTGCCTTTACATTTGGCAGCAGGTTTGTCCAGTCAAATCCCTCTACATCTGATTTTGGGTTTTTACACCGTCCTCGGTGCCAGTTGGTTGTTCTTCTACAGTGGAGCACTACTATTTGGCTTAGTTGGCAGTTGGTTAGGCAGTTTCCAAGCGTGGTTGGGTAGTGGTGCCGTGCTGATGTTCCTGTTCCACATGACAAATCTGATTTACGAGCACCGCCCTATTGTTCATCACGCTCCAACCGACTGGATGACGCTGTTTGCTCCCCTAACTGTACTGCCTTATCTGAGTACTAAGGCTCTCATGGCGGCTGAGTCCGCTCAAACCTACGGAGTGGAAAACTTGCAATGGTTTTATTTGCCAGTAGGGTTGAGTGTTTGGAGTACCTTTGGCTTGATGCTGCTGAACTATGGCTTGTGGACTTACTGGGTTTGGCAAGGGTTAGCACGCTGCTTCCATAATCCCAGCGTTACTCTCCTAGGTAAGCAACAGAGTTACTGGTTAACAGCTTGTTTTGAAGTGGTCATTCTTGGATTTGCTCTAAACCCTAAGCTGGGGACTTGGAGAGGTTTTCCAAGAGACACCTTCGATAATTTTGGGATGCTGCTGGTGTTCAACCTGCTGCTGTTTTTATATCTGATAGCAGCACTAAGTCCGCAGCGACAAGCGATACAGGATTGGGCACGTTATCGGCACCAGAAGCGCTCTTTGGCAAAAGGTGGAGTGATGTCAGATTTGCTCTGGGGTGAGAAAAGCCCTGCTCTGGTTGCAGTAGTGATGAATGTAGCGATCGCCTCAGCCATGATACTACCCTGGATACTCTTATGGCCTGAGAGTCAATACAAAACTCCAGCGCTTTGGGGATTGCTACTCAATATGAGTTTAATCTGTGTCTATGCCGCGATCGCTCAGCTAATGCTGTTGATGAAAACACCGAAGCGCCTACCCTTCGCAGCGGCAACAGTGGGATTATTGGTTGTCATACCACCGATTCTTTTCAGCTTACTGTCGAGGGAACCGTTTAAAAACCAAGATTTGTGGTTATTTTCAGCTTTTCCCTGGATGGCTAGAGAACACACTACACCACTGGCTGTTTTCCTAGCCGTTGTCAGCCAGTCTTTGGTGCTGGGACTTCTGAGTATACAGCTGACGCGACAACTACATAAAGCTGGTGAGTCTTCAACGAAAGCGCTGCTTTCTGGGCGTCCACCAGTGGCAATTGATTGAGAGGGGATACGGTTAGGTGGATAGAGGGGTAGGAAATTGAAAGCGAGTTCCGGAAAGTTGGGGTGATACCCAATCCGCTCTAGAAAACCCCTCATTCTTTAACTTGTGTTACGTCAGGGGTAATAGCCTATATAACTTTTTTCTTGTGATGTGTTAAATGAGCGATTTTTGTATTACGCTGTATAACAATAGTGTCCTACTGTGTTCAATAGGTTTGTTGACCTCAGGCAATAATGAACAGATACCTCCTCATTGCCTGAGGTTTTCTCTTTCTCCCTATCCCCTAACTCCGTAATCCCCACTCCTCACAACCTGCGGAGCTGGGCACTCCTATAAATGCCGTTTTTTCAACTCTGATTTCTGGCTCGCCTCCCTAGGGTTGAAACGGTGTCTAACTAACTTTAGATGGGAATACTTAGCTAAGGTTCACAGAAGGGAGACGTCAATCCGTGCGAACAAGTGAGCAAATCAAGGTAGAAATCGAAGATAAGTTTGGATTTTTTCCACCCTTCTTTACCCCAGCTCTAACAAGCCCGCAAGTATTGGAAAATTTGTGGCAACAGACTCTTGCTGCCTACGTCAATAATCCTCTATCGGCTTTGTTTAAGGAAAAGCTATCGGCGTACCTCTCGCGCTACTGTGCGGTTCCCTACTGCATGATCTCCCATAGTTGTTCCTTGCGCCCGCTTGGTGTGAAGGCACAGGAGGTTTTGGAACTGCTGGAATCACCTCCCCCAACTGAAATTGAGATTGACGAACATCTCGGCAGACTGACAGCCTATCCTGGTGCGGTGATAGTGATGTCAGAGTTGGACGCAGCACTTGAAGAGAGTTTACTGTACTGTGCCATATTTATAGCCTTAGAACGAGAGCAGGCGGAGTACTGCCGAAATGAGCTTCGCCGCTTTC
Source organism: Coleofasciculaceae cyanobacterium (assembly GCA_036703315.1). GTDB lineage: Bacteria > Cyanobacteriota > Cyanobacteriia > Cyanobacteriales > Coleofasciculaceae > DATNPH01. The sequence goes on from DATNPH010000190.1 coordinate 29,557, forward strand.
TGGGAGCGGGAAATTACCAGCTTTTAGTATCGTTGATTGCCTATGTTAGGACGTGCCATGCGTGGATGGAAGCCCATCCAGAAATTGCCTATCGGTATGAAGCAGACAAGCGAGTACAGGACTATTTAGGTGCTTCACTTGAGGAGGAGCCTAGTTTAGTTGATTTCTTCCGCAACTACGTTGACAAAGTCAGGCAGGAACAGCAAACCTGGGCAGAACAGCTGGCGGCGATCGCGGAACGCAAGCGGAATGAGGAAGCATTACGACAGAGTGAGAAGAAGTATCGCTCTGTCGTCGAGAGTGTTAAAGAGGTAATCTTCCAGACAGACTTAACGGGTGTATGGACATTTCTCAACCGAGCTTGGACTGAAATTACTGGATTTACGGTCGAAGAAAGTATTGGTACCAATTGGTTCGATTACATCTATCCTAGCGATCGCCAATATAATTTTGAGCAATTTAAACCCCTGCTTGAACGCCAAAAAGAATACTGTCGGTACGAAATTCGCTACCTAACTAAAGATGCTGGCATTCGTTGGATTGAAGTCTATGCCCGACTAACGCTGAATGCTGAGGGTATAATTGTTGGCACTTCCGGCACCCTTCACGACATGACGGAGCGGAAAAAAGCCGAAGAAGAAATTCGTAAAGCTCTAGAAAAAGAAAAGGAACTTAGCGAACTCAAATCGCGCTTTGTCAGCATGACTTCCCATGAGTTCCGCACCCCCCTAACCACAATCCTGACGTCTTCTGAATTACTAGAACATTACAGCCATAAATGGACTGAGGAGAAAAAACTCAGCCATATCCAGCGTATTCAAACAGCAGTCCACCATATGACTGACTTGTTAAATGATGTGCTGCTAATTGGTAAAGCAGAGGCAGGAAAACTAGAGTTTAATCCCTATCCTCTTGATGTGACACAATTTTGCCTCAGTTTAGTGGAAGAGTTGCAACTAAGCGCTAAGCGGCAGCATACCCAGACTAAGCCCCACTTTACTATCAGCTTTGTCAATCACACTCAAGGTCTTAAAGCCTGCCTGGATGAAAAACTGCTGCGGCACATCCTCAGCAATTTGCTCTCGAATGCCATCAAATATTCCCCACAGGGCAGTGTCATCCACTTTGAACTTGCCGCTTCTGAAGCCGAGGTAATTTTCCAAATTCAAGATCAGGGCATTGGGATTCCTCTAGAAGACCAGCAACGATTGTTTGAATCCTTCCATCGAGCCAGCAATGTGGGTGAAATTCAAGGCACTGGCTTAGGATTAGCTATTGTCAAAAAGTCTGTAGACTTCCATAAGGGAAAAATTGACCTAAACAGTGTTGTTGGAGTAGGGTCTACATTTACCGTCACTCTGCCATTAAATCCGACTCTATCTTGAATTAGCCTCATTTGAGTGATGTTTAGTAAAAGCAATTTAGCCAGTTGGGGAATGAAACTAGATGAAAGACAGACGGCTTTAGCCCGAACTCGGTAAAATCAGGGCATGATCTATCAACCATCACGCCCAAAAATCCCTGAATTTAGCTGGAAGCGTCCCATTGGACTCGGCTGGGACAAACCTTACACCGTTCGCTATGCCAGTAATCTCGATGATGGTCCTTGGCATGGAATGCCCCTTGGTGGTTTTGGGGCAGGTTGTATTGGTCGCTCCTCGCGAGGAGACTTTAATTTATGGCACCTTGATGGGGGAGAGCATACCTTTAAGAGCCTCCCAGCTTGTCAGTTTAGCGTCTTTGAGCAGCTAGAAAATTCACCTAACTCGCAGGCTTATGCCCTTTGCACCGAAGCACCGGAGGATGGTTCTCTCGGTGCATGGCAGTGGTATCCGGCTTCGCAAAAGTCAAAAGGCAATACGGGAACTTACCATGCGCTTTATCCCCGTAGCTGGTTTGTCTATGAGGGGGTTTTTCAGACAGAACTGACTTGTGAGCAGTTTTCGCCCGTCTGGGCGGGGTGTTATCAGGAAAGCAGTTACCCCGTTGCGATTTTTGAGTGGACAGCGCACAATCCTACCGACGCTCCCATTACCCTCAGCATTATGCTCACCTGGCAGAATATGGTGGGCTGGTTTACTAATGCAATACCCCCCCAACCCCCCCTTACTAAGGGGGGGCTAGGGGGGGTGCCTGTACATGTGCGGGATGATGGGAGCCCAGTTCATGAGTACCAGCCGCGCTGGGGAGATAGCACGGGTAGTTTTAATGATTGGATTGTTGATAATTACCGAGTGGGTTGTCTACTAGATCGGGTCAGGTTGCACGATGAGATTCAGGAAGGAGAGGGGCAGCTGTGCTTCTCTACTGTCAATAATCCCAGCTTAGAAGTGTTTTACCACACTCGCTGGAACCCAGCTGGCAATGGGGCTGAGGTCTGGGGTACCTTCTCGACTGAGGGCAGCTTGGCAGACTTTCAGGATGAGACACCCGCAGCACCGGGGGAACAAATTGCTGCCGCGATCGCCGTCCGTTTTACAATTCGTCCTGGTAGAACACGCAAAATTCCCTTTATCCTAGCTTGGGACTTCCCCATTACTGAGTTTTCTCCAGGCGTTAATTATTACCGACGCTACACGGATTTCTTTGGGCGGACTGGCAGCAATGCCTGGTCGATTGCCCGCACCACCCTTAAGCACAATGAACTGTGGAAAGAGAAGATTGAGTCGTGGCAAGAGCCAATCTTAAATCGAGAGGATTTACCCAATTGGTTCAAGATGGCATTGTTTAATGAGCTATACCTGCTCACTGGCGGTGGTACCCTTTGGACAGCGGCTGATGATCGTGACCCCATCGGTCAGTTCGGGGTTCTGGAATGTATAGATTACCGCTGGTACGAAAGCCTAGATGTGCGGCTTTATGGGTCTTTTGCCTTAGCGATGCTTTGGCCCCGACTTGATAAAGCGGTGTTGGAAGCGTTTGCCCGCGCTATTCCTACCAGTGACCAAACACCCCGCATTATTGGTTACAACCAAGCTACAGCAATCCGCAAAGCCGCAGATGCTACACCCCACGACCTAGGTGCCCCAAATGAGCATCCTTGGGAGAAGACGAATTACACAAGCTATCAGGATTGCAACCAGTGGAAAGATCTCTCCTGTGACTTTGTCTTGCAGGTTTATCGGGATTTTGTCCTGACAGAGGCTAAGGATGTCGAGTTTTTGTGGGAATGTTGGTCAGCCATTGTGAAGACGCTGGCTTACCTGAAGAGGTTTGATCAAGACGCAGATGGAATTCCCGAAAACTCTGGGGCACCGGATCAGACGTTTGATGATTGGCAACTTAAAGGAATCAGTGCCTACTGCGGTGGGTTGTGGTTGGCAGCACTGGAAGCGGCGATCGCGATCGGAGAAATCCTCATGTCCCACTACCCACCCGTATCTCAACTAATAGAGGCACCTGATCCAGAGTCCATCCAAGCAACTATCGACCTGTATCGGCATTGGTTAGAGCAAGCTAAACCGATTTATCAAGAAAAACTTTGGAATGGTCAATATTATCGACTCGATAGTGAAAGTGGCTCAGATATCGTCATGGCAGATCAGTTGTGTGGTCAGTTCTATGCTCAGTTACTCGGATTACCTGACATTGTGCCCCGAGAGTGCGCCCAATCTGCCCTAAAGACTGTTTATGATGCCTGCTTTTTAAAGTTCCATAATGCTCAACTGGGGGCAGCAAACGGGGTGAAACCCGATGGTTCACCAGAAAATCCCAACTCTACTCATCCCCTAGAAGTCTGGACAGGCATCAACTTTGGACTGGCAGCATTCCTAATGCAATTTGGGATGAAGGATGAAGCGTTTCGATTAACGGAGGCAGTAGTGCGACAGGTTTATGAAAATGGATTGCAATTTCGGACGCCAGAAGCCATCACAGCAGCGGGGACTTTCCGCGCTAGTCACTACCTGAGAGCCATGGCGATTTGGGCTACTTATGTCACCTACTCTCAACACTAAGTTGAGAGCATCTACCAGTGGCATTTTGGCAGTTGCTAAAAGGCTCGGTACCATTGGGCTAGAGCCTTTTTACTTTGAATTTTAAATTTTGAATGGCTTAACGCTCATCTTGTTGTGGTCTTTTGATGATCGCTGCACCATTGTAAGCAACTGACCATTCACCCTTAACGCTGAAACAGATATCAAACCCAAACATATGGGATTTGATGGCGTAGTAGCGATACCCAATCATTAAGGCGTTCCGTAATGCCTCGTTAAAGCATTCAATCCGGATAGTGCGATATTGCAACAAGATTCCCAGGTCATTTCTTACTTTGTAAGTATCGAGCACTATCTCGCATGATGTCAGCGCCTCCCTGTAGAGGGGATCTAAAGAATCAAGCCACAGGGCCATTACTCGCTTATCTAGTTCAATAGTTAGGGTCTGATTGTCCATGGTTCAAGGAAGTACTTGAATTTAGTGAGTCATAACTGTGTCATCTCTCTAATGGATGATATTACAAAAATCTCCCTAATGTCTCGTTTTACTAAGCCCCTTCTAGGGGTAGAAGTTGGGGAAAACATTAGTAACTAAGCTTGGCTAGTAGAAGTAAAGAATTGTTAAGTAGTTGAAATTGCCTTTGAGATTGAGACACGGCAAAGGAAACAGCCTCCTCGTAAGGTAGCTAAGAATTCACTACTTTGCTGAAACTTTATCACCGTCGTAGTTTTTAAAAGGTTAGTCAAGATGCAATTAAAGCCAATAAACCAACAGGTTGTAGCCGTAGTTGGGGCTTCCAGTGGAATTGGGCGAGAGACAGCTCTTCAGTTTGCGGCGCGAGGGGCAAAACTGGTTGTCTCTGCTCGTGGCAAGGCGGGTTTAGAAACCTTGGTAGAAGAAATCCGCGCTCAGGGTGGAGAGGTTGTAGCTGTACCCGCTGATGTATCGAATTTTGAGCAAGTTCAGGCGATCGCTAACAAAGCCGTTGAGCAATACGGGCGGCTTGATACCTGGGTTCATGCTGCCGCTACTGGTATCCTTGCTCGTTTCGACCAGATTACACCGGAAGAGTTTAAACGTGTTATCGATGTTAACTTAATGGGACAAGTTTATGGTGCAATGGCAGCACTGCCCCACCTCAAGCGTGAAGGGCGAGGGGCGTTGATTCATATTTCCTCAATGGAGGGTAGGCGAAGTCTCCCACTACAAAGCCCCTACTGTGCCGCCAAGCATGGTGTTGAAGGTTTTCTAGAATCTCTGCGGGTTGAGCTTCAACACGAAGGACTACCGATTAGCGTCACGAGTATAAAGCCAGCGGTAGTCAACACGCCCTACTACAATAAGGTTCGCACCAAGTTAGGCGTTAAGCCGACAGGCATACCGCCGTACTACGAACCTAGCCTTGTCGCCGATGCCATCCTCTATGTTGCTGAACACCCAACCCGTGACTTTATCGTTGGGGATGTGGGTAAGGTACTCGATGTATTGCAGCGCCTCTCACCTAAACTGGTGGATAACTTGCTACTACTCATCGGTTTTCAGGGACAACGAACCAATGAGCCAAAGTCTGAAGATGCGCCAGACAATGTTTTCGAGCCGATTCAAGGTTACGACAGAGTAGAGGGAGACTTTGGCGAGTTGACGATACCCAGCTTCACTGACTGGTTAGACAAGAATCCGACGCTCAAGTGGGGCGCGATCGCCGCTACAGCATTGGGAGGCGTCGCTTTAGCCATGCTGGCGACACAAGCCTCCAATCCTAAAAGCTAACCTAGTCTGCCAGAGAAATAACTCGGTAAAAGCGTTCAGTTAATCCCAGAGTTTTTCCAAGGCTTCAAGTAAAAAAGAGAATCTTTAAACTAATAGGCTGTTTGTGCATCAACTGGAGGCAGCCACTCCATGGTCTTAAAAACAAGGTTAAGTTTTCTAAACTTTGCAGAAATTGCAGAGTTTTTTTATTGAGTACCAAATAGAAAGCTAAATGTGATTTTAAAAGGGCGATTATTCCGCTTTTTACGGTCACTTTAGAAGAAAAGTGTATTTTTGCTCCTCTTGACGAGAAATCACACAACCGTTTATTGAGGCATAAGTAATCATGAAAAAAATAAGAGCCAAAACAATGCTGTTTGGAAGCATCGGGCTATTGATGACGTTAGGCTTGTTAGGCTCTAGCGCCGCAGCTGCACAACCTCCAAGTGATTTAGAATTAGCCCGTTACCATGCACCTATTCACTATCAGGATACAGATAGTACGAAGTACAAAGGTGACTACATCACAAAGTTTAACTACGATAATGACTGGCGGGGGGAGAACAACTGGGACAATCTTTCTAAGTTTCCCTTAAAGGCGTATGGTTACTATTCTGTGGTGGAGACTTGCACTCACAACTTTATCCTATATACCTTCTTCCACCCACAAGACTGGATAGATTCATCCTTCGGTCAAGAGCATGAAAATGATATGGAGGGACTGCTGACAATCGTCCGGAAGGACGGTTCGACGTTTGGGAAACTTGAGGGGATCGTTACGGTATTTCACAAGGATTTCTACTCATACACGCCTCCTGGTAGCCCCCTGAAAAATGGTGCAGAGGACATCGATGGTACGCTCACTATGCAGTCCTACACAGACTCTCTGCATCCTTTAACTGCTCAAGAAGCTAAAGGTCATGGATTGAAAGCATGGCCCTTTATAAAAGACTTCACGGGAGGGTCTAACCAGGACGGCATTATCTACTTCCCGTCTAGGACTACAGCTGAAGAACCCAGTTCAGGTAATGACCGTAATGTCAAATATCAGCTAATTGACTTGTTTGCGCCTGGCGGATTATGGGAGCGCCAGCTTCAAGAAGCACCCCTATCAGAAGCAACAGCCTCAACCTATCTTAAATGGGGCAAATTCAAGGGTGACAAAAGTGGTGGCTGTGGTAGTGGTTTGTTCCGTACTTGTGAACAAAATGGAGCTGATGCCCCTTGGGGATGGGATGATCATGATGATGGTTCTGTGCATACAGGTGAGATGGCGTTAGATCCTGCACACCTGGTTGAGGTCTACTTTAAAGGGCTAGGAAACTTTGACCGCAAATACATCCGAAATCGCTACATTTCAGATCTAAAAGCGAAAGGATACGGACCAGGGAAAGTACCCCGAGGCTGGGATAATAAACTAAACATAGGTGAGCTTTTCAATAAGCAAAAAACGCAGTGTCCATAAAATTGGGGATACCTGCTGTGTGCTGCTGAGGCAGCACTAAAGGAACATCATCTATCCTTTCAAGAGGTTAGAAATTAATAAGGAAAACAAAAGCCCCTAGGATCGCACCTTGAGGCTTTTTTGTATAGGAAGTGACAGGTATTTTTAACATCGTACCTTGATAAACAACAGATTGCGTACCCTACTCCAATAACAAGGCGTATTCTTTTGCTCAAGTGGATGGGGCATCTTATGTCGTCCACCTTTAGATGTTAGAAGACAGAATAAATTACCTCTTTCTTAAGTTAAGATCAGCTCTCTGTAGTTGAAAAGGTTTTCCGGAATACTGACTGCATCGCGCCGGGAAACAGTTTATAAGCGGCATTAGAGAGGTTTGCCGAACCAACCATCACATCAGAGCGCTTATGTCTAACGGCATTCCAGATAGCTTGTGCTACTTTCTCCGGCTTCTCCAGCATTGGACTGTTTAACGCCTTCTCCACCAAATCACGACGCTCTTGAGTATCTTGTTCATCATTGCCACGAAAGATTGCCCGTTCCATTAAGTCAGTCTTAATGAAATTCGGATGAATTCCACAAACCTGAATGCCTTTGGGTGATAGTTCTGCATGGAGTGATTCCGTTAGCCCCGTAACGGCATACTTGCTAGCTGTGTAAGGCACTTGGTAAGGGATCGGTACCTTGCCGCCAATAGAACTCACATTGACGATAGTTCCGCTACCTCGCTCTAGAAAATGGGGCAATAGTGCATAAATTGTGTGAATATAACCCCAAAGATTCGTATCTATCATCTGATGCCAATCGCTAAGAGAGCACTTCTCCACTGGCCCTAAGAGGTACACACCTGCATTGTTGATCAGCACGTCAATAGAACTATAGTGCTCAAGTGCCTTTTGGACGAGTGTGTTCACCTGTTCAGGATCTCTCACATCCGTGGGGATAGCTATGGCATCACGACCAAGCGATCGCACTTCAGAGGCTACCGATTCTAAGCGATCGGACTGACGAGCTGCTAGTACAAGGTTGTACCCTTGATGGGCAAATAGAAGAGTTGTTGCTTTACCGATGCCTTGAGACGCACCTGTAATCAATACCGTATCAGCCATGCTATTTATGTAAAAATCCTGTCTTGCTCTCTTAGTGTGTTCAATAAAAATTTGTAAATCCTCTAACTTTCGTCAGACGTTCTTAGTTGAAGCAGACAGTTAAATTAAAACTAGCTCAAATCGCTGATTCATCACTATTAAATGAGATGTTGCCTCTGTAAGAGGGTATTGAAAGCTGAAGCGGCTTTCGCTAGGACTGTGTATCTCTTTTAGAAGTTGGCTTAATAATTATGCCTCTAGGTAGACGGTCGTTTAAGCAACAGAGGTAACTTGAAAGCAATACTCGTTACTAACCTAGGTGTGAAGCAATACTTAATGCGCTAGCTATGCTGCCACGCACAGGCTAACACGCATTACACATACACAGTATGGACGCTCTCATAAGATTGGCAACGAGCACAAGACTAAGCAAAAGGAGAGTAAAGTACATGAGTGAATTGTCTATAGAGGAACTCAAAACCCTAGTTGACCAACCTAGAGGATTGTGTGTATCGATTTACATGCCCATCTACCTAATGGGGACAGAAATTCAGCAAAATCCTGTACGGTTTAAAAATCTGATACGAGAGGCTGAAAGTAAATTAGAAGAAAATGGTTTGAGTAACAAGGAAGCCTCGGAAATCTTACAGCCAATCATTGACATCGTTAATGCAGCGGACGAAGGTTTTTGGCAGCAACAGGGACTAGCAATCTTGCTGGCTTCCGGAGTATGCCAATACTACTTTGTGCCGTTCAGTTTTGAGGAATTAGTTATTGCCACTGACCATTTCCATCTCAAGCCGCTACTACCTGTTTTAACGGGTGATGGACGGTATTATGTTTTGGCTTTAAGTCAACAGGATGTCAGACTGCTTGAGTGCAGGCGATCCAGTGTCAGAGAAATTGAATTGGAAGATGTGCCCAAGAGTCTTGAGGAAACCCTCCAGTATGACGAGACTGCCAAGGATGGTCAGCGACGCATGAGTACCCCAAAAGGGGGAACCAACAATTCTTTTCAGCAGGCAGGCAGTTTTCATGGTCAGGGAAGTCCCGACACAGATAAATTCCAGCGGGACATTGTGCAATTCTTTCACGCGGTTGATGGTGGATTGCAAAAATATCTGAAAGGAAAACGTGCCCCCCTAGTATTAGCTGGAGTCGAGTATCTTTTTCCGCTTTACCGGGAGGCAAATAATTATCAGCATTTGGTCGAGCAAGGCATTACGGGTAACCCTGAAAAGCTGAAGGCAGAAGAGTTACAAGCACAAGCTTGGGAGATTGTGGAACCCATATTTTTACAGGAGCAGCAAGAAGCGATCAACCATTACAAAGAACTTACAGCGACCGGGCGAACCTCCAAAGATGTTAAAGAGGTAGTTCCAGCTGCCTACTACGGGCGAGTTGATCAATTGTTTGTTGCCGTTGGTGTTCGACAGTGGGGCAGCTTTAATGCCGAAACCAGTATGATTGACTTGCATCCCGATGAGGAGCCTGGGGATGAAGATTTGTTGAATGCCGCAGCGATTCAGACCATTTTGAATGGTGGAACTGTCTATGCTGTAGAACCAGAAAAAGTACCGGATGAGGCACCATTAGCGGCTGTTTTCCGTTATTAAGCAATAATCTTGTTTAAGGAGATCAGATCTCTAAAGAAACCTGGAAAGTTTCTATACATTAGTTAAGAAGAAATGCAAATAGAAAATAATTAATGCTGTTTTCTTGATTGTTTAGAAACTTCCAGGAGTCTGCCTAGGAGTATTCACCTGCTCGATTTTTAGATCTACTAAGCAGAGTAACTGCTTATTGTTCTACTAGAGCTTCCTGATTTTTTCCTTTCACCCTAAAGGCTGATTAAAGCCATCCTTTAACCTGACACTATCAATTTATAGTGCTCGTCCTCTGTTTAGGAGGGGCACAAATTTGGTTCAATTTAGGATAAGAAAATGATCATATCAAGGATAATTATTGCGGGAGTGACCTTTTTAGTTGCGTTAGGGAGTAGTTTTTTTAGACCGCGAGATATAGGCTGGGTCAGACGGTTAGATCGACCTAACTGGCTATTCTTTGAGCCTGCAATTCCATTCATCTGGACTGCCATTTTTGCTTGTGGAGCTTGGTCAGCGATGCTTGTTTGGGAAAAAGATCCAGGGAGCCTCAGAAGCTGCTTACTAATGGGATTCTATTTACTAGTAGAAATTATTACAGTCGCTTACATTCCTGCTACTTTAAGACTCCGGAGCCTCAAAGTCGGCACAATCTTAGGAGGGACGGGTGTAATCTTAGGAATTATCCTGATACTAGCCGTCGCGCCTATTTCTAGACTGGCGGCTCTCCTACTACTTCCCTACGTGATTTGGACTCCGATTGGAACTTACACGACTAGGGAGATGATTGACCTTAATCCTGATGCTGCCTAGGACAGTGGAATCAGTAGAAAAAAGTCTTTTCATTTTGAACGTTGAATTCAAAATTACTTGCTGCCTCCCTTAACTTCTACTACAAGAAGAATTGCTTGATATTCGTCAACCTGTATCTAGGAAGATAACCAAGCTACTCATTGTAAATCCTTAGAGTGTCAGCGACTGTGGCTCTGTTTCAATCAACTTCGCCAAGTCTTGTAAGAAGGCCGCTGCATCAGCACCGTAGATGATGCGGTGGTCACAAGTGATATTCACTTGCATCTGACGGCGTACCCCCATTAAACCATCAGCTGTTGCTACTACTTGCGGACGTGATGCTCCGATCGCTAAAATTGACCCTTGTCCTGGTGGCAAAATGGCATCAAAGCGATCGACGCCAAACATTCCCAAATTCGACAGGGTAAAGGTGCCAGAGCTATATTCCTCCGGTTGCAACTGCTTGAGCCTAGAACGTTCTACTAGGTCTTTCCAACTGCGAGATAGGGAATAAATATCCACTTGATCCGCTTTTTGCAAGACGGGCGTAATTAGCCCTCCACCCGGCATTGCTACAGCTACGGCAATATTAATGGAGCTGTGATACTGAATGCCCTGTTCTGTATAACTAGCATTCACTAGGGGATGTTTCTGCAACGTAATCGCCACGGCTTTGGCAAGCAGCCCTGTCATCGTGACGCCTTTTGACTTGATTTTTTGGTATAGCTTATCCAGCTCGTCAGTAGTGATGGTGTAACCAACTCGAAAGGTAGGTACCTGGAGACTAGTAACCATGTTCCGTACCACCGCATTTTGTAGCGTATTGAAGGGTACGACTTCACCTCCCGCAGCAGCAGGAATAGCTGAGGCAGCTACTGGTGCTGGTTTGGGAGCGGGGGCGGTTGACGGAGCAGCAGTGGGTGTCCTTGCAGGTGTGGTTGTCGTCGCTACTGGGGTAGGTGTGGCAGTAGTGCCTCTACCTACTGCGGCTTCAACATCTTCAGCGATAATTCGCCCGTTGGGGCCACTGCCTTTCAAGGTACCCAGATCGACGCTTAGTTCCTTGGCTAACTTACGAGCGCGAGGCGAGGCAACAATCCGTCCATTACGACGGCTGGGGGTGTCTTGAGCTGCTGCTGGGGCTGCCGCTACAGGTTCTGGTGCAGGTGCTGTTTCCTTCTGAGCTGTCGCTCCAGCAGGTTCCTGGTTAGATTGGGCAGCTTGTTGTTTGGCGACCTCGATTTCTGCCTCGGTTTCTGCTACTAGAGCTATAGCAGCTCCCACAAGAGCCGATTCACCAGCGGGTACGGTAATTACAGCCAGATAGCCCTCATAAAAGGACTCAACGTCCATATCCGCCTTATCTGACTCAACCACCACCACAGTTTCGCCCCGTTCAACTTTATCGCCTTGAGATTTAACCCAGGAGACTATCTTGCCTTCGGTCATGGTGGAACTGAGGGCGGGCATAAAAACTTCGTGGATCATGAGGGTGGTATATTTTGAATTAACAAGAGCGTAATGTAGCAAGAACTTTTGCCAGATTGCATTGTAGCTTGAGGAACGACTCTGGAACTATCCGAGTCTACTAAGTTCTATGAGAATCTGCATACTACAGCGTATTTCTAACATCTAAGAGCAACAGTCGCCAAGAGTTGGGTGTGGTCAAAAGCAGGCGATAGAGACAAGTGTGAAGATGGGGAAGCAATCTTGTTCATCTCCCTCATCCGCTCATTATCGCTGGATATCAATTACCGCGACAGGACTAAGTGCCGCTCCCTTGGAAGTCAAAAGTCAAAAGTCCTTTGAGCATAAGGTGTTCATCACTTGTCAGCTGCTGACTTATTTCTGCCGCACTGAAATAACAGGCATCGGTTCCTCGTGACTTGAAGTAGCCTAGGAAACTTGCCGCGATCGCGATTAATCCGATACTGAAAACTACCTCTAGCAAATCCGGCTTAATCCAGCCAGCAGCCCAAGTCCCTAATGAAGCAGCTGGAATTATTGTGGCTCACAAAACTATTCCTAATCGGTAATCAATTAATCGTTTCCGTGCATAAGCGAACAGTCCAAATGAAGTTTTTCTCTCATCCTGAAACCTGAGTGCTAAGTGAGAAGAAAGCAGTATAAGTAAGTTATTCAATAGAAAACTACTTTCAACGTAGTACGCCTTGAAAGTGGGATTGAGGGGTGAAGCGCATGAAAAAATACTTAATGACGTCGAAAACTTTCCCTTTGCTCCTAGTCGGTGTGGTAATGACGTTGAGTGCTTGCAGTAACACCAGCCAGACGCCAAACAATCCCGTTAGTGAAGCGACTCCTGCGGAGGTAGGAAAGCGCCCTGAAGTTACCTCGACAACGGCTACTGACTCATCCAATTCAGGAAAAGCTTCTTCTGTCAGTTCATCAACGAGTGATCGACCTAACCAAACACTACGCCAGAAACGTTCAGAAGCTAAGGCTAGTACTGCTAAGGCACAGGATTATCGGAACAACTACAAACCGATATCACTTTCTAAACTTGCGAAGCCGGATACTCTCGTTGGTGACGATCCAAAAGCGATCGCACTTTCCGCTTTCGGTGATATTCAATCGGAAGGGGGTTCACGAGAGGTAACAGTAGATTATCCTCAATCCAATCAAGCCATTGTCACTATCATCCAAACGGGTGTAGCAGATGACTCTATTGGTGCAATCAAGTACCGTGTTGAATTAGTTACCACCCCGGAATCAGCCTCCACTGGTAAACAGTGGAAGGTAGTGTGGGTTGGTTCTCAGGTGAAATGTCAACCGGGGCGGGGTCATCAAGATTGGGCAGTAGAACTTTGTTTGTAGATGACCCTTAAAATGGGCTAATCGCTAATTGTTCATTGCTAATTGCTAATTATTCTTGTTCATAGCCATTAGCTATTAGCCATTAGCCATTATTCATCTAGATATCGCCGCGAATTTCTTCTACAACTCCATCACGCAGAAGAATTTCGACGTTCATTTTTCGCACCAGATTATCCCCCAGTTCGACGCGAAAATAGCTTTCCATCTGACCTTGGTTAACTTCCTGGTCAAGTTCCAGCATCTGTACTTGTTGTAGTTGCTGTAGCTGTTGATTTTTCTGCTCTAGCAGTTCACTTTTCTTTTGATTGACCTGAATTTGAATGTTTTCGATTTGTTGCGCTACCTGAGGTCCAGGAGGTTGGAGACTTTGCTTTTGAATTTCCGCGATCGCTCGTTGCCCTTGCAGATCTAGCTGTTGCAGCTGACCATCAATTTGGTTAATCTGCGTCTGAAGTTGTTGCTGAACCTCTTCTTTCCATCGGGGCGTCACGATGGCTTTGATATTGATTGGTCGCTTCAAGAGTAAATTTGATTTAGATTCGTCCATATTACGTTTTGCTAGGTAGAGTCTGAAGATTGAAACGCTTGAAAGGTTGTACTCCAGGAGATAACCAACAGGGGATAGGGAGAAAAGGTTTCAGCAACGCGCTGCTCACTTTTCACCCCTCTAATTTTTTAACCTAAATCAGGCAAACATCGCGTTAATCATATCGCGATAGCGTTCCATGACAACGGGTCGCCGGATTTTTAAGGTTTGAGTCATCATGCCATTTTCAATAGAAAACGGTTCTAGGAGCAGCTTGAAAGAACCTATGCGGTCATCGGGGCGATAACCAGGGCGATTTTGAACTTCTCGATTCAATTCGCTGCGGAATAAGTTCTGAACCTCTTTACTCTCAAGATCAATGGTTGTCCGGAACTCCTCTGTAGGAGCATCAAGCTGATTGGGAACAGATTTCGGTAGACGCAGGTGAAGATTCTGAGAAGCTGCCCACTGTTGCAGGGCTTCCAGATTTGGCACAATTAAGGCACCGAGCGATCGCTGGTCTTGACCGACTAGCGTAATCTGGTCGATATAAGGACTCCGCAAACAGGCATCCTCAATCGGTTGCGGTTCAATATTTTCTCCATTACTCAGAACAATCGTATCCTTTGCCCGTCCAGTCAATACCAAATCATTCTGGGGTGTCACCCAACCCAAATCGCCGCTATCAAACCAACCTTCCGAGTCGATCGCTTTAGCTGTTGCTTCCGGGTTGTTATAATAACCTTTCATCACCTGGGGGCCCCGAATCAGGACGAGACCACGCTGACCAAGAGGTAAGGATTGACGGGTTTCAGGGTCAACAATCCGGATTTGGGTCTTAAGCATGGGTAGTCCTGATGAATACCGCAGATTCTGCCAAGGACGCCGCACATTAGTGACTGGAGATGTCTCTGTCAAACCATAGCCTACTAGCACTTCTATACCAACAATTTCAAAGAAGTCGTCCAAGTGCCTTGCGAGGGAACCCCCACCACTGATAACTTGCTTAATTTGTCCCCCTGTCGCCTCGCGGACTTTTTGATAGACTAATTTGTCTGCCAGTCGGTGAATAGGCCACAAGGCGGCTGCTTGGGTACTAGCGCTGAGACGTTCGATGGCTGATGCATTCAGGTGCTCTAAGCTTAGCCCCTGCGATAGACGCTTCGCTTTAATGTAACGTTGGCTAATTGAGAGGAAGTTTTGTACCAAACGTTGTTTACTCTCAGGTTGTTCGCGGAACTGCTTTTGAACCCCCTCGTAAATTGATTCCCACAGTCGCGGTACGCCAACCATCAGATGCGGTTTGAATTCTCTTAGGTCTTTTTTGACGTTGCGCAGGTTAGTGTAAATCTGCGTACACCCTTGGGAGAGGATAAAATACTCAACTGAGCGCTCGTAAGCGTGCCAAGTAGGGAGGATAGAAAGAACGCGATCGCTCGGTTCTGGCGCTAATACCGCACCATAGGCTGTTACCTGATGCAGCAGGTTGCCATGACTCAGAATCACACCTTTGGGTTTACCAGTGGTGCCAGATGTGTAAAGCAGCGTTGCTAAGGTTTCCCGGTTGTGGCTAATCGGTGTCAATTGGTGAGATGCGCCAATTTCCATTAGCTGGGAGTAGTTCAGTACCTTCAGGGTTTCGTCCGACGCTCGCGAACTTTCTAATACTGCGCTATCAGGAGGCGTTTCATCAGAGAGGAGAACCACAAACTGAATTGGTAGGGAGTCTAGGTGACGCTCCGAAACAGCTGCTTCGCTAACATGCAGTTTTTTCAGTAGAGCTAGATTTTCCACCACCAGGGCAATGCTGCCACTGTCTTCCAGAATATATTGCAGTTCTTGCCGCTCAGCTTGAGCACTACGCACGACATTAGCGGCTCCAGCCGTCATGATGCCTTGGTCAGCAATCATCCAACGAGGACTGTTGTCAGCAAATAAAGCTACACGAGAAGGGATACCAGCGCTATCCAATTCCCCGGTAATGCCCAACGCTTGTAAGCCAGCACCAAATTGTTGAATCTGCTGATACAGTTGAGCGTAAGTTAGTGCCACTTCTGGCTTAGCGTGAGGGTCTTTGAGAGCAATAATTTTGTCAAAGCGTTTGGCAGCAAGCGACCAAATTTCCGGCAAGGACTGCACTGATGTGTAATCGGCAGCGCGGTTCAGGCTGGCACGTTCTTGCTTTGTCATCTGGAATGAATTGTTTGGGGCAGGGGGGTCTTTCAACACAGCTCAATGACGTGAATGGCTAGTTAATTAGTTGTGTTTTCAAGATACTCTTCTATGGAGCCAGAATAGACGTTTTAGAGGACACAATTGATTAGTGTCCTTGCTTTTTGGGTTTGGGCAGCAGGTAACCGTATTTTCCACTGTTCTATCTGGCAATAGCTACTGGAATAGGAATGACTTTTTGCTCTGAGTTAAGGTAATGAGAATGGAAGTTTAAAACCACGGCTAGCAATAACACTCCAACTGTCACAATTAGAAAATATTGAAATTGACCTAGGAGAGTGAGTTATGGGACTTGAGAGAAAAATGTTTAGGGGAATGTTTGCCCCTGGTGAGGTGGTTCAACTTAGACAGATGTGCTTTACTCCGGGACGGGTATTTCAGCCCGGAAAATATATAGTTGGTGAGTTACCAGATACCGCCTTTGAAATGGGTTTAGTGGAGAAATTGCCCCCTGTTAAAGGCAAAAATGCTCAAATTCAAGATGATGAGACTCAGCCGGATAACGAGTCCTAACTATTCACGATGCCCACAGATTCTTATGCTTGGCTAGAACAATCCCTCGCTACCATCCACAAGGCTGACTGGTATCGCACGGTGCAAACAGTCCAAAGTCGCCCTGGTGCAGTGATGCAGCTGGAAGGGCGTGAGGTGATTAACTTTGCCAGCAATGACTATTTGGGGTTAGCGGGGGATGAGCGCCTGATTCAAGCAGCGATCGCAGCTACCAAGGAATTCGGGACGGGTAGCACAGGTTCGCGATTACTAAGTGGACATCGCGAACTACATCACCAATTGGAAAGAGCGATCGCCTCCCTCAAGCAAACGGAAGACGCCCTAATATTCAGTTCTGGGTATCTGGCAAACTTAGGAGCGCTCGCCGCTTTAGTTGGGAAGCGAGATTTGATTTTATCGGATCAGTACAATCACTCCAGCCTGAAAAATGGAGCAATTTTAAGCGGCGCGGTGGTAGTAGATTATGCTCACGCGGATATCGAAGAGTTAAAGCGTCAGCTGGCTCAATATCGACAACACCATCGACGCTGCCTGATTGTTACCGACAGCGTTTTCAGCATGGATGGCGATCTTTGTCCCTTGCCAGAGATATTAGCGATCGCTGAACAATTTAGCTGCATGGTGCTAGTAGATGAAGCCCATGCAACAGGCGTCTTGGGAGCGACAGGTGCTGGATGTGTAGAATACTTCGGCTGTACTGGGAAAACCTTGGTTCAAGTTGGCACCCTCAGCAAAGCATTGGGCAGCTTAGGCGGATACGTCGCTGGTTCAGCTACCCTCATTGACTTCCTGCGAAATCGCGCCCCCAGTTGGATTTACACTACAGGTTTATCTCCTAGTGACACAGCAGCAGCGCTGACGGCAGTCCACATCGTCCAGCAAGAACCCGAACGCCGTGCCCAACTCAATTACAATGTGGACACTGTAAAGCATCTTATGCAAGAGCAGTTACCTGATCTCAAACTTTTGCCATCAAACTCACCCATTCTCTGCTTTCAACTCGCTAGTGCAGCGGATGCTCTCAATGCAGGACAGAAGCTGAAAGCTTCTGGTATCTTTGCTCCAGCCATCCGCCCCCCTACTGTTCCTACCAGTCGGATTCGGCTCTCCGTCATGGCAACTCACCAACTAGCTCATTTTCAGCAACTGGTAGATGCCTTGGATGCGATTAACTCGCCCAACTGACGCACTATTTGAGTTATAGCGTCCTGAAGAAAGCCGATGCTCAAACAACCACTGTCGATTTTCCAGAGAATCATCTAACCAGCGATTAATCATCTCTGCCCATTTCACTGGAATTTGTAACCGCTCCCATGCCTCCTGAGAGGCTACAGAAAGACTCTGATAAAGATCGGCATTGAGCAGCAGTTTTTCAATACAGTCTGATAAAGCCACGGCATTACCAGCTGAAAAAATCTTCGCACTGAAGCCGTCTTTTAAGTTCTCTAGAAACATCGGGTGATCTGAAGCAATAATCGGGGTTCTAGCGCACAGAGCATGAGTGATTGCTAGGGGAAACCCCTCTGGATATTCATGTCGGCTAGGAACTAAAACGATATCCGCTTCCCTCATCAAAGGCAGTACAGTGTTATTGGACACTAATCCCAAGAACTCTACGCAATCCTCAATTTTTAATTGTCTAGCTTTATTGAGAAAATAATTGTTTTCGTCTTTACCTGCCATCTTTAAACGCACAGGGAAGTTCTTAGCTCTTAAGTGAGCGATCGCTTCTAAAACATCGCCAACTCCCTTAGCCTCTATCATTGCCCCAATATAAAAGAGAGTCCAAGGCTTTTCGTCACTAGGGAGAGTTTTGTATGACAAAGAGGCAGGTGTATCAGTAGCAATAAAGTCCCAAGGAATAATTTTGTCAGCTTTTACACCAATTTGTTTGAATAAGCGTGCTGAATTAAGCCCATAACTTCCCACCCATTCTACTCGCTTATTATTTAATAAATAGGTAAGCAAATAATTCCGCAATTTGCTACGTAAACCTCTGTGGGAAACCGACTCTGCAAATGTCGTTATAGTTTTAACTTTATTTTTAATCGCCCAGCTAAAAACTTCTCTAATAGCTGTACGAACAACTAAATGAGTTGGCTTATATTCTTCTATCAAGTTTATTAAGTTTTTGACTTGTATCTGTCCGTTGAAGCCTGCTCCAATTGCACGAACCCCATTTTCTAGAACTTGATTGTAAGGTTCTGTGGTCATACAACAAAGAACAGCAGCTTCCTCAATTTTATTGCCGATTTCAGCAACGGTGTCAACGGAATATTTTTGAGCATAATAGGTTTCTCCCCCACCCACTGCCAATCGTTGAAAGGCTTCACGGTAATCGCCTGCATACTGCACAAATAATAAACGCATTTTGGTATCCTTAGGAGCGGTAGGAGGAATTCTATTACTAAGGTAATACTAACCAAGGCTTAACGAGATGGCAAATGTGCGCAAAGACTTAGCTAATTCTCATTACTGTTGACAACATCTTGTGAAGTTTAATTTACTTCCTGTAGAGGCAAGATTTAGAAGAGCTAGAGCAGTTGAACTATGAAATGAGGAAAGGATGAGGAGTGATATCCTTCTTCATAAAGGCAGCATTTGTTCAGTAGGCTCTATGTAATATCTGGTTGCTGTTCCCTTCTTGGAAGCGAGAGCGCATTTTATTAATTTACTAAGTTATTAATCTCTTAGTGGGACTTAGACAAAAATTGAGGCAAAAATGGCTTCAAACCTATGTAGAGAAAGAGAAGTAGTTTCAGCTCGAATGTGCATAAATCTAGTATTCACAAGGGTTTCAGGCGTTTCTAGGTCATCGACCTGTTTCCCTTGTCCAGAAAGCTTTTCAGCCCCTTTAGGGACTATAAAATGTCTAAGTCCTGTTAGAAGAAAGCCCAGCTATTCTAGCTGCTGGGCGTACTTCTTCCGGAGCATAGTAGATGCCCTATAAAGTGCATACATGATTATTACCTTCACCCGACTGAGGGGAGAGGCACTCCCTCCCTTGAGCTAATGGCACGTTTAACTAATAATTAGCTTAATCTGAACAGGCAAGTTACTTGTTTGACAAGAAATCTTTGATAAACTTGCAAGTCAAATGTAGCAACAGATTATTTGTCAATCAACGCCATAAGGGGACTTTCGGCTTGGAGAGCTTGCTTGACTGCCTCTAAGTGCATTACTGCTGGCTCAGGTTGGGCGATCGCATATCGGATGTACATCCCCAACATCAAATCTGGGTCAACAATAGGCAAGCCCTTGGTTTGAAGGTAAGTATTTCTGGTGACTACCAGCACTCGCTCACTTTGATACACAACGATGGGTGGGTTGATACAGTTTGGGTTGTAAGGACTGTACAGTCCCGAAATCCCGCCATATGGGCTATTGGGATTTTGGATGCTGCTATAGCTGTAAGAACTTCCGTAGGTATGGGGATTGATGATTGATTGGCGGTTATCTTGGTCACTCGAAAGCTGACCTAAGAAATGCCCGTTATCTGCCCATAGATGAGCAGCACCGTTGATCGTCACAAGGAACTTTAAAATATCCACATCTACATCCTTTTATAATTCCGGAATTGCTTGTGTCTCAGGTATAAAATTAGAATTAACAAAAGAAAATTACTTGAGACGATCGCAACTAGAAAATCCCCCCTAAGGCTGTAGTTTCGCCTTTAGGGCAGTGCTAAGCCTTTCTAGACTATCCGTAATTCGTTAGAAAAAAGTTCAGTAGAATGTAGGAAAAAAATCAGTAAAATAGCGCAATTAAAAGCGATCACACCCTAACACCAAGAATCTACTTATTTATCTCTGTGGCTGTGGTTTCTGCTTTCTAACGCGTCGCCGCTCTGCGGCTGACTGCCTATGCCCCTCTATGGACACAACTTCAGCCTCGCTACTTTCTCTTGCCACTCGAATTAGCATCGCAGCCGCTAGCAAACTGGCAATCAACGAACTGCCGCCATAACTAAAGAACGGAAATGGCAAACCTGTTGTAGGGAGAACACCGGTAGCAACACCAATATTCAACAACGACTGCCCGACAATCAAAATCATTGCTCCCGTCGCTACCAGCTGATGAACTATATTCCGCGCCTTCATCGCCACCATTACTGATAGCGTTGCATAAGCCATAAGCAACACCAGCATCAACACACTACCGGCAAAACCAAATTCTTCGGCAAAGACAGCAAAGATAAAGTCAGTAAACTGAATGGGTAAATAGAATAGCTTTTGTTGAGATAGACCAAACCCAGACCCCCAAGTGCCACCAGAGCCAACGGCAAGCAGACTTTGGATGAGTTGATATCCGTCGCGCATTGGATCAGCCCAAGGGTCGAGAAATGACATCACCCGACGCCGCTGATATTCTTTCACGCTGATACTAATCACAGCCAGGAGGAAACCGCTCAATGCTGTTCCTCCTAGGTAAGAAAAGGGCAATCCAGAGGCTAGTGCTACTAGCCACAAGGTCATCCCGCATAGTGCCGCTGTACTTAAATTTGGCTGTATCAAAATTGCCAGCAGCACACTAACAAAAATCCCTAACCAAAGGGAGCGAACTCGCCAAGTGAGCCGTTCCCATTGTCCAAAGACTCTAGCACTCTGTAGTACCAGAAAGGGCTTAATTAATTCCGACGGTTGAAGGGGAACCGGACCGAGAGCTAGCCAGCGGGTTGCACCATTAACAGTAGTTCCTACACCAGGAATCAAGGTGACTAAAATAAACCCCAACAGCAGTATCAAGAACCAATGAGCGGTTCCTAGCAGATAGCGCAGGGGCGATCGCACCATCATGTTAAACCCGATCAAGCCCAGAACTGTCCAGATCAGCTGTCGCTTAAAATAATACAGCCCATCCCCGTACCGAGCATCTGCACTAGGATAAGATGCCGAAAACAGAACAGCTAACCCAATGAACATCCACAGAAACGTCAACCACCGCAATAAGCGGGCCTCCATTGACCATTCCTTTGCGGAGGGACTAACCAATAGAAATAGGTCACGTACAGCCACTAATCATTAATAACTAACAACAACGCCAAGCTTATTCGTATATAGATAACTATTACTCACAGTATCGCAACCGAACAGGGCAATTGTAACTTATCAAGCCAAGCTGCTTAACGGAATTCTCAAGCTGTTTGATTGACTGTATGGCTAATTTCAAACAAAAATGGGGTCGTTGTGACCCCTCAACTTCTCGAATTTACAGATAAAAAGCTGTTTTTTAGAAAATTACAGCAGCCCGGTATTCGTACCTTGCTTGCCAGTAGCTAATTCAACCTTAACAATTTTGCCACCCATTTTCATGATTCGTTGCTGCTCACGGAACCAGTTGTCATAGGCAACCAGCTTCGTAAAATAGGTATTTTGCAACTCCCGTTGTGTCCTAATCCGAGTTTGGCTTGGAACACAGGCAGTCACCTTAAACATACGCATGGGCTTACTTCTCCTACTTGAG
Source organism: Coleofasciculaceae cyanobacterium (assembly GCA_036703315.1). Lineage (GTDB taxonomy): Bacteria > Cyanobacteriota > Cyanobacteriia > Cyanobacteriales > Coleofasciculaceae > DATNPH01. The sequence continues at coordinate 51,757 of DATNPH010000190.1, forward strand.
TTAAGAAATTTTGAATTTGATTTAAGTTTTTGAAGCGAACAACTAAAGCAACGATCAAAATGCTTTATAGAAGCGCGGTGTTCTCAATCGAGCCATGCGCTCTTAGTACTACTGTGGGAACTCAACTCTGCTGAAGCTGCACCACAATCGAGAACATTAAGGGATGTGTCTGTACACCTAACAAGGACCGGGAGTCAATCGTCAATACTAGACTGTCAAAACTCATCTGCTTGACTGACATGCATTGGAGCAAGACTTGCCTCTAACAAGCTAGCACTCACAAGTGACTTCCCAGACCTTAATTGAGACAATTGACTACAAACTCAGAATTTGTCTAGGAGAGTTTAGCTTAACTCAAGCCAGAGCTGATGTAGTCAAGATAAACACCTAATTCTTTACCAGCATCAGAACCTACGAGGCTAGCAGAAACTTCCTTAATAGCTTGGATAGCCTGCACGGTTGCAGAAACGGGAACACCCAAGGAGTTGTAGGTTTCCTTCAACCCATTGAGTACACGCTCATCCAAGATTGAGGGGTCACCAGCTAGCATGGCATAGGTAGCATAGCGAAGGTAGTAGTCTAAGTCACGGATACAAGCGGCATAGCGGCGAGTTGTGTACATATTGCCGCCAGGACGAGTGATATCCGAGTACAACAAGGACTTTGCAACAGCTTCCTTAACGATGGTAGCCGCGTTAGCACTGATGGTGTTTGCAGCACGAACCCGCAGTTCACCAGTTTGGAAATAAGCTTTCAGCTTTTCCAGGGCACCTGTATCTAGATATTTGCCCTGAACGTCTGAGGAATTAATAACAGAAGTAATTGCGTCTTGCATTTTTCTTGTTTCCTTATCTCACGTAGCCAAGAGAATCGTGAATTTGAGCAGGTACAGGGAAACTACCCTTGCAGGGCACCAACCACGTAATCGAAGTAGGAGCCAGCTTCAGCAGCGTCTTCACCAGACAACTGGGAGGCAGCAGCATTCTTCAGAGCACGAACGCCTTCGGCAACCGCTTCAATCGGGGTGCCCAGAGACTTGTACATTTCACGGACGCCCACCAAACCGATTTCTTCAATCGGGGTGACATCACCAGAGACGATTCCATAGGTGACTAGACGTAGGTAGTAGTCGAGATCACGCAGGCAGGTTGCGGTCAATTCTTCACCGTAGGCATTGCCGCCGGGAGAAACAACATCAGGACGCTTTTGGAACAGTTGGTCGCCTGCTTGCTTGACGAGCCGCTCGCGAGAATCGGTCAACGTTTGAGCGATGCGGAGGCGACGCTCACCAGTTGAGGCAAAGTTTTTAATCCGGTCTAGTTCGCCGGGGCTGAGATAACGTGCTTCGGCATCTGCATTCACGATAGCTTTCGTGACGATACTCATCTATGGATTCCTCCAGAAAATATTTAACCAGGTGTGTTTAAACTGGCATTCGTAGTTTTGGTACTATACCGCTTTTCTAATGTGCTAATCCCAGCCGTCTGTTAGACTGCTTTGACCATCTATATATCTGAAATTGCTTCAGTATTTTTAGAAGGTTGGAGTAGTAAGGAATACATTAAGTCAGCGGTAAATCTACCTTCCGCAAATAATTCTGCGATAGATTGTTCACATTTTTACTGTGTTCGTAATAGTTTGTAACATTAATCCTCAGATTTCAAATTTTCGGCAACAAAAATTGGGGTAGTGACATAAGTGCCTACCCTGAGGAAAGCTCCTCTGATCTGCCACATAACAAATCAGAGGAGACTGTAATTAGCCGTTTCGATTTGGCTCTAGTCGATTAGGTTTAGCTAAAGCGACTGCTTAAAGACGAAGGCGACAGATCAGACCAGGACTGCTTCACCAAGTCAGAAGCCGCTTTCACACTACCCAGGTAGTTGCCAGCAGGCAGCGAGGGGAAGCGATTGTAAGGCACGACATCCTCACCGAAGAAACGAGCATATTCTGGACTATCAACCATTGCTTCCACAGCAGCCCTCAATCCTTGATCCGCCAATAGTTTGTTGTATTGGCGGATTTCCGCTTGGGTAGCGGGAGCCCGTCCCAGCAGATGCCGGAATAAGAACTCGATCACCTTAGTATTGGGATAGGGCGTGTAGAAACGACGGCGGTAGATTTCGGAACTCGCTAGAGACTTCACAAACTCGCGCACCGAAATTTCACCGTTACGGAGTTTGCTATCCAGGTCAGAACGACGGAACTCTCCAGGAATCTGACCACTGAAGACATCCATCACCTGAGTGTAGATGGCATTAATCACAAGTGCTGTTTCTGCCTGGTTTGCTCCTACGGTTAAGCGGAAAATCCGTGCAGGCTTGCGTCGCGTTGTGCCGACACCAACCTCGACAGACTGACCATTGCCGTTCTGGAAGGATCGACCCAGTTCGATGAACTTCGGCTTGCTTGTATCTATCTGCTGCTCTTTCGCTCTCAGATCAGCGATCGCCTGTCCAGTCAGTGGCAGTTTTGCCGCATCCATACGCGACTTCACCGGCTCGAAGCTGGGTACCACCAAGTCTTTATTCTGCTTGGTCAGCTGGTTATAAAGCTTCTCAGTGTTGGGGAAGTTCGCGGCTGGGAGTGTTGGGAAGCGACGGTAAGGCACCGTATCTTCGCCAAATACCTGACTATACTCCAAGCTGTTGACCATAGCCCTGACAAAGCCACGGATGCCCTCAGCGGCGAGCAGCTTGTTGTATTTTTGGATTTCTTTCTGGTTTTCGGGGGCACGACCGAGGAAATGCTTAGTTCCCAGCTCAATGACCTTCGTGTTGGGGTAGGGGGTGTAGAACTCTTTAATGTAGAGGTCTGATGTGCCTATTCCTTCAATGAACTCTTTGACGTTAATTTCGCCATTGCCCAGCTTGCTTTCCAGGGCAGAGAATTCATTCTTCACGATATACGGATCGATATCCCGCTCAAAGACTTGCCGATAAGCCGCTTTAATCAGGATTGGAATCGCTTTTTTATCAATCGTATTGGTCAGCTTGAAGACCTTGGTTTGCTCACGCTGGACATTGACACCCTGATTAATGCGGAATTGAATATCCGGTTCTGCCCGCACTTGGGTGACTTGACCCAGCTCAACAAAGCGCGGTGTTACTTCCTTGTCAACCCTAGTGCCAATATCTTCACCGATGCTGCCAGGTCGCGCTGTGCGCAATTGCAAGCCGGCCGGAGTCACGTAGCGCTCATAGGGAACTGTATCTTCCCCAAATGCTTGAGAGTACTCTGGGCTATCGATAATAGCGTCCACTAAGGCATAGAAGCCTTTTTTAGCGCAGATATCAAAGTACTTATTGTTCTCTTGACGTCCATAGGTAGGACGACCTAAAAGACGTCGATGAATGTACTCGATCGCCTTACACACATACAACGGTGTCCAGTACAGCTTCCGGAACAAATCAGATTTGGCTAGCGATCGGATGAACTCCCGCACCGGAATCTCGCCGTTTTCCAGCTTGATTTCTGCAACTTTCTGGCGCTGGCCTTCGTAGACATCGCGTCCAAAAACTTGCAAGTAGGAAGCACGAATCACCTTTTGGGTAGAGCTTTCCGAGAATTTGACACTGGCTGCGTTGTTTTTATTGCGGCTAATGCCAGATAAGGGCAGTTGATCCAGGCGGAATACCTTGGGTCCGAGAGAACCAGGAAACTCGCCTCGTGCCCGAGGATTGCTATTTTGGTTATTAGTCGCAGGACCCTGGTGAATCAGAATGCGCTTGGTATCTTTGCCAAATGGAGCCGGACGGCTGCTGGGATTACGTGTTTCTTTGGGGAAGATTGCGCCAAACTGAATTTCTAAGGGGTCGTTGCCAGAACCGTAAGGATGTTGGTCAGGCAGCGGCTGCTCATAGCGAGCAAAGGTTGTGATAAATTGCGGTACCTTACGGAACGGCGCACTGTACTTCAACAAATCTTGCTGCGGTCCCCAGTTGCGGCATTCCTGAGCTTCTTGACCCAGTCCCCGGAGGTAGGGAACGGTTTCTTCACCAAAGTAGTCGGAATATTCCTGAGAATCGACTAAAGCATCCACGAGAGCTGCTAGACCACCGGTGGAAACGATAGAGAAATACTCTTGCACTTCTTCACGAGAACTTGGACCACGACCCAGGAAATGACGGAAAGCGAGTTCTAGAGCACGACTATTGATGAACGGCTCGTAGAATTGTTTCCGATACAACGGTGATTTGCCTAGGCGGCGCACAAACTCCTTCACGGAAATGTCGCCATTTTTGACCTGAGATTCCAGATAAGAAATGGACTGACTGTAGGCGCGGGTAATGTCACGCTCAAAGATTTGCCGATAAGTAGCTTTTACAACTTCTTGCTTTTCTGATGACGACAAACCGGTCTTCATTACGAACTTAGGACGCCGCTCTGCCGCATTAAAGTAGCTTTGGGGCAGTTGCAGACCTTGTTTGTCACCCGCAGGGCGCTGCCGCAGTTTGTCTGAAGGGTTGGGGGCTTTAAATTCGTTAATCAGAATCTCAAAGTACTGATTAACAATAGTCTGTCCCTCGGCATCACGCTTGAAATAGCCCAGCGCCGCGCTACGCATTTCCTGTAGAGCTACAAGAGTTGCATCTCCAGAACACGCATTTTCGATGATTTCCCGCAGACCCCGGACGTTGACAATGATGATGTTGGGGTCACCAGCAACGATCGCATACGTTACATAGCGCAGCATCCATGCCAAGTCCCGCAGTGACTTCTGCATATTCCTAGGACCATAGCGGGCGACGTTAATCGGTCGGAATCCCGCTGGTGCTGGTCCACCGCTAGAAGCACTGAAGATTGAGCGCAAGCCCTCAAAGAAGCCACCACCGCTCTCAACATAGGTAGCGGTGCCTAATTTCATGGATTCTTTCGTATCCACGCCGGCACCACCTGCCAACACCAGTTCCTGACCCACATCTTCCCTAGGCTTTTCCAAGAAAGCCATCGGAGTACCCCCGACGAAAATCCGGTTGGCAGCGCGGGAAACAATCAGGTCTGCGTTTTTGCTGAGGATATCTGAAATTTCTATGCGCCTTGTACCAGAACTGAAGTAACTAGCAAGCTCCTTCAGCTCCCCACTCCCCAAGAACCGGTCTTGCTGTTCGGCTTGGATAATTGTTGCAACCGGTACTGTTTGATAGAGTTGCGGACGCGCAACCGAGCTTCCACCACTTGCCTTAACACTCATTGGTTTTCAAAAGCTCCCATCGACAATTTTTTTTTACTGTGTTAAGTCTGACCAAGGTGCCAATGCAGGTCACTTTCGCTTACTTTAGGCTTAGGGCATCGGTACTCTCCCCCCAAAATTTTGGATGGGATGTTTCCCTGACGCCTTCAATAAACAAACACCCTGGCTAAACCAGGTCAGTCTTTAGATTAAAACGTTTCTGATCTCTTAGACTTCTTTGTTAAGAAGTGTATAGAACACCCGACAGGGTTTCACAAAGTCATCATAGTTGATTAATGTCAATAGCTGAGAGACGCCATAAGTTTTGTTACAATTCTCACCACGGGTTTTGACCAACTAAGAGATCGGAGTTTAGGTGTTAGGTATTGGGGGGTAAGATTAATCCAAGCCCCTAAGTGGTCACACTTCCCCTAAATTTTTATCTATGGGGATACCTTAGCCCCCATTAGACCCTATCCTCAGAGGAAGCCCGAATCCCCCAAATCATAACCCTGATGAAGTTTTTTTACTTCGAGTGATGGAAATCTTTCAGGATACTAGCGCTGCTGTTGAGCGACTGTACGATACTTATCCCTTTCCACCAGAACCGTTACTCGATGAGCCACCGCCTGGGTACAACTGGCGTTGGAATTGGGTAGCTGCCTACAATTTTTGCATGGGTCAGAAACCGCTGAGGCAGGACATACGGATTCTAGATGCTGGCTGCGGGACTGGTGTTGGAACAGAGTATTTAGTTCACCTCAATCCTCAAGCGTCTGTGGTTGGGATTGACTTAAGTGCAGGTGCGTTGTCTGTTGCATCAGAACGTTGCCGCCGGTCAGGAGCTAATCGCGCCCAGTTCCATCACTTGAGCCTCTACGACGCTGAGCAACTTGATGGTGAATTTGAGCTAATTAATTGTGTAGGCGTCTTGCATCATTTGCCTGACCCGATTCGCGGTATTGAGTCTCTGGCAGCTAAGTTAGCTCCAGGTGGCTTAATGCATATTTTTGTCTATGCTGAGGTGGGTCGATGGGAAATCCAGCTGATGCAGAAAGCGATCGCGCTTCTCCAAGGCAACCAGCGAGGCGACTACCAAAATGGTGTGCAGGTAGGGCGTCAGTTGTTTGAAGCTTTGCCAGAAAATAATCGCCTTGTCAAGCGTGAGAAAGAACGTTGGTCTTTGGAAAATCAGCGAGATGCCAACTTTGCTGATATGTATGTTCATCCGCAAGAGATTGACTACAACATCGAGACGTTATTTCAACTGATCGATGCTTCTGGCTTGGAGTTTATTGGCTTTTCTAATCCCCGCAACTGGAATTTTGATCGGCTTTTGGGGAAAAATCAAGAGTTGATGGAGCGTGCTAAAGGGTTGAGCGATCGCGAACGTTATCGATTAATTGAATTATTAGATCCAGAAGCTGTCACCCATTACGAGTTTTTCCTAGGACGCCCACCCATACTTAAAGCAGATTGGTCATCAGATGAGGCGTTACTCGCGGCAATTCCAGAGCGAAATCCTTGCATGGATGGATGGCCGAGCAAGTGTCTATTTAATTACGATTATCAAATTGTTAACTTGTCAGAAGAAGAATTTGAATTTCTGCAAGCTTGTGATGCGAATTTAGGGCAACAGAAAACGACGGAAGAGATTTTGTTGAGTGTAAAGTTGGGGTTAGAAAAAGTGCGATCGCTCCTCAATCAACAGTTAATCATGCTGACTCCGAGTTGATTAAATAGTAACAATAAATATTAAGACTGCATATCGCCAAGTATTTACTTCCGCAGCTGGAATGAACTCAAAAACCGCTCCCTATCGCTAGACAAAGTACTTTCTCTATCTTTAGGGATTTCTGCAATTATCTGGTAGAGACGTTGTTCTACTAAATAGGCTCTGTAGCTAACAATCCTTTCACCTGGCGTTTCAAATTTAAATTCCCTGCCAGGATAGCTACCTAAACTAATATCTTGCTGATTGAGTACCTTAAGTTTTTTGTTTTTAGTAAAACTACTGCTTAGACTATCTAGAAGTACATCAGGCGGTAACTGAGCTAATTCACTAGGAAAATTAGTATAAGAAACACTATATATTACCTTGCCTTCCTCTAACGAAGCTGTGAACAGGTTGGCATCAAGAGATACGGCGCTACCTGTAGTTTGTTTTTTTTGAGACGGTTTAACTGGCATCAACACAGTAAAGCCTCCCTCAGGAGAAGAAAATTGTTCCCATTTTGGCTGTGCTACTTGAACTAGCTGTTCAGCTTGAACGGGTTGAACAGCTGGATATTCACTAATTAGCAAACCAGATAAAAGTAGTAGTAAAAAAATTAGGGTTTTCATGCCTCTATGCTCCTATTGTCTCAAAGGGAAATTCTCAAACTAGCGGTTTCTACACGACAACCTCTTGCCTGTCGCCTTTTCATCCATCGCAAGTGAGTTATCTCTGCCAGAGTGCACTAGTACTCACTACTGTTAGAGAGGATTATCACACCCAACGATCAGGGAAGCTAACTCCCTCTTCTCGACTTGCCGCACTTGACCAGCTCGTTGTTGAGGTGAAAGGTAAGTAATTCACAAATTCTTCACAACGGCTTAGTACGCTTTTAGCACTAACGGGTGATGAAGTCCGGTATGAGGAGTGACACCCATCTTTACATACTTCACACTTGTTAAGTATACTTCTCAAAAGTTTTAACCTGTATACATTATCAAGGTAACGAGAGAGTCGTTTTACCAACTCTCCTCACCCTTAAAAGGACAGCGCTCAGCTGGCTTCGACTACATATAACAGGAGTGCATCAATCTCATGCCAAATTACAAATCAGTTACGGCCTATCAGCAAGCCAAATCTCGGCACAGCTTTGTTCAAGAAGCAAAAGACAAACTTCAAGAGGCTCAAGCCAAGGTGGCACGGTTAAGAACGCTTCACTCTCAGCTTTGCAAAGAATTCGGTGATAGCGGCAATGTCCGACAGCAGCTAGAGAATGCCGAAAATGAATTAGAGACGATAAAAGAGTCGTTGAAACAGTACGCCGTTTAATACGTTGTCAACAAAGAAGCCCAGTGAACCTAGTTGGGCGCAAGTGAGCAAGAGAGACGTGCTATGAGGCGTTACCAGACGGACAGTCCATCACTATTGCTAGTTTCTTGATAGTTATGCTCAAGTGCTGATTGACCTGGTAATGAACGACCAAAAAACCAGAATTGAAGTCCTTAGCAACTTCTGGGAGTTTTTCCTCCATCCACTCTTGCTCCATTTCTACATCAACTAGTTCGGGCAAGTTCTCATAGCTGTCAGTTGAACTGTAAGTTGCTTGGAATTTCAAGACCGCTGTTGTAAACATAAAAGTTGCCGAAAAGTTGAAGATACCCTGATTTACAGGACTTTCACAGCAACTCTTATCTGTAGGGCACGTTGCCGAATACACCCTACAGGTAGCATCTAGTGTTGTTAGAGTGCGCTATCACTGACTAAAAGATATGACTTAAGGTTTTTCTGGCTCTGGGAATTTTCGCTCCCGTACCTCTGTGCTATAGTCCTGCACGGCTTGTGTAATTACCTGTCGCAAATTCGCATAAGACTTTGCAAACGGAGGTTGCCACTCGGAAAGTCCCAGCAAATCAGATGTGACTAGCACTTGTCCATCGCAGTGTGAACCGGCACCAATACCGATTGTAGGAATCGGTAACTTTTGTGTGATTTGCCGTGCCAAATCTACTGGAATATGCTCTAAAACAATAGCAAAAGCACCCGCCTCAGAAAGGGCGATCGCTTCGTGCAAAATCCGCTCAGCTGTCTGTGTCGTCTTCCCCTGCTGTCGATAGCCAAGCTGATGTACTGATTGAGGTGTCAACCCCACATGACCCATTACAGGAATTCCAGCAGTTGTTAGGTGCGCGACGGTTTGGGCGATCGCAGCATATCCTCCTTCCAACTTCACCGCCTGTGCCCCAGTTTCTTTCAAAGCACGACCTGCCGAGTGCATCGCTTGCTGAGGACTTTCCTGATAACTCAAAAATGGCAAATCACAAACCACTAATGCCTGCTTGACGCCCCGACGCACTGCTTTAGCATGGTGTAGCATTTCTTCGAGGGTTACTGGCAGCGTGGTCTGATAGCCTAAGGTAACCATCCCTAGGGAATCTCCCACTAGAATGACATCCACTCCCGCCATATCTAATAGCTGAGCGATCGCATAATCCCAAGCCGTCAAAGCCACAATTTGACGCCCCTGTTGTTTAAATTGGATCAATTGCTGGGTAGTGATTGCCATGTTGAGCGCAGTAGAAATGATGAATTTGACTAGCTAGTCCTTTGACTTTGCGAAGCGGCACATCTAGAACGTTGTGGGACCATTACGAACAAAGGCAAAATGGGGTCTTACCTGACCCGTTGTCAAACTTACCCAAGCTAGTCCTTCTGACGTTCCTACCCATAGCTTATTTCCTGTGTCAGGCGACAGAGAAAGAATTCTGTTAGAGGGAAGGTTTGGTACCTGACCGAGAACGGCTCCACTGTCAGTTTTTAGATTCAATAAACCATCTTCAGTACCAACCCAAACATTACCGTCTCTAGCAAAGCGAATAGAGGTAACATTGCGTCCCCGCAGGGGTGTTACGGAGCGCATCACTTGACGAGTTTCAGGGTCAATGACTAGCAAGCTATTCGGGGTTCCAGCCCACAGCATTCCATTAGGTGCTAGGGCGAGGGCTTGCACCGTGGTTCCGGGTAACTCACCGATGCGACCGATAACCAAGGCATTAGAGGTATCTACTCGCACAATACCCTCTAGAGTTCCTACCCACAGCTGACCTTCTTTATCCAGAGTCAGAGCATTAGCGCTAATACCAGGTAGTTTTTGTAATGTCGTCATTAACAGTCCCTGGTCGGGGCTGATCAGGGAAAGACCGCGATCGCTCCCCACCCAGAGATAGCCTCGGCGATCGATCAACAGAGACAACACCCGGTTAGAGGGCAAAGTAAAAGTTTGGGCGGTAACTTCGTTGCTGCGGGGGTCTACACGCAGTAGCCCTTCGTAGGTTCCTACCCAAATCCGTCCTACCCGATCTTGCGCTAAAGCACCGATAGTGTAGTTAGGCAGACTAATGCGAGCTAACAGGCGTCCAGTATTTGGGTTGATTCTAGCTAACCCCAGCCATGAACCAACCCAGAGGTCGCCAGTAAAGTCAGATTGCAAGGCACTCACACGAAAATCAGCAGGCAAGGGTTGGGTATCTTGCCGTAGGCGTTCAGGAGGCAAGAGTTCGCCCACTGGAGGCGGTGGCGCACCTTGATAAGTGGGTGTTGACGCTCCTTCGTCAATGTCACTTGGTGTCACAATCCGATTTGGATCAATCTGTACTGGCGTCTGAGCCGTTGCTCTTAACATCGGCAAGTTCAAGCACAGCAGTACGGCACTGATGAAAAAACCAATACGGGCACTCAAAAACGCCATCACTATTCTCCTCAAATTCCTACGGAATACATAAATGCCTTGACCATCAAAGGGTGTGAACGGCTTGATTGGTGTGCTGTGCACTGTGAGCCTGCCGTTTTCTCTAGCTAATCGTAGGATTTTTCCTCTTTACTCTCTATTAATAGCTTCTCAGCCGTTTGAGTCGAGGTTATCCCTGCCTTGTCGGAATCGTTTACGCCCACTAAAGCTAATTGTTCATAGCTTTAAACGGTAAAGCCTTAGTACCCTTGTAACAAAAATTAATAAAATTTTGTAATTCTTTTAATTAATAAAAAAAGTTTATGGAAGTATACAGAAGATTTGAAGTATAACTTATCCCATATGCTGGTATATTGACAAAATAATAAAGAAATTAGATTTCACTTATTACTGCTTTGTCTGCCAACAAAATTGTATTTTTCAATTAATCTAAGTGGCACAATAGTAGTAATCTAGTAGATCTTAGGCATGAGCCAAGAAAAGGGGATTGTGGGTGTGATGTTGCATCCATGAAAGGTTGTTATTGATGACCTTTTAAAAGGGTTTTAGTTCCTATAAATCAGGGCAAAATCTACAACAGAAAAAAACAGAACCTGTTGCAGCATTCAGTAGTTCCTAAGGAAGGAAAACATGTCTTACTCACAAACCAGGACTCAGTCGAAAGCTGGGTATGAAGCCGGCGTAAAAGATTATAAATTAACTTATTACACTCCGGATTACACTCCGAAAGACACAGATGTCCTAGCAGCTTTCCGCGTCACGCCACAGCCTGGAGTTCCTCCAGAAGAAGCAGGTGCTGCTGTTGCTGCTGAGTCTTCCACTGGTACCTGGACAACAGTGTGGACTGACTTGCTGACTGACCTTGATCGGTATAAGGGTCGTTGCTACGACATTGAGCCAGTACGTGGGGAAGACAACCAGTTTATTGCTTATATTGCCTATCCTCTCGATCTGTTTGAAGAAGGCTCTGTTACTAACCTGCTAACCTCCCTTGTGGGTAACGTGTTTGGTTTCAAAGCCATACGAGCTTTGCGTTTGGAAGACTTGCGGATTCCTATTGCTTACCTCAAGACCTTCCAAGGACCCCCCCACGGGATTACGGTAGAACGCGACAAGCTGAACAAGTACGGGCGTCCTTTGCTCGGTTGTACGATTAAGCCCAAACTGGGTTTGTCTGCTAAGAACTATGGTCGTGCCGTCTATGAGTGCTTGCGCGGCGGTTTAGACTTCACCAAAGACGACGAAAATATCAACTCGCAGCCCTTCATGCGCTGGCGCGATCGCTTCCTGTTCGTGCAAGAAGCCATTGAGAAATCCCAGGCTGAAACAGGCGAAATCAAGGGTCACTACCTCAACGTGACTGCCCCCACCTGTGAAGAAATGATGGAGCGTGCTGAGTTCGCGAAGGAACTGGGTACACCCATCATCATGCACGACTACCTGACGGGTGGCTTCACCGCTAACACCACCCTAGCTAAGTGGTGCCGCCGCAACGGCGTACTGCTGCACATCCACCGTGCTATGCACGCTGTGATTGACCGTCAGAAAAACCACGGTATCCACTTCCGCGTTCTTGCTAAGTGTCTGCGGATGTCTGGTGGTGACCACCTCCACTCCGGTACTGTGGTTGGTAAGCTCGAAGGTGAAAAAGGTATCACCATGGGCTTTGTTGACCTGATGCGGGAAGACCACATCGAACAAGACCGCGATCGGGGAATTTACTTCACTCAAGATTGGGCTTCCATGCCTGGTGTAATGCCAGTGGCTTCCGGCGGTATTCACGTTTGGCACATGCCGGCGCTGGTAGAGATTTTTGGTGATGATTCCTGTCTCCAGTTCGGTGGTGGTACTTTGGGTCACCCCTGGGGTAATGCCCCAGGCGCTACTGCCAACCGTGTCGCTTTGGAAGCTTGTATTCAAGCTCGTAACGAAGGTCGCAACCTGATGCGTGAAGGTGGCGATGTTATCCGCGAAGCCTGCAAGTGGAGTCCTGAATTGGCTGCGGCTTGCGAACTTTGGAAGGAAATCAAGTTCGAATTCGAGGCGATGGACACCGTCTGATGAAAGTGTGAAGTGTAAAGTGTGAGATGTGGCTTCATACTTCATAACTTTGTACTTCATACTTCAAAAGGCTGGGGTCAGAAGATGGACTTAAAACGAGTTGTAAAAGACACAGCCAAGACGCTGAGCAGCTACCTGACCTATCAAGCACTGCGAGTTGTCTTGGAGCAATTAAGGGAAACTGACCCTCCTCAGTCACTTTGGTTGCATGCCTTCTCTTCAAGGAACAGTATCCAAGATGGAGAAGCTTTCCTCCGGGCATTACTTCTGGAAAAGCAAGATCTGGCGTTTCGGATTATGACCGTCCGGCAGCATCTAGCGGAGGAAGTAACAGAATTCTTGCCTGAAATGGTTCGTAGTGGCATCCAGCAGTCGAACATGGAGCATCGGCGTCAGCACCTGGAGCGAATAACGCAATTTACCATCTCTGAACCCCCGTCCCATCCCGAACAGCCAACTGACTCGGAAAACTAATTAAGTCATCAATCCGGCGTCACTCTATCGCCACCAGTTGCACACCCGTACTTCAACAAATAAGCCTAACCCATGCAAACTTTATCGAAAGAGCGTCGTTACGAAACCCTTTCCTACTTGCCACCATTAAGCGATTCGCAGATTGCTAAGCAAGTTCAGTACATTCTGGATCAGGGTTTCATCCCAGCTGTGGAATTCAGTGAGTCTTCAGAACCAACACAGCACTACTGGACACTGTGGAAGCTTCCCTTATTTAAAGCTCGCACCGTGCAAGAAGTGATGACTGAAGTGGATGCTTGTCGTACCGATTACCGAGACAATTTCATCCGTGTTGTGGGTTTTGATAACGTGAAGCAGTGCCAAGTGCTGAGCTTCCTGATTCATAAGCCCAATACCAACGGCCGCAGATATTAATACGGTTGTGAGCTAGAACATCCTGAAAAGGAGACAAGAGGAGAGGTAGCTAAGCTACCTCTCCTTTTTGTTGGAATTTGATACCTCAACTCCCACTCAATATTCAATAGAACTGGTTATTGATACTTGTAAGGTCTTTTTTTTTCTACATTCAACGGATTAACTGACAAAAGTATCCGGATACAAGCGATAAAGCCTGAAAGAAGGAAAAGGTAAGGCTTTTAGAGCCAATGCCTAAAATCATTGAAAAGCATACAGGGTATCACTTGTGGTTTTTTGTCAGTCAACCATCCATATTCAACATAAAAGCAATTCCTTGGGGGATAGCTATGCGGTTAGCACACCATTCTACGCAGACGCTTCGCCCGCTCCTAAAGCCGATCACAAAGCTCTGATGAATTTTAGCTTTTATCGGCATCCTTACAACTCTATCGGTAGTAATACATAAAGCGCTCTTTTTACAATTCCTTCACATAAAAGACCGCTGACTTCACCAGTTGTTCACATTCATTTTCTAGGATTAGGACAGGTATTGGAATGTTAGAAGAGACAAGCAACATGCCTGAATATCAATGGAAGCTGACGATCATAGAGCGCAATTTATTGCTTTCTAATTGGATCAAGCTTATTCCAGAAGCACAAGAGCAAATGTTATGGGAGGCCGATGGATTGATAGGAGATATGGCTCTACCAGATAGGCAACGGTTGCTTACCTCTCTTGAAATACTTCAAGAGCATACCCAAGAAAATTTGCGATCCAGAATTCAGCAGATTTTAAGCAATCAGTTAAATCTTGATATCCGCAAAACCCTTGAACGTAGTATCCAGAATACTACCCTCTCAGCAGCTGCTTTGGGGATGGATTAATCGGCATCAGTGGACACAAGTAATTAGGCAATGACACCAAGGGGGCGACAGTGCGATCGCCCCCTTAAACTGTAACCAAGATAACACTTTCAAAATCTTGAGCAGCGAAAAAATCAAAAATTAGAACAAGACGCTCACAAAATCACAAGTTGCCCACTAACTGTCTAGAGGAAATTTGTTTGAAGTCAACTATTTGGCTCAAGCTTAGAGTGATGGGTTCCGAGTAAATCCAGAATAACTTGCACAGCACAAGCAACAGCCACTAACCCAATTACCATAATGGGTGACAGAGTGCTGCCAGCAACGGCAAGAATCAGAATGAATGCCGCAGACCCAAGGCGATAGGCAGCTAAAATTTTACGGCGTCGTGTTGTCCCCAGGGTGCAGGTGATTAGGTGGATAATGGACAGGGAAATCAAGCATAGTGCTACGGAGAAACAGATGAGCCATCGATCAGCAGTGGATAGAGCTATTCCTGCTTTGCTGGCTATGACATGCTCCACACCAACACCAGCACCAGCAATGCCAATAGCGAGTGGTAGATGGGCATAGAGCCACATGAGACCGATACCCATGCGACCACCTCCCATTGACCGCAGGGGAGAGCCATCAACGCTGTCAAAGTAGATCCACCACAGGCTGAAAGCGATGCTCATGCCTACCACTGCCTCCATTGCTGATGAGACACCCCATTCCAACTGAGCAACACCTCTGACTACGGCAATGACTGACTCGCCCAACACGATGATTGTAAATAAGCCCAAACGTTCTGGTATGTGTGAAAAGCTTGGCGGTACCTTGGCAACTAGATGTCCTGCTGTTAGAGGGGTGGCGAAGTCGAGGATTAGCGCCAATCCCCAAAGCCCAAACCGCCAAGGTGCTGGAACAAAAATTGACATCAGCCAAATTACGGCGGCAATGCTAAATCCTATAGCGTACCAAGTTGTCAACCCTCGCGCTGCCACCAGATGATATCCAGCGACGAGATACTGAATAATCAATATACTGCGAACAGTTATATAGGAGAGAGCAAAGCCTGTTGAACTGTCTCCTAAGCCGTGATGTACATTGACAGCTAACACGGCGATCGCAATCATTTGCAGTAGTGTCAGCAACCGATGTCCTAAGTCGTCTGTGTCGAACCGGGTGGCATAAAACGTTGCTCCAACCCAGGACCACCAAATTGGCACAAAAAGTAGCACGTAGCCCAAGTAGCCCGACAGCGAAACATGTTCGCTGAGACTATGAGCTACTTCAGAAATCGCAGCTACAAACACTAAATCATAGAAAAGTTCCAGCCAAGTTGCGTGTCTTTCTTCTTCTTGGTCTTGGGGAGTACGTAGGCGGGGGGGCTGCCATAAACTTTTTGTCATCACAGCATTTCCTTACTACAGTTGGCATTGAAAATTATCTGCTGAAGCGATCGCGTCACGCTTCTTAAAAAACGGCACGGTAGACCCGTAAGGGAAATAACTAGGAATGCCTAATTGCGAGATTGGGAAGCTCATCGCTCTTCAGGGGATGAGTGGATGTGACATTGATGTAGAGTGGGCAAATCACACCTGATGAGCTACAGTTCACCTTTAGTCAATTTTTTTTGATGACATCCCAGCAATCATTCAACCAGAGCACCTGATCGGCATAGCTTTGAAGATCTGCTGAAATACTATTATCAAAGCCACTAATCCATATTTCCTTATGTAATTCGTTCTTGACGTAGGAAATTGCATCTTCAAAATCACCATCACCTGCTGAGAGTATCAGGCGCTCATACTGATTTTGTGTTGCCAGCTTTAGGAGCAGAGTGGTAATTCCTACATCAACTCCTTTCTGAACTTGACGGTCAAACTGGTACTCACACTTTGGACATTTAAGATGTATATCTTTAAGTTTGTAGAGCTGCACTCGCATTTTCGGTCCGCGTGGTGGTGCAGTCTTGAGCCATGTATGAAACGCATCCTGTTGATCAGTCGCTGGATTGGGAGTGGAATTTAGGTAGTAGCTCTCAAAAAACTTATTTCCATTGTGCTGCTCAAGTTCACTCTTCAGTTTGAGATAATCAAAGTGACCAGGGGCAGAATTTCTCATGTACGCAGCATCCACTATCCATATAGTTTTCATACTCATGTCAAAATTGCTCCCCTTCTTATTTTCATAATAATTTCTCTCATCTTTGCACAGCCTTCCTATGAGTTCAGGTTGACTAGTTCTAAGGTAGACAAAAATCTGGAAAGAAAGTTTTGCCCAAGTCTTACACAGATGACTGAGCGATCGCACCTCTTCACCTCATCCAGCACAAAAAGTGCTCACGCCTCAACTCCTGTAACTATTCTTCATTTTATTCAATAAATCTATTCTGTTTGTTTTTGAATCCTTTCTTTTGCTTTTTCTACTTCACCTCCTATTGGAACGGGATAATGTGTTACTACTCCACTACCGACTATAAGACTGACTCCATTAACTTGATCGGTAAATGCAGCAACTACATCACTTGGGTTCTCTAAACTTGGTTCTTTAAATAGGGATTTGAATTCAGCAAAAAATTTTTATTTGTTGAGTTATAATGTAATTTTATTAAACCTATATCTTCAGTTCTTGCTACTTTAATCGCTCCAAACTGAAGTCCGAATGTAGTTACAATAATTCCACTTTTTGCCTCTACATCTCGAATGATATAGGCAAATGCAGCTACTGTATTTTGTACAACTTTATCGCTTTTGTAATGTTTGCATTCGATTAAGATAAGCTGATCATTAATATCATATCCATATCCATCTACTTCCCATTGGGTTCCGGTCTTTATCCCTGGAAGTTTGTCTTTAGGCTTTATTACGAGGTTAAATAAGTTGAAGTATTTTTCAAGATACTTCTGAACTCTCTCGTCATTAAGAATTTGTCTAGTGTAATCTTCATATTTTTGCCAGTCTGATTGTTTTTCTAGCATATTCTGCTTAAACAAAGTGCTTCTTGCCTGTCCTAACGCTGCAAAGCCTACTGCTGATTTAGTGAACGCCCCCGTCAGTCTCCGGGTCAACTGCCGCAGTTTTATCACCTTTGTAGCGATTGCAAAGAGGACAAGCTAACCACAAATTGGATTCATTATTGTACCCTGTTTTGCGATGGGGATAATATGTTCGATTTCCAAACGTGCCATCACTAAATGCTGGGGACTCAAACAATAACCGCAGCGATTTCCTTGGCTCGTTGTGCCAGCGTTTCAGGAAGTTCAAGCGTGACAATTTCAGCCATTTCTCACAAAAAGAGCCTTTCCCTCTGATTGTATCCATGAAGTTTGCCCGATCCTGCTCCGAAAGGATTGCGATCGCCCAATCTACTTGTTTGCGATAGCACACGGCAAAATAGATGTGGTTAAGAACAAATTAGGCTTGCTAAGCGCAAATCACTCAATCAAGTAGTATTGGCAAATGACCCCTTTTGAATTCAAAATTCAATATCTAAAAGTCTTTTTGAATTGATAATTTTGAATTGGAGCCAAGCGACTTTGACCAGTCCTGCAAGACCAATTAACCTATTTGAGTATCAAACCCTAGCCAGCCAGCAGTTACCTCAGATGGCGTGGGATTACTACGCCAGTGGAGCATGGGACGAAATCACGCTACGGGACAACCGCGCAGCCTTTGAGCGGTATAAACTTCGTCCCCGGATGTTAGTAGATGTGAGCCAGCGAGACTTAAGCACCAAACTACTGGGCCAATCCCTGCCACTGCCCATTCTGATTGCCCCAATGGCTTTTCAGTGTCTGGCTCATCCAGAAGGAGAAATTGCCACGGCTAAAGCAGCGGCGAAGCTGGGAAGTGTGATGGTGTTGAGTACGCTGGCGACCAAGAGCATGGAAGAGGTTAGCACTGTAACAAACCAGACGCATCAGTGGTTTCAGCTGTATGTGCATCGCGATCGCGCCCTGACTCGTGTCCTGGTAGAACGCGCTTATGCCGCAGGCTTCCAGGCGCTTTGTCTAACTGTCGATACTCCTCTTGTGGGGCGTCGGGAGAAAGATATGCGTAATCAGTTTGCTCTGCCACCAGGGATGGAATTGGCGAATTTATCAACGTTGACAGACCTTGAAATTCCCTACAGAACAGGTGAATCAGGTTTGTTTGCCTATTTCGCTGAGCAAATTAACCCAGCGTTGACTTGGGCAGATTTGGAATGGTTACAATCTCTCTGTCCGCTTCCAGTCGTAGTCAAAGGGATTTTGCGAGGAGATGACGCTATTCGAGCTGTAGAACATGGAGCGAGAGCGGTGATTGTTTCTAATCATGGGGGCAGACAATTGGATGGGGCGATCGCATCCGTTGATGCCCTAAGTGAGGTAGTAGCAGCTGTGGGGGATAAAGTAGAGGTACTGGTAGATGGCGGCATTCGTCGTGGAACTGATGTCCTCAAAGCTCTGGCATTAGGTGCAAAAGCTGTACTGTTGGGACGCCCCGTGTTGTGGGGATTAGCTGTAGGAGGAGAAGCAGGTGTACAGCATGTAATTGAGCTGTTGCGGGATGAGCTAGATCTAGCGATGGCGTTGAGTGGCTGTGCCAAGCTACAAGATATTGACCCCAGCTTAGTAGTTCAGTTTTAGCGTCTGCTACATTTATTAAGAATCCCTTGCATCGACAAAATAAAATTTACTGAGACAAGGGTTGGGGGTAAGGAACAGCAACTAATTCTAGGAGTCACCTATTGGTGGCACCCTGCACATATGGAGTGATCACAGGTTTTTCGTGAATGAGTCGGCTGGCGATCGCGAAGCTTATCTAGATAAGCTTCGCTCAAACGATCAGTATGTTTCTTCTTTGCCTGGAATTAGCCAGTTGCGTCAATTTGCCGTTAATCTAATCTTCAGTCAAGACAATATTTAGGAGTGAGGACGCATGTTTCGTCTGCCTGACAAGCACCCGGTTTTTAACCGTGCCGTGTTATGGCCAATTCTTTTGGGTTCAACAGCTTTGTTTGTACCCTTGGTGTTAGCTAAATCTATACCACCCCAACCTCAGCCGATAACAGCGTCCTCTGAGCCTTCCCCCCAATCGCCGCCTTCCCCCGAACAGTCAAAAGACAAACTCTTAGCTTTAGCGGAGAGGGAGTGGCAGCATCGTCTGGTCAGCCAAGGTCTGACATGGCCACAAAGTTCGAATACTAATACAAGTACGACCACATCTAAAACTTCTACCTCCAAGACTGATACATCACCCTCTAAATCTGCTGTTGCCAAGACTAATACGCCACAGGCGTCCAAGTCCAAGACTACCGCTCAAACTCAAGCTTCAGAGCCATCTAAGACTAGCAAGCAGCAGCCGAGCAAATCTCAAGGTTCCACTACGGGTAAGCAGGACGTTCCACATCACGCTCACACGGGTCCAACACTAGAGATGCGAGTAGCGATCGCCAATGGGGATAGTTCACTAGTTGTTGGTGCCTCAACATCGGCTGAGGTAGTTGATGCTCAAGGTAAGGGTCTAGGGAAGCTGCCAGCCAACGAGGGAACCAATGTCCTACCTAATGGACAATCGCTTCGCCTAGGAAAGTGGGAGACGCCAGCAGGCGTTTGGATTAAGCCGACGAAAGGAGGGTTGATATTCGTCAACGATCGCTGGTATCGAGGTGATTTACTGCTAGTTACCCAAGGCAATAGCCTCCTAGCCGTTAACTATGTTGAGCTTGAGGATTACATTGCCAGTGTAGTTGGAGCTGAAGTGTCTCCTAGTTGGCCGATGGATGCCTTAAAAGCTCAAGCCATTGCTGCTCGCTCTTATGCCATAGTTCATTACATTCGACCTGCCAGCTCTCTATATGATTTAGGGAATACTGAGCGGTGGCAAGTCTACAGAGGAATTACTGCTGAGTGGAACACGACTCGTCAGGCAGTGCATGAAACCAGCGGAGTTTTTCTGAGTTATAAAGGCGGGGTAGTTGAATCTCTGTACGCTGCCTCTGATGACATTGTGGTTAATGTGTTTGGCGGTAGAGGTATGAGCCAGAATGGAGCGTTAAGTTTGGCTCAGAAGGGTTACAACTATCAACAAATTCTAGGCAACTATTATCCTGGAACCTCTTTGGCTTGGCTTGATACTAAAAAATCTGATGCAGATTAGTACCGCTCCCTTAGAAGTCAAAAGTCAAGGGCGCTACTTAAGCTGGGAGAAGGTCGAAAGGGCTATGGCGTAGAAATGCAGGCAACTTACTAATTCAGGCTTAGTCCTAATCAGTCTCAACTAGATTTATTTGTTAGGGCGTGCTTCCAGTGTGGTAAAAGCCTGGCTAGCTGTCTTTAAGCCCCATTCAAGATTGCACACACCTATCTTGACGGCAATAACAGAGACGAATATTACTAGGGCAATTGTCCAAGGATCTCTTTGGTCAGGCATGATAACCAGTTCTTCAAAACGTTGATGTTCTTCGGTAAAAAATAACTTAGATGTTAGGCAAATGGTATTGAAAGCTACTTTTTGAATAAAAAAAGACCCCACTTAGCTGGAAGTGGGGTCTTTACTAACACTTGAAATCTGCTAACAATCTCAGTATCGCTAGGTGATGTTTGCGTAGACGTTTGCGTAACGTTTAACTTGATGAGTGAGATGAGTGTCTGGTTGGGCAGATGAATCATTGGTACGGTTATGTCCATGACTGGAAAAAAAGCCCCCTTGGTTCTAGTGTCCAACGGGGGAATTTCAAAGCTCGTTAGTTACTTCTCAGTTATGTCAGCACTTTTTACGCAGCTTCCAGACAAAAAATTAGCTAATGCTCTGGCTACTCAGTAGCTGAAAGCCATCGCTGAACTTAAACTTTACCCCGCAACGCTTCTAATTCTTCCCGCACAGACAAGGGTTGATAGCCTAAAGCAAAAGCCCTTGAACTATCCAAAGAGACATCAGGGGGCCTTGAGGCTGCCATCGGAACGTCTTTTTGTTTGCCAGCCTTGAGGTTTTCCTGGGGTAGTTGCAGCACATCAACCATCAAGCGACCAAAATCATAGCGTGATATCCGCTCTTTGCCACCTAAGTGAAGGAGTGCCTCCTCTGTTTCTAGGGCTAATAAAAGTCCCTTGGCTGCTGTTTCGCCGCTTACAGGCGTTCTAAACTCGTCTGTAAACAAATTTAGCTCCTTTCCTTCTCTAAGAGTCTTGATGAATGGCTGGATAAAGCTAGTAGCTGTAGGCGGCGCAAGACCAAACATTAGAGGCATCCGGCAAATAGTTGCTCTGGGATAACGCGATCGCATTCCTTGCTCAGCCTTGACTTTTTGCTCACCGTAAAGGCTCACTGGAGACACCGGATCTGTCTCCTGATAGGGCGCATTGAGTCCATCAAAAACTAAGTCGGTGGACGTAAAAACGCAAGGGATTCCATAATCTCCACTCAATCCGGCAATATTACAAGAGGCTGTTACGTTGATTAAGTGTGATTCCTCAGGGTAGGTTTGACAAAAATTGGGGCTAGATTGGGCGGCAGTATGGATAACGGCGGCTGGCTGAATGTCACTGAACAAACGCTTGATTTCCTGAAAATCCCTCAAGTCAACCTTGATCAGGTTTACACCTGAAATCTCAACCGCCTTGGAAAAGTAAGTTCCGTAAACATCCCATTGTTGTTTAGCTAGCTGGCAAAGGTTCCATCCCAAAAAACCACTAGCGCCTGTGACTAAGAGTTTTTTCATTAGAGTCTTCCCTCCCTACCCAGTGGTTGACATTTTCGCTTACTCTCGAAGTACGATTAACAGTGGCGATCGCTCCTCCACAACGTTAATGTAACTAATGAAGCAGTTTTGACAAAAATTAACACTTGATGCCCTTTCAACTGTTATCCAAATCCCTGATATGGCTCAGTGCCGCTATTCTCATCCTTACTTTAGGGGGATGCGAAACCGTTCAAAACCTTTTTAAGCAGGGCGGCTACACTGTCAAACGTGTTTCAGACGGAGACACAATAACTGTCACCGACACCTCCGGCAAAGACTTTACCGTTCGCTTCGCCTGCGTGGATGCCCCAGAAGTTCCTCATACTACCAAGGAGAGGAAAAGCAGAAAATTGGTGGACAAAATCCAATTTAAGTGGGGAGAACAAGCGCATCAGCGACTACGGCAATTGGTTGAACAAGGAGGCGATCGGGTTAAACTAACCATCACTGATACGGATCAGTATGGGCGCAGAGTAAGTGAGGTACGTCTATCCAACGGCACGTTCATTCAGCAAGTTTTAACTCAAGAAGGATTAGTGCAAGTCTATAAACCCTACCTAAAAAATTGCCCCAGTGCCTCAATTTTGCAGCAAGCAGAAGCGGATGCCAAGCAGCGGCGTAAAGGGGTTTGGGGAGATCCAAAGTATGTCTCTGCTTGGGACTGGCGACGCAATAATAAATAGGAATTGGTAATTGTCAAAAGGTTGAAGGTTAGACTTAGATTTTTTTACCTACCAGCTTCCAGCTCTTCAGACAACTAACCACTAACCACTAACTACTAACTCATCAACATTATTAAACCTTTCAGTACAGCGTTGACGATAAATTTGAGCTACATTATCCATTGGGTTAATGCTCAGACAATTAGCAAATAGTTGTTCAGCTTCCTTAAATTTTTGAGAATTATAGTTAGATAAGGCTTCTTGAAATATCTCTAAAGTCGCTAACTTAGCTTCTTTTATTTGTGTCAAATCTGCATCAAACACTTCATAGACCGTTACTAATTCTGATTTCCCCTTAACTTTCACCTTGTCAATCATTCGAATGGCATAATCAGCCGGACTTGTCAAACGCGAGAAAGTTTGGTGAGTGATTAACAACGACACCCCATAATTTTTAGTCAAACTTTCCACACGAGAGGCTAAATTGACCGCATCACTAATGACTGTAGTATCCATCCGGCTGTATGCCCCCACTGTCCCTAGCATTAAAGAACCTGTATTGATTCCAATACCATTGTGAATGGGTATATAGCCAGATTTGGTGCGATGTTGATTATATTCGACAAGGCAGCGTAGCATAGCAATTCCTGCTTTCAGTGCATTATCTGCCTCACCGCTAAACAAAGCCATAATCGCATCGCCAATATATTTATCAATAAATCCTTGATGTTTGATAATAGCTGGTTCCATACGAGAAAGGTAGCTATTGATAAATCTGAAATTATCTTCAGGCGTCATACTTTCACTGAGAGTAGTGAAGTCGCGAATATCGGAAAATAGCACCGACATCTCCTGCTGAACTTGGTCGCCTAATTGAACATCGACAATACTGTCCTTCTCCAAAAATTGGAGAAATTGACGCGGGACAAAGCGTTCAAAAGCTTTGTTAAGTTGAAAGAGTTCTAACGTAAACCTTTCACGTTCTGCTTCTGCCCGTTTGCGCTCTGTAATGTCTTGAAACGCTATAATCGCGTAAGCCACATTGCCCTTTTCGTCATAAATTGGAGTTCCCCAAGTCTCTATAGGGATAATCTTGTTTCCTTGGCGGATTTCTATATCATCAGCCGTAGAACTTTCGCCCCTCAATGCTCGCACAAGTGACAATTTCTCAAAGGGGTACTCCTGCTCAGTTTCAGAATTATAAAGTTTATAAAGTTCTGGTATTTGCTCGGCTGTGGCTTCAGGGATAACACCTTTGCCAAGTAAGTGCGTTGCAATATGATTGCTATAGTAGGGTTTACCACTGGCATCTAACACTGATACACCCACTGGCACAGCTTCTAAAAATTGAGTCAGCCGACTTTCACTTTCCTTAACTTCTGTATAAAGTTTGGCATTTTCAAGGGAAATGGCAGCTTGGGACGATAAAAGTTTTAAAAGTTCCAATCTCTCTGGGGTAAAAGCACCTGTGGTAAGATTATTTTCTAAGTAAACAATACTGATGAGTTTACCTTGATTAATCAAGGGTACACATAAAATCGACTTAGACTTATTCTTTTTAATGTAGGGGTCATTGATAAATTTACCCTCACAAATGGCATTGTTCAAAACGACGCTTTCTTGAGTTCGGGCAACATAATTAATGATAGTTGCGGAAACTACTTTACTGCTCTTGATGGGGATTGACTGTAACACAGTGACCTTATCGAAATCCACTACACCTTCTGCTTCTATCAGCAAGTTTCCCTTATTTTCCAGAATTAAGAAGCCTTTTTGCGCTCCAGCATTTTCGATAAGGATATTCATCAAGTTTGTTAGCAATTTATCAAGCCTAATTTCACCAGAAATAGCTTGGCTAGCTTTCATGACTGTGGCTAAATCCAACGTCTCACTTGAACTACCGCTAGTCGATGTTGGGATAGTTTTAGCGTCTTTAATTCTAATTTTTGTTGAAGCCAGTAACTGAGGATAAGTTTCATCTAAGTGTCCTACCTTGCAAGTAGCACCCCATCTAAGATACGAATAACGCGCCTCCTGCATGTAGGCTTTGGCGCTCAGGTTTTTGCCTTTGGATAGATAAAACTTGGCAGCTAGTTCATAAGCCAAGGCTTCTTCTTGGATATATTAATTTTCTTTTGCTCCCGCTATAGCACGCTCATATAAATCCATTGCTTTAGCATCTTGACCAGTAACTCTACACAGTTCTGCCTCCACTAAATAAACTTTGTGAAGAAAGTTTGATGGGGCATGATGTGCCCATTTCTGCATTTTCTTCTGGTTAGCTGCCACTTTCAGCAGAATGCGCTTTTGTTCAATTTTTTTAGCTGAAGGATAGATGGCTAACTGTGCCAGAGAATCGTAGAAATGGAAGAGAGGAACAGTTACTACTCCCAATCCACCGTCTAAATATCTTTCTGTTAGTGCGGAATTTTCAACCGCTTTATGATGCTCATCCGATAGATAACAGAGGACAAGTTTATTGAAATATAAGAGAAAAATTGCCGTTCTATCATTTGCTTCCAGATGAATTGGGAGCATTTTTTCCTCATCGTAAGCTTCACCTATTAAACGGTAATGATGTTCAGTCTGACCTAATAAAGTAAGGATTGTCTGCCGCCATATTTGAAACAAATGAAGCGTTGTTTCTTGCTTGAGTTGAGCAATGGTTTCACCGTAAGTGGCAATCTCTCGTTCCAGTTGTCTCAGTTCTTGTCCGATAAAATAGGAATGGTAAAAGTGAGCATTAGCAGAAAGAGCAGCGAATTCTAAATCTCCGGTTTCTAGACCACTTTGATAAGCTTCTAGCAGCGGTTGTAAAGTTTCACTCAGATGCTCTTTCCAATGTCTGATAAGGTCATTTACTACTAGAAAGGTCTTAGCTTTGAGTTCTTTGGCATTGAACTTGTCGAGCAAACTAAGAGCAAGTTTGCCAAATTGATAGCCCGAATCAATGTCTCCTATTACCCCGCAAAGAATTGTTCCGTAACCTGCATAACCAGAGGCAGATTCAGAAGCATTTCCATATTTGACTGACAAGTAGACCATTTTAAACGCCAGTAGCGGTATCAATTCTGGAACAGCTAAATAGGCAGCAGAACTTACACTCCACATGATCCGCATGGCTGCTAGGGCAAATTGATCAGTCATTTTTGGCAGGTCTATTAAATCCTCAATTGGCTTCCCTGCCAAAGTTAACTTTGTCCTAACCAGACCAAGGATAATATTTAATTTAGTTGGCTTTTCTGGAAACTTTACTCCCAACAGCTTCAGAACTTGTAGCCCGGTTTTTATTGCTTCCAGCAGTTTGTTCTGTGCCACATAGGCTTGGATCTTGACTTCATAAACTTTCACTTTATCCAGCAGCGTTTTAGCTTGTTGCAGCACCATTTCAGCCAATGTCTCCATCTGCTTAAAGTCAGTGCTGAGGTACGCGGCGGCTGCGGCTTCTACATAGAGTGCCAATGTCAAGTCATACTGCCTGTGCCAGCTTGACCTTTGTTCACTTCCCCCACTACTCTTTCCAAAGGAAGATTGAGGGGGGTTAAGGAGTTCAATGCCAAACGTTAGGTATTTGAATGCCGGTTCATACGCCACTGATGCTAAAGCTTTTTTGCCAGCCATCAGATTTAATTGGGCGAGTTCATCGCGTTCTGGCTGGTGGTTAATGAGTTTAACGCCTAAATTCAGTTGGTTAACGATATCAAAAATTTTCTTCTCTCGCTGAGTAGCTGAGGTATTTTGCAGAAGCAGTTGCCCAACTTGCTGATGTATACGGGTACGGCAATACTGTACTTCTAAGTCTTCAGGAATTAGGGAGTATGCTGCTTGCTGAATCCGGTCGTGTACGAACTTATACTCAAGGGTAATTGGTGATAGGGGAAATTCTTCTTCAAATTCGTAGAATAGGGGTTCCACCTGTGTTCCCCAACCCCCAATCACGGCATAGGCATCGCTAAGAGGCAAGACTAGACCTTCTACCACTGCTGAGTGCAGGTTCACCAGCGTCTCTCTGAGCGATTTTCCTGAGACAACTGCCAATGTCTCAAGCTCAAATTGATTGCCAATACAAGCGGCTAACTTTAACGCCTGTTGCGTAGATTCTGGCAACTTTTGAATCTTGGCTGCCATTAGTTCGACAACATTATCGGTAATGCCCCGCGCTTGAATTTGTTCTAAATCCCATCGCCATCCTCCTTTACTTTCCTCCTTAGTAAGGGAGGAGTGAGGGGGGTCAAAATTTAATAATCTATCGGTATAAAGAGAGTTTAAAAACTCAATTAAAAAGAAGGGATTGCCCCCAGTTTTCGTCAGTACTAATTCTGCCAGAGGTAATGTGCGATCGCTTGTACAGTTAAGGGTCTCACAAATTAGCTGATTAACTGTAAGCAAATCTAAAGATTTAAGAAATATTTCATTAACAATTGCTCCAGTATCTCTTATATCTTTAATAGTCAGCATTAAGGGATGAGCCGCAGTGACTTCATTATCCCGATATGCCCCAATTAAAAATAGCCCCGGTTCTGAAGAAGCCATTAGCAGTTGCATCAGCTTTAAAGAGGCACTATCTGCCCACTGTAAATCATCAAGAAATATCACCAGGGGATGGGAAGGGCTTACTAAAACTTTAATAAAGTTTTGAAACACCAGATTAAAACGGTTTTGAGATTCTGCTGGTGGTAGTTCGGAAACCGCAGGTTGCTTACCGACAATTAGTTCTACTTTGGGAATTACATCAATAATTACTTGACCATTAACACCCAAAGCCGCTAAAAATTTTTCTCGCCATTGCTGAAGCTGTGCCTCACTTTCCGTTAACAGTTGTCGGACTAATTCAGCAAAAGCGCTAATCACCGCACTGTATGGAATATTGCGTTGAAACTGGTTAAACTTACCTGAAATGAAGTAACCCTGCTTTTTAGTAATGGGTTTATAAAGTTCTTGTACTAGCACTGATTTACCGATGCCAGAATAACCCGACACCAACATCATTTCGATTTTAGATTTTGCCGTCCTCGGACTTCGTTCATCGTGGGGGTTTTGGCTTTTGGATTGAGAAGGAAATGAACGTATGTGGGTGGAATTTTCTTCCCATCTATTCATCTCCCCATCTCCCCTTACCCCTTTCCTCGCTGCTGCTACTCGCTCAAACGCTGCTAGTAATGTTTCAACTTCTCGTTCGCGACCATACAGTTTTTGGGAAATTTGAAACTTGTCTGAAATATCTTGGCTAGCGATAGTAAAGTTTGAAATTTGAGTAGTATTCTGTAATTGCCTCAAACATTCTTCTAAATCAGCTTTAATTCCCCAGGTACTCTGGTAGCGTTCCTCTGCCGTCTTGGCCAACAACTTCATGATAATATTTGATAGGGCATTGGGAACTTCTGGATTGATTTGAGCAGGTGGCACTGGCTGTTTAGCAATATGACAATGTACTAACTCCAGTGCATCAGTAGTCTCAAAAGGTAGCTTGTTTGTAAGTAGTTCGTAAAAGGTGACTCCGAGGGAGTAAAAATCAGTACGGTAATCTATTACCCTATTCATTCTGCCTGTTTGTTCAGGAGAAATATAAGCTAGAGTTCCTTCTAAGACATTAATGTTTTTTAAACTTGGTTTTTCCCGCGATAAAACTGTGGAAATCCCAAAGTCTATGAGTTTTACTTGTTCGAGTTTAGGATTAAAAATAATATTAGATGGATTAATATCTTTATGAATAATATTTAAGTAATGAACTTGACTTAAAATTTCTGTGATTTGGATAGTAATGCGTAAAAATTCTGATAATGTAAATGGCTGCTTTTCTTTAAATGTCTTTAACGATTCTCCGCCAAAATCTTCTAATATCATCACCATTGTGTTTTGATATTTTTGCAGATCGTAGGCTTTAACGACTCCCTCTAGATTAAGATTCCGAGTAATTTCATATTCCTGCCGATAACGGAATAATTCTGTGGGAGTGGGATAATCTAATTTAAGTAATTTCAAAATAATCGGTTGCTTATTCTCTTCTTTGACTGCCCGCCAGACTAGAGAATTAGCACTTTCATAGATTTGGGCTAAAACTTTAATGCCAGAAAGTTTAATCATATTCGATTCTTGATTTTTCATAGGTGAAATCTTGCTAATTTTCTTAGAATTAAGGTTGACTAAAACAGCCATACTGAAACTACGTTTAGTCATCAGTTCCAGAGCTTTTAGTTAAGTGCCACTGTAGGGGATGAATTGTTTTTCAAGTAATAGAATTTATGACTATAAGACTTATCACGCTTTGAGTTGCTTTTTATGCAAGAGTTCTACAACTAGTGCATTACGGTAGAGGTTCTTTACTAGTTGCGAGCAATATGCAAAAGCTTAATTTCTTCTCTGCCCTATCTCAGCTCACCGGGCTCACAACTAATAAGTGATTTCTATCATACTGCTCTAGGATGTTGATGCCGTGAAGTGATGTATGAACTATGAAATGAGCTTTCGCTTATTGCTGCTTTAAAAGCGCAAATTGTCCTGAAATACTATCAGTTCAATATTCTACTGCTAGTGTAAAATTTACTAAAAGAAACAATCCTTAGCTAAAGTCAATTGGCGCTTTTTTTCAATGGCTGATGCTCTTTTATTAGAACTTAGGCATCTACCAAAAGAGATAATCTATATATGTTTAAACGCTGACATTAACTAGCTGACTAGGATTCAAGCAACGCTATAGTCAACAAAAGCTTCTGGTGCATCTAAACCTTATAAAACCGTTTCCGCTCCGTTTTTGGTGGGTTAACGGCACGATACTGTATGTTAAATTAAACTCTTACCCAACGGCGGCACAAATAGTCTAGGCTTTACTCTACCGTCAGTTCAGTTGTCACGCAACAGGGCAATACCAGCGTCATCTCAGGATGGCAGAACACCCATTTATTAGTAGTGATTCAGGCAGGAAACTGGGAATGGGAATTGGTGTTTATTCTCTATTCCCCTTTGCCTGATCCACGTTTCCGATTAGTGAATTTGCAGATACCCAAAATCTACCAGTACTGCACAAGCTGTGGCTCACCAAGTAGGGTCAGCATAGAGATTAATCGTCAGCTGTTCACGGCCTGCTGGTACAGCCGTGATGCAGGCACAAATTGCTTCTCCGTTTTCTATCTCCACCTCACAGGCATGACAAGTTCCCATTAGGCAACCTGTCGGAATAAAGACACCAGCGCGTTCAGCCACTTGAAGCATTGGCTCTCCCGCCTCGGCGTCAATTGTGACATTATCTGGTAAAAATTGAATGCTAACACTCATTTCTTTTCAAGTTATTCAGTTGATAAGCATTGCGATTAGACTGTCTAGGAAGGTAAAACTGGTTTTAAATCTAAGTTAGCTTCTACGAGATCGGCAAGCGAGTTTAACATTGCTTCTCGTTGGTCACGGTAGTTAGCAACACCAGTAGGAAGAGACGACAGACCCCGTTGCTGTCTTAACTGATTTAACCAGGCGCGTCGCCAAGGACCATTATCAAAAAGACCGTGGAGATAACTGCCCCAAATAGATTGACCCACATCAACAATGCCTAAACCAGGGTCATCAAATAAAGGTTTAAACGAAGACGCTTTTTCGGCATCCTCCGATTCGAGGAGTCGCGATCGCCCTTGATGGATTTCATAACCGGCGACAGGTAAACCAACTTGAGGATAGTTAGAGGTGACAAGCCGCTGACGTGCGACTTTGTTGCCGGTAATCACAGTTTTCAACGGTAACAAGTTTAACCCCTGATACCGTCCTTCTTGACCCTCTACGCCCTCCGGATCCGCCAGCATTTTGCCCAGCATCTGGAATCCTCCACAAATTCCGAGCACTGTGCCGCCTGCGGCTGCATACTTTTGAATCTCGGCAGCCATGCCAGTTTTTTGGAGAACTAGCAAGTCAGCGATCGTGGTCTTAGTACCTGGAATAATTACTGCGTCTGGATGCCCCAGTGATTGCGTTGGCGTTAGATACTTTACAGTAACGCTGGGTTCAGCTTCCAATGGGTCAAAGTCCGTAAAGTTAGAAATGCGGGGAAGCCGAATCACGGCGATGGTAATTTCGCTACCTGGCTTTCTTTGGGCGTTTCGTTCAAGCAGATCGAGGGAGTCTTCAGCAGGGAACAATTGATCTGCCCAAGGAATAACGCCAACAACAGGAATACCTGTGCGTTCTTCTAACCAAGTGATACCCGGCTCTAAAAGCGATCGCTGCCCTCTAAACTTATTAATCACCACGCCCTTTATCAAGGCTCGTTCCTCTGGCTCCAGTAGCTCTAGAGTACCGACAACATGAGCAAACGCGCCGCCTCGATCAATATCAACCACTAGCAGTGTGGGAGCATTTAAAAATCGTGCCACTCGCATATTGGTCAAATCGCGATGCTTGAGATTAATTTCAGCAGGGCTACCCGCACCTTCACAAACGACTACATCAAATTCGCTGGTCAGACGCCGCAGTGATTCTTCAATTGCCTGCCAACCTTTCTCAAAATATTGCTCATAGTACTCCGAGGCACTGACTTTGCCCACCGCTTTGCCCATGAGAATGACCTGAGAAGTCATGTCCCCTTGTGGCTTGAGTAAAATTGGATTCATTTCCACACAGGGCATTACACTAGCCGCCCAAGCTTGTACCGCTTGGGCGTGTCCAATTTCTCCTCCGTTTGGCGTCACATAAGCATTCAGCGCCATGTTCTGCCCTTTAAAGGGCGACACACGCCAGCCGCGACGCGAGAGAATGCGACACAGGGCTGTTGTGATAAAAGATTTTCCTGCATGGGACGTTGTGCCCACGACCATAATGGCTTTCATACTCAAGGTTTGGGGCTAGGGATTAGGAGGATTGAGATGTAGAAGCCACCTGTTGAACGTTCGTTAAAAAGGTAGTCGTAACCATCGGCTCAAGGCATTATAAAGCCGATCTAACAATGTTGGAGGAGGTAATATTCCTCCTTGGTTTTCCCATTTTTCTACCAGCTGACGTCCTAAAGGTGTTAGACGAAAACTATCTGTGATACCCTGACCATCAACTTCTCGCCGCAAGATGCCAACTTGAATAAGCCACATTAAGCCACTTTCTACTGTCAAC
Organism: Coleofasciculaceae cyanobacterium; assembly: GCA_036703315.1. GTDB lineage: Bacteria > Cyanobacteriota > Cyanobacteriia > Cyanobacteriales > Coleofasciculaceae > DATNPH01. The sequence continues at coordinate 83,640 of DATNPH010000190.1, forward strand.
TCGGATATTGGGCGTTGGGTATAATGGTTTTCCACACCATCTTTACCAGCGATCGCTTGCAGGGGAACACTTTCGGTACGCATCGCCGCGAACAAACTTAGCTGGAACGGTAAACAACGCATTGCTAGCTCTGCGCGTTTGATAGTAAGAGCAGGATATTGAATTGAATAGGTTTCCAAGGGCTGAGTTGAAGTCATCGCAACGGTTGTTAATTTAACACCACGCTGACAGCTAGTCATTTTTTTCTATCTTAAGCCTTAAGCGATTTTACGCTCGTCCCATCTAATCGCATTCAACCGCTGCGGCTCGATTCAGGAAAAGTTTTAATTTATTGTAATATTTAGAGTTGAAAGTTCACTACAAACAAACAGGAAACAGAACTTATGGCTTTATCCGTTGGTGTGGATGCCCCGGCATTTACTGCTAAAGACAGTGAAGGTAACACCGTTTCACTGTCAGACTTTGCCGGTAAAACTGTTGTTTTGTATTTTTATCCCAAAGACGATACCCCTGGCTGCACCAAACAAGCTCAAAGTTTCCGGGACAAGTACACTGAATATCAAGGCAAAGAAATGGTCGTTCTGGGTGTCAGTCGCGATGATGAGGCATCCCATAAACTCTTTAAAGAGAAGTATGGTTTACCTTTCCAGCTGCTGGCAGATGTCGATGGAACTATTACCAAAGCTTACGATGTTGATGGTGGCGGTTATGCCAAGCGCGTAACATACATTATTGATGGCAATGGCAAAGTCACCCATGTTGACGCGAGCGTGAACACAGCTAACCACGCCCAAGATATCCTGACTGTAGTAGGCTAAGCTAACTCCAACTGGAATGCCTAGAAACGTTCCACAATAGGGGCGCTGCCTAATGCAGTGCCCCTATTAACTTTAATAGTTGATAGTAACTACTTCGTCTGTTGAGGGGTTATGACTGAGTTTACTGGAGATCCTGGTTGAGGGATGATTACTGTGTTTGTAGGAGACGCTGACTCTTGTTGCAAACGCAATAATTGTTGACGCCGGAAATCAGCTGTGGCTTGGTCTAGTTTACCTTTTTGTTCACTGATGAACTCGTCCCGGTCTAGGGAACCACGGGTTTGAGCTTGATGCATCAGGTTAAAAACGTTGAAGCCGCCACCACCAATATCCCCACTGAAGGAGTCTCGCTCGTTTTGCGGATTTGTAAAATCTTGCAAGGGTTGAGGAGTTCCTGCTGATTGTGCTGAAGCAGCCTGCGGAATCACCACAGTGATACCAAGTGCCGCTGAAATCCCAACGCCTAGAGTAATACGAGCTAGTAACGTTGAGGCGAATGTTGAAACCAACTTAGTACTGATCTTCATGGCAGTTTAGGGGGCAATAAGCTAATTCAATAATGACATTTAAGCAATCCGACGGCGCAGTAATGGCTGAATTGCCAGTAAAACTACAGCATCAAAACCAAGTAGTACGAGAAGTGCGATACCAAAGCTAATTGATGCCCAAGGAGTTTGCATCACAATACTACCTAGTGACCAATCACTGTGGGTATAAAGATAGCGAATTGGCTCGATCGCATAACTGAGAGGATTGAGACTCGCTACAACTTGTAACCATCCTGGCATGAAAGAGAGAGGCGCAAGAGCAGTACTGGCAAACAGTAATGGCAAGTTGGTTACAAAAATTACCGCAATTAGCTCAATATGACCCGGTAGAGCAAACGCCAGCCCCAAACTCAATGCCGTAACACCCACAACGAGCAAAAATACAATTAGGGCAATAATTCCCAAACCAAGTAGATTAGGTAAACCTGCTCCTAAAAAGGCACCCGCGATCACGATTGCCGTCGCTTGAAGCAAACTGAGGGCAATAATATAAATCGCATTGGCGGTAACAATGGAGAACCGAGAGGCTAGAGGTGCTACCAGTAAGCGGTTCAAGAAGCCGAATTCCCGGTCAAACATGACTGGCAACCCAGCATTCAGTGCGCCAGCGAAAGCGGTGAAAACAATCACTCCAGCACCTAGAAACTTGCCATAGGAAAGGCTATCACCAAATAATCCTTGAGGCGCGTTTTGAAACAATGCCCCGAATAGAACTAGCCACATGATCGGCTGAATAATTCCAGCAATTAATGTGGAAGGACGTCGTTGCAGCTGAATAAATAGACGCTTTGTTAGAGCTAGAGTTTCCTGAACAAATTCACCGAAACCAGGATTATCTCGAATTGGGATTTGACTGGATACATCGGGCTGCAAGTTGAACTCAGATTTAGAAGGGGTAATCGTTCCGCTCATGTTAATTTTTTCTGTCTTTCAAAGGAATTTTATTGTCTTTCGTCGGGTAAGCATTTTACCTACTATTCTCACCAAAACAGGCAGAATGCTTGTCCTACCGCATATTTTGCTTTTTCTCTGCCTTGGGGTCGCGTGTCCCGGCGGCAGCGAGTTCAGCATCCATTAATGTTCGACCAGTGGCGGCGAGGTAGACATCATCTAAACTTGGTCGCGCTTGAGCAATTCCGAATATTGGTAAACTCGCATCTTTCAAAGATTGCTGAATGGTCATTAAAGCATCACTTTGGGGACTCACTACGAGGTTTAGCGAGTTACCCTGAGCACTATTAATAATGACTTCTTGCACAAAAGGTAGAGCCTGAAGCATATCTTTAGCTTTTTCGGCTTCGTCAATGGGAGAAAACTCACGGATGCGAAGCGTGATGCGATCGCCTCCCACCTGATCCTTCAACTGAGAGGGTGTCCCTGCTGCAATTACGACACCTCGGTCAATAATTGCCACTCGGTTAGCCAAAGCATCAATCTCTTCTAAATAGTGGCTGGTAATCACAATTGTGGTTCCTGCTTCCCGCAGTTTACGCAGTAAATCCCAGACCACAAAGCGACTTTCAATATCCAACCCGACTGTTGGTTCATCTAATATCAAAACTTCCGGCTGATGCAGCAACCCAGCGGCTAAGTCAAGGCGTCTACGCAGTCCTCCAGAGTAGGTGCCAGTCTTTTTATCCGCATATTCTCCTAACCCTAAAAGCTGGATCACCTCATCAATCCGCTTTTTAGCGACATTGCCAGGGAGGTGATACAGTGCCGCTTGCAGTTGCAACAGTTCTCGCCCTGTGAGCACTTTATCCAGAGCAACTTCTTGGGCTACATAACCAAAGCGTCGTCTGGCTGCTCTAGGGTTCTCAACAACAGAAATACCAGATATCTCGACCTTACCAGCATCTGGTGTTGTTAAAGTACACAGACACCGAATCGTTGTAGTTTTCCCTGCACCATTTGGACCGAGTAACCCAAACATTTCACCCGGTTCCACTTTAAAGGAGATGTCCTTGACAGCTTCGACATCACCGTATCGCTTTTGGAGATTTTGGACTAAAACAGCGGCAGCCATAACTATTCCTATGCCTGGATA
>DATNPH010000124.1:0-94120 GCA_036703315.1 Coleofasciculaceae cyanobacterium
AAGGCGATTGAGGGTGGCCGGCCATTCGGCGCGTTTGCGGGCGATGGGCCACAGATACACAGCGTAAGACAAGCGAGAGCTAGCCAGAACTCGCCCTGTGCGGTCAAAAATATTGCCTCGCACTGGCTGCTTAGGAATCAGACGAATTCGATTATTTTCTGCCAACTGCCGATTCCTGTCTCCCTCAATCAACTGTAGATAAGCTAAACGAGAGCCTATTCCTCCTACTAGAAACAGGCTGACGAACAACATGAGAAACAGAGATTGGTAATTGCGTCCAACGGTGCGAGGAGTAGGTTTACGCCCTGCTGGGGAAGGCGGCATTACACTCATATCAAGAAATTTCTGCGGTTTAGGGTGAAACGAATGAAACGTAATTGTACTTAGTCTTTGGGTCGAACGGAAATTTGCTGAATCTATTTTTGCTCATGAAGTCTTGATATTAAGCTCATCTCACATGATTTATGCGTGGGATGCAAGCGTTAGTGGTTAGCGGTTGGTGGTTGGTGGTTGGTGGTTGGTGGTTGGTGGTTAGTGTTTTTTTACCCACCACTGTCCTACTAACATTCCGCCGCCATTCCTGCCAGGGCTAAAAGCCACTAGGCTTCCTGGCAGGGTTGTGTGAGCTTCCGCATTAGGGAAGGATAACGCCTAATCTGCAAATTAGAGGAAAATCCAGCCAACGTACTCTAAATTCCTATTCCTCTCAAGAGATTCTCTGTTGGATTGTGTAAGTTAAGAAATGATTCTTCATCAAGACTAGGAGTAGCCATATAAAATAAACCCAAGTACGGCAACAACGCTCAAAGACTCAGACAGACTGACGATCGCTCCTGCGAAATCGCCACTGTTGGAATAACTACTATGTCTCAAACTTCTGTCAAAGAACAACGCTCTCCGGATACGGCTACTGAGCTTGATGTTGAATTGCGTAAGGTTTTCAAAGTTTTCGGTGGAGAAACAGCTGTCCGAGGTGTTGATCTAAATATTCATCGAGGAGAATTTTTCAGTATTCTTGGTCCCTCAGGCTGCGGAAAAACGACAACCCTGCGCTTGGTAGCAGGGTTTGAGACGCCATCAGCGGGAGAGGTACTGATTCAGGGACAGTCAATGAATCATATCCCCCCTCACCGACGACCCGTGAATACGGTATTTCAAAGCTATGCCCTGTTCAATCACTTAAGTGTAAAAGAGAATATCGCCTTTGGTTTGCGACTCAAGAAGCTCAAGGCATCGGACGTTGAGGAACGGGTGAAACAAGCTCTCAAACAAGTGAAGATGGAGGCATTCGCCAATCGGTATCCGGCTCAACTATCTGGGGGGCAACAGCAACGGGTGGCATTAGCACGAGCACTGGTGAACCGACCGGCAGTAGTGTTGCTGGATGAACCATTGGGGGCTTTGGATTTAAAGCTTCGTAAAGAAATGCAGGTGGAGCTATCGAATCTGCATCAAGACTTGGGATTGACGTTTATATTGGTTACCCATGACCAAGAGGAAGCGTTGAGTCTTTCTGACCGCATTGCGGTAATGCGTGCTGGGAAAATTGAGCAAATTGGCACTCCTACAGAAATCTACGAACGACCCCGGACAACGTTTGTAGCGGATTTCATTGGAGATACGAATTTCTTTAAGGGGCGTCTGGAATCAACTGACGCTTCCACACTCGAGATTGTGACATCGAAGGGTCTAAGAATTGTAGTCCAGCCCAAGTCTCCCAGAGATGCGGTTAGTACCTCTAATGAGGTTGTGGTAAGTGTCCGTCCTGAGAAAATTCGCCTGAGTCTTTCCCCTCCAGACTCGAAAATTAATTGCTTCGAAGGGCGTCTTCAGCATGTGATGTACATGGGTACTCATGTTCACTATGTGGTGGAGTTGCTCAGTGGCGATCGCCTGACTGTGATGCTTCCCAACATTGCCAGCAAACTACCAGACCCTAACACTCCAGTTTACGCCCGTTGGGCAGCTACCGATTGTTTGGCTTTGGAGGAGTAGATCGCATGGAGACACCAGGAGTAAACTTGTTTTTACAAGAATTGGAGTCTCACTGTTTCTCAAGAGCGATCGCGACATTTCTTGCTGGTGATGGCGAACCAATGGTGATTAACCTAATACGCCAAGGGCAGCAGGTTACCTATGGTGAAGATTGGAGCATCAAGGAATTATTTGTTGCTAAACTCCTAGTCAGCTGCCGACCTTCTGGCTCATTGATTCTGCGCTCTTTCACCCTTGAAATTGATCAATTCACTAAGCTGCCGATTAAAGAACTGCGCGGCTACATCCTCAAAGGTGATGGTAATGACCTGGAATTTGAAAAACTGTCCCCGCATGCCATGTTTGCCTGCCACAACACAGACGCCGAAACTGATGAACCCCTGCCCCTTGAACAATCGGTACGCTATTGCTGAATTAGCCATTAGCTATTAGCCATTAGCTATGAGCCAACAACCAATGAACACTGCTCGACGGATACTTCCAAGACGTCTTAAACGGCGTCAGTTCATACAGTTAGCTGCCTCAGCAACCCTCAGTAGCGTAGCCTCGTCTGGGTGTGGCTGGACACTGGCTGAGGTGCGATCGCAACCCAGCCGTCAAGGGTCTTCCAAACAGTTATACATCTACACTTGGTCTAATTATACCGATCAGGATTTGCTAAGCCGTTTTGCCAAAGAAAAAAGCATCCAAGTGGTAGCGGATGTTTTTGATTCTAATGAGGCAATGGTTGCCCGACTCCAGGCAGGAGGCGGTGGCGCTTATAGCATTGTTTACCCATCTGACTATATGGTGCAGAAGATGGTGGAGTTGGGGATGTTAACTCAACTCGACTTCTCTCGCATTACAGGTATACAACAGCTATTTCCCCGGTTCCTCAATGCTGAATATGATCCAGGAAATTTACACAGCGTGCCGATCAGTTGGGGAACCACTGGTTTAATCTACAACACTCAAAAACTACAAAAAGCACCGGAAGATTGGAACTACCTTTGGGATAATCGGCAGCAACTATCTAAGCGAATGACCTTGCTTAACGATGTACGAGAAGTCATGGGTGCCGTGTTGAAAATGTTAGGGTACTCTTACAATTCAAGGGATGATCAGCAGATTCAACAGGCTTATAACAAGCTTACGGAGTTAAAGCCTGATATTGCTTCATTTACTACAGATACTTGGCGAGACCAAATGTTGAGCGGGGATTTAATGATAGCGATGTGCTATTCCTCCGATGCTGATGAAATCATTAAAGAAAATAAAAATTTGCAGTATGTAATTCCTAAAAGTGGTTCTTCCTTGTGGATGGATACCCTAACAATTCCGAAAACAGCTTCTAATCCGGAAGGAGCTTACGCTTGGATTAATTTCATGTTACAGCCAAATATTGCTGCTGAAATTTGTGAACGATTGAGCTTTGCAACACCGAACCAAGAAGCCTTCAACCTGTTACCTCCCGAAGTCAAAAATAATCCAAGACTGTTTCCACCAGATTCGGAGTTAGAGCGATGTGAAAGTGTTGCACCTGTCGGTAAATTCAGTGAAGTTTATGAAAGCTACTGGACTAGACTGACAAGCGCATGAGGAAGTATGCAGTGTGAAGGGTGAAAAATACACTTCATTTGCCGAGTAACAATTTAATATATTGAATTTTTTCATACTTTATCCTTTCTTTATAAGTGCCTGTGTCTACTGACATTACACCTCCCTTTTTACCCAATCCCAGCGCAACTGCTAGCGTTGCCAAGCTATCCACTTTGGATAAACAAACAGCTTCCAGACACCTCAAACGGCGTCAGTTTATCCAATTAGCTACCTCGGCAACTCTCAGCAGCTTAGCGCTATCAGGGTGTGGCTGGACACTGGCTGGGGTACAAGCACAAACAACTAATAAAGGGTCTTCAAAAGAGTTATATATCTACACCCAATACGGCTATACAGATGACGAAATTCTTGCCCGCTTTACCAAAGAAACAGGCATTAGAACCGTAGCAGATGTTTTTGACTCCAATGAGGCAATGCTTGCTCGACTTCAGGCAGGAGGTGCGGGTACCTACAGTATTATCTATCCGTCTGAATATATGGTGCAGAAGATGGTCGAGTTAGAAACGTTAACTCAACTTGACTTCTCGCGCATTACGGGTATCGATAGGCTATTTCCTCGGTTCCTGAATCCCGAATATGACTCAGGAAATCGACATAGCTTACCTGTGAGTTGGGGAACGACTGGTTTAATTTACAACAAAAAGAAGTTGCAAGAGGTTCCGGAAGATTGGAGCTACCTTTGGGAACATCGAAAGCCGTTATCCAAGCGGATGACGTTGCTTAATGATATTCGAGAAGTCATGGGTGCAACATTGAGAATGTTGGGGTATTCGTACAATTCAACAGACCCCCAACAAATTCAAGAGGCGTATGAAAAGCTGAGAGAGTTAAAGCCTAGTATCGCCTCATTTACTACAGATACTTGGCGAGATCAAATGTTGAGCGGAGATTTATTGATAGCGATGTGCTATTCCTCCGATGCCAATGAAATCATGAAAGAAAATGAGGATTTGCAGTATGTGCTGCCTAAAAGTGGTTCTTCTCTATGGATAGATACTATCGCAATTCCGAAAACAGCTCCCAATCCTGAGGAAGCCTATGCTTGGATTAACTTTATGTTACAGCCTGATATAGCGGCTCAAATTTGTCAACGATTGAGCTTCTCAACAGCGAACAAAGAAGCCTTCAAGTTGTTACCCCCTGAAATCCAAAATAATCCAAGCCTGTTTCCGCCAGAATCGCTGCTGGCACTCTGTGAAGGTCTTGCACCTGTGGGAGATTTCAGCCAAGTTTATGACCGCTACTGGACTCAATTGACGAGTGCGTAAGAAAGCGTGAAGTATGAAGTATAAAAAATACACTACATTTGCCGCTTAGCAATTTACCCTTCATCCTTCATCCTTACCCTTCATCCTTTATCCTTCAATAATTGCCTGTGTCTACTAACATTACCCCTCCCTCTCTACCCAATCCCAGTGCAACTGATGACCTTGCTGATCTACCAGTTCTAAACGAGACGAAACGGGCTGGATCACAGTGGTTGGAACCGCTGATATTGCTAAGTCCAGCTGGTCTTTGGTTATTTTTGTTGCTGGTGCTACCTACCCTGGTGATTTTAGAGCTGAGTTTAGTGCCGAATATCAGACCAGGAGATGTGGTGATTCCTTCTGGGTTGGACAACTTTCTTCGGGTATTTGAAGCGATTAATCTTCAGGTGATGGGGCGATCGCTCTTTTTTGCCATTGGTACTACGGCGATCGGTTTGCTTTTGGGATTCCCTGTTGCCTACTGGATTGCTCAAATGGCACCGAAGCGGTGGCAAAATTTACTGCTATTGGGCTTTATCTTGCCCCTGTGGACTTCCTCACTGTTGCGTTCTTACGCCTGGATTACGATTCTGCGACCTACAGGGGTTCTGAATACAGTACTAACCAGTATTGGGTTACCTGCTTTAGAGTTATTGAATCGTAGCCCAGCCGTTTTGATTGGTATGGCTTATAGTTATCTGCCATACATGGTGTTGATTCTCTATGCTTCTTTAGAAAAGTTAGACCGACGGTTGTTGGAGGCGTCAGCAGATTTGGGGGCGAATCCCATTCAAACATTCTGGAAGGTAACAGTGCCCCAAACCCTACCGGGAATTGCCGCTAGTTCCTTGCTGGTGTTCATTAGTGCCTTGGGGGATTTCGTCGATCCAGAATTGCTGGGTGGCGCGTCGAGTATGACGGGGGCACGTTTGATTTATAACCAGTTTTTGGGGGCAACTCAAAACTGGGGATTTGGATCGGCTTTGAGTATGGTGTTAATTTTTGCGGTGAGTATCGCGATCGCGCTTTTAATTAAGTACGGCGATAAGTCGGCAGCCCAGCGTTAGTTAACGGTAGCTTGGTTTCACTGCTCTTGCCATCACAACACAAATACGTTCCTTCAGTGAGCCGTTTCTGAAAATTTCAGGCAAACTTTAGTGCCTACGCAACAGTTTAATTCAAGTGTTGCTTCAAGTTGGTTCGCTAAAATACTGACCAATTGGAGTCCTAATGACTTTTCCTTCTTGAAGTCCAAATTCTTTGGTAATCCTATACCATCATCTCTGACGATAAGCGTAAAATTTTTATCACTATCCGAAGAAAAAGCGATTTCGATTATCCCCTCTGTTCTATTAGAAAAAGCATATTTCAGGGCATTTGAGACTAATTCAGTGATAATCAAACCACAAGGAATTGCTCTATTAATAGTTAGGGTAATCTCCTCAATATTTAGCTTTAGCTGAATCTGCTTTGTATCTATTCCATAGGTGTCGAATAAGTAGTATGCCAATTTTTTTAGGTAGTCAGCAAAATTAATTTTAGTAAAATTTTTAGCTTGATATAATTGCTCATGTACAAGAGCCATGGATTTGACTCGTTTCTGACTTTCTCGAAACATTTCCTTTGTCAACGCATCCTCAATATACTGAGACTGTAAGTCAAGCAGGCTGGAGATAACTTGTAAGTTATTTTTAACCCGATGGTGGATTTCTTGGAGTAAGATTTCTTTTTCCTGTAGTGATTCTTGAATTTGGCTCTCGACCTGCTTAAGATGTGTGATGTCGCGGGTGACACCCAAGACAAATTCAACCGAGCCGTCTCTGGCATATTCAGGAACTAAGTGAGAGTGGTAACTTCTTACTTCAGTTTGAGTTTGCCAATCAAATTCAATAAATTTTTCTTCAGCGGTGTCAAAAACCTTTTGAATCCCTTCGTTCCAGTAAGATACAAATTTCTCTGGCATTCCCAGTTCTTGATTAGTTTTATTGAGAAAAGCAGCAGATGGTATCCCGATTGCTCGTTCAATGGCTGGGTTTACATAGATGTGGCGCAATTGTCGGTCAAATCTTGCAATCACATCTGGAGAGTTTTCCACCAAAGCTCTGAATGCTTGTTTCCTTCGATATAAAGCCTCTTCTGCCCGCTTGCGCTCAGTAATTTCAAGTTGCAGTGATTCGTTGATTGAAGCTAACGCGGCAGTTCTTTGCTGAACTTTAACTTCTAACTGTTCATTCGCTCGTTGTAGCGCTTCCTCTGCAAGCCGACGTTGAGTGATTTCGTTTCTCAGTGCAAGGTTGGCTGTCTCTAGTTGTGCTGGACTTGGGAGAGCTAGTGCCTTGGGAATTAACGGTAGTAGCAGCAGTGCTGTCCCCAATGAAGCTAAGGCGGTAATGGCTTTGATTAACCCAGATAGCCAGTATGTAGGATACCAGAGCGTCCAGATTTCGAGTAGATGGGTTGTGCCACAGGCGACAATGAAAGTGCCAAACATTAAGAATATCCAGTTAAAAGGCACATCTGGTCTTTTACGGACGAAATAGACCAGCATGAAGGGAATTGAATAATACGCCAGTGAAATCAACCCATCTGATATAACATGCAGCCAAACTAACTCCGGTTTCCAGAGATAGCAGTGTCCATGAGGAATAAACCTTTCTGATATCAAAAGAATCTTTAAAAATTCCGGCATGAAATCTTTCTCATAAGGTAAACATCTGTAAATATTGTTTGCTTAAGTCAGTAGCTCAGCGTTAACTAGACGAAAAGGTTCATAACCTTGTAACTCTTTGGGAAAGAATTCTCGACATTTTAACCAGATTAATCCATAGCTTTTTAAGCTGGAGCTTTAGTGTTAGCTCTCTTCGACGGCGGGTGCAGCTCTACTCGAACAAGCGGGACGAAGTCCGGAGATTTAGGGGGATCTAAATCTTACAGGGAAGTTTGAAAACACGCCCTAGCCCCCCGTTTTAACTCTGTTGGGGAATATTTTCTGCGTAAGTCCTAGAGTAAGAACCCCCTCAATCTTCATAAAAGCCCTCTGCCGCCTGCCTTCTGCCTTTCTTGGTCAGTTGGCTGTGGCTGTAGCACGTCGAGTTTGAACATCACCACAAATTGAGCGTCGGGCATCAGGCGACGAATAATCTCTAGATGACCGTCTGCATCACAACAAGCGCGATACTAACCAACAACTACCCCTTGCCTGTTGGGAGGCAGGCGAAGTCTTCCCCCAAAGGTTAAGGCGTTCTGTGTAAGGCATAATGAACTTGTCTCCATTGCTAATTGGAGTCAGAGCCAGTGCTAATAGGTTGGTAGCCCCGATGCACTGGCTTTCTGACTTTGTGAAGTCATGCCTTTATATTATGAGTAATGTTTAAGCAAGTCAACTTGGTTAAGAGATGGTGGATAAAAGACAGGAATGACTAGTGTGGGGGAAAAGCTCAAACAACGACGCGAATCGCTAAGCGTGACGCAGCGGCAAATTGCTCTTGAATTAGGTGTGACTGTAACTACTGTGCAAAACTGGGAAGCTGGCAGACATATCCCAAAGCTCTCTCCAAATCAGATGAAAGCATTGTGTGACCTTCTGAATTTCACACTAGAGGAATTGGCAGACTGACCAATGCGATCGCCTTTGGTGGAGAAGCGATCGGGTTTATCCCTGCGCGGCTGGGTAGGTGTTGTTTCGGACTCACCTAAATTTGGGGCTGCATACCTTGCTAGACAAAGATTTGAAAGCCAGTCGAGGAGTTAAACGTCTTACCGAGTCTAGTCTGACGGTTCCACAACCAGACTTGTCCTTCTGTATCCGAGTTTCTGTTTCCTGTAGTGCCTCTAGTTAGAGCCATGACAATTAACTCTCCTGTCGCAGTTCGTTCCAGTTGTAAGTCTCGGTTAGCGATCGCTAGCTGAACGAACTGCTCATGAGTGAGTGTAAGTTTTAGTGTTGGTGGGATATTGACTGGAATGGCGTGCGATAAGTTGGCTTGTATCATCGTTCTGTCCTAAAAATAGACGATTTGAGATTGATGAGGGTTGCCATCTGCACTTTACTCTTCTAGCTTGCTTACGGCTTCCTACAAATACTAGCTTTGATTAAGTTGGGAACAGATATCCGCTAAATTGAGAGCTAGGTGAGCAACCAACAGACGCGATTGGGTTAATACCCCACAACGCCAATGCCTACAGGGAACAGGTACGACCGAATGAAAGACACACTCTCGGATCAGCAGGACGAGGACATCCCAATTGATATGTTGCAATCTCAAGCCAAACCCCGCTTCTCCTGGCAGGGACTGTTCTCCCTACTGATGTTCTTTTATATGTACCTGCCGCTTTTGGTACTGACATTTTATAGCTTTAATGATTCTGCCTATAGCGCAGGTTGGCAGGGATTCACCCTCAAGTGGTACCAGAGACTATTTCGCGACACACGTATACTCGGAGCGTTGCAAAATAGCCTAACCGTGGCTGTCGTGTCAGTCGGTATTGCCGCTGTGCTGGGAACGATGATGGCCGTCGGATTAGCACGTTACCGTTTTTTTGGCAAGACGTTGTACCGAGGTATCGCCTATCTGCCGATAATTATTCCCGATATTGCGATCGCCGTAGCAACCCTTGTTTTCCTCGCCGTCATTGGTACACCCCTGAGTCTGTGGACAATTGTGGCAGCTCATGTGGTGTTTTGTCTGGCTTATGTGGCGATCTCTGTCTCCTCACGAATTTCTGCTCTTGACCCTCACTTAGAAGAAGCCGCTCTCGATTTAGGCGCAACTCCGTTTCAAGCCTTCATCAAAGTCTTGCTACCCGAATTGATGCCTGCCATTATTGCCGGTTGTCTCTTAGCCTTTGTCCTCAGTATGGACGACTTTTTGATTGCCAGCTTCACAGCTGGTACTGGTGCAACAACCCTACCAATGGAAATCTTTAGCCGTATCCGGACTGGCGTTAAACCAGATATCAACGCCCTGAGTGTCATTCTTATCCTGTTGTCTGGGGTAGCCGCTTTTATCAGTGAATGGATACGTTACCGAGGTGAGCAGAAACGATTTAAGTAATAAAGCTTAACTAGTGCTCTCTGGCAGAAATAACCCACCAGCTTAAAAGCGGTTGAACACCTTATGCTCTAAGAACTTTTGAATGCGTGGCTTCACGAAACCAATCCAGTTTCAAAAAGTTTAGGAAGACGGTAAACGTTTCGCAATTACTAAACAATTCCGTTCATCAGAAGTTTGGGTATGACTTACATGCTCAGCCAGCTGTCGCATGAAACTAACTCCCCGACCCTCCTCTTGGAGGATGTCTTGATCTACTTGTTTCAATTCATTAAGCTTTGCCTCTAAATCAAAGGGCTGTCCATAGTCCCAAACTCTAATCTCTAAGCTTTTCTTAAACACTGTTATTTCGAGTTCAATAGGAGTTTCTGAATCTAACCCCTGGTGTGCATGGCGAACAGCGTTAGTAAAACCTTCGGCTAAAACTAGTTGACATTGGTGAAAAACTGTTTGAGAAATTGGTAGGTTTTGCAGCTGCTCATACCAATCTAAAACCTGATCTAGAGCCCGGAGATCGGTATTAACTTTTATATTTATTTTCTGGAGGGGAGTGTTAGAGGGCTGTGGGAGATGACCTCTGTGTTTAAACCAGTTCAACCGCTCTAAGACACTACTCTTTGGCAGAGCTTGTTGCTGATAATTTTTCACAATCGATAGACAATTTTTATGATCAGGAGTACGGGTGTAGCTTAGCTGATCTGCTAAATTCGCTATGATTTTTAGACCCATCCCGCCTTCAGGAAGTTCATCTATATTTTGGGACATGTGGCTTTCCTTATTTTAGGGTAGTGATTGAATCAAAGATTACTGGCTGCTACAGGTATTTCACATGTGGAGAGAACCCCATCCTGCACTTTAAGTTCAATTATGTCTTGTTACTCGCAAGCGATCGCTTTACAAAAGCCTATTTCTTTACAGCTCTTCACATAGTTACGTAGTTGTTAGAGAGTATTTGTTAGTAAAAGATTTTCAGGAGAAATCGACGCTGATCAGGACATGTACCTGATCTTTGTTCAGGCAGACACAGCCAAAGTCGCTTAGAGGCGGGAAAATAGATTTTGATTGTAGATAGTACCTCTCGTTTATGGCTCACAATTCTGCTTTATCTCGATTTCTCCTGGCATTCCTTGCAGGCTTTGTTGCCGTTTTGGTGTTTCACCAAGGCATGCTGGCGCTACTACATGGTGTGAATTTCACCCCGCGCGCTCCCTATGCAACTACACCAACACAGCCATTTGGAATTCCGCAAATTTGGTCATCAGCCTTCTGGGGAGGAGTGTGGGGTATGGTCTTTGCGGCGATCGCGCCTCGCTTTCGGCAAGACAAGAGCTACTGGATAGCAGCACTGCTATTTGGTGCTCTAGCTCCCACCCTAGTAGCTTGGTTCATAGTCGCACCCCTGAAAAATCAGCCCATTGCAGGCGGCTTTCAGCCTACGGGAATGCTCTTAGGTTTATTGGTCAATGGTGCTTGGGGAGTGGGAACCGCTGTGCTGCTGAGACTGCTACTTACAAGGGGGGCACTTAGGGGTCGCACAAATCGCTTGCTCCGATAACCAGGCAGGGCTTTTTGGAGCAAACCGCTACTTACAATTCAGCCTGACACCTCATAGATAAAGGGGCAAGGCAGAGAAAGTAGTATGTATGAATGCAACTCAGTATTAGGGAGATAGAGGGAAAGCTGCCGCAATCATCCAGCCAAAGAATAGTGCGCTTCCCAAAGCATAGCTCCACACTTCGTCAAGTACACTAGCAGCCAATGAGAAAATTGCCATCAGTGGAGGAAACAAGGGTAGTAATAAGAAGATGAAGCCGAGTTCGGGCACCAAGTAAAGCACCAAAATGAAGCCTCCCACCAGTACTAGACTTTGTCCTAACCACCATGCCACCCGTTTGAATACCCCAACACCTTGTTGCGCTATCCCTGATGCAAAAAACCAGGGAAAACAGGCAAGCGACAGCAGAGGCCACAGCCTCAAGCGCAATGGAATCAGCCACCATTGGAGCCAGACTACCTGTGCGATCGCTCCAAAAGCTATCCAAAAAAGTACGAACAGTGCCAATCCTAGCCCAATAGCACGTCCTGTAGGACGTGGCAAGTGAAACAGGATACCTAACCAGACGATACCTGCCAGAAAAAACCAGATTCCCACGGCACCGCCCACCTGCAAGCCGCCCAGATTCTGAATATCAACTCCCCGACTAATCAATGTGAGGATACCAGTTGCCACGAACGGAGCGAGGAATAAAGCTGCCCAGCTTCTAAACAGAGGCACCTTTACCCTCCTTTCAGCAGCAGGTACAGCCAAAGCGGGGGAAACTGCACCCAGCAGGATTAGCCATGCCAGCAGGTGCAAGCCATACCAAATCATCCGGCGGTCAACATAGCTGCTAGTGGGCGACATTCCAAAAGTAGCATTGAGCCAGTCAAGAGCAGCTTGGTAGCTAGCATTGCGGAAGAGGATGGTGATATGTTCAGCATTGGGGATGATTAAAAGCGATCGCCCTCGTCCCTCAGCCAAGTTCTTATTTTCTCCACCTGCCGTCATTAGCAGTTTTTGAGCATTCCTGACAAAACCACCTTCCCAACTGCCCGCCTGTAGCTGAAGATTACGCGGGGCAGAGGGTGTTACCTGCGCCCCTGTAGGCGAGATGGCAACAGTAGCAGCAAAACGATCTACATCACGAATGCTAGCTGACATCACTGCACCACTACCCATAGAATGACCCAGCAGCGCTAGACGTGCCGCATCGACCTCAGACTGCTCTATGAGGGCAGCATAAGCTACATCAAGGTCTTGTTGGAGTGAAAGACGCCCCAGTGGTGATGCATTAGCGGCATGACCAGCAAAATCCCAGAGCATCACAGCGTATCCCCCGTGTGCCAGAACCTGTGCGTAGCCCAGCATCAACTGCTTTGAACCCGCGAAGCCATGGGCAACAAGGACACCTGGTACCTTCTCGGCGCGCTGGGGAGCAACATACAGTAGTGGAACTCCATTTCGGTTTAGCGATCGCACAACAAGTCCATCCCGCGAAGCCGCCACACCCCACCAAGACAGCACAATCAGCAACAGCGCTATGAACAACACAAAATAGCGGGAGCGAGTCATAAGCAATTCAAAAAAGCTGTATGCAAGGATGATTATTACCGATGTTTGAAAACCAGGAGAATTTCTTGAAGTTCCTACTAATCATCCTGCTAATTGCGCTGAGTTTCACCTTCAGCCCTTGGGTTCTAGCCGCCGATACGGCAAACGGCGCAAAAATCTTTAGTGTTCAGTGTGCTGGCTGTCATGTTAATGGCGGCAATATTGTCAGGCGTGGCAAGACGTTGAACAAAAGAGCCTTAAAAAGGAATGGGATGGATTCTGAGGATGCGATCGCTTCTTTAGTAACAAACGGCAAGAATAATATGTCAGCCTTCAAAGACCGCTTGAGCGCCAATCAGATTGAGGATGTATCTGCCTACGTACTAGAGCAAGCAGAGAAAGGCTGGCGTTAGATGGGATGTATGTGACATCCTCCTGCGCTAAATCAGAGATTGTAGCGCAGGCATCCCAAGAATCACTTCTTAGGTTTCCTGGTTGTTCCCTTACGGGATTTCGACACTTGCCTAGATTGAGTTGCCTCAATCCCCGGTAGATCGTCTGCACAGGCAGTTTCCCTTCCCGTCTGTCCAACGGTACTAATGAGTTTAATCCCTCTATTTCTAATTACCTGACCTGAAGCAATATCCCTGTGCGTCTTGTATCCACAATCAGGACAATTATGGACTCTCACGCTCAGGTCTTTTTTAACTTGTTGATTACACTCAGGACACTGTTGAGAAGTCCCCCTAGAGTCAACCTCGGCAAAGAACTTTCCCCTCTTCCAGCACACATACTTGACGATGCTTCTGAATTGACCAAATGCAGCGTCAAGCATATGCTTCCCAAACATTCCCTTAGCACTGGTGCGGTAATCTAGGTCTTCCATGAAGACCATATCCCCAGCGTCACAAAGAGTATGGGCTTGTTTGAAGTGAAAGTCTTTCCTGGTGTTGTCAATTTTGTGGTGGAGTCTAGCTAGCTTGATTCTGGCTTTCTCGTAGTTCTTAGACCGCTTCTTTTTTCTAGAGAATCTGCGTTGCAGTAATTTCAACTCGCTTTGCAACTTCTTAAAGAACTTGGGCGGTTTTACGATAACACCGTCACTAGTGGCTAAAAATTTCTCTAGCCCAATATCCACACCAATGGGATGCCCGTGAGGAGTTGGGTCTGGAACACTAACATCACATTGCAGGGAGATAGATGCATACCAACAGTTGGCTTTCCTCAAGATTCTCACCTGCTTGACCGTAAATCCTGTAGGGATAGGTCTATGCAGGTTGATCGGGATTATTCCTATCTTGGGTAACTTAATGTGCAAACTCGTTACTGGATTCTGTTTGAACTGAGGAAACACTAACGACTTGAATTGTCCAAACTTCTTGAATCTAGGAAAACCGAATCCTCTGTGCTGAAAGTATTCCCAGCCTCTGTGCAACTGTTTAACGGCTTGCTGGAGAACTTGGGAAGGAACTTCAGTTAATCTAGGAAATTCCTTCTTGGCTCTTGGCAAGTTGTTGAGCTGTTGGACTTCTCCGGGAAACTTGAACTCAGGGGAGAGGATATACTCCTTTTCTAGGGAACATCTATCTACAACACACTTACGGCTGTCGCACCAATCTTTTATCTCTCGCAGTGCGTAATTGTGGGCACTGCGGCAAACCTCCATCCACTCAATGAACTGCTGTTGTTGAGTGGCGTCTGGATAGATTCGGTAGCGATATGTAAGTGTCAACACGCTAATATTTTACTGTATTTACTAGCAGATGGCATAGCTTTAAATGTTAAAAGAGGAGGTTCAATACCTCCTCTTTTAACCGCCTGTCATCCCCCGTCACAGCGCCAGCTTGCCGGGGGATGACAGGCGAGATGATAAAATTAAACAGCTGGCGAAAGTAATGCGCACAGCTGTTTGTTTGCTCTAGCACCCCTCGAAATAGACCAGAACCTCACCTAGTAGGCACAACAAGCACTGGTAGCGTAGACTTTGAGGGAGGTAAAGACGGTAACCGTTGAGGGCTAGTTGTAGGAGTTATGCCTCCTGGAGTAGTTAGCTGTCCTTGTGGTCTTGTAGGTACAACAAATACGGGTATCTGACGTTCTGGAGCTACCGGGGAGGTCACGGTTGGAGGGGTAGTTGCAGGGAGTTGTCCTCCTGGAGTGATTGACCCGGCTTGCGGCTTGGTAAAAATCAATTCCCGTACAGGAGGTTGAGAGCTAGGTGGTAAGGGTTGAGAGGTAGGTGGTAGAGGCTGAGAGGTAGGCGGTAGAGGCTTAGAGGTAGTATTAGGCGTTTGATTGACTGGAGTACTCGAATCACTGGTGAGATAGATGTGACCTAATGCTTTTCCTTGATAGGTTCTTCTCGTTAACCGCCAACCTGGATTGAGAACAATTTTCTTAAAGCCATTGGTGCTACCTCTGGTTCTGCCAATTTCAATAGGTGAGGCAGCGAGGTTTTTACGATTACTACCAACCAGCACCAGATCCCCATCACGTTCAGCAATTCTGAGAATGTAGTCTAACCCGAGATCCTCACCATTCATGCGGATCGAATAGCCGTTACTATCAGTGCTGCGTCCGCAAATGCCTGTGAAGTCAAAATTCAGGAGTAGAGGCTCTACATTGACCGGATCGCTGCCGCTTTCACTCCAGCAAGGCCGCTTGTTTGAGATTTGTTCGATGATCAGTAGTTGATGCTGATTGCTGCCGTAGGGGGAGGCTACGACGATGAAATTACTGGAGTTAACTTCTGCGTTGTCAAAAGGGGCAGCAGATATCGGGCTCAAAGCACCGACAGTTAAGAAGGAAGCTGTAGCTAGCACAGCGGCTTGGAGCCATCGTGTCATATTCGTCATTGAAGCCATTACGCTAATTCTTGCATTTATACGTAGACGCCCATCGCTCAAAATAGCTCCCCAGTGAACAGTCAAAAACTACGACCTTATTATCAGGCTTATTTGGCACATAGGGGCTAAACGCTTAATCTTCCAAATAAGTGAGAAGGTGCTGCTGAATGCGTTTACTGATTTGGCGGCGCAACTGGCTAGCAACATCATTGACCGTTTGGGAACCATTGCGTAGGGATAGCCACCTTGTTATACCAATTAGTCTTAAAAATGACACAAATAGTCAAGGTAGTAGGTTGTAGCGTCCTTCCTACCATCTACTACCTAATACCTAAAATGTAATCGCCGATAAGTGTCAAACATTTAACCAAATGGTATTAATCCCACTGGTTTTCCCTCTCCCTGTGCCAGGTAGAAGTGGCGGGCCATGGCTTCTGATGTGTACTATCGCCTGTATGAGTGGTGAGGCATGATGATACGACTGAATCAGGAAGCTGTTAACTTGGCTTTAGCACTACTGGTGCTAGTAGCAGGATGTACGGAAGCTCAACAGCCACAGGCAGATGTATCCCCATCATCTAAGCTGTCTGCCAAATCCACTCAAGTAGAAGAAGCACCACAAGCAAAACAAGCGTTACCAAAAGCCGATGCTAATGGTGATTATTCGAGTAAAACAAGTCATAAAAAGTGGATTGTAGTTGACCCTGACCCAAATGGGGTTAACTGTCGCTGGTCAGAGGAAATGCCGACTTCCTGGTATGCTCCTGATGCCAAGATTCCCCCTCTCAATATCAATCAGTGGCCTGTTGTCCGTCGCTTTAAGGAGAACACCCCAAGCCAAAATCTTATTGCCAATCTGTCTCCTGCCGGATTTGCCACATTGAATGATCAATCAGGTAAACCTTGGCTCAAAGTCACTAATGGTTCTAACGATCAAATCTGCTTTGTTCGCGCCAACTCAAAGTACGTGCAACCTGTGAGGTGATACGAGTTGCACCCAAAGATAGTAGATAAGGAGAACAAAGGAGGCAGCCCACCTTTACTAGAGTCTAGACGAGCGATCATTCTAAGAAGCATACGGCTGCAATTTCCTCTGTCAGAATGCAGCTTTGGCTTATTCATCCATCAATCGAAAGTATTAGTACTTCTGCTTTATCGCTAGCGATCGCCTCTTCCAAACACTCCCACTTAGCTGGCGGCAGGCTGCGCTTGTGTGTAGCTATTCAACGTTTTGCGTAGGTACTCACAACGCCCGCCCAGTACTGCATCATCAGCTCTTGGCTGTGGTAGCGTTCCTCCCAGTACAGCAGCGTCGGGTGCTGGTAGCTCAGCTTCTAGTTGAGCGAGACGCTCTTTCCAGCGCTCCTGGAGTCGCCAGCCCCAACCGTTCGTATAAAAGATGCAATCAGCATATTGGCGTTGTGCTTTCCACTCGGCGGTTGTCCAGTAACTTATTTCTCGCGTTGTCGGTCGGGTAGCGAGGTCATAAGCACTTTTGTAGGGAATCGAATCAAGATACTTGCACAGTTGCCATAGCTCTGCAATATCTTTTCTGCCGAGATTAACGGTTTTATCCATTTTAAACCTCACAAATGAACTCACAAAGCAGCACCAGCGATGCACTTGGACTATAGGTATAGGATTGCTAGCCCAGCTTTTTGAAGCTGGGCTATTAGTGCAGAAAGCAACAAAGGAAAGCTTCCTCTTTCTGCAATCTGACTAGGCACAACGTGAGTTCGGCGTAAGCTCAGAAGCCTTATTCTCTCCTAGTAACCCCAAAACCACAGTCCTTATTCTTTCGTTAGCCGTTTCTTGTGTCGTACTCAGATTTCACAGTATTTTTTTGCTTGTAGCTAAGGGGAAATGTGAAAAATTTTCCTTTTCACCTATACACCCTTTAACCTTTTTCCCTATACATTCCTCGGAATGTGATTTCAGGACTACTCGCGAAAAGTCAGTTCTGCAATCAGCTCACTATTGTTGCTGTATAGCTGTTTCTACAGTGTACTGATATGTTTGTGAATAATTTGTGAAGTATATCAGTGACAATGTAAATACTTTGAAAATTGTCACCACAACAAGTGGATGCGGGCTTTAGGGGCGCAACTTTTGGGAGACTTCAATAAAAATTTTAAATTTATCTACTTAAATTAAATCTAAACTATTTGTATATTATTGACTGGAAATAGAACTTTTAAAGTTATAAAGATAAAGCGCTATAAGCTTAAAATAACTGATTTAAAACTTTAATTATTAGTTTGTCTACAATTTAATGATTAGTTTACATACAATTAGTTAGTTAAAATTAATAGCTAATTTATACCCGAGCCTCAATTGAGTACAATACAGGTGATTCCTAAGGGAACGATATTTATGCCAATTCACTAAATGCTTGCTACAGATGAATTTCTTGCTCTCCCCTTGAATTCGGGTGCTGGGAGGGGTCAGTCTGTAGCAAGCCAACAGTGAAATGGTAAGCTAATGCGCATTTAAATTGTATACTTTCGGTTTTTGAGAAAAATCCTCAATTTCTCTCTCCGTTCCCCCCGTCTCTCCGTTAGCCTAAACCAGTAAATTAAATGCTTAACAGCGTATTATCGTTCCCTTACCGTTGATAAGCAGAGTTAGTTAATCGCGCTTACTGGGAGTTGAGGCTTCTCATGCCTTGCTGGCAACCTGAATTTTGTCAAAAATTGCCCCCTCGGTAAAGAACTTCTTCTGGATATCATCCCAACCCCCCAAATCTTGAGCAGTGAAGAGCGTTTGGAGTTGGGGATAGTTAGATGCCTGTTCTGCTACCACGCTAGGGTTAACAACACGATATCCTAACTTAGCAAATTCTCGTTGGGCTTCTGATGTGTAAAGAAAATCGACAAACGCTTCTGCAACTTCTCTGGTATGGTGCTTATCAACGTTTTTGTCCACAACGGCAACAGGGTTGTCGATGGAAATGTTAACTTCGGGGATTACATAAGGTAGTTTCTGCCCATTCAGTGCAGCCAGAATTACCTCATCTTCGTAGTTAAGTAAGACATCTCCTTTACCTTGGTTGAAAAATAAATCGCTAGCCTCACGCGCATTGTTGGTTAGCACGGGGACGTTTTTATAAACTTTGGTAGTAAATTCTAGCGCTTTAGCTTCGTCACCTCCGGCTTGGGTCACAGAACCCCACAAAGCCAAGAAATTCCATATAGCAATACCAGATGTTTTTGGGTTAGCCGTAATGATATTCAGTCCATCTTGTGTCAAGTCTTCCCATGTCTTGATGCCTTTGGGATTGCCAGGACGGGTGATAATAGCAACCACAGATTGGGTCACAATCCCACCTTTGGGAGCTTGTCTTTCCCAACCGGATTTAATCAAACCTGCTTGCTCAATTTTTTGGGCGTCAAGGGCGAGTGATAGGTGTACCACATCTGCTTCTTGCGAGCCATCAATAACAACACGGGCTTGGGCACCAGACCCACCATAGCTCGGATTGATAGTGACGTTTTGGTTATGTTCTTTCTTCCACTTTTCTACAAATTTAGGAACGATCTGCTCATAAGCGGCTTTAGTAACCGAGTAGGAAACGAGCGTTAGCTTTACATCAGGCTTGGGAGCTGAGGTGGCGTTGCTTCCAGAACAGGCAGCGATCGCTATGCTTAAGCTAGCTCCTACCAAAAACAGCGACACAAAGCCCCACACAGAACGTCCGTTCGACCAACTTCCTATTAATTGTTGGCACCCCTGTCTAATAGGCTGGAAAGCTTTAACGATATGAGTCTGAACTGGCTCAATCAAGTACTTTCCTAGTTTGGGGCTATGTTGCCATTTGCTCATCAAAATCCTCCCACTAATCAAGCCCCTGGACAAATCCAGAAGGTTCCTTTTTTGAATTATTAATTTTGAATTGGAGCGCAGCGAACTGGCTCAACCAAACTGACCGCTGATGTAAGCCTTAGCTTCTTTAGTTTTTGGAGAACTGAAAATTTCCTCGGTAGGACTGAACTCAACTAATTTTCCCCGCCGCTTACCACTCTCATCGATTTGTGTGTTGAAAAATGCAGTCATATCTGATATCCGCGAAGCTTGCTGCATGTTGTGGGTCACGATGATGATTGTGTAGTGTTCCTTGAGTTCAAGACAAAGTTCTTCAACCTGCTGGGTAGAAATCGGATCGAGGGCAGATGCGGGTTCATCCATCAGTAGGACATCTGGCTTCATCGCGATCGCCCGTGCAATACAAAGCCGTTGCTGCTGTCCTCCCGATAAAGCTGTGCCCTTCGCTTGCAGCTTGTCCTTCACTTCATCCCAAATAGCAGCTCGTCGGAGCGATTGCTCCACCAGTTCGTCCATATTGCCCTTATAACCATTGGCACGCGGTCCAAAGGCAATGTTTTCGTAAATTGACTTCGGAAAAGGGTTCGGTCTTTGGAATACCATTCCAACTTGACGCCGTAATTTCACCGGATTAATCTTGTCATCATAAATGTTTCTACCCTGGTAGTTGATTTTACCTTCTACCCTAGCTCCGGTTACTAAATCGTTCATCCGGTTGAAGCAGCGTAGTAGGGTGCTTTTTCCACAGCCAGAAGGTCCAATAAAGGCAATGATTTGCTTTTCAGGAATTGCCACATTAACCTCCTGAAGTGCCATAAAATCACCGTAGTAAACCTTGACTCCTTGGACATCAAAAATCCCATTCTGTTGCTTGCTTAGGACTTGGTTGTTAGAGCGCATATCGTGAGTCTCCCGTGTTTGTTACAGTCACAATTCAGAATTTAGGACTTAGAAAGAAAAATTAGAAAAGAATGGTTTCCCGCCGCCTCGCTGTCTCCTGAATTCTTATATTCATTTAAATGTCGAGAAGCGTTCCCGAAGGTAGATGGCTGTGCCATTCAGAACCAAAATCAAAAACAGTAGAACAATGATTGTTGCAGCGGCGGCTTGAGCAAAACCAGGCTCAGGTCGAGTAATGTAGGTGTAAATTTGGATGGGCAAAGCCATAAAGCGCTGAAACAAGCCTGGATTGAATGTGAGAAAACTCACCGCTCCAATCACAATTAGAGAAGCCGCATCGCCAATGGCACGCGAGACGGAAA
This sequence comes from Coleofasciculaceae cyanobacterium, assembly GCA_036703315.1. Lineage (GTDB taxonomy): Bacteria > Cyanobacteriota > Cyanobacteriia > Cyanobacteriales > Coleofasciculaceae > DATNPH01. Next base: position 20,914 of record DATNPH010000124.1, read on the forward strand.
GAATCACCCCTGTTAAAATACCTGGAATCGCATAAGGTAAGACGTGATTCCACACTGTCTGCCACTTAGTTGTTCCTAAGCCATAGGAAGCTTCTCGGAGGGAACCAGGAACAGCTCGAATTGCCTCTCTTGCCGTCACAATAATTACTGGTAAAGACAGCAAAGACAATGTTAGTGCCCCAGAAAGCAAAGCTGGACCGAAGTTCAAAAGATAATTGAAAACACCTAGCCCCAGTAGTCCATAAACAATTGAAGGGACTCCAGCTAGATTGCTAATATTAATCTCGATAATATCAGTCCACCAAGCTTTCGGGGCATACTCTTCGAGATACAAAGCTGCTCCTACACCGATAGGTACGGCAATTGACATGACTAATCCCCCTAGAAGAATGCTGCCAAAAATAGCAGGACGTATACCGCCTCTATCCGGAAATCGAGAAGGAGTTTCAGTCAAAAAACCCGGTGTCAACAGTCTGCCTAACCCATCCTTGAAGACATCAAAAACTAGGACGGCAAGAACCACTAAACCAATACTCAGACCAATCAAAAAGATGATCTCAAAGATTTTGCCTGTTTTTTCTCGGCGATCTACATTCGGAGTAAACTCTCCAGATGGTTCTTGGAAGTTGTTTTGGGAAATAGAAGTAGTCATATCTATTAGTCGTACTTTTCTTTGTAGCGATTAGAAATCCAATGACTGACAGTGTTTAAAGCTAGAGTTATCAAAAACAGAACAGCTCCCACAGCATATAAGGTGTTGTAATTAACACTGCCACGGGGGCTATCTCCCCCAGAAATTTGAGCCATATAAGCGGTCATTGTTTCCACTGATTGAAAGGGATTAAGACTTATTCGAGGTTCTTGCCCAGCAGCAATTAGAACAGTCATCGTTTCACCGACGGCTCTAGAAATTCCCAGAATAATGGAGGCAGAAATCCCCGAAAGGGCTGCAGGAAGGATAATTCTGATTATGGTTTCGAGTTTAGTTACGCCGATCGCGTAAGCGCCTTCCCGCAAAGAGCGAGGCACAGATAATATGGCATCTAAGCTGATGGAACCAACTGTCGGGCTAATCATTATTCCCATCATCAGTCCAGCACTCATCGCGTTAAAAATTTCCAGGGGAAGAAACGACCGCAGAACCGGTGTTACAAATAAAAGCGCAAAGTAGCCATAGACAACCGTAGGCACACCCCCTAACAGTTCTACAGCTGGGCGTAAAATAGCTGCTACCTTAGGTGAAGCATATTCGGCTAAATAGATAGCGGAACATAAACCGAGAGGAATGGCAACAAGCATGGCAATAGCTGTAGTCAGGAGAGTGCCATTGATCAAAGGCCAAATTCCAAAGTGTCGCTCTGCAAATAAAGGTGTCCACTTGGTATCGAGAAAGAACTCAGCGAACGAAACCTTTTGGAAAAAATCAAATGTCACTCGGAAGATAATAAAAACAATTCCAAACGTAGTAAGGATGGAAATTAACGCGCAACCAAATAATATTGCCTCGATAATTTTTTCCTGGATATCGTCGGACGCTTTCTTTTCTAGCAATTGCCCATCTTCCTGATTAAACTCATCACTAAAATTTCTGTTTCGCATAACAAGTAGAAAAAAGTATGAAGGATGAAGTATGAAGTGTATTAGCGTCTGCTGCGCAAACGCTGCTTGCGTCGCTACCACTATCGTTTTGTGTGCGATAGCAGCATAATGGACACACCAACAGCTCTTTAAGGATGAAGTATGAATTTTTGGTACATCAGAAGTTTCCCTTTTGGGAAACTCGATTTTGTCTTATCCTTTATCCTTCAGCCTTTTGTTGACTGTTCCTCTTAAAGAAGATTTGCGATCGGCTCACCCGGTTTAGCATCCTTAAACTTAGAGCCTGTTTCACCAGAGGCAAGTTTTTGCTTTACCTTGGGATAAGCCTCATTGGGTAGCGCAACATAACCAACTTGATCGACCCATTTCCAAGAATTCTCTAGATAAAAATCCGCAAACTCCCTTACCGATGGTTTGCTATCCAGAGAACTCTTGCTGACATAGATAAACAGAGGACGAGACAAAGGTAGATAGATATTTTTAACAACGTTATCTAGAGGAACGGGCGTTTCACACTTTCCTTTTGGGCTTTCTACACCAACCATATTCAGCTTATCTTGGTTTTCCATGTAGTAAGATATGCCAACGTATCCTAGAGCATTTGTGTCGCCCGCAATCCCTTGGACAAGGACGTTTTGATTGTGACTAGGAGTATAGTCTGTGCGGCTATTTTTGGCTTTGCCAGTGACAGCTTGTGTGAAATAATCAAACGTTCCAGTATCAGAAGCAGGGGCATACAGCTTTAGGCGCTGGTTAGGAAACTTTGGATTAACTTGGTTCCAATTAGTTACTTTGTTAGTTGATTTGGAGTTCCAAACTTTTTTTAGTTCCTCGATAGTCAGGCATTTCGCAAATTCATTTTTACGATTGACAATGACAGCAATTCCATCTAGAGCGACAGGTAGCTCTACAAAATTAATGCCTTTCTTTTTACATCTTGTGATTTCTTCATCTCTAATGGAACGGGATGCACCAACGATATCAATTTCACCAGCACAAAACTTGCTCATCCCACCGCCAGTACCACTTGAAGCAACACTGACCTGAGCGTTAGGTTTAACCTTTTGAAATTCTTCGGCAACTGCTTGATGGATAGGAAAACCTACAGCTCCACCATCAATACTGATCTGATTTTTCTTCTGTTCGGCTTGGCTGCAAGATGTTATACCCAAGGGAAGAAGTATTAAACAAGCCAGTAATAATCGGAAATTTGATTGGTGGTGAAACAGCATTGAAATTAGGTTGAAATGCTTTCGCAAACAATATCTTATTGATTTTTAGTTTAAAACCACAGGGTTTTAAAAAATATTAAGAAAACCTTAAGACAAAAGGTAGTCTCTGATACATTTTAGTTTAGGGCTAACAATTCATTGAACAAAAAAACTTTTATTAACTGCGTCGAGCCTTAACTAATCACTAATTTGTTAAAAAATTTGTAGTAGTGATTTTGAAAAAACAAATCAAAGTTTACCTCCATAGAGAGATGAAAAATGATATTGCCGTTTCGATAATTCTTCCGGAAGAAGAATCTGAGCGATCGCCAATGTGTAGTGGTGCAAGATCAAGGCGAGGTGAGTGCACTACCAGACACAACGCGTTTTGAATTGCTATTCACTAAACGCATCATTATTAGTGACTCACCAGATTTGGTAAAGATTGTCACTAGCCAGTGAAGAGTAGTTAGTAGAGACTCGTCAACCTATACCAACTACTCACTAAAACGACTAAGGAAAAGCGACAGCTCAGACCTATAGAGCAAACTTGCTGGATATTACTTAAGCGGATCGTGCCTCTAATTCATCACGGAGTATCACCAGCGCCTGTCTACTAATGAATGGTATTACTCCTCTACTTTCTCCAGAGCATCAGGCTTATGAGCGGCTTGTTTTCCCGTCTTCTCGCTCTCAACAAGGTACTCAGGGTTATCTTTCGAGGCAGATACGTGGTGTCCTTTGATATCAGTAGGTGAAGTGAGCTTCTTCTTCACTTCGCCGGTGGTTTTACCTTGTGACGTATTCCACTCAACCTTGTCGCCTTTGTTCAACGGCTCAGACACAGATTGACTCCTGTTTTATCTTTTACAAATGTTTACAATTTCATGATGTCCGCTGCATAATAAGAAATAATCGATCAAACGACAGATTACGACTCCGGAATTTTCCCCTCAAATACCTCTTTTGTAAGTGGTTCGTTATCAGTGAACTTCTTAGGAAGAGCTGTGTCAGTTTGAACTAATAGGAAATTGATAGTTTTCAATTGTAAGCAGGAATTGAATTAGATCAGGAGTGACGACCGTTCCCTGAACAGGTAAAACTAGTGAACAGCACAGTTATATACAGTCGCCATGACTAGGACTTCGGGTGCGCGTAAACTCATCACGTCACGACTGACTCCTTTGAAAATCGCTGCAATCTATGTCCTGGTTGGAGGACTGTGGATTCTGTTTTCTGACAAGTTGCTGAGTTTGTTAGTCAATAATCCTGACACTCTCACACAAATTCAAACTTTTAAAGGTTGGTTCTATGTCATCGCAACAGGATGGATGCTTTATGCACTTATCAATCGCGGTGTTTCAGCAATTGAGCCTTCCCAAGCAGCAGGACGCTTAAGGACGGTAGAGTTCCGCCAGGAGTTGGAAAGCAATCGCGAGGTCTTCTGGTTGCGATCGCTAGAAACAAACCAAACAATTTATGTCAGTCCCAGCTACGAGGAGATCTGGGGCAAAAGCTGGGAGAGTGTGTATGAACAGTCGAGGTTCTGGACAGATGCGATCCATCCCGATGACCGCGATCGCGTAATGGCTGTCTTTGCTCAACCTCTCCAGGGAGAGAGAGACTTCTACCAAGAGTATCGGATTGTGCGACCTGACGGGTCAGTGCGTTGGATACGCGATCGCGCCTTCCCACTTTACAACCAAGTTGGACAACTCTATCGCCTAGCTGGTGTTGCAGAGGATATCACCAAGCGTAAAGAGCTAGAAGCCGCACTACGAAGGCTCAATGAAGAAATCAACCTCAAACTCCTAGAACGAACTTCATCAAGAGAAGCCACTGAGCACTTGAGACAAGAGGTTATCAAGCGCCAGGAAACGGAGGAAGACGGCGATCAATTTTTCATGCTCTCCCTTGATATGCTGTGTGTAGTTGGCTTTGATGGCTATTTTAAGCAGCTGAACCCAGCTTGGGAAAAACACCTCGGGTTCACTAGGGAAGAACTCGCCACAAAACCCTACCTCGAATTCGTTCATCCAGAAGACCACCCTGCAACCGTCGCCGCTACGCAGCAAATTGTCACAGGTAGTGATGTCATCTTCTTTGAGAATCGCTACCGCTGCAAAGATGGCTCTTACAAGTGGCTCTCATGGCATGCTACACCTATCATTAACCAACAGTTGATTTATGCAGTTGTACAAGATATCACCGAACGCAGACAAGCTGAAACCGCACTGAGAAAGTCGAACCAGCGAATTTTCAATATCCTAGAAAGCATTACGGATGGTTTTTTTGCCCTAGACCGTCAGTGGCGATTCACCTACCTTAATCCCCAATCAGAGCCGCTTTTGCAGAAGACGCGAGCCGAGCTACTAGATAAGAATATTTGGGAGATGTTTCCAGAGGCCGTTGGCTCAATTTTCTACGAACAGTATCACAAAGCCGTCTCTGAGCAGGTATCGGTTACGTTTGAAGGGTTTTATCCACCCCTAAATCAGTGGAGTCAAGTGCACGCCTACCCATCAAGAGATGGTTTGTCTGTCTATTTTACTGATATCAGTGATCGCAAACGGATAGAAGCCGAGCTACTTAAGGCGCTGGAAAAAGAAAGGGAACTCAATGAACTCAAATCCCAAATAGTCTCTGTCGTCTCCCATGAGTACCGCACTCCTCTAACAACCATCCTTTCTTCAGCTGAGTTACTACAGCATTACGGTCATAAATGGACTGAGGAGAAAAAGCATCAGCATCTGCACCGCATTCAAACTACTGTTCACCATCTAACTCAACTCGTTAGTGATGTACTGATTCTAGATAAAGCTGAAGCTGGAAAACTGGAGTTCAAGCCAACTCTTCTAGATGTAGTGAGTTTGTGCCGTGAACTGGTGGAAGAATTTCAGCAGACAGTAAGGGACAAGCAAACGCTCAATTTTATGAGCCAAGGCGAATGCACTCAGGCATATCTCGATGAAAAGCTTCTGCGACAAATTCTTACGAATCTACTCTCGAATGCCATCAAGTATTCGGATCCGATAGGTACTATATATTTTGCTCTAGTCTCTCAACACAATGAAGTAATTTTCCGCATTCAAGACCAAGGCATCGGCATTCCTCCAGAAGACCAGAAACACTTATTTGAGTCTTTCCGTCGAGCTAGCAATGTCGGTACAATTCCTGGTACTGGACTAGGCTTAGCTATTGTTAAGAAATACGTGGACGTGCAGGGTGGTCAGATTACTGTAGAAAGTCAAGTTGGTGTTGGGACAACATTTACGGTAACACTACCGTCGAACATCGGTAAATTAGTTGATGACTACTAACTTAAGCTTAGTTATTTGGTGGTTTTGAGCAAGACTTCACAGAACATCGCCGGGGAAGCCCCCATACTGTTAGCGAAGACACCGTCCCGCTTCGCTAACAGTCGGTGAATGAACCACCGTCCACAATTGGGTAATAGGTACTTCTTCCCAATTCCCAATTCCCAATTACTTTTTAATCTCTGTAAATAGGCCATTTCCATCGGGTGACGAAGAACTCACTTAAATCACGACCTGCGGCAGCCGCTGCTGCATCTTGCACCTTATATGCCCCTTCCCGTGCACTTCCAGGAGCGCCCGGTCTATTCCGAAGTTCCTGAATTAATTTAGTTATAAATTGAATTCCCAAGTTTTGATGCAAATCGACTAGAAAAGCTCCCATGAGAAGTCCAAGGTCAAATCCATGTCGATTCCAGACAAATTCTTTTGAACCAAAAATGTCCATGTAATTCAAGTTGCTTTGTTCCCATCTCTCAACTACACCATTTGTCCAGCAAGTGTGGGATAAATCAATTCCTCCAACCACCGATCTACAAAGGCTTTCCATGTAAATTGGAAATCCTCTACGCCATGACTCGTCAGTGTACTCCGCACATTCATAAAAATCGTAGAGATACCCAGCTTGTCTTCCAAACTCATAAAAGACTATCCCATGCTTATCTTTAGTATCTAAGCTACCGCCCATAAGTGGGCCATCAAAGGCAGCTCTGGAGATTTCAACACGCTGTCCATTCCCTATTCCCCAAAACTCGTGAGGAGAAATAGCAACGACTTTACGCTGACCAAAGTTTGAATCAAACTCCAGATATTGAGGTTGTGAGGTGATAAATTCGTAAAGTTGAGCGCTCTCTTCCCACCAACTCATCCATTGTGAGACTTTCTTTGGGAGGAAATCTCTATCGGCGTAAAATACCCATCTTCCTCCGCACCAAGCTGTAAGTAACTCGGTGTCGCCATAGAAGGGCTTAAAAGGCATAAGTCCGTGTTTTCTAGCCTCAATTTTTACAGGTTGGAGGGGTAGGAAATCTATCTCGCTTATCTCCCTCATCTCCCCCATCTCCCTCATCTCCCTCATCTCCCTCATCTCCCTCATCTCCCTCATCTCCCTCATCTCCCTCATCTCCCTCATCTCCCTCATCTCCCTCATCTCCCCCATCTCCTCCATCTCCTCCTTCTCCCTCATCCTCCTGCCAGATTTAGACCCCTTACACCCTGCGGTCTGACTTTCAACGTTAAAACGTTTGCCATAGAAAAGAAAAGTGTTATACTCCTATACTTCAGGCGTTCAGTCTCTCCTATCACTTAGGTAGGCATCTACGATTTAGGAATGCGAGTGGTCTTGGTAGAGCGTGTCTCCAAGGCCATTTCGTCTTCTCATAGCAGGGTCTTTTAAGAGTTTTATCTGAACTCCGAATTCTAGGTTCTAATCTGTAGTAAAGTAGCCCAATGTTTTTAGATACCATCTTCCTCAAGCGGCTCTCAATAACCTTTGCGGTTGCAGGGTTCGCTATTCCTAAATTCATGCGAGCAAGGGCGCGAAATGTAGGTTCAACCTGAAGAGCGATCGCTCGAACCACCATAACTTACCCCAACGGGCGAGCCATGCCTCTGCATCTGATAAACCTGTATGGCTCTGTTAATTCCTTTGAAACGGTACTCTCCCATCTCCTGCCAGTCTTGCTTTTCCGCCAGTCTTGTATAGGTAGCCTCACTCGCCACACAGGCACCAGGGGGACAAATGGCTTCCATACGGGAGGCTAGATTAATTGTCCCTCCTAAGGCGGTATAGTCTACCCTTTGAGAGCTGCCTACATCTCCAACCACAGCCTTCCCACTATTGACGGCAATCCGCAATTGCAAAGGTTCCCGCAAGACCTGACGAGCATTAAGATTCTCTAGACGAGTCAGCATTCCTCTAGCGGCAACGACAGCGCGATCGGCATGATCCACCTGAGGTTCAGGAGCGCCGAAAAATGCCATAATGCAATCTCCAATATACTTATCTAGAGTACCGCCGACGGCGAAAACTTCTTGTAGCATCTCCTCAAACAAATCATTAAGCAATTGGGCAACCTGTGCCGGACTTAACCGTTCCGAAAGAGCAGTAAAGCCGACAATATCAGCAAACAGAATGCTGATTTCACCTTCTGTAGGGGGTAGACGACCATCTGGCAGTGCTCCTCCAGCTATCATCTGCTGCACGACTGCAGGAGAATGATACCGCTCTAGTCTGTGTCGAATCGCTTCTTCATTTCTGAGTTTCTGTGCCAACAGCCAACGTTGTACGCTAGAAGCCACAAGGTTCGCTAAGGTCGAAAAAAAGCTGAGATCTTCCTCTCCTTCCTCAGTCCAATGGCTTGAAGAATGATGGGCATCGGCATAAAGAACACCAACCACCTTATTTTCATCCCACAAAGGAACAGCCATGGCGCTACGAATGCCCTTGACCAAAATACTCTGTTGCCCCTCAAAACGTTGATCCATCTGGGCATCAGCGGTTTGAATAGCCACTTTTTCTGTAAATACCTTTTGACAGATGGTGTGGCTAATCCAATTGGCATCAGCCGCCAGATTCTGCTGTTGGGAAACGTTTCTGGCTGCGGCATTGAGCAATTCTAGTTCGCCTGAACCACTAACATCAATTAATAAACCCAAGCGCTCAATACTCTTGAGGTAACGGAAAACGACTTCCTGTACCTGCAAGAAAATCGCTTCTATAGATTCAGCTGCACTCAGACTCTTGGCTATATCCACTAAGTCTTTCAGGCGGGCGATCGCTTTTTCTTTGTTACTGATTTCATCACCCTGACTTGTGGCTTCTATCCATTGCTGTTGCAGCTCTTTAACGTTGCGAAGGATAGTCGTTCCTGTCGTTCCTTTAGCAGGAGGTTGCAGCTTTGTTGTACTGGCTTGAGGTGGATCAGCCAACAGAACCAAAAGGCGAGTATCCCCCAACCACACAACGTCGCCGTGATTTACCGTTTGAGGTGAGGTTACAGGGTGTTCATTCAATCGCGTCCCATTTTTGCTACCCATATCCTCAATAACCCAACTCCCGATCGCTATTCTCAAAAAACGGGCATGGTAGCGGGAAATGCCCTCGAAAGGCAAGTGAAGGTCGCATTCGGGCAAACGACCGATAGTAAATTTATCCCGATTTACCGTAACTGTTCGTTCCGTATTTCCCTGTTGTAAGCTCAGTTTGAGTTCAGCCATGATTCTGGTACCTTCTTGAGGCGAAGCGAACAAGGCCTGCAAGAACTCCTGAGGCAAGGAGCTTAATTGATTTTGGATTTTGGATTTTAGATATTGAATTGACCCCACGGCTTGTAGCTAGGGGCTTGGGAATTTTAGATACACGATTAACGTTAGCAAAGCGACTTCGTTGCCGCTTTTGTTCCTTAATTGTAAGTAGGAGGTTGTAGTGATGTTCTTCCAATCCAAAATCCAAAATTGGCTCAGTCATGAGCCGCCATGTGAGCCTTGAAAGCATTGTGTGGCAATTGCCCATCCTACCACTTCTATCGCTTGCTGCCAAATGGTGAAATGGTCGGAATGTTCTACCAATAAACAAAATTTCCCTGCATCAAGTTCTGCTTGACACAGATCCATAGCTTTTTGGTGGAAGCGCTTCGAGAGCGACAACCCTTTTACTAGCCACTTGCCTTGAAAAACGAAATCAACAGTGTTTTGTTTTAGTAGTTAGTAGTTAGTAGTTAGTAGTTAGTAGTTAGTAGTTAGTAGTTAGTAGTTAGTAGTTAGTAGTTAGTAGTTAGTAGTTAGTAGTTAGTAGTTAGTAGTTAGTAGTTAGTAGTTAGTAGTTAGGGGTTAGGGGTTAGGGCTTAGTAGTTAGGGGTTAGTAGTTAGGGGTTAGTAGTTAGTGGTTTTTTTACTCTCGCTAGCGGGGTTCTGTGAGCTACTCTCCACTCCTTGCCCTCAGCTCTTGGGTATAGCGGGAGAAATGTCAATACTACAGCTGCCAACAATGGTTCGCTCAGCGTGAGTCACTCGGATTTGATCGGTAGTAGGGTCAAGCTGAAACGATAGGGGAGTTCCAGTTTCGGTTGTTCCAGTAAAAGTGAAGTTGTCAGTGAAACGAGTCGATGCCTGAGCCGCGTACTCGCCGTTCTTGAGCAGATCTACTTCAACAGGCTGTCCGTTAACGTTCAGGTTTTCTTTGTTGATAAATGAGGTGCGATACAATAAGCGATCGCCATTAACTACGGTTTCTGCTTCGCAGTACTTACCAGGAAAGGGCTGCTGTGCTGTTGCTGCACTGGAAATTGCTAATACGCTAATTGCCAAAACAGCTGAACCGGAAACAAATCTTTGCAACATAAAACAGACCTTTGGAAACAGAGTATTAGACGCTTTCGGTAACACCTCAGTTCCTTTCAATCTTTTGTTTATGTTACTAACGAAGGAAAGCTATACGCAATCCTAAGCTTTAAGCCACCGTAAACCCTGTATGTTTCCTCATCCTGGATAATCACAAGCGTGGCAAAATTTCTGGTAATAGCTGACCCGGAACTTTAGAAAGAGCGCGGTTTTGCCCACTAATGCCACCTTCACTGTAGAAAACACGAATAGTTCTGACAATGTAGGTCAAGGTAGTTTGATAGGCATCAGATTCGGCAGCAACACCTGTAGAGGCTTTTACATGCTGATCTAGTGCGGCTTCAAGATGAGCAAATTTAGACTCTTTGGTTAAGCTAAAGTGCGGATCTGTTGCTAGTTGGTAGTGTGCCAGTCCCAGATTATTGTGAGTGGCAAATATATCGAAATTTACAGATATTGGCGGTGTTGCTTGCTCAAGTTTTTCAACAGGAGCGAAGGGCTGACGCCCCGCGATCGCTAACGCACTTTCGTAAGCCGCAATACATTGGTGTAAGTATTCTGCCTTCCCTTCTGGATTATTCTGAATTCGGTCTGCCAAGTGCCAATAGGCGGTACCCAAATTATTCTGTGTAGCAGCGCAGGCGGCAGGTGTTACCTCAGGCGTCCGATATTTCAATGCTTCTTGATAAGACACTATTGCCAGTTGTAACCAAGTCTCTGGTTGTTCGTACTGAGCAAGATTCCAGTAGGCAGTACCCAGGTTATTTTGAATCATCGCCCAATTCAGAGGCTCGGATTGAGGGTGGTAAAAAGAGATAGCTTCTGTATAGGCGGCGATCGCGGCTTGTAAATTCGGAACTGATGAGTGATGCTGAGCGAGATGCCAGTGAGCTGTCCCCAAATTGTTCTGGGTGGAAGCATACTTCATTGGCTCACTATCAGCACGGCGATAGCGCAACGCTTCGTTATAAGCGCGAACCGATTGCTCCAAGTTGTCGGCTGGATCTTGATGGCGCGCTAAATCCCCGTAAGCCGCTCCCAAATTATTCTGAATCATTGCATAAGTGTGGGGGACTTCTTCGGCAATCAACTTCGTCAAAGCCAGTTGGTAGGATTGAATGCTTTGCTCCAGATAGGATAATGCATGCTCAGCACTGGTAGGACAACGCGAGAGCATCCAGTAGAGATTGCCGATGTCATTGAGGATATCTGATGCCTGAGGCGAGGAATTGTCTAAAAATTGTAGCGCCTGCTCATACGCCTGAAGTGCGATCGCCAGATTTTCCTCAGTGACATCTCCCTGTTCAATCGCTTGGCGATAATAGTTGCCTAGTTGTAAATAGGTATCAACGGGTGATACTAAAGCCTGTGATTGCTGCTCTTGTTGGGTTGAAGTTTGTTCGTCAGAGGCATTCCCAAAGGGTAGATTGGCAGGTTGAAGGTCGGAAGTTGCTACTTGCAACTCTTCTACCGATTCACCTAATTTGGGATTTTGGAGTTGGGATTGATAATTACTAACTAGCTCATCAATTTGATGCACCTCTGATTCTTGAGTCGCATCGCCCAATCTCAAATCAGTGTCAAGATTGATTGGAGGGGTTTCGTAGGGGCTAGGCTTCTTTGTCGGAGCAGAATAGGGAATCGCTTGTCCCTGATTAGTTGGGGATGAAGACTGAGTGTTGGTCTTATCAATTGCTGTCCCTGAGTCAGCTGGATGGCGCTCTGAATTCTTGCTTGGGTGTTGATTTTTCCGACTACTTTCACCTAGAGATGCCAGATCGACATCTTCTACTAAGTCATCAGTTAGCAACCTCTGTAAGTCTTCTTTGAAAGAACCAGTTCCTTCGTCTGAGACTAACGAAGGATAAGAAGCCTCTAGCGAAGAACCCGTTTTTTCTTCTGATGTCGGTGAAACATGAGAAGCCTCTGGTTTGGAAGCGCCAACTGGAGGTAGTGGTGTTGGCTCACCTTCAAACTCAAAGATACCAGTATGCCACTGCCAAAATTCTGGCACTGACTGCTGAATCGTATAAAACCAAGGTCGTGGTAACCACAGCAACAGTGTCGATTCCAGGCGTGGCAGATAGCGCTCAATTGCCTGTAAACGCCTGAGGAACAAGCGCTGTGCAGCTGGCGATCGCCGAGTTAAGCGCTCTATACCCACAAACTGAAAGGCGGGTGCTGGTATAGAACTTCCAAGTTGCCGATTCTGTGCTAGCCATTGAGCAATTTGAGCCAGGGGATTAGGGTCGCTCAAGTTTAGGTTTAGGCTTACCAATTTCGGGTAACCTTGAGCGTCTGAGGCTCTTGCCGAGGTTACGCCTAACTCAGCATGCAATGTTCCTGCCAGACGATTACGTAGACTCAGGTCATCACATACCGCCACAAAAAGCTGGCGGCGTAGACCGAGACTCAAGGCAAGTTTCAGGCGCTGATAGCTTTGCCGATTCCAGCTCGAAACTTTATTAGGGGCAGTATCCGTTAGTATCATGCTAGAAAAGGCACAGGCGCTAGGGTGGCACTTGCTGGCTGATCAAAGAAGACAGCACAATTGCGGCAGTGGGTATTTGTAATACCTTTCCTACCATTGTTACCTGGGTCAGGATTTGTGCTCGGTATCCTAGAGAGAAAAGCGGATTGTCTTGAAAATAGGCAGTGGTGAGTGGTGAGTGAGGAAGAGAGATTTTCAGTACAACGTTTGTGTACTCGCGTTCATGGGCGTCTCATACCAAGTTGCAATCAAAGATGTTGTTACTTCTCCTGCTCCCCTGCCTCTGGTGCTTCCCTTTGCGCCTATGTCAGCAAGTAACAGATTTAAACGCAACGTTGTATCAAACTTTGAGCTACGTGCGATCGCGATCAGCCTATCGGTGCAATTCTTGTAGTTTTGTGACGTACTCGTGTCGTTGATCAAGAATAGAAGAAAGCGGGGTATCAAACCCCGCTGAGCTATCTTGTCGCTGTCCTATGAGACAGCGTCGGGCTTGTGAGGAATTAGCTAGCTGCTGCTTCTACTGCAACGGGTTCTGGTGCAGCTTTAGGCACTTCCTGCTTCAGGGTCAAGTAGCGAATCACTTCCTCGCTCAAGCGCATAGCCCGCTCAATTACTGCCACATGGCTGGGTGGAGCTTGGTAGTTCATCTGGATATAAATGCCTTCGCGTTGCTTCTGAATTTCATAAGCCAGACGACGCTTGCCGCGATGTTGAATCTCGACTGGTTCTGCGCCTTGCTCACGCAGAAGCGTTTCGTATTTCGCGATCGCTTGGTCTACCTGCTCCTCTCCCAAATCTGGGCGCAGGATATACATCATTTCGTAACTTTCGGGCACAGGTGTTAATCTCCTTTTGGACAACTTGGCCTCTTCACAACAGATGGACAGCACAACATAAAGTGTCTGTCCACCCAATATTGAAGAAGCAAGGACTTAAAATCTTACTACTTTCTGGTATTAATTCTAGCTAGCTGCCAGAGTTAATTCACATCTGTAGAGACAAGAGATAGCTTTCGTTGAGTCACCAAGGAACACAAAAACGTTATGGCGCACCGCTACGTCCGAATCAAAACTGACAAAGGACAAACTTACTACGGTTTGTTGCAACTAACGCGTAATATTCAGATACTCGATGCACCGCCCTGGCTACAGGGGCAACCTACCAATTTAGAGTTGGAACCAGGCAATTACGAGTTGCTTGCTCCTTGTGCCCCCACAAAAATTGTTGCTGTCGGCAAGAACTATGCTGACCATGCTGCTGAAATGGGAACGCCTGTACCAAAAGAGCCAATCCTTTTTCTCAAACCGCCAACTGCCATCACGGCTGCCAGTCGGGAAATCCATTTTCCTCCTCAGTCGCAACGAGTGGACTATGAGGGAGAGTTGGCACTGGTAATTGGTGAGCATTGTGTAGACTGCACACCCGAACAGGCTCAAAGCAAAATTTGGGGCTATACCATTGCTAATGATGTCACAGCCCGTGATTTACAAAAGCAGGATGGTCAATGGACAAGAGGCAAGGGCTTCAATAGCTTTTGTCCACTTGGACCTTGGATTGTGCGAGAGTTGAACCCTGGAGCCAGGTTACAAACCTTTTTGAACGATGAGCCTCAGCCTCGGCAATCAGCGTTGATCAATCAGATGGTGTTTTCGCCAGAATTTCTGGTGTCTTACATTTCTCAGGTAATGACGTTGCTACCGGGAGACGTTGTGCTTACGGGGACACCCGAAGGAGTTGGGCCAATGCAAATAGGCGATCGCGTCCGTGTTGAAATTGAAGGTATTGGTCACCTGGAAAACACAGTTGTCCCACGCTCTTCACCAGTAACGCTTTAGGAAAAGAGCTAGGGCAATTGAATAGATAAGAGCCTAAGCACTTGGTTTCTTTTGCTATGTTAACTAGCCCAAAAGCTAGTTACTTTTAGCGTACTTGTGCGTAAACCGCTTCCGAGAGCGTTGGAATTTCTGCGTAACGTCCGAATAGTGACTGAAAAATTGAATAGCCACAGGCGGCAACTGTTCCCAGAAAAATGACATTGAGCAATGTTTCTGTTACTAAGTTATTACCCAGCGCTGGTAGCAAAATCTGTAAAACCAGGCTGCACAAAACCAGGAGAATGTCTAGAAGAATTGCCTGCATTGTGTTGAAACGAATGAAATGGGCAATTCTTTCGTTTCGAACTACTAATAAGAACAATAGGAAAAAAATGACCAATCCCGCCAAAGGTATGGTGTTGTAGATGAATAATACTGGTTGTAGCGGTAGCAAAAGTATCTTCAAATCCGGAAACTGTCGAAACAAAATACTACCAAATGGTAGTCCAGAGATGATGGGGAGTAGATAAGGAAGGCAGGCAAAAATTCGGTCTTTAACTGTCGTTGACCCACGCCAAGTCATCGTGCGTTCTCCTTGTGGATGTTACTAATTTTTTTCCTGACTAAGTTCAGGATAGCGCAGGTGAATAGTCTACATTGACTCAATAGCCGCTAGATTCTTCGCTCAGCTACCGCTCAAGCGCTGCCCAGGAAAAGCCAAA
Organism: Coleofasciculaceae cyanobacterium; assembly: GCA_036703315.1. Lineage (GTDB taxonomy): Bacteria > Cyanobacteriota > Cyanobacteriia > Cyanobacteriales > Coleofasciculaceae > DATNPH01. The sequence continues at coordinate 36,409 of DATNPH010000124.1, forward strand.
CTTCCTTTCTCGTATCGAGACTATTCGATATTAGCAATGCGGAAGCCCATCTCACACTCATACTGGTCTGGTTGATGGGGCGTAAGCTTACCAAGCGCATGACCACACCTTAGTTTCCCCTGACGCCAACGGGGTTGACCGCTTTTATCAGCCAGTAGACAACTGTGACAAACTTGAGTTGGTGAAAGTATTTGCTCGTCCATAAGAATGACTAACATCTTAGTCCTCCGTCACTCCTTCAGGCTCTTACTTATATTTTAAGTGAGGTCTTTGGAGAGAGTGTGTACATTAACATACAGCTTAATGTTCAACTCTTAAGAAATTGTGTCTATAGCATCACAGTTTATTGTTGGATCTGTGGGGAATTATCGTAATTTTATTCAATGGGAGATAGGGGATAGTGTTGGAGTTGGTGAAAATGCCCCAGATAAATTTGGTCGCTACACGTCGTGAACGCTAACGAGTGCTGCATGTTCTCCCACCTTTCATTACAGAAAAGCGGCGAGGAAACCCATGCCAAGAGTAGGGGTGGGACGGCGCTTAAAGCGACGAAGTAATTCGCCGCACGCCGCTCTACTGAATCAGCGTCGCCCCTGTCCATAATCATCAGTCATTAGTCATTAGTTTTTTAAAGCGTGGGATGAACTTAACCAGGCTATAGAGCTATGGAGAGTTCCCGACGGAATGTTAAGATAGTTGACTCTATAGATAAGTACAGGCTCAGATGCGTACTGCGAACCAGCGTCTACCGAGTGCAGCAGCTGACCTAAGAAACTGAACTGAAGCACGTCTCTAGGGATTGACATAAGTGACTCAAACTAACTTAGATTTTCTCGCTCAAACTGATCCAGCTGTCGCTGAGTGTCTAAGCCAAGAACTCCAGCGCCAACGGGATCATTTAGAGCTAATTGCTAGTGAAAACTTCACCTCACCAGCCGTGCTGGCAGCTCAAGGCTCAGTGCTGACAAATAAGTATGCTGAGGGGCTACCGAGAAAACGTTACTACGGCGGCTGTGAGTTCATCGACAAAGTTGAGCAGTTGGCAATTGACCGGGCAAAAGAGCTATTTGGAGCCGCCCATGCCAATGTTCAGCCCCATTCAGGTGCTCAGGCTAACTTTGCCGTGTTTTTGGCTCTGCTGGAGCCAGGAGACACGATTATGGGAATGGACTTATCCCATGGGGGGCACCTGACTCACGGTTCACCCGTCAATGTATCGGGTAAGTGGTTCAAGGTTTGTCACTATGGCGTCAGTCCCCAAACTGAGCAACTCGACTATGATCAGGTTCGGGAACTGGCACTAAAAGAGCGCCCTAAGCTGCTAATCTGCGGCTATTCGGCTTATCCCCGTGTAATTGACTTTGAAAAATTCAGAAGCATTGCGGATGAAGTGGGTGCCTACCTACTAGCAGATATTGCTCACATTGCCGGTTTAGTTGCCACGGGTCATCACCCTAGCCCAATTCCCTACTGTGATGTTGTTACTACCACCACCCACAAGACTCTGCGAGGACCCAGAGGGGGTTTGATTCTTACCCGTGACGCTGAACTGGGTAAGAAGTTGGATAAAGCGGTATTTCCCGGCTCTCAGGGGGGTCCGTTGGAGCATGTGATTGCAGCAAAAGCTGTGGCATTTGGCGAAGCGCTCAAACCGTCGTTCAAAGAGTATTCCGCTCAAGTGATTGAAAATGCGAAGGCTCTAGCAACCCAGCTGCAAAAGCGGGGCTTAAATATTGTTTCTGGCGGTACCGATAATCATCTGCTACTTGTTGATTTACGCTCTATTAATCTGACTGGCAAGCGAGCTGACCAACTGGTAAGCGGTGTCAATATTACCGCCAACAAGAATACTGTTCCGTTTGATCCAGAATCACCGTTTGTGACTAGTGGCTTGCGCTTGGGTTCACCGGCAATGACTACACGGGGGATGGGACAAGCGGAATTCACCGAGATTGCTGACATTATTGCCGATCGCCTACTCAATCCAGAGGACGAGACAGTGGCGGCAGAGTGTCGGCGTCGGGTTGCCCAGTTGTGCGATCGCTTTCCCTTGTATCCTCATTTGAGGATTCCTGTACCTACTCTTGTGTGAACCCCAGCAAAACAACTGACTCGGTGTTCTAACACTGAGGGTGAGGAGTTTATCGTTGGCTTTTTCTAGCCTTCCTAGTCAATACTCTTCTGCCCTAGGTGCAACGATGCTATGGGTTACACCTGTTGGCAAGTCTAGCGGCGGAATGCTCAAACTAGTAATTAGCGACTAGCCCTTAGTCCGCAAGCTAATGGCTAATCGCTAATCGCTAATGGCTCATAGCAATGAACTATGAACAATTAGCAATTAGCAATGAACTATGAGTGCTGAAATCATTTGTGTTGGAACCGAGTTGCTCCTAGGTGATATTCTTAACACCAATGCCCAGTTTTTATCGCTTGAATTAGCAGATTTGGGTATTCCTCACTACTATCAGACGGTGGTGGGAGATAATCCAGAGCGTTTGAAGCATGTGTTGGCAATTGCTAGCGATCGCTCTAATATCCTGATTTTTACTGGCGGTCTTGGTCCAACACCTGATGACCTTACTACTGAAACGATCGCTGACTTTTTTGGTGTTCCCCTGGTTGAACAACAAGACGTACTGGAAGATATCACCAAAAAATTTGCCCAACGAGGGCGTGAGATGACACCCAGTAACCGTAAGCAAGCGTTGATTCCAAAGGGTGCTGAAGTTTTACCTAACCCTGGAGGAACGGCTCCTGGTATCATCTGGCAACCTCACTCCGGCTTAACGATTCTGACCTTCCCTGGCGTTCCCAGTGAAATGCAACGCATGTGGCGGGAAACAGCTGTTCCTTATCTTAAAAGTCAAGGCTGGGGTAAACAAATCATCCATAGCCGCACCTTGAGATTTTGGGGAATTGGCGAGTCAGCTTTGGCTGAAAAAGTTGCTCCCTTTCTCAACTTACCCAATCCTACCGTTGCACCCTATGCCAGTCAGGGAGAGGTGAGGTTACGAGTTTCGGCGTGTGCCGCTTCACAAACTGAGGCAGAACAATTGATTGAACCCGTGGCGCGACAACTTCGACAAATTGCGGGACTAGACTATTTCGGTACTGACACTGATACCCTCGCGTCTGTAGTGGGTCAGCTGTTGACTGAGGCTTCGGAAACCCTTAGTGTTGCCGAATCCTGCACGGGCGGAGGTCTGGGGAGTATGATCACCAATGTTTCCGGGAGTTCCAATTACTTTCTAGGAGGCGTTATTTCCTATGACAACTCCGTGAAAGCTAATGTTTTGGGTGTTACTCAGTCAGACTTGTATACTGTTGGTGCTGTCAGCAAATCGGTGGCATTGCAAATGGCCGCTGGGGTGCGATCGCTCCTCTCCTCGCACTGGGGACTCAGTATCACTGGCATTGCTGGACCCGGTGGCGGGACAGATAGCAAGCCTGTTGGTCTTGTTTATATCGGATTGGCGCAACCTGAGGGTACTGTGGAATGCTTCAAGTATCAGTTAGGTCAAAATCGCACTCGGGATTTCATTCGTCATGCCAGCGCCTGCAATGCTCTCGACCAGCTACGGCGTAAATTACTAGCCAGAGGTAGCAGTATAAATCATCGTCAACGGTGACAAGTGATAATTGCTCAAGTAACTCATAACTTAAAGTAGATGCAAGATGCCGCTTTTGAGCAAGTTATCTCCTAACCTCTTCTCTAGTAGGATGGAAATGGTTTTAGTCAGTGTGTTAATCTTAGACTAATAAGAAACGCAACACTTAGGGTTTTTTTTCTCAAACAGTGTCTGCCAAAAGAAACGCTCAGGTAATCTAAACTCTCTTGACTTCCCACTCTAAGATGGATGCCAGTAGATTTTTATGATTGTCCTGCTGTAAAGAATATACAGGTTGTCTTACAGGAGCTTTCTGTTTAATGGATTATATAGAAGAGGTCTTGGAAAAACTTAAAGAATGGGCTCGTCGGCTCATTGAAACCCTCCTAGGACCAGAGGCGCACCCAGAACATGAACCAATTCCCATCCCTGTTAATGAGCCACGCCGTCGCCGCTAATCGTTTACACCTGTGGCTGATGATACTCGGAGCTTTTTAAGTATCCTGGTTTTGCATGGTCCCAATCTAAATCTACTGGGACGTAGAGAGCCAGGAATTTACGGGTCCGTGACTTTAGATGAGATTAACCACCTGTTAGAGCAGCAGGGGCAGACACTGGGCTGCAAAGTTTTGGCATTGCAGTCCAACCATGAAGGTGTCTTGGTGGACACAATTCATGATGCCTTAGGGAAACACCAAGGTATTGTGATTAATGCTGGTGCCTACACTCATACCAGTGTTGCGATACGCGATGCCTTAGCCGCAGTAGTGATTCCTACGGTAGAGGTTCATCTCAGTAACATTTATCAACGCGAAGCGTTTCGGCATCACTCCTTCATCGCACCCGTTGCAATTGGACAAATTAGTGGTTTTGGTGCTGAAAGTTATCGGCTAGGTCTACAGGCTCTAGTTCATTACCTGAGAAAACAAAATGCCAACGGATTAGAATAATCCTTGTTGAGACGTTTAGAATCTCGGCTAACTGTTGGACAAGCCGGATTAGTCGCCTACTCTACTATCGATTTTGAGGTTTATCGGGAAGGTTACGGTAAACGTAGAGCCTACTCCGACTTCAGAAACCAGCTGAATTTCTCCCTGTAGCAGCTTGACGAGGCGCGAAACAATAGATAGTCCTAAACCAGTGCCTTCGTGCTTTCCACGCCCTTGGTTGAAAAAGGCTTGCGAGTAAGGTTCAAATATGCGGCTTTGATCTTCTGGGGCAATACCAATACCAGTATCAGTAACAGCAATGCGCCATTTCTCCCCGGGTACAGTATTGCAACTAATTTGAATCAAGCCAACATCTGTATAGCGAACAGCGTTGCCCAGGAGATTGGTTAAAATCTGTTGCAAGCGAAAAGGATCAGTCAGCACTTTAGAAGGAGTGGGTGACTCGGAGTGATCGCCGCTAGCCGAATCATAATCTGTTTTCAGTTGCAAGCCTTTAGCCTGTGCCAGTGGTTCGATCATTTCACTCACCGTAGTAACCACCGAACAAACATCAATAAACTCCAAATTCAACTTAATTTGGGCTGCTTCATAGCGTGATAACTCTAGCACATCATTGACGATACGCAGCAGATGCTGCCCTCCTTGTAGCACTCGCTCAATACTGCGGATAGTCGGAGAGGTAGAGTCAGCGTTGACGTTTTGTTGTTGTAGACGCAGGATAAGTTCTGAGTAGCCAATTACAGCCGTGAGTGGTGTCTTCAACTCATGAGCTAAGTGAGAAAGATGGTCTTTGCTTGCCTCAAAAAGACGAGTCAGTTCTTGGTTAGTTAACGTCAACTGACTCCGAAGCTGTTCTAATTCCTGCAAACGCTCTTGTACATAGCTTTTAAAGCATTGAGAAATTGCTTCATCTAGCACTGTATCAATTTGGCGAAATGTTTGAATAATCTCCTGAGGAGAACTTTCCAGGCAGTGAGATTCTAACACTGAAAAAGTAATCCGACGCAGGAGACTGTACTCTTTCATAATTTCCGCCGGATCATAACCTTGTCTAGCTCGTAAAGTCCCATGATCCAAACTGGCTTGGGTAATCCTTTCAAAAATCTCTTCTCGAGGATGTTCCAGCACCGATGCCAATGATTTGAGAAGCTTAGGAAGTGAATCCCCTAGAGCTGTATCAGACACATCTACTGAACTTTGTATCTGGCGGTCTTGACGGACTGCATCAATCCATCGTTCCATAATTGTGTCAGTTTGCTTAGCAATTAGTTGGCTAGCGTTTAGCATGGATCAGGATGTTCATGGTGGCAACTACCGTAACTCTAATTTTTAAATGAGTAGATCAGGATAAGAAATTCTATATTTTGTACAAGTTTGCTTGACCCGCTTAAATGAATTGCACCCCATCCTCACCTAAGTTAGGGGTGCAATTCAAGTATTAGGACACGATTAGTTTAAAAGTCTCAAACATTTCTACTTAGTTGTGGTGTTTGCTCTCCCTTCTTACTTATCTCTATCGCTTTTCTCGCATCTTTTCCAAAATTCCACAGTTGTTTCATTTCTTTGGTAGCTCGTCTCCAAGCACGCCTGAAGATCGTATTGCGCCATCCCGACCAAGCCGTCTGGTCAAGATATTGGAAGAATAAATCTTTTGCTGGGTGAGAACAGCCTTGATGCCAAGGTTTAGGCGAAGTCGTATAGTGAACAATGTAGGGATGCTCAAGAAGCTCCTGATAAAGCGGCTCGTCATAGGGACTATCTTGCCATGATGAATACGTGTAGATCCGAGGCATCTGATTCCAGCGCGGGTTCAGTTCTCCCCATTTTCCAGCAAGTACAGCGTTGAGTCCATCTTGATCGTGATCGCGCACATAGTCTTTATTACGTTCAAGATATTCGACAACCTTTTGGGGAATATTATCAGTACGCCACTTTTCAAGATTAATTACTAAAAGTCCAGCATTAAAATATTTATAGTCTGGATTAATGCCTACCTCCTTGTAGTTTCTCAGCCCGCCAGACATCCGGATATAGCGCTGGTTATCATCCTGAACAGCTAAAACATAGTTATCACCGATATCTATATTCCATAGCTGTTCTAAATCTCCCTTGACGACCATGTCGCTATCAAGATAGATAACCTTGTTAAAATGCCTGGGGACAAGTTGAGGAATGAGCAGACGATAATAGGTGACAATCGTCAAGTGTCTTTCTACTTTTAGGTTTTCAACGAGTGCTTTATTGGGCTGTACCCAGGAAATATCAACCTGATCAGGGTCAATAGATTGGAGAATTCGGCGTTGACTACGCTGACTAATCCCACCATCAATAATGAATAGGGCTATCTTTGGCTTGTTTTTGAGATTCACTAGTGCTGAATGAAGAGTGACAGCTAGTGGCACGGCATAGTTTTCATCAGCAGCACAGACAAGAGCGATTGGCTGACTGTTTGAATTAACCATTGGTAGAATCTCCTAAATATATTTTGCAGATTCATTGGGTTGACTTGAGCCAGATAACCGTGGTTTAGGCTTCCACTATCTCTCTAAGCCCGACCTGCTAGAGGCAACTATTGTTCAAGCTAGGTATCTACAGGAAACAATAAGCAAAGCTGTGAAATTTGAACTCATGTAAAGCGTCTATTCATAAAATCTTTATACAAAGTGACCTTATGTGAAGTTCTTATAAGGCTGACCTGATTGAGGTTATTTTGTCACTCTATCGAAAGATATAAAAATGAGACGAGTCTGGAGTTGAGGAATCATAAAGGTTTGGAGTTTCAGGCTGAGTAGCAATATTTGAAATCTTGTGTACAAAATTTCTAAATATTGCTCTGAATTATCATGAAACACGGTAATAACTTAGTATTTTTACTAAAAAATTAAAAAAACTTAGTATTTTAAAGGACAGGCACCTACTCAGTCATTTAGACTAGACTAAACTCGGATACATTAACCTTTGACTTCTAGCAGATAGGTAATTACAACCATATTTTTGGCAATACTATAGCGGGAGTAAGGGAGGTTATTAGCCGATAGAAGGCATTGATGCGGTACTCACTTTTGAACCGGTTTCGGGGGGCGTTACTAGGCAGCCTTGTGGGAGAAATTCTGGGCAGTGGTAGTGGACTTGTGCGAGTTTTGGATAAACCAATGCTCACACCGCCTAAACCAGACGACTCTCAGCTTAGTCAAACGCTTTTAGCTTGGAGCCAGATTGCAGCTTGCGGCACCGAAAGTTTAATCCGTTGTGGAAAACTCGATATAGAAGATTGGGTGCTTCACACTGGCATGATGCAGTCGTCTCTACTGTTGCTGAAGGGTACAGCTAATAGCAGCGAGGCAGCATTGGCAACACTACCGATCGGGCTATTTTTTCATGAAGATGAAGTCAAGTTGCGACAACAACTGCTACAGGGGGCAGCCCTTTGGTTGGAGGATTCCACGGCATCTGAGGGGGTATTAGCCGTGGCTTTTGCGATCGCACTTGCCCTTACAGAAAAACTCGACGTTGCCACATTGATTCCCCGAACCCTTGCCTATCTAGGGACATCTCAAACGCCTTTAGGGCAGCAACTCGAACAGGTACAAACATTATTACAACAAGGGGCGGGCTTAGATAGAACTCTCACTCAGTTGCATCGTGAAGCTCAACGTAGAGGCACTCCGCTAGGTCGCCCCTACACATCTATTGCTCTAGCCTTCTACTGTTTTCTTAGCACTCCAGAAGATTTTCGGCTCTGTGTTACCCGTGCTGCCCGTACTGGCTGTCAATCCCAGATTACAGCTTCCCTCACTGGCACTTTAGCGGGTGTCTACAACAGCATCATTGGCATTCCTGTCAGCTGGCGTCTTACGGCTAATCAAATCAGTATTGGCATCCAGAAGTTACAACAAGCAGACCGTCTGCTTGCCGTCTGGTCTGGTGTTTATGATGTTTCAGTAGTAGACCAGTGCCAGTGGACAGCTGTAGCAGCACCGCGAGTGATTCAGCCACGATAACAATGATTTTTAACTCTAGTTTCCAAAACCAGAATAGTCTCCTACGAGTGACCCATGACTAATGGGAAGACCGCTGGCAGATGTGAGAAAGTAGCAACATCTTCTATTAAGGGCGGTAGGGATATCCTCGTTCCCTTGCGGGCGAGGAGAGAGGAAAGCTGGCAAGCTGCCGTACCCTTTTCACAAGGCTTGCCTACATGGTTCATAGTTAATTGTTCCTTACTATGAACTGTGAACAATTAACTATGAACACCCGACACTTCATCCCCTTGTCAGTCAGGAAAAGGTTTCATTGTTATGCATTTATCGGCACATAGAGTTCTACAGCTTAGGAGCCAGGTCTTCTAGAAAAAAAGAAGTCCAAGTTCTAAGTGCCTCTCATCCTTAGCACGGATGTTCAGTAAATCGGAATTCGTTCCACCTAAAAATAGGCATGCTACCTGAGTTTTTGTAAGGTAAAAAGAAGTGAACTCAACAGTTAAAGTCCACAAGAAGGGATATGGATACATTTAAATAGATTAGATTGCGCTGTCTGAAATTAATGAATACCTTGCCTACGCTCTCACTGCTACCGTCACCTAAAATGGCAAATCTTGTGTTATGAAAATGCTTTATTCCTTGATGCAGCCGATCACGCAATTACGGCGAACATCTGAGCATCTTCGGGCTTGGTTGTCATTCAGGGTATCTAATTCCTCTGCCACTGCTAACTCATCGGGGTACCAAACACAGGAGGGTAATTTGCCTGAGCAACCCCTACAACTGGAACCCTCTGTAAAGAAGCGTCGCAATAGCCCTAGGTATACTCTACGCCCACGTAAAGGTCGTTCACCAGCCATGTTTGTAGTGGCAGTGATTTCTCTGACGAGTGTTACGGGGAACCGCTTCTATAATCAGCCGAAGCTAGATGTAGGCAAAGCAGCTCCACAGACAATTCGGGCACCGCTCGATGCTAATGTTGAGGACAAGAAAACCACGGAAGAAAAGCGTAAGGTAGCCCGTACTGGTTCTGTCCCTGTGTTAATGTTGGACAGCTCGCTTAGCCAAAAAATTTATCAAGATCTTCAGCAATCCCTTGACAAGGTAGAAGAACTGCGACAAATGAGCAGTCCTTTTCCCTTTGTGGAAACGACTATTCTCTCAGATGCTACTCAGCGCTATCTGCGCCAGATCAAGGAACCGGAGTGGCAGTCTATTACAGCTAAAGTCACTAGCGATGAAACCGTCAAGCCTTCTGATTCGGGAGTAGCAGCGTCTAATCAGGTTAAAGAGCCAGGAAATCTCTCGTTTGACCAAGCCGTCAAAGAACTGCAAAGCTACCGTCAGCAGTCTTCTATGCAAGCTTTCTCAGCTCTAATAGAGTCGATTTCGATGGCTCGTCAGAGCTATGCACAGGCATGGCGTCAACTTTCAGAGTCACATGTCTCTGAATCAAGCCGTCGTTACGATCCTTCTTGGCTTGAGCTATCCGATGCGGCTTGGCAAGAGACACGAAAGGGTATCACTGAGGCGTCGAAGCGCATCCTCACCCAGGGCATTCCTCCAGGATTACCGCCTGACATCTTAAGCGAAGCGGTAAAGTTGCAAGTGAATACGCTCGTCCCTCGTGAGGCTGAAGCTTTAGCAAGTCAACTTCTGACAAGCGTCTTGCAACCAAACTTAACGGAAGATAAAGAACAAACTAAACGTAGGGCAGAGCAAGCGGCACAAGCCGTAGAGCCGATGATTGTCTCCGTGCGGAAGGGAGATGTAATTGTCTATGCCGGGGAGGAGATCACCCAAGCGAATTTCGTAGTGCTAGATCACTTTAACTTGAGTCGCCGGGAAGTTAACTGGTACGGTCTAGTCGGATTTACTAGTCTTGTTACCGGAGCCGTTGGCATTTTTTTTGTAGTGGAACGACGAGTACAGCCAACGCTGCGGCGACGCGACCACATTTTGCTGTTGCTTCTAAGTCTTAGTACGCCCCTAATGGGCATTTTTGGTATTCTCTATACAGATTTGCCAGCGATTGGTTTGTTGGTAGGTAGCTTTTATAGTCCAGCTTTGGGCGTTACAGTTGTTGGTTTACTGACTGGCTTAGTCACCTTCAGTATGGGAGTCAGCTGGGAATATTTACTAGCTGGGGCTGCTGCTGGTCTAGTCGGTGCTTGGATGGCTGGGCGAATGCGATCGCGCGAGGAACTGGCTTTTCTAGGCTGTGCGATTGGGTTAACCCAGGGAGGGGTTTACCTAGTCCTGAATCTGATATCGAGTGCTGCTGTCGGTGCTGTTTGGTACACCGTACTCCAAGAGGCAGTGGTGTACAGTTTAGCTGGTTTGTCTTGGAGTATCGTAGCCCTGGGAATATCGCCTTATCTGGAACGGCTGTTTGACTTGGTAACACCAATTCGTCTAGCCGAGTTGGCCAATCCCAATCGTCCCCTCCTAAAACGGCTAGCGACTGAAGCACCTGGAACATTTCAACATACCCTGTTCGTTGCGTCCTTGGCAGAAGCAGCGGCGCGAGAACTCCACTGTAATGTGGAGCTAGTCCGAGCCGGAACACTTTACCACGACCTAGGAAAAATGCACGACCCATTAGGATTTATTGAAAATCAAATGGGTGGTCCCAATAAGCATGATGAGATTAATGATCCTTGGACAAGCGCCGAGATTATCAAAAAACACGTTACTGAAGGACTGGTTATGGCTCGCAAGCACCAGTTGCCTAGAGCTATTCGAGACTTTATTCCAGAACACCAAGGAACCCTGCTGATTTCCTATTTTTATTTCCAGGCTAAACAGAAAGCTGACCAGGACGGTGAGCCTCCTGTGCTGGAGTCAGATTTTCGCTACGATGGCCCAATTCCTCAATCTCGCGAAACGGGTATAGTCATGCTGGCTGATGCCTGTGAAGCCGCGCTGCGATCGCTCAAGGACGCGACCCCAGAAACAGCCCTTTCGATGATCAATAAAATCCTCAGAGCTCGCTGGCAAGACAACCAGTTAGCCGATTCTGGGTTAACACGGGAGGATCTGTCAATCATTGCCGAAGTTTTTGTCAGAGTTTGGCAACAGTGTAATCACCAACGTATTGCTTATCCAAAAGCTGCGCTCAATTGCCAGCCATAAGCCAGTCCTACTAAATTCGATAAGGCTAATAGCTAATAGTTGGTTACTAATTGTCTTTTGCCTATTAACCCTTCGGGTGACGCTCCTGCGTCGCTACCGCGCTCGCTCACCATTAGCCATTAGCAAAAAACCAACCGTTGAGTTGTGATGGATATTTACCTACATGGTATTACAGATAGTGCTTTTATTCACAATCTTCGATTGAACCACTAAATATGGTGTATGTTTGATCGAGTCTATTCGACCAACGCCACCAACGCCGTGAATCATCTCCAAGAGTGGGGAAACAGCTGTGTTGATGACCAGCTGACCCGTCTCAACGTTACCTCTCTAGAAGGTCAAGACCCTTACGAATATCTGCTGTACTCCGATGCCATCCCCAGACGCAACGATGGTCGAGTTAAGGGTCACATCCTCAAGCGCTATCAACACATCGAAGGGGGAGGATGGTGGTGTTCGGGGATTGACCTGCTGACCCTAAGCGATGACCTCTGGGGTTGTTTCAAGCCGAGCCAGCCTCGCTACAGTCTTTCCGAGCACAAGCTGCTCAAGTATGAACACCCCCCAAAAACTCCCACCAGTTTGTTTGCCCTACGAGTGCCCGAACCGATTTGGCAGCGCATCGCTGAGCGCTACCAGCTCGAAGTTTGCCCTAGCGATATTGACCACAGTCAACCCGACTTAGGCTTCTGGCAGTGGCTGATCAATCACCCCTCCATCCCCTTATGTATCACAGAGGGAGCTAAAAAAGCTGGAGCCTTACTCACGGCTGGTTATGCCGCTATTGCCTTGCCGGGAATATTTGGGGGATATCGAGTCCCCAGAGACCAACTAGGGAATCGCCTCGGCAAGTCTCGCCTCATCCCCCAAATATTGAAACTGGCGACTCCAGGCAGACCGATGTATCTTGCCTTCGACCAAGACTCTAAACCCACTACCATCAAGGCGGTTAACGCGGCTATTCGACAATTGGGATACTTGCTAACTCGGCAACGTTGTCCAGTCAAGGTAATTACTTGGGCTTCTGAGTTGGGGAAAGGTGTGGATGACCTGATTGCCACTCACGCCCAGGAGGCATTTGATCAGGCTTACCAAAAGGCAGTCCCTCTCGACACTTGGAAAGCCCAATTCTTAGCAACACTCACCTATCCTTCCGCACTACGGGTGAATTCCCGCTATCTCCCAGAACTACCGATTCCGGAGGAGGCAAAACTCATTGGCATTAAATCCCCCAAGGGTACGGGAAAGACCCAGCTATTGGAGGGTATTGTCAAACAAGCCCTAGCGCGCGAGCAGTGGATCTTAGTCATTGGTCATCGGATACGACTAGTTGAGGCACTGTGTCAACGCTTTGGGTTGAACTATATTACTGAGGTGCGCGATGACCAAATGGGTGCGGTGATAGGATATGGTCTTTGTCTTGATTCCCTCCATCCGGCTTCTCAAGCTACATTCAACGCTAGCCATTGGTCTGATGGGGTAGTGATTATTGATGAAGTGGAACAAGTCCTGTGGCACGGGTTGGACTCCAGCACCTGTAGTAGCAACCGGGTTGCCATTCTCAAGTCGCTGAAGACCCTGATGCAGAATGTTTTGGGCGGAGAGGGTCAAGTCTTTATCGCCGATGCTGACTTGAGTGATGTTTCAATTGATTACCTAGTGACTCTGGCAGGAGTGCCGCTACAACCGTTCATTATCCAGAATGACTGGAAGCCAGGAGATTCCGAAGCTTGGTTGATACACAATTACACAGAAAGTACCCCTCAACGACTGGTTCAAGACTTGGAAAGGCACATCCAAGAGGGAGGAAAACCTTTTGTCTGCCTCTCCGCCCAGAAGCGGGGAAGTCAATGGAGCACCTGCACTCTGGAAGCTTACCTGCAACAGCAATTCCCTGAAGCTAAGATCCTGCGAATTGATTCGGAATCTTTAGCTGAGCCTACGCATCCTGCCTATGGATGCATCACTTGGGTTAATCAGGTTCTCAGTCACTACGATATTGTGCTAGCCAGTCCTGCGATCGAAACTGGCGTGAGCATCGATCTCAAAGGGCATTTCACTTCCGTCTGGGGTATTGCTCAAGGGATTCAAAGCGAAAACTCGGTGCGTCAAGCGTTAGGACGCATTCGCGAAAATCTACCTAGGTTTCTGTGGGTAGCTGCCTATGGCTTTAATCAGGTGGGAAATGGCTCTACCTCGATCCCTGGCTTGCTGACATCTGGAGAGAGTCTGACTCAGCTTAATATCCGGTTGCTTCAACAATCCGACTTCGATGCTCTCGACGACATTGAGATGGGTTTTCAGGCGGAATCCTTGCTGTGCTGGGCGAAGATGGCTGTCCGGCTCAATGCCTCGATGCTTCAGTATCGAGAATCAGTAATAGCAGCGCTTGTCGCTGAAGGTCATCACGTCGTTGAAGCTTCTCCTGTTAATTTTGGTGTGGGAGATGCGATCGCTAACTCGTCACCCAGTCATCCAAAATCTGATGGGGAGGACACTCAAGCTGAAGCCAATTCGTTGACAGCCGCTATCGCTGCGGTGAGAGACCAAAACTATCAAGCGGAGTGTGAAGCGATCGCTAAGAGTAAAAACTTGAGCGACACTCAGTATCAAGCCCTTCAAAAACGTTTCGTGAAGACGCTCTCCCAACGACGCACACTCCGGAAGCACGCACTGAAGAAGCGCTATGGCATTCCCGTCACAACGCAGCTCGTCGTCAAAGATGATCAGGGTTGGTATCCAAAGCTCCTACTCCATTACTATCTCACCATCGGTCGAGACTATCTGGCTCACCGGGATGCCGCCGTAGCACGCCAGCTCATCGAGTTGGGAGATGGCGGCATCTTCCTCCCTGACTTCAACCGTTCTCAACTGGGAGCTGCTGTCGGTACGATGGAAATCTTAGGAATTCCGGCGCTGCTTCAAGATGAGGGACGAGAACTAAGGAACATTGATGAAGACTTAAGATCCATGGCGGCACTAGCACTCTCTAACCGCGCTTCCATCAAAACAGCTTTGGGAATTAAGTTGGCAGTGGAAGCCACTCCTATCATGATTTTGAGACGCCTCTTGGATAAGATTGGCTATGGTTTGAAGTGTATTCGTCGTGAAAGCAAAGCTCAAAACCGAGTGCGAGTTTATCAGGTGGTTAATCCTCAAGATGGTCGGATTGAGGTATTCGGGCACTGGCTAGCTTCTGAGAGTCAGTTATTAGGGACTCCTTTGTACTGGTCAAATGAGTTTTCACCTCAGGTCAACACTCAGGTTCCATTTGTTGACTCAAATTCATCTGAGTATGTTCAACTTTGCCTGAGTTTTTGAGCGATCGCAGCGTCGTATGTTAACTGTGTGTTTAACGCATCGATCTTTGCTGGTTCTAACTCAGTCAGTGCATCAAAGTTGATTAAAGTCAAGGCAATTGAAGTAAGGATGTTCCAATTTCTCACGAAACTCGACTATCTGCTACGCGAAACCCTCTTAGGTTTGCGGCGTGGAGGCTGGATGAATTGGGCGGCAGTTAGCACTGTCACCGTCTTGTTATTCTTGTTTGGTATGAGCTTGCAGGCATCCTGGAAGTTAGAGGGGCTGCTAAACCAGTTTGGTAGTCAGGTAGAAGTCTCTGTTTATCTCGATCCAGGGGCACAACCAGAGACGGTGATGGCAGTCGTTGAGAAACTGCCGCAAGTCAATGAAGTCAAAAAGATTTCCAAAGAGCAAGCTTGGGAGTCTTTAGTTAAAGAACTGGGAATTTCTGAGATTGCTGGTGCAACTGAGCAGTTGGAAAGCAATCCTCTTGTCGATGAATTGAAGGTGAAGGCAAAGAACTCTAAGGATGTCCCGAATCTGGCTAAGCAGTTGAAGCAGTTGTCGGGAATAGATGATGTGCAGTATATGGATGAGGTACTCAAACGAATGCAACAGCTCAATCAGGGATTGAGCTGGGTGAGTCTAACCATTACTACAATTCTCACCCTGACAGCTGTGGCAGTCATCACAACAACAATTCGGTTAATTGTAATGACACGACGCCGCGAAATTGAGATTATGCAGCTAGTTGGGGCAACGAAATCCTGGATTTATTTGCCCTTTATTTTGCAGGGCATTGCTTTTGGTATTGTTGGTGCCGCGATCGCGTGGGTTATGATTACCAGTGTCCAGCAGTTTGTGACAAACTTGCTTGCCACAGGACCAGATTTCATCCGATTTGTTGCGAGTAGAGAGCAATCAGATCCCATACAGCTATTCCTACTCCCGCTGCTTCTTTTAAGTCTTGGCAGTTCAGTAGGTTTGATGGGAAGCTTGTTTGCAGTACGGCGATTTGCCTCACATTAGTGCACAATCAATTGTAGAGTTCCCTCTTCGGTAGCGTAAGCAGCCTAGGCTTATTCACATAACTGAGACGCGATCCTTAAATGAGCGATCGCTCTCTCGGACAAAGTAAACGCAAAATCATCTAACGCTTGTTGACACTTTTGTGTAAGATTGATTTGTTGATTTTTTGGCATGATCAAGAAGTCTCCATAAGGATTTGGAGCTAGCCGCGCTGCTAAGGCGACTAACCCTCTCAGCGCGGCTTTCATATGAAATATTTTGTACGTTTTCTTTATTAGCATAATACTGATTCTAGCGATCGCATTTGTAGAGGGAGAAGAGCGATCGCTATATACCAAAACCCTTGATGTCACTACTACTGGTTAAATCCGATTGAATTACTTGTTGAAGTAGCTCGTCATTATCATCTAATACTGATAACAATTGTTCAATTGGTAACTTCATTTTCTTCTCCAAAATCTTGAGATTCAGCAACAGAGTTTTCGCATCTGCTTCAGATAAATTGAATCTATCAATAATATGATTTACCTCTAAAGTATTCATTCTTACGGTCATCTGGGTAAACTCAGATAATCGCTCAGGAATTTGCTCAAGTTTTTGAGCCGTAGCCCCGTGATTGTAGAAATGAATTCCTTGACGGTCTACAAAGAAATCTTCAAACGGTTTAAACCCTTTTTCAAGAATCATTTGCACCGCTTGCATGGCTTCCGGTGGAGCTGAACTCAAGCCAACATAAACCACAAACCAAGCAAGTGTTGAGTGGGTTGCACTTTCAAGAGATTTCTCAAGCTCTTTAGTAATCTGAATTAGCAGATTGTTAGCTGTTTGGGCTCTTAGGTATTCTGGCTGCTTTGAAGGAATGACATGAATGACTTGATTGAGGAGTTGATCTAGAGTGGATTGACTTCGACTAATGGTGGCTACCACGACGGCTGAAATCAAATCAGACCACTCGGGTAAGTTAACGTTCGACGGTTGAGAACTCATTTGATGCACACCTCAGCCTTACAGAAGTCTCATCCAATCTATCTGGTATCGAACGTAAAAAGCAATCATCCCAAACCAGTTTACTAACCCGATCGATTTAACTTTGAAAACTCATACAATTGTAAAGACAATTTATAAATAATTACTCTACAAATAGAATGATGCCATCACAATGGGAATATCTGCTGAAAAATATAGGAATATGGCAGGGGTCATTTACCGACTTCTCTCCACAAGGGGAACTGTTGGAAGATACGCCGACAGTAGTGAGTTTAGAAGGACTCAACAATAATCAAACCATTCGTCAAATTATTCGTCGTTTTCCACCAGATCAGCCAGTAAACGAAACAGTTCTGGAATATAGTTCTCTCAATCGAAGCATCCTGTTTTTTGAAAATGGTGCTTTCTCCCAAGGTTCTATTCAGTGGGCACCCTTTTCAGATTTTGGGGCAGAATTAGGCTTGATAGACGGCGTTAGCATTAGCGAAGCGACACAAAATACAGCGCAACCGCAGCGGCGTCTGCGTCTAGTGCAGCTATTTGATAAAGATAGTCAGCTATCGCAGCTGATACTAATTCGAGAAAAACTAGCTGGAACAGATGCCCCAGAACGTCCAGCACTGACTTTGGATCAACTTTTGGGAGAATGGCAGGGAGAGGCGGTAACCATTTATCCGGATTGGCGATCGCCTAATACCTATCCCACTCATCTCAATCTCTATTGCGATGATAGCAACCGCTTAGTACAAGAGCTAACTTTTGGAAGTGGGGCATCCGTTCGCACCATCTCCTCTACGGCTAGAATTAACGGTTCAATTCTCCACTTTGATCAGAGTCCCCTACCTACCCAAGTGTTGCTGCTGCCGGATGGAGCATCTGCTACTAGTCCTTTAGCAATTAAACCCGGTCACTTTTTTATTCTAGAAGTAGGTTGGTTGGTGCAACCTAACCAGCGTCAGCGATTGGTTCGCAGCTACAGTGACAAAGGGGAATGGATCAGCCTTACGTTAGTGAAAGAACAAAGAGTGTCTTCCCAAGAGTAATTGTTGACACTCACAACTGCCGTTCACAGCCAGCCTGATAAGCGCTGTGTACCTACTTTGCATTAACCTGTTGGATTTTGCCCAACAGAACAACCCAGCACGTCTAATCGAACATTTTCAGAAGCATACTAGCGATCGCTGTGTGTTAATTTCTAGGCGAATAATGCCTAAACCCACCGTTTATCGGTGGGTTTATAGTCTGCAATGAGCGACTGTTAGACAATCCTTTTTGAGTAGTTCTCAGATATCAGGACTGGAAGTTTGACTTTGAGAAGCAATAGTGTTCAGTTAAGAGTAACTCGTTGGTTCGGAGAACTCAGGGCGCGATGTCGGTGCGGTGAGATTGTCTCCTGCACCACCAAAGCCCCAACTGGAACGGGTGGAATTAGACGGAAACAACGTCAGCACCTTGGGTAAGCAGAGGCAGATAGCTGTGTTGAGTACCAGCATCAATAAACAATCAATTAAATTCATACTTGTACTCCTTATCCTTTGCAAGTTGGCTGTATTGGAATTTAAATTTCTCTTATACATTGAGTATGAATGCAAAAAAGTAAAATTAGTTACATTTAATAGTTTGAATTCCTTGTAGCTTTGATAAGTTTTACTTAAGTTAAGATTTCCTTGGTAGGTTTACTCTTTTTAGAAGCAGTGACCGCTCGCTGGTCAAGAGGGTCATAATGTAAGCGATCGCTCCTTAAATCTGCTATCGAGAGACTAAGAAGCGATCGCTACTTTTGATTCGAGTTCAGCAAAAGTGTCAATGACCGATACTTTTCAAAACTCAACGACTGGCAGCAAGCAACTTGAAAAACATTATTTTTTCTTTGCGGTGAATATCCCATTGGGCTGAGTAATCACGGCTTCAGTAACAACTTCAGCAGAATCTAGTACGAATTTAATACTAAAGCCAGATAAATTATTCAAAGTGAATTCAGTTCCTTGGTAAGGCACTAACTCATAATCGGGTTGACCAGATAGTGAAGCAAAAAGGTGATTCTCTCTGAGAGAAATTGTTATAGTTTGCCCGAAAAGGTCATAGTCACCCACAAACTTTTCCAGGAAACTTGTTTCCATCATGCCTTGATCAGGCATTCGGGTAAATATGATATCTTTTACAGCAGGTTCCCAGGGAATGGATAGTGATGTAATATTACCTTTGGTATCCATAAAGAAAGATACCAACTCAGTCATATCAAAGTGTTCTAATTTCAATTCAAAAACATCATAGTGGTAGTGCTGGAGTTCAGAGACAATTGAATTGTGAGTTGCTTTTAAACGCTGGTCGTTAAGTTCAATTGAAACTACGCCATACGCTGGATGCTCAAAATCACCTGTGTAATCTTCTAGAGGATGTGAGGGGTGAGTTCCAGTTTTGCGCTCTGAGTTAGTTGTCTGTTTTGCTTTTGCTGCCGCTTCTTTGGCTTCATCAACCTTCTTTCTAATCCGTTCATTCCAGGGAACTTCATCTAGACCGAGTAAGCGATCGCATATTCGAAAAGTCAGAATGCTTGGTAGTGGTGTTCCGTTCAGATTAGTAAGAATTACTACACCGATTTTGTCTTGAGGCAGCAAGGTTGTCAGAGCCGAAAACCCATCAATACTACCCCCATGCTGAATGAAGTTATGTCCCCGATAGGCAGTAACACCCCATCCTAACCCATAAGCAGAATGCAAGATTTCATCGTATTCCAGTGGTTCTGGAATCACGAATTGTGGCGTATGCATCTGACTCAGATTAGCGGGAGAAATAATTTGTTTATCGTCATATTTGCCCTGGTTAAGATGGAGTAAAAGCCATTTAGCCATATCAGTGACGTGAGCATTGATAGAACCTGCGGGGCCACTGGCATCAATATTGCGAAAGAGAATTTCTTTCACTTCATCATCTTTCTCTTTATAGGGAAATGCAAAATCATCAGCCTCTTGAGATTTCACAACAGAGAAGTTGCTGTCTTTCATAGACAACGGATTAAGAATCTCTTGCTGAACAAATTCTTCCCAGCTACTTTCTGCGATTTGACCGACCAAGTATCCAGCCGCCAGATACATGAGATTTTGATATTGAAAAACACTACGTAATTCCTGGCTGGGTTCAAGATATTGCAAACGCTCAAATAATTCTTGGCGGGTGAAAGAACTGCCATACCACACGAAGTCGTGACGAGGTAAACCTGAGCGATGAGTTACTAAGTCACGGGGAGTGATGTGTTCCGTGGCATAGGAATCATAGAGTTTAAACGTGGGTAGATAATTTCTGACAGGTTTATCCCAATCTAATTTCCCTCGTTCAACCAGGATACTCATAGCCATTGTGGTAAAGGCTTTACTGCAAGATCCAATAGCAAAGAGAGTTTTAGAGGTTACTTTTAAGCCTTTTTTAACATTCCGTAGACCGAAGCCTTCACAAAAGATGATTTCGTTATCTTTAACGATCGCGATCGCAAGTCCAGGGACTTTCCACTCTTGCATCGTCTCATTAATGAATTCACGTAGCCATTCCATAACTTGCTCTACCTTCACACTAACTTCTAGTTTTTAGGAAATAAAAACGATGCTTTCGAAAGCATCGTTTTACTACGACATGTCCCCAACACAGTAAACTTCTAGCTGGCATGGTGTCACGGCATGAATTTCTGTGTGAGATATTCCTAAATTACTATTGGTGATTACCTTCTCACTTCACCCAAGAAGTTGATCCAGTTGGATGATAGATGCTGTGAACTAGGCTTACGATCGCTTCACACTAAATTTTCAGATTAGACTCTCATGAACACGAGTACACAACAAACAATGAAAATCTCTGTTCCCCGTCTCCGCGTCATTTTCAGATGAGTATTCTACTGCTGCACCTGAGTACCATGGCTACGAGGGTCTTCTTGAGTCGCTGTTGTCGGTGCTACGGGAGCGTTAAAATTAGAAACCTGTCCATTGGTTTGGGTATAGGGTAGCGGTAGAGAGGCAACTAGAGCGTCTATGTTCGCTTGGATGACGGGACGGGGTTGTTCTCCAATTGCCTGGGCGATCGCTTTCCCCTCTTTACCCATATAAACAAAATGGGGAATTCCATCCACTCGATACTTGAGGATTTCTGGTAACCACTTGCTGTTATCGACGTTCAACATTACAAAATTGACTGAATCAGCATATTGCTGTTTAAGTTCGTCCAAATCCTTCGCCATCGCCTGACAGCTAGTACACCAGTTAGCATAGAACTCCATAAACGTTGGCTTTCCATTGCTAAGTGCCACTTCCAGTGATGTAGATTCTGCCGCTTGGGCATCCAGGGAAGCCGTATCAGTCTCCGTTTGTAATCCTAAGAAGAGGGCAGCCGCCAGAGCGATCGCGACTAGGGCAATCAAAAAATTTCTAATGCGAGTACCACTGGTAACTTCAGGCTTTTGGGCAGATGTTGATACCGAGTCAGGTGAATTCGCTGTCATACTTAACCAAACTTATTATTCGCTAACATTCTCAAAAACACTGTAACAAGACCATGAAAAAACGGGTAACGCTGACCTTTCCGAAACGCACTGTTCACATGCCAGTGACGTATCGGCTGGCAAAGGATTTCAATGTGGCGGCAAATATCATCCGTGCCCAAGTTGCACCCAATCAAATTGGTAAGCTGGTGGTGGAACTGTTGGGGGATATTGATGAGTTAGATGCCGCGATTGAGTGGATGCGATCAGAGGACATCAATGTTTCCCTGGTTGGGCGCGAGATTTTGATTGATGAGGACACCTGTGTTGATTGTGGCTTATGTACTGGTGTCTGTCCTACAGAAGCCCTAACCCTCGACCCACAGACTTTTAAACTCAACTTTACGCGATCGCGCTGCATTGTCTGTGAGCAATGTATTCCCACCTGTCCAGTTCAAGCCATTTCTACCAATCTTTAGTCCAATTTTAATTTGAATGGCTTAGTGGTAAGGAACACCCTTAATACCATAGGCGTTTTTTTGAAGCGAATAGAGTGGCTTGCCACACGCCTATTTTGACACGGCTACCAGCTAGATAAAGCTAGAAGCAACCCTCCATTAAAAAGTCAAAAGTCAAAAACTAGAACCAATAAGGAGATTTCAACTCCTATGCTTATATGTTCCCACCAATTTTTGGGTGGGGGACTCTTACCCAAGACGCGCTTCTATTCATGCTTCATCCTGGGGTACGCCTTACGGCGCTACTACATTTCATCTTGAGTTGATTAACCCCTACAAAGGCTTAACGACTGTTCTTTAACAGGGGTCGTACAATCAAAAAGCCAGTGCCAAAAGCCGTTAACACAATCAGCAAGATGGCTACGACTAATAACCAGCCACTGACATCTGATAGCCCTTCTGACGCTGATGTACGCCGGGAACGAGTGTCTTCCTGTTCGATCACCAATGTCTCTGTGTAAGGAGAGGGCGTCGGTTCAACACTCTGGGGAGGCGGTGGAAATTCAATGGCTGGCGCACTTGCTGCCGGTCGGGGTGGTGGAGGTGAGGCGACTGTACGGGGGTTGGGGGGTTCTGGTGGTGTGACTGGTCTAGGACTAGGCACCTCAACCCCACTTACTGAACCCAATGAATAAACAATTTGCTGTAGGTGCTGGGCGGACTGTACAACTTTTTCAACTTCTTGTCGCAGCTGTTGATTTTGTTTGACTAACTGCTGATTTTGTGACTTGAGAGTCTCCATCTGAGCTTGTGTTGACTGCAACTCAGCCGCCAGTTCCCGGTAGACGGAAATTGGGACTGAGGGGCTGTATTTATTCATTGGTGTCGGCGGCATGTAACGGTCGGTTTGCGAGTTTTGCATGAGGGGTTGATTGGGGAATCAGAGATCATGAGTGTAGCCAAACTTGTGTAAGACAGGAATAGTTAAAGTTTGACTCCGAGCGAAGCAATTTTTAAGAGAAAATTGTTCGCTATTTAACCTTACTCGCACTCATAACCAAATTCAGACCTTTAAGATGGCAATAATGGAAAAAAGTGTCCCACAGGTCCAGTACCCTGACCAATATCTAAGGCGTACTTTAATGCTGTTGTGACATATTCCTTAGCCAAGCGCACCGCCGATAGCAGGTCTTTTCCGAGTGCTAGGTTGGCAGCGATCGCACTACTCAGTGTACAACCAGTACCATGCGTATTGGTTGTCTCCACCTGTTCAGTTGTCAGGGTAGTTAGCTGAGTGCCGTCAAACCAGACATCAACACCACGCAGATTACCTGTCATCCCTCCTCCTTTAACTAAGACGGCTGAGGCTCCCAGTTTATATATTTTTTGGGCAGCTTCCTGCATATCATCGAGGGTATGAATCTCCAAACCACTTAGAATCTCGGCTTCGTAGCGGTTTGGTGTGACAATCGCTGCCATCGGCAGCAGGAGATTGTGCAAAGACTCTACAGCATTATCATCCAGTAGTTGGGCACCCGCTCGCGATACCATCACTGGGTCTACTACCAGGTTGTTCAGACCTAAGGTTTTCACCTGCGATGCCACAGCTTTAATGATGTCTTGGTTGAGTAACATCCCAGTTTTCGTAGCTTGGACGCCGATATCAGTAACTACTGCCTCAATTTGGGCAACTACCGCGTCTACTGGCAGGGCATCAACTCGCGTAACACCCTGAGTATTCTGTGAAGTCACACAAGTCAGGGCGCTGGTGCCATGAACGCAGTGAAAGGCAAAGGTTTTCAAATCTGCCTGAATTCCCGCACCGCCGCCGCTATCTGAACCGGCGATGCTCAACGCGATCGGTACATTTAATTGAGTTTTAAGCGTCATACTACCAGGTAAAACCGATTTTAAATATTAATGACATTAACTCGAATTAGTCTGAATTGTTAGATTTTTTATATAGCTGGGCAGACGGTAGTAACTTCACTGATTCCAGAACATAGAAATCACCCAATGTACTCGTTGTCAATAAGCGTGTTTCCTTTACTTACCCGCTTTTAGTCTAAAGTCTAGAGACCCGGAGCCTGCCAGTAAAAAGACTCTTATCAGGTTTTTACTAGTTTACCGATACTAATCGTGAGTGTCGGAAGCTTAGGGAGTTTTGCATCTTGGCATGCTAATTCTGGCGGCAAGGCTGAGCTTTTGACCCTAGCCCCCGCTAGAACGTTAGAACTAGCAATAATGTTGAGTGCTAAGTTGAAAAACCGCTAATTTTCCTAAAAATTTAAGACATGATTCATCTAATCAGGTACAAAACTCCTATCGTTGGGGACGCCGTCTTTGGAGAAACTCAGGAATATCTAACCCAGACTGTGGAGGCCGAGGATCATAGGTGGGTGCAGGTGGATTAGTCGGTGTAGGTGCGATCGGTCGCCTGCTGCCACGAGGCGCTTCTCTAGTCGCTGGTGCCGCCTTGGTTTCTCCAGTAAATCCAGTGGCAATGACGGTAATTCTGATTTCGCCTTGCAGCTTGTCATCAATCACCGCCCCAAAAATAATATTGGCGTTTGGATCAACAACTTCATAGACAGTTTCCGCTGCGGCATTGACTTCGTGAAGCGTGAGATCACTGCCACCCGTAATATTAAGCACAACACCTCTAGCTCCTTCGATTGAAGATTCTAGTAAAGGTGAAGAAATTGCCGCCATGGCTGCTTCTCTGGCTCTCGACTTTCCGGAACCTATACCAATACCCATTAATGCTGAACCAGCATCTGCCATC
The DNA here is from genome assembly GCA_036703315.1 of Coleofasciculaceae cyanobacterium. Lineage (GTDB taxonomy): Bacteria > Cyanobacteriota > Cyanobacteriia > Cyanobacteriales > Coleofasciculaceae > DATNPH01. The sequence continues at coordinate 61,109 of DATNPH010000124.1, forward strand.
ACAGCGCGGACATCGGCAAAATCAACATTAACTAGACCCGGAATAGTAATGATATCTGAAATACCTTGAACACCTTGACGCAGAATGTCATCAGCTACACGAAACGCTTCTTGAACTGGAGTCTGTTCAGAAATTACTGACAGCAGCTTATTATTTGGAATCACGATCAGGGTATCTACCCGGCTTTGCAACCCCGCAATTCCTTCTTCTGCCTGAGTAGTGCGGCGGCGTCCCTCGAAGGTAAACGGGCGAGTCACGACGCCAACTGTTAGAGAGCCCATTTCTTTTGCTACTTCAGCAACAATTGGTGCTGCACCTGTGCCAGTGCCGCCTCCCATTCCAGCCGTGATGAAAACGAGATCAGCATTTTCTAGTGCTTGGGCAATTTCGTCGCGGGATTCTTCAGCAGCTTTTTGACCGATCGCTGGATTACCGCCTGCACCTAGCCCTCGCGTCAACTTCTGCCCCATTTGTAAACGTCTGGGAGCAGAGTTTTGAGCAAGTGCTTGAGCATCCGTGTTGATCGACCAAAATTCAACTCCAGTTACCTCGCTGGCGATCATGCGGTTAACTGCATTGCCTCCACCTCCGCCGACACCAACCACTTTGATTTTGGCAATGCTACCTGGCACGATATTGTCACTCCTGTTTTCTTCCCTAGGTATGCCCTTGGAATCATGAGTTTGACCAAACTGTAACCCAGCGTTAGGGAACTGATAAGTACTATCCACTCCGACCGAAAGATCAGCGTGTCCAGTGATATGAGAGCTTTGATGGGCAAGCCCTTGTTTATTATTTACTGTCATTGCAATAAGTCAGGATCGATAAACAACTTTATCAGTTATAGGTAGCAATCTGAGTCAACTATAGGGTAAGTTGATTGAAAAACCAACGAACACTTCATTGTAGCGGGCCAACCGTTTGAACAGAGCAATTGTCAATAGTCCCCGGTATGGATTTGCCAGCCGACTTAAATGCGTATTGTTGACACGGTTCATGACTTAATCTTAATGAGCCCTCACTTGAGGTGTGTCATTTCCCTTCGTCATTTGAATCGCTGGTAAATCTGGGTTTTTGAGGTCGATATAGGCGATTTTGCTTTGCTGTATATGAGATGGCAATTCTCGCATCTGATCGAGAACACGCAGTTGCTCAGTAAAGCGGGAACTGTAGGAACCAATGTAGACAGTTCCTAACTCGGTTTTGAGAATTAAATTCGTCGGATCTGTCCAATCTATCTCGACAACTTTGACGGGAGAGTGGCTCACAGCCTGGTAAACTTCTGACCAATAAGAGTGATATTGAGCCATTTGTCCAATTACCTTCAGCGTAGGTAGCTCAAGGTTTTGCTCCAGTTTGGTGTAGGTGCTCTGGGGCATCCAAATACCCTGTTCATCCAATAAGCCTGCTGACGCCATCGAATGGGCAGACTTGGTGTTTTGGGTGGCAGTTGCCTGAGCGAGCGCTACGGGTTTGCGCTCCTGAATTTGTATTGTCAGTCCCGGCGGCATGAGTTGACGACTGACAATGGCTTTGGCAATTGGGGCTTGAGATTCTAGCGAGTTGGCGATCGCTTGGGGTTGAACTCGCAGTATGGACTGTGGATAAGACAAGGGCAGCAGCGAACGAATCGCTTTCGCGGAAAGAAAGTGATTGCCCTCAATGACAACTTGTTCCGGTTGACGAATTACCCAATCGGGTAAGGTAAGCGCCCAGACCAAGCCAGTTGCCATTCCACCAACAAAGAGCGATCGCCAAATGGCTTGAAACGATTTAAGCCGGCGTGCACGGCGTAGCTTTTTGCGCCGGGTGGTCAATTCTGTTTGAGTGACTGATGCGATGCTTTCCATCTACTACCGCTCGAGCCCAAAGGATTTAAATGACGTCACGGTGAAGGTCTTAGACCTTCGAAGAGTTTTCCAAGACAAGTACAACCCTATCAGCTGTTATTGTCTATCGACTTAACCCCAACATACTTTTCCCATTTAACCACTCCTTTCCCTGACGCTTTAAGTATGCCAACTATGTACCACTATCGGGTCTGATTCAGTATAGAGACACAATCATTCTTACAATCAAACCCGACAGGTGATCGGGAAAGATATCTCAACCTGTAAGTCGGACTTACCGACCAAGGGGGTATACCCCCCCCTCTAGATAATCTATTGATGAATGCTTTACCCTCTACTCCGTAGGCTGTGAGTACCAAAGTCCTGCTCAGCCGAGTGTGAGTGCGTAAGTCTTGATGAGAATGAAACTGCATCTACCAACATTTTTCAGAGCCTGTAACCCTGCCAAAACGCTCGTAGTGGGGAATCCTGAAGACCGTCAGTACTATATCGATTTTTCTTCCGTGCGGGGAGGTAGGATGATCGAGGCTATAGGACGAACTATCATCCGCCTTTCACCGGATGAACCGACTTGTCAGCTGTTTACAGGACATATCGGGTGTGGAAAGTCTACAGAGCTATTTCGGCTCAAAGCCCAATTGGAGCACTACCAATTTCACGTCGTTTATTTTGAGTCCAGTAAAGATTTGGACATGGCAGATGTTGATATCACCGACATTTTGCTCAGTGTCGCCAAGTCAGTCAGCGAAAGTCTCGAAGCTATTGGCATCCATCTTAGACCCCGCTACTTTGCCAGTTTATTCCACGACATCAAAGACTTTTTGCAGACTCCCATTGATCTGTCGGCGGAAGCTGAACTCTCTGTGGGCATTGCCAAAATTACGGCCAAAGCTAAAGACAACCCCCAGTTACGGGATCAGCTTAGACAGCACCTCGAACCTCGAACCAAAGGCATTTTGAACGCCATCAATGAAGAAATTCTAGAGCGAGGGATTGAAGAACTTAAGCAGCGCGGTAAGGCAGGGTTGGTGGTGATTGTTGATAATTTGGATCGGGTCGATCCCAGACCTATGCCCTCTGGACGATCGCAGAGTGAGTATCTATTTATCGACCGTGGCTCTCAGTTACGTGGCTTAAAGTGCCATGTGGTTTACACTGTACCCTTAGCATTGATGTTCTCCAACGAGTACGAAACACTAAAGAATCGCTTGGGAGCTGGTGTGGCTCCTAAAGTATTACCAATGGTGCCAATACAGTTACGAGATGGTTGTGTCTTTCCGAAGGGGATAGCGCTTCTGCGACAGTTAGTACTGGCACGAGCCTTTCCTGATGTTGACGCTCAAGCTAGGCTGAGTTTGATTCCAGAGGTTTTTGATAGTTTACAAACACTCGACCGGATGTGCCGCATCAGTGGTGGTCATGTCCGCAATTTGTTAGGGCTACTCTATAACTGTTTGCAACAGGAAGATCCGCCTTTCTCCCGCAGTTGCTTAGAGAGTATCATCAAGGGCTATCGCGATGACCTCACTATGGCAGTTGATAACGAGGAATGGGAGTTACTGTTTCAAGTGGTGCAACAGCAGTTTGTCAAAGGGGAAAAAGAATATCAAACCCTGTTGAGAAGTATGTTTGTTTATGAATACCGGGATGAATCAGGACGCTGGTTTGGCATTAACCCAGCTCTGGCAGAAACGACAAAATTTCAATCTTTGCTCTCAGCCTTGACATGAATTTGACTTAATTCAGAGGTAGAGTCTCATCGGCAGACTGGATAAAAATCTGAGGCTTAGTATAGCTGATTACTACAAGCCTTTACAAAGTGACCAACAATACAGCTGCGCTAATGGCTTCACTATCCTATTCATTGACTACCATACTGTTCAAGCCTTAATCACTAAAAAACTCTGGAGAATCACTAACAGTAAAATTAATGATTTGCCGAAGATGGAATATTGTACTATCCCATCTTCAGTTCTGTGTACTACAAATAGACGGCTTAGGTGAAATTCTATTTCAGTTTTTAGGGATTCATGTAATAAAAATGTTACAGGATGTGAGTAGGTAGTAGAGAAGGTTACTGCCCCCTACTCGGTGTAGTAAAAAATGGTATAGAATCAGTGAAATCACTATTAGTAGAATTACCCAATCTTTTAAGTTAGAAGTAGCCTACTGTCACGGTGCTCAATTAAATGAATCACGGTTTTTGGTGCTATGCGGTGATTCCTTTGAGCCGTAAAAGCAGAAGAGTTAAGTGGTTTGTCGGCTCCAATCAGCGACCCCTCGCTGTAGTAAACACAAGGATTCGCCAATGCGCTTTCTTATCGAAACCCACATTATCAAACAGAAGGCTCTAGAAGATTAGAACCTCGATTTCAGTGTCAAGCCAGTGCCCGTAATCAGTGAGATAAAAACTAGAACTGAATCCATGATGCTTCCAACGCAGTGGTTCTTAGAAACACTGTATACAGCAAGGTTCTAGTTTAATCCTCTTGTATCCCTCGGACAAGAGAAAAACAAGGCTTGAGCCCTGTTGAAAATGATATGGAGCAAAAAAATTCTGTTTTGAGCAAGGCATGAGTGTACTTGTTGATTTTACAAGAACGCCAAAACCTTGCTGTATCGCTTAGAGGCTGGATAATTTTCCTCTAGCCAAAGTAAAATCCTAGGTTAATGGCAAATCTGCATGGGTAGCAGTCAAAGAGTTAATGAAATGAGGGAGCCAGAGCCGCTGGAAGAAGTAGTAGTTTACAATGAGCGATCGCTATCAACGCTATCGAGAGCCATTAGACTCTCTAGTGGGCACTTTGCACTAATTCTGGTGCGCTGCAACTATGAAATGTGCTCATGGCAAATGTGGCAGCGACTGCAAGAACTTACGCCAGTACCGCTTAGTGAGCTAGTCCTGCAAAAGTCGATCAAAACCTTTTTTACTAGCATCCTCACTGCTATTAGTGTTGAGCAAACATCTGCTTTAGTCGTATTCGGTCTAGAGTCGGTAACAGCGATTGAACAGGTGTTCATTTCGACTAACCAAGTCCGAGACGAGTTTCGCAAAAACTTGCCATTCCCTCTAGTGCTATGGATAACTGACGAAGTCTTACAAAAACTGACGCGGTATGCTCCCGATTTTAAAAGTTGGGCTGCCACCTCAATCAAGTTTGAACTTGCCACCGAGCAGCTGCTCAATTTGTGGAATCAAACAACCTATCAAGTCTTTACAACTATTTTGGGTAGTGGTCTAGGGGAATTTCTACCCAACGAGGTTCTCAATTTGGCACCGGGTTGCCGCCGACGCCAGGAACTTGAATCTGCGTTGCGAGACTTGAACTCTCGTAACGTCAGTTTAGAACCAGCGCAACGCGCTACTTGGCAATTTATCTTAGGGCGAGATGCCTTTAGCCATGACCAAATTGATCTGGCGCTAAAGCTGTATCAGCAAAGTCTCTGCTTTTGGCAGCAAGGAGTGAGAGAGGGAGAAACACTCCCCCCATCCCCCTCCGAATCCCTCACCGCGTTATTTCTGGAGCGCGTTGGGATACTGCTCTATCACATAAGCTTGTGTTATTGCCGTAAAGCTGAGTTGCAACACCTCGAAAGTCGCCCCCAATGGGAGCAAGCCGAGGAGTCATTCAATGCAGCCATTGAGATATTTGCCGCTACTGGACACTTAGACTTGATTGCTCAGTTGACGATTCAGCTGGGTGAAGTATTGCAACACCTACAAAGGTGGACGGACTTACAAACTCTGGCTCTACAGTCCATAGCCCAGCCTCAAATTCAAAACAGTCCAGTGCAGCTAGCTCAAGCTTTTGGCTTCTTGGCGGTTGTTGCTCACGCGCAATCCAATTGGGAGGACGCCAAAGATTTCGCGCTTACCGCTCTCGACATCCTTGAGCAATCCCTGTCACCTGCGCCCCACCATCGAGGATTGTATCTACTGATTGGTGCTAAGGCTCAGCAGCAGTTGGGTGATCCCATTGCCGCTATCAACTATCTTGAACAAGCCATAAATGGAGAAACGTTGCAGTCATCCAGATGCCTCAATGGGGCATCACTACAGCAGCCACAACTTTACATTGACATCTTAGAGGAATTGCGATCGCTTTACCTCGAACAACAGCAATACCTACGAGCCTTTGAACTCAAGCAAGAGCAACGCTCGATTGAGCAGCAATATGGATTTTGTACCTTCCTCGGTGCTGCTCCTTTGCAGCCCCGGAAGGGCATTTGGAATTCAACCGCTGACATTCATTATTCGCGATCGCCTCTAGAAATTGCAGCCGCTGGGCGTCTACCCGATATCACTCGCCTGATCGAGCGTGTAAGTCGCAATGACCACAAGCTGACGGTGATCTACGGCTCTTCCGGCGTCGGCAAAAGTTCGCTAATTAATGCCGGTTTAGTGCCAGCCCTAGAAGGACGCATTATTGGTGCCAGAGAAGCAGTACCTATTGTGCAAACAGTCTATAGAGATTGGATAGGGGAACTGGAAAGACACTTGGCAGAAATCTTAGCAACTCGGCAAGTTGGACGTTCGCCGATTGAAGACGGGTTGCAGATTGAACGTTCGAATCAACCTTCTAACTTACCCGGCAACAACGCCTATGGCGAACAACTTTCACCTCCCCGAAAGCTTCAAGCCATTCTGGAACAGTTACGGCTCGCTTGTGAAAGGAATTTATTAACCATTCTCATTTTTGACCAATTTGAAGAGTTTTTTTTCATTGGCAATAACCTAGAGCAGCGGCGTCAGTTTTATGAATTTTTGGAGCACTGCCTGAATCTTCCCTTCTTGAAAGTCATCTTGTCGCTGCGAGAAGATTATTTACATTATTTGTTGGAGTGCGAGCGCCATAGCAATCTGAATGCGATTAACAACAATATTTTGGATCGACAACTTCGCTACCATATCGGCGATATTTCCCTAGAAGACGCTAAAAACGTTATTCGTACTTTATCGGCAGCGTCTCCGTTTCAGTTAGAAGAAACTCTAGTTGACACACTTGTGCAAGATTTATCCAGAAGTTCGGGAGCGGTACGGTTAATTGAGTTGCAAGTAGTGGGGCAACAGTTGCAAACCGAAAAAATTACAACCACTCTCCAATACTATGCATTAGGGAATGATCCCAAAGCAGCTTTGGTAGAGCGATCGCTATTAAATGTAATTAGCGATTGTGGACAAGAAAACGAGGACATTGTTTGGCAAGTCTTATTCTCTTTAACTGAAGAGAGAGGCACCCGTCCTTTGAAAACTCGCAGCGAGTTGGTCAAACAAGAGTTGAAAGTTGGAAAATTGAAGGTTAAAGGTTGGCTTGCGAACCTTCAGCCTTCTAACTTACTCTACCCTTCGAGGAACCGGAACGCTTCCGGCGAACAACCTTCAACCCAACAAGACAAACTCGACTTGATTTTAAAGATTTTAGTAGGCTCTGGTCTGGTGTTCCGAGTACCGGAGCAGCCAGAAGACAGATACCAGCTAGTTCACGATTATCTGGTCGAGCCGATTCGTAAAAAATATCAACAGCGTACCCAGTTTAATATCGTTGCACAGCTAGAAAGAAGTGAAATGCAGCTGTTGCAGGTTCGTAAACAACGACTGCGAGCGATTACAATTGGTGGCATTATGACAGTCCTAGCTGTTACGGCTGGTGGATTGGGATGGCGAGCAGAGGTTCAAAGAAGACTAGCCGCCGTGCTCTCAATCAATGCTCAGCTAAGGGCGATGAGCGTCTCTTCAGAGGCACTGTTTGTTTCAAATAAAAAGTTTGATGCACTCTTGGAAGGGTTAAGAGCGGCAAAACGCTTGAAGGAAGTAGAAACAAACGAGACACTAGGGACTAGGCACTGGGGAGTAGGAATTAGCAACTCCTTATTCCCAATTCCCAATTCCTCGCCTTTACAGGTGGAACCCGATACTCACTTACAAGTGCTTGCAGCTATCTCCCATGCTGTTTACAGTACTTCTGAGCGCAATCGCCTAGAGGGACATGGTGATGTAGTCTGGAGCATTAGTTTTTCATCAGATGGGCAGTTGATTGCTTCTGCTAGTCGAGATAAAACCGTGAAACTGTGGCGTCCTAACGGAGCTTTAGTCGCTACCCTCTACGGTCATCAGAACAGTGTCACCAGTGTATCGTTTAGTCCTGATAGTCAGCTGATTGCTTCTGGTAGCTGGGACGGCACTATAAGACTTTGGCATCGCGATGGTACTCATCGTGGAACGTTTCGAGGTCATGTTGGTCCTGTTTACAGTGTGAGCTTTAGCCCGAATGGACAGCAGATAGCTTCGGCGGGTGGCGATGGCACAATTCGCCTGTGGACAGTTGACAGCAAGTTGATTAGAACTTTTCACGGTCATCATGGTGCCGTGCAGTCAGTTAGCTTTAGTCCGAATGGGCAGCAAATGGCTTCTGCTGGCGACGATAAGACGATTAAGCTGTGGACAACAGACGGAGAATTGCTGCAAACTCTTACAGGTCATGATGGCAAGGTTAACTGCGTGGTATTCAGTCCCGATAGTCAGTTAATTGCCTCAGCTAGTGATGATCAGACCGTGAAGCTCTGGAACACTAGTGGTAAGCTGCTCAAAAGTTTCCCAAAGCATGATAAGTGGGTGACTGGAGTTGCTTTTAGTCCTAACAGTCAGCTGCTTGCATCAGCAAGTGCTGATAATACAGTGAAACTTTGGCACCGCAACGGCACTTTAGTGAAAACGTTTACAGGACACGGAGACAGTGTCACTTCTGTTAGTTTTAGTCCGGCTTCCGGTGTCAGGAGTCAGAAAAAAACAACTGATAAGGAACAACTGACAACCGATGAACCCATTCTTGCCTCAGCTAGCTTAGATAAAACAATTAAGCTCTGGGAACCTCGTGATCAGTCTCGCATGATTTTGTGGCATCAGGATGTTGTTAGAGATGTTACGTTTTCACCAGATAGTGAATTGATTGTCACGGTGAGCAATGACAATACCGTAAAAATCTGGAACCGCAAAGGCTTGCTGGTCAATACATTGAGTGGGCATAAGGCTCGTGTCTATGGTGTCAGTTTTAGTCCGGATGGTCAGCAGATAGCTTCTGCTAGTCGAGATGGGACGGTGAGGCTCTGGAATCGTCGCGGTACCTTGGTTAAGACTTTAAGAGGACACAGCGACTGGGTAATGAATGTCAGCTTTAGTCCTGACTCCCAAAGGCTGGCTTCTGCAAGTCAGGATGGGACGGTAAAACTGTGGGATCGTAGTGGTACTTTGCTCAAGACATTGACAGATCATCACGCTCGTGTGAATGCCGTCAGTTTTAGTGCCGATGGTAAACGGCTAGCCTCAGCCAGTGATGACAACACAGTAAAGCTCTGGACAGCTGATGGGACATTGCTGAAAACTCTGCGGGATCATAGCAGTTGGGTTTTGGATGTTAGCTTTTCACCTGACTCCCAGATGCTGGCTAGTGGGAGTTATGACAACACGGTGAAACTCTGGAGCCGTGATGGAACCCTACTCAGAACATTGAAAGGGTCTACTGATAGTGTTGCTCATGTCCGTTTCAGTCCTACAGGCAAAATTCTGGCAACAACTAGCTGGGACAATTGGGTACAACTGTGGCGGCTTGATGACACGTTGATTAAAACATTGGAAGGGCACAAGGACAGGGTTACCAACGTCAGTTGGAGCCTTGATGGTAAGGCTCTTGCTTCATCGAGTCAGGACAAGAGTGTGATTGTGTGGAATTTGGATTTGGATGAGCTTTTGGACAAGAGCTGCAAATGGCTACGGGACTACTTACGAAATAATCCTAAAGTAAGAGAAAGCGATCGCTACCTTTGTGAGCCGATCAAGACACCAACAACAGCCAAAAACTTAAGAAAATCTACATTAATCTCTAACCAACGGTAGCTCTTGTGAATCGTTTTTTCCGGATAGGGAGATGTTAGGATTGGAAAACTATTTGCTTAGGAGCGTCAAGGCTTAGCCTGTGTTAGAGTGAGCGTAATTCCTTTGCAGTAATTTTCTTCCAGCTTGTGAAAGGACTATGGTAATTACAAAACGTGGCCTCGTTCTTGGGGCGACAGCGGTAGTATTAACAACTGTTGCAGTTACAGGCGCTGGTATTCATTTATCTCAAAGTCAAGCTTTCTTTCGTGAAAGCCCGAAAGAGCTAGTTGATGAAGTTTGGCAAATTATTGATCGCCAATATGTAGATGCCACGTTTAACCAGGTGGATTGGAGGGCAGTTCGCCGCGAATATCTGAACCGCCCTTATGCCAAGCAGGAAGAAGCTTACACAGCAATTCGGGAGATGCTCAAGAAGCTGGGAGACCCTTACACCCGGTTTATGGATCCAGAAGAGTTCAAGAATATGCAGATTGATACTTCTGGGGAATTAACTGGTGTAGGTATTCAGCTAGCTCAGGATGAGCAGACGAAAAAGCTGATGGTGATTGCACCGATTGAGGATACACCAGCATTTAAAGCGGGTATCCTTGCCAAGGATACGATTAGCAAGATTGATGGCAAGAGTACCGAAGGCATGGATGTCAACGATGCCGTCAAGCTGATTCGAGGTCAGGAAGGCACCTCCGTGACACTGACAATTAAGCGAGGTGACCAGGAAAAGGAATATAAGCTTTCACGGGCGCGGATTGAAATTCATCCAGTACGCCATAACGTTCAAAACGCACCGAATGATAAGGTTGGTTACATTCGCCTGAACCAATTTAGTGCTAACGCGGCTCAGGAAATGCGAGAAGCGATAAAAGCTTTAGAAACACAGCGTGTGAACGGATACATTTTGGATCTGCGCTCCAACCCAGGTGGTTTACTCTTTGCCAGTGTTGAAATTGCCCGAATGTGGATCGACCAGGGCGGTATTGTATCGACGGTTGATCGGCAGGGAGAAACAGACCGCCAGGAAGCGAATAATCGTGCTCTTACAGATAAGCCGCTAGTCGTGCTGGTAGATGGCGGTTCAGCCAGTGCCAGTGAAATCCTAGCTGGGGCATTACAAGATGATAAACGAGCTACTCTGGTGGGAACTAAGACGTTTGGTAAAGGATTAGTACAGTCGGTGCGAGGGCTGGGAGATGGCTCAGGTCTGGCGGTGACGATCGCTAAGTATCTCACGCCCAGTGGTCGTGATATCAATAAGCACGGGATTGACCCAGATGTCGTGTTTGAGCTTTCGGACGCACAGCGTAAGGAATTGCAGCAAGACCGCACCAAAGTAGGAACTCCCGCTGATCCTCAATATCTCAAAGCGTCTGAAGTTCTCAAGCAGAAAATTGCGTCGGTGAAAAAAGGAAATCGGGCAGCCGCTTCAGGTCAATAAGACATAGGGAGTCATGGGTCATTGGCAGAAAACTAATGACTCATGACCAATGACTAGGCAGGTTGACACTTGCCACCGCGAATCAGCCCTACACGACGAGCGATCGCGTCTTGTTGAGAATCGAACGGACCCCAGCGTTCTACAACCGTTAAGTCTTTCTCCCCTTCGACTTGGTCGTTTGGGAGAATTTCGCACTGCCCAGCAGGTCGCTTGACAATATACCAAGTTTGTGAGTTGGCCATAGATACACCTATCGAGCAAATTAAGGGCGGGTTATCACCATAGGGCATCGGTCTGACCGATGCCCTACAGAAGGAATTTAGCTGTTGCCGTTGTTTTTAGACTTCTACCAATGCCTTCAGAAGGAATTAGCCGTTACCGTTGCCATTGCTCATGGTTGCCAGCACGTTTTCAGCAAGTTTGCCTGGAACTTCCTGTAAATGGTCGTACTGCCATTTGAAGAAGCCGACACCTAGGGTAAGCGATCGCAACTCCACAATGAAGTCATGCATCTCTGCCTGAGGGAGATAACCGGAGATACAGTCCCAACCCGACCAATCTGAACGACCTTCGTAACCCAGAATTTGTCCACGACGCCCAGTTATCAATTGGAGCACTTTGGAGGTGTATTCTTTTGGCGCACACACGTCAATTAACATAATCGGCTCCAGTAGCGTCGGCTCACACTGGAGCATGCCTTGTGTCATAGCAAGCCGCGCCGCTTGCTTAAACGCTTGTTCAGAGCTATCGACGGAGTGGTAAGAGCCATTCGTCAGCGTCACTGCCACATCGACTACCGGGAAGCCCAAAGGACCATGCACTAAGTACTCTCGAACGCCCGTTTCGACACCGGGAATATATTGCTTGGGCACAACACCACCCACAATGGTTTGTGAGAAGTTAAAGCCTTCCCCACGCGATAAAGGCTTGATATCCAGGTAAACATCGCCAAACTGACCGTGACCACCACTTTGGTGCTTGTAACGTCCGTGGGATGTGGTGGGTTTACGGATAGTTTCTTTGTAAGGAACTCGCGGTAGATGAGTTGTCATCGGCAGGTTATACTTGCGCCGCAGACGATCGAGCGCGACCTGAAGATGAATGTCACCCTGTCCCCAAAGGATAACTTCATTCGTATCGCCATGTTGCTCCCAGGCGAGAGAGGGATCTTCTTCCAGAAGCTTGGTTATTGCACTACTTAGCTTCACTTCATCTTTGCGATTTTCTGGGGCGATCGCTAAAGCATAAACTGGTTTAAGTGAATCGGCTGTAGGTAATTCAATCGATGCGTGTCCCCCGTTGCTGGTCAAAGTTTGGCTGGTATGAATTCCTTCCAAGCGTCCAATAGCTATAATCTCACCCGCTAACGCCTCAGAAATGGGCTGTTGTTGTTGACCCAGTAGGCGGTACAAGCCACCAGCACGGACACCATTGAGGACAATTCCATCCGTCAACTGACCTTGCCAGACGCGCACGAGTGAGAGTTTACCACCTTGGGGCGTGTAATAGGTTTTCAATACCTGCGCCACTGATGTCTCGGCACCATTCTTAAGTTTTCGCCGTTGGGCAGTAGTCTCCGGCGTTGGTGCTTCCCGCAACAGAGCCTCAAGCAAAGGTCGAACACCATAATCTTGCTCGGCAACACCTATAAACACAGGTACAATCAAATCCGCTCCCAAGTCCATCCTCAAGTCTTGAAGAATTTCTTCTTGGGGTGGCTCAATTTCTTCTAGCAGTTCTTCTAAGAGATGGTCATCAAAATCTGCCAAGGCTTCCAGCATTTCTGTGCGTGCTGCATGCTCTTGCTCTCTTAAAGACTCCGGTAGCGGTACTGGATCGGCTGGAGCACCAAGGTGATAATGATAGGCTTGCTCACTGACTAAATCAATAAACCCAGCCAGCCGTTCTCCTTGACCAATTGGATATTGGTGCGGTATCAGGGGACGTGTCGAAACGGCTTTTAGGGCATCCAAAATTTCCCGGTAAGGGTGCCCACAAGCGTCACCCTCACAGGTAAGCCGATCCATTTTGTTAATAAAAACTAGGTGTGGGATTTCCCAGTCGTCGAGGAATTTGAATAAGGGTGCCAGAGTCAGGACGCGATCGCTTACGGGTTCACAAACCACTACCGCGGCATCTACCCCAATTAAAGCGTTGAAGGTTTCTTGAGCAAATTCAATAGAACCAGGGCAGTCTATAAAGGTGAAGCGGGTTCCTTGATAGTTAGTACTGGCAGTAGTTACCTCCACTGTCATTTGGCGATCGCGTGCTTCGGCTACACCATCACCCACTGTGTTGCCGTCTTTAATAGTCCCTTTGCGAGAAATAGCACCCGTGACGAACAACAAACTTTCTAACAGAGTTGTTTTTCCACTCAAATACGGACCCACAATTGCCACATTACGGGTGGCAGAAGCAACTTTTTCGTTCATAACTTTCCCCTCAGAATAATAAGGAGTTGAGCTGTTTGACATCAGCTGCATTTCGTCGGCACTAGCACTCAACGAATTGCCGATGTCAATATTTAAATGAGATCTGAACTTATATGCCTGTGAGATTAGCGCGTTCTGATACCAATTAAACGAAACTTGCAATCTCTTGTAAGGGAAACTTCCTTAAAAATTAAGTTAGATTACTTGAAATAAATGACTTCTAAGTTTTATGAATATAAGCAACAGCTGGACTCGACTTTGTTTCAAAACCAAACGTAAGTTACTCCCGGTAAACTTAACGTTTTTTAAAGTATTACTACGTGGCAGTATGGCGCTCCTTACGGTGACGGCACTAGCTAGCGAAGTACTGGCACAGTCACTCCCATCCCTGAAGCCGACACAACCGGCAGCCCTTGAGCAGCTCAACCAGGGAATCGCGCTCGTTCAACAGGGCAAGTTATCAGAAGCGATCATCGCATTTCGGCAGGCATCTCAGCTCAACCCACAACTGGCACCGGCGCACTACAACTTAGGGCTAGCCTTACGACAGGCGGGGCAATTGCAAGCATCAGCCAATGCCTTTTACAAAGCAACCCAGGCAGACCCTAATTTTGCTCTCGCCTTTGCTAACTTAGGCGCAGCGCTTTTGGAAGGCGATAATTTGCCGCAGGCGCGGGAGTATCTAGGACGAGCCTTGGAAATTGATCCCAATCTCGGTGTTGCCCACTACAACTATGGTCTGGTACTGTCCCGGTTGGGACAACCGGATCAGGCGATCGCTCAATTAAACAGCGCCATACAGTTCAGCCCGAATGCTCCCGAACCAGCGTATCATATAGGGCTCATTTACTTGCAACAGGGCAAAATTGAAGAGGCAAAAAAGGCTTTTGGGCAAGCTATCAAAATTAGTCCTCAATACCCAGAAGCACATTACAACATGGGTTCAATTTTATTCAATCAGGGAAAGTTAGACGCTGCCCTAGAAGCATTCCGAAAAGCAGCTGTTGCTAACTCTAACTACGCTAATGCTTACTATGCGGCTGGGTTGGTATTTCTGCGCCAGAACCGATTTAGTGATGCCAAGCAGGTCTTGCAATATGCTAGAGACCTTTACAACGCCCAAGACAATCGTCAGTGGGCAGCAAATGCCGAGCAACTATTGCAGCGATCGCGCTGAGAGATTTGCACCTGAGATTGCCAAAGCCATAACCCTAATCGTACCGCGATAGCCTTTAAAAGCTGGGTAGGTTCCCTCATCTAGAGTATGAACTTCAGCATTCGCCTTAGAAAACTTCCTGACTGGCTCAGATTCTCCGGTAATTTTTGATTGGTCGATGTAGAGAGATACTTCTTCTACAACTTTTTCATTCGCTGGGGCTTGTTCACCTTGTTCAACATAAACAATGTCACCGACAACCAATCCTTGGCAAGGAATAGTTGTAAAACTACCGTCTCGCAGGACTTTTACGGATATTTCATCATAAACCTGATTAAGGAGTTTAAATTCTTGACCAAGAAAGGCAGAAGGCAGGCGGCAGAGGGCTTTTATGAAAGAGTTTCTGCCTTTATGGAGGAGTCTGCTTTGGAGGCGAGCCAGAGGGAGCAAGGGTTTCAAGCCCCCTGTGAGGCAACGCTTTCACTGGCTCCCGTACAGGATTCGTCACAATCTCATAAGAGAACGGAACATAAGAGCCTTCTGCCCTCTGCCTTGCCTTCAATCGCTTTATATTCATCAGTTCTTGAGAGGACAGGGTGCGATCGCTTCCGTTACAAGTAATCTTTCTTTACGTGGCATGACTCTACGCCAGAAGACACTGATTATTATCAGCATGACGCTTTTGTGTCTGCTGATGTCTTTGTACCTCAGCTTATCGACTATCTGGCTGAATGGTTTTGCCCAAATTGAGTTACACCAGACTTATCAAAATATTGAGCAAGTCACCGAGGCATTAGCCAATGACCTAGAGCAACTCAACACTACAGCCAAGGATTGGGCGAGGTGGGACGAATCTTATGCCTTTGTTGAGGATGTTAACGAACGCTACGTCCAAGCCAACCTTGGCGACCAATCTCTTGCCAACCTCCGGCTCAATATTCTGCTGTTTATCAATAATGCGGGTCAAATTGCCTATGGCAAGGGCTTAGATTTACAGCAAAAGGCAGAGGTACCCGTTCCTGATAGCTTGAGGCAATATCTTACCACTCACCCCCGCTTACTTCAGCATGAGGGAGCTGATAGCAGCCACACCGGGATTGTGCTTTTACCTGAAGGTCCCCTACTCGTTGCTTGCCAGCCAATTGTCAAGAGCGATCGCACTTCCCCAATACGTGGCACCCTGCTTATGGGTCGTTTCCTCAACACGGCTCAAGTCAATCGGTTTTCTGAGTTGACTCATTTGTCACTCACTGTCTATCCGTTCCAAGATGCGCTGCTGCCTAAGGACTTCCAATCGGTCAGAAAAAAACTCATTGAGGAATTGCCCAACACCGAGACTCAAGATTCACTAATTCTCGCCCTTCCCCTAAATGCTGAGTCGATTGCAGGCTACACCCTGCTCAGGGATATTGAGAGACAGCCAGGGTTGTTGTTACGCGTCAATACATCCAGAGATATCTACCAGCAAGGCAAAAAAGGCTTAGGTTATCTCGTAGGAGTGCTCTTATCCGTAGGTCTGGCATTTGGTATTGCCACCCAATTGCTCTTAGAGAAATCGGTGGTATTACCAATATCACGTTTTAATTACTTTGTCAAAAACATCCGTGCTAGTGGTGACCTTTCAGAACGCTTGTTGACTGGCGGTAGAGATGAACTATCGCGTCTGGGTAGTGCCATTAATGAGTTGTTGGCGAAATTGCAACAGTCTCAACTTCTGCTATCTCAAAGTGAGGAAAGATATCGGTCTGTTGTCAACAATGTTACAGAAGTAATTTTCCAGACAAATACCAGTGGGATGTGGACATTTCTAAACCCTGCCTGGACAGAGATTACCGGATTTAGCATCGAAGAAAGTCTAGGCATGCCTTGTTGGAAGTTTATCCATCCTGAAGACCAACCCTACCACGACCAACAATTTAGCCGACTCATTAAAGGCGAGATCCAAGACACTCGCTATGAAATTCGCTACCAAACTCAAAACGGTAGTTATCGCTGGTTTGAGGTTCACTCCCGCTTTACTGTCATGTCTTGTGATGCCTTGACCAAGTCCGCCGTAGGCATCGTAGGAACAGCCGGCACACTCAATGACATCACCGAGCGAAAACGCGCCGAAGCTAGAGAACGAGCCAAAGCTCAAGAGCTAGAACAAACACTACGGGAACTCAGACGAACCCAAACACAACTGATTCAAAGTGAAAAAATGTCGAGTCTGGGACAGTTAGTAGCAGGAATAGCTCACGAAATTAACAATCCAATCACTTTTGTCTCAGGAAACCTTGAGCATGCTAGTCAATACACTCAATATTTGTTGCATCTGATTGATAGCTATCAGCAACACTACCCTAATCCCCCATTAGCAATTAAACAAGAAATGGAGGCAATTGACTTTGAGTTTCTAGTAGATGACCTCCCACATCTTCTGAATTCAATGAAAGTGGGAGCCGAACGCATCTGTGAAATTGTTCTGTCTCTACGAAACTTTTCCCGGCTTGACGAAGCAGAAATCAAGGCAGTTGACCTGCATGAAGGGATTGATAGTACCCTGCTAATCTTGGAGCATCGACTGAAAGCTCAAGGAAAGCAATCCGAGATTCACATCCTCAAAGAATACGGAAACTTGCCTCAAGTAGAGTGCTATCCTGGACAACTCAATCAGGTATTTATGAATCTGCTCAGCAATGCCATTGATGCTCTAGAAGAAAAAAGAGTGGTCGGTGAGAGTAAAATTTCTACCGCCTCACCCCACATTCGAATTCGTACTGAACTCAAAGAAGATAAGCCGCTAAGGGGTAATAGTAGCGCTGTGCCTAACGACCCCACTTCGCTAACACGCATCCTGATCCGAATTGCTGATAATGGTTCAGGCATGACCGAAGCAGTACATCATCGCTTGTTTGATCCATTCTTCACTACCAAATCCACTGGCAAAGGTACTGGATTGGGGTTGTCTATCAGCTACCGGATTGTAGTGGAAAAACACAAGGGTCAGTTGCTCGTCAAGTCAAAACTTGGTAGAGGTACTGAGTTTATTATTGAACTGCCACTTCAGCAAAGCCATCCATTTGGGTAAATATCTGTCATAACTCAACTCCTAGTTTTTTGCTAATGGCTCCAACAGACAATTAGCCATCAACTCTTAATAATTAGCGTTTACCTATTATGTACGACATTTAAAAACCGAAATGGTATCAGTTAATTCAATAATCAGAAGCCTATAATTTCCATATTATAGAGAAGAAACACAGGAAATCAAGGAAAGATTTTAGTCTATAATTCTCTATTTTCTGTCTAGATGCGACTACTAGATATAATGTTATATCGCATCTTTAAATTGAGTGCAATACAGGTCGCTCGTTGGGGGACGATATTAGCTTGCCGTAACCATGTGGTCTATCTAACGAACAACTACTATAGTGTCTATTCCCCCATTAGCATGAGGAATCAACCAAATTCCTGATGTAAATTATGAGATAACGACTGTTTAATAATCTCCCGCTCTTTGGCGGGGAATAATGCACAGTGACGGTGGAAAGTCACTGAGTTCTTTGCCAACATGTCTAGAAAGTCCTCGAAAAGTCGCTCACAACGTTTTCCTCCACTGGCAAACCTAATTTTTCCTCGTAATCCTAAGCTAAAAGGCTCTAAGGGGAGTTTAAAACGAACTTTAAAGTATCTATACTGGCGCTTAGTCCGTCTACAAGGAAGCCCAGAAACACTTGCGCGGGGTTTAGCCTGTGGCGTATTCGCTGGATTATTTCCCTTCTTTGGTTCCCAGACGCTTCTAGCACTTTTGCTAGCATTGATTTTTCGAGGTAATAAAATACTAGCGGTCGTTGGTCCTTGGATTAGTAATCCTTTTACTTCTGTGCCAATCTATGCGTTTAACTTCTATGTAGGTAAACGGCTGCTTAACGATAATACAGACACTGACATTAGTTTCCAGTCTTGGCAGGAAATCATGAAGTTGGGGTCAGAAATTCTTTTGCCTTTGTTTGTTGGCTGTGTTTTTGTGGGGTTTGTCTGTGGAATTATTAGTTATTTCATAGGTTTGTGGCTGATTCACCGAATTCGCACTTCCAACCAACAGCGTAATCGGAGAAAACGGCTGGCACATTTGCATCAGCGATATTCAGATAAGTACTAATGCTAATGGGTAATGGGTAATGGGAAGTTGTTGAACTTCAAGCAAGCAATTGGCAAGGTTAATTGTTGTGGTTACGGGAAGAAAGTAAAAGTTTCACGCGATAAGGGTCAGCATCTTTGCGCCAGTAAACGCGATGTCCCCGCAGTTCAGCACAGTGTTCTTTGAGACATTTTTGCCAGCCTTTGCGGGTACCAATCGTGCTAGTGTTATCAAGTAGACCCCAGTTTTCTTCCTGGCGGGTGAGTTTAGCAAACCTCTCATAAAGTGGATAATCCGGCATCACGAACGTTTCTTTGCGGTGCAGGATTGGAGGATTCTCTGAGGTGTCGTAGTCACGGTAAACTACCTGTAAATCCCGTAGGTCAATCTGCATGCTGGTGTGCAAGGCGGGATGAGGGTCAGTGTCGAAGTCGGGATAGAACAGGTAAGAGATTTTCGGCACGTTGGTATGGAACTTGACCAGGGTCGCACCATCCATGCGACCAATCGTGCGGCTAGCACACCCTTCGTAGAGTCGCAGTTGGGGATTGAGGGCTTCGAGTGCCGAGATGTGGACGTAGAGGGCATTTGGTAGGAGTTTACCGATCGCGCTACGTTTGCAGCAGTTTGCAATCAGTCGCAGATCTCCCACACTCAGCAGCATCAAGTCAGCAGCAGCACAGGCTTGCTTATAGTTGCCGAAGAGGGCTTTGATGTCGTTTTGAACTACAGTCTCTAGCTTTCCGAATCTGGGACGGTGGCTGAATTGGGTTAGCGCTAGGTAAACCAGGATGTCTTGGCGGCGTTTTTCCGAGATGGCATCCCATTCGTCTTGGTCGGTGGCTTGCAAGATGACTTGAAATGCACGGCGCAAGTTACCAAATTCTGCCAGGATGTCGGGAACGCTTGGCAGTTCGGTAGAGGTTGGGAGGCGTCCGCGTTCTGTTACGAATGCCATTAACCCTGCGAGGAGTTCCTGGTAATCCTCAAACCGCTTAATGTTGGCGCGGATTCTGGGGGTAGTAGTGCGGGAACGGAAGCGGGACGCCCGGAAGCTTTCGGCTTGGGCTTCATCGCGGAAGACGAAGTAAATGCCTAGGGCAACGGGAATTGCATCGACACTTAGAACTTGGTCGATATAGGCTTTGAGTTCTTCTTGTTCGTAATATTTCTGAAAGGTATTGCGGCGAGTAACAATCCCGTCACCGTAGGCAATTTGACCGGAAGTGCGATCGTCAATTAAGACTTGGGCAGAGACAATTAGAACTTTTTGGGTGAGTTCCCAAGCTTTGAGAAGGGCATCACGGCGTTCTGCTGGGTCTTCGATGACGTTGATGACGTAGCCTAGATTGACGATGTCAGTTGGGATGAGCGGATTATTGGGTTGGTAGTAAGGGTCCCAACCTGTGCTGGTGTAACCTTGGTCTACCGTTCGCGCTACATCGCCGCCGTGACCGCAGCCGTAGTCGAAAAATGTAGTATCTTTAGTTAAGATTGCGCTTTCTATTGCCAATCGCACGGGTTTGGAGAGATCTGTCCGGGCGATCGCGGCTCTGTGACGCTCGATTTCAGGGGCTTCTGGGATTGGAGCAACCATAACTGAAGCAAGAGCATTTCAGCTAATATACCTGCAAAGAGAATTCTCCGCTATACAAAGAACGAATCAGCTTTGAGGCGGTAGGGCAACGGCTATTAAGTCTTCTATTTTTTTTATATTTGGGTCGCCGGCTAAGTAGCCAATTCCGCGATGTAGGTGGAGGCGAAATTGATTAGCGAGGGTTTCTTTGTCGAGAGGCAATCCGTCGTTATGGCAGCGTTGTTTGAGGGCGATTAGGAGGATATCGGACATCTCTCCCCCGAAGGTGCGCCAAGTTAGCTCGACATTACTGTCTTGAGGAATGGGGACGGGTGAAGGGATGGTTGGTTCGGCAAGGGAACGGCAAAATGCCCAACGGCACAGGATATTCCATTGGTCGATTTTGGTGTTGCGTTTGAGTTTAGTGAGTTGGTCTTTGGCGGATTGGGAGAGTTTGATGCGATCAATTGGAGGTTCCACGGGCAAGTTATTATTTTTAGTTAAAAAATACCTATCTAAACCTATCAAAAATATTCTTCTCAAAAGTTCTTGATTAACTATCTTGAATTGAAGGAGATGTTTCTAGCGTTTTTGCAGCTTGTTGCATCACTTCAATGTCCGTTTTTAACCAAGAACGAGTATCCTGGCAATGATGAGCGACTAGCAGCCCCCACAGCCTTTGGCGATTTAGTACTGGTACGACTAAGTTGGCGCGAACCTTCATGCCTCGGAGGAAATCTCGATGGCAAGCTTGGATGGGTTCTGTTTCAATATCTGCGATCGCTCTTACTCGTCCGGCTTCGTACAGGGCAGCATATTCGCCATTAAAACACTCATCGGGTCCGGTTGAGCCGAATATAGAAAACTTGCTAGAACTCAAGGACTCGAATGTAACTCGTCCTTCCCATTCCCGGTAAAAGTAGTATAAGGCTACGCGATCGACTTGAAGAAAGCTTCTTAATTTGTCTGTCGTTTCTTGAACTAAAGCATCCCTTGCTAGAGTTGCAGCTAAATGGTCAACAACCCTTTGCAAACCCCAATCAGCCATCAGTTTTATTGGACCTCCTAGAATAGTTTGTTGAACTTCTCTCATCCTATATAGTAGCTTTTGCTGTTTGGGTGAACTACTGTTGAGGAATAGCACTATGTTAATTTTTTGTGTGTTCAAGAATACAAGTAAAGCCTCAACTTACTTGCTAAAAAGTCCTTTCATCTCATGTCCGGTAGCATTATGCTGGGTGGATGCCACTTGGGAAAAAATACTTGGCGATTAGAGAGCGCGTCTATAGTCTATACAAGCTAAGTGCGCGTAAGCGCAGTTATATACAAACCTGCGCAGGCGTTGTTTGTGTAGCCCTAGCCTTCCAGTCTGAGGGGGTATTTTTTTGTTATCAAAAATAACCAAGTTCGACAGTTGTTTGATGTTGGCTTAAATCCTACTTTAGGAGATATTCCCGTGCGATCGCATTGAATTCTCTCAACCGTCCCGCCTCGGCTTTCCCTATCTCGGTTCTGCGCGAACAATTCGGTGTCGAGCTACGTCAGTAGATATGTAGTGGAGACCGTGAATTATGAGACTCAAAAGTATCTTAGTAGGAGCCGCCTTAGCAGGCGTTACTCTTGTCACTTCATCAAATCTTGTACAAGCTCAAGTCTGTCGCCAAAACGAAGTTGTTTCTCCTTCCAAGCAAACTAGAGTCTTTCGTCAAGAGCGATTTAACTATAGCTTTAAACTCCCGGACAACTACAGAGTAATGGCACTTCGTGACAACGGAGTACTGGTACTTGACCCTAATAGTTTTGAACTGGCGCAATGTTTTGTGAGAAACAAAGTTGGTACGGAGTTTCCTTATGGTATCTCTGTGTATTCAAAATCCGTTAATCCTGGAAAGCGCAGTATAGCTGATATTGTTAGACAAGACGGTCTCCCACTGGAGAATATAAAAACTACGACAGTTGCTAACCAAGCAGCTATCAGTTACAACTCTAGCGTTATGGGATACCAGAAAAGTGTTTCTTTCTTTAGTCCCGATCGCAAATCCATGATTACTATCACGGTTCCGTATAAGTTTGAAACAAATGCTCGCGGGGAACGGGTTCCTGCTCGCATTTTTAATGAAGGGGTATTTAATACTGTTATCTCCTCATTTACTTTTATCCGTTGATGAGTTAAATAAATAAAAATTTTAGCGTTGCGAGTATCTAAGAGCAGTTTGTCGTTGCTGCCAAACTTCTTGAAGTCGTGCGATCGCGTTTTCAGTGTAGCGTGTTGCTTCTTTGAGAATGGCTGACCAGATTGTTGTGAGAATTGTCAAGTTCTGACAGCCGCGAATTAGGGTACGACAAGCGGCAATCCACTGCTCTAATTTCCGGTAACTACTATGAATGATTAATGTCTCTAATAAGAGACAAAAACTATTCTACACCCAGTGTCATATATAAGAGACATTTACTTCGTCATCAGGTTTTGACAAAATCTGATGCATGGGAAAAGCAGGGCAAGCCCTCAAGCAGGTGTTGGAAACCTATGACATTAGCCAAAATCGGCTAGCTGTAATGATGGGAACTCGACGGGGAAACGTTCACCGTTGGGTTAATGAGATGGCAGACCCTTCGGCTGATGCCGTTCTTGAGATTCGGGATGGGCTTGAGAAGATTAACCCAGATGCAGCGGAAGAATTTATCAGGCTGTATTTGAAGCGTGCAAATGAGGATGATTAGGTATCCTTCGTTTTCCCGAAACCCGCCCGGAGTTTAAACTCCGGGCTAATAGCTCAAGTCCACTTAAGTGGACTCGCAAAGCGCTCTATTTCTTGGAGCCGATTGAAACTGAGATCTTGCACCATTCTGAATGACACTCATAATCCGCCCGGAGTTTAAACTCCGGGCTAATAGCTCAAGTCCACTTAAGTGGACTAAAACTCTTATCCAGTCGTCTTTAGACGACTTTAGCTGTGAGCCAGGGGTTTAAACCCCTGGCGGGTTATTGCGAAGGAGTGCAAGATCGGAGTTTCAACCAATTTTGCTACTCGCTGTGGGAATTAATTCCCTAGCGGGTTGGAGGAGAATGAATCAACCCTGCCTTAAAAAGGAGAAAACAAAATTCAGTTTTAAGTCCTCCTTAAAAAGGAAAATTTAGAGGGATCTTCAATTTGTTGCATTCTTTTTTCTATTTGATATTACTTCCTACCTTTCTCCTACCAGAAATAGCCAGGTTCGATGGTAGTTTGGCGTTTTGTTGAGTCGTACTTTAGGAGGTATTCTCGCCTGATTGCATCTAATTCTCTCAACCGTCCTACCTCAACTTGGCTAATCTCAGTATCGGTAGAAAGCAGAATGACTTGATGGCTAGCGGTGGGGAAATAGCGTTCAACTAAGTTAGTTCGGTGAGAGGAATCTAGGCGTCCTAGGGGAGTATCGATCGCTACGGGGAGGCTACGTCCGGATACACGGGCAAGTCCCCAAAGAAATGCGATCGCAAGTAACTGCTTTTCGCCTGCTGAAAGGCGGTGTTTGGGAACGAGTTGTCCTTGAAGGTCGTACATGGAAAGGCTAAAGGTATTCGTATCAATGGCAACGCGATGCACTAAGTCTGATTTGTGCAAGAGATAGCGGAAGCATTCTGTCACTTCTATTTCTAATTTATTCAGTTTTTTGAGGGTCAATCGTTCCTTAAACAGTTTAAGGGTAGCTTGGACTTTGGCTGAAGCGGTAATGATATGCTGATTGTTTCTTAGCTTGATATTGTCCTCGGCATAGTTTTCTAATTCCTGTTTTGTTTTTGCGATCGCTCGTTTTAATTCCTCACAGCGCCGATTAACTGACTCATAAGCGGCTTTGGTTTTAGCGACTTCATTTTGGGTAACTCTGACTGCTTCTTTAAGAACTTCGTAGGCTTCTGGCGAGGCAGCAGTAGCGATTTGTCTATCTAAAAAATCTACCTCCGTTTCTAGCTGTTTGAGTTTTTCTTGTTTGTCTTTAGCTCTCGACTGAGAGTAGTTTAGGTCATACTTTAACAAGCTATCCAGTTGATTTAAAACTTCGGTACTAGCCGTTAACCAAGGTTCTTCATTAGCAACAAGTTCTTGTTGTAGTTCTTGCTTTTCTTCATCAAGGAAGGCTTTGATTTTCTCAATTTGCTTGGAATTTACTTTCAAGTTATTGATGTAATCAATCAAGCGATTGTCTCGCTCTTGCATGACATCTTGTGTGATTTTTGCCTGTATAAGACGGTTTTCTTTTTCAGCTTGGGATTCTGCTTGTTCGAGAAGAGGTGAAATTAAAGCCATCGGCAAAACACCAGCTGCTAAGTCTCTCATCGTCTGACGGACTTCAGTAACCTGGGTTTCTAGGTCTTTATATTGGCTTTGAAGGAGGTTGCGATCGCTAGCAATTTTTCCACCTTCATAGATAAACTTTTCAGAGGCGTGACGCTGTTGCTCTTCAGTACGTTGTAATTCTGCGTCAAGGGCAGCTAAATCTTGGTTAGCTGCGTCTAATTCGTCTTTTTGTTGATAAATTCTTTTTTCGATTTCTTCTAGGGTTGCGAGGTCTTTAGCATTCGCAATTTCCCTACGTTTACGGCTGACTAAAATGTCTAAATCCTTTGATAAGCGTTCAGCAAGTTCTAAGCCTAATAGGGATTGAATGGCATCAACAACAATGGGGGGTGGTGTATCGAGTTCGGCAAGTTCTTTAACTTGTTCTCCATCAAAGAGAAATAGGTTGGAAATCCCCAAAGGCAACAGGTTTTCGATGTACTCGTCCCAGGTATTTGCTAGGGCTTTATCAGGCCACTCTTCATCAACAAGAATGCCTAATGTATCTTTCCCGTCTTTTGGGTCTGGTGTCCAATATCTGACCACTCTTAAAGTTGTTGGTCTGTCGTCTTGGATAACTTCAAACGCTAGCTCAATTCGCGCTTTTTCAGTAGGTGGGGTGTTGCGGTTAACAGACTGGGTAAGGAAGTCGCTATAGGCTAAGTTACCGCGTGTAGAACATTGGGCACGAGAACCATAAAGGGCAAGGCGAATGGCATCCATAAGGGTAGTTTTTCCGCCGCCGTTCATGCCACCAAGTAGGATAATGGGGCGAGTGGTGTCGTCAATTTCTGGGCGGAGATTGATGACTTGTTTTCCCAGATAGGGCCCGAAGTTTTGTAAGACGAGTTCGAGAAATATCACTTTAAATAAGAGGCAGTTTTTTTAGAGAAAATCTAGTTATGTTATTATATTATATTGTGCTAATGAAATAGATTTTTAAGTTAAAATTTCATGGTTATAAATCAGGATAAATATAGGCAGCAAAATGTAAGGGCTGGGGAGTATAGCTGCGTTGTTAAACGCCAGGGAATTAATTCCCTGGCTCATAGGGAAAGTCCTCTGAAGAGGACTAAATGTTTAGGCGCGTGGATTTTAGTCCACTTAAGTGGACTTGTTCTATTAGCCGTGGAATTAATTCCACGGCGGGGTTCGCTATCTACCCACAAGGCTGCAATATCCAATATCTAAATGTAAGGGCTGGGGAGTATAGCTGCGTTGTTAAACGCCAGGGAATTAATTCCCTGGCTCATGGGGAAAGTCCTCTGAAGAGGACTAAATGTTTAGTGGCGTGGATTTTAGTCCACTTAAGTGGACTTTATCTATTAGCCGTGGAATTAATTCCACGGTGGGGTGCGCTATCTACTGAGAATGTTGCAAGATACAAGATATCAGTTTAAGGGCTGTGAGTTTCAATTTAATAAATGATGTAAATTTAGAGAAAACCACAGCAAGAACCTGAATGGCTCTATGGCGGCTTTACTATCATCTGGTTTGGGCAACAAAAGAGCGTGAACCTTTAATCAATTCTGATAGGGAGGTTAAGCTTTATCCTTATATAATCGCTAAAGCTGATGCCTTGGGTTGTATTGTTCATGCAATTGGTGGTGTTGAAGATCATATTCATTTGGTAGTTTCTATTCCACCGACTTTAGCGATTGCTGATTTTGTCAAAAGGATTAAAGGAAGTAGCGCTCATTTTCTGAATCAGGCTTTGTCTGCTTCTTTAGATAAATTTGGTTGGCAAGAGGGATATGGTGTGTTTTCTCTTGGAGGTAAGCAACTGGAGCAAGCGGTTGATTATGTGAAAAATCAGAAGGCACATCATTCAAATGGAACTGCGATCGCGTCTTTGGAACAGGCGACTAATCAAGATGATTCTCCAGGACGTTGGCATCGAAGCTGAAGGATTTATTACTCAGATAGATATCTTGCATTTGACCCTTCATCCGCCGGGGAATTAATTCCCCGGCTCATAGCAAAAGTCCACTGAAGTGGACTGAATATTATACCGCTATTGATGTTGATGGATTTTATTGAATTTAAGCTATCATTTCCAGTCCTCTTTAGAGGACTTCACCTATTAGCCAGGGATTTGAATCCCTGGCGGGTGAGCGGGGCTACGAAAGATGTAAGCTTACTCAACAAGGCTAATCATCCGAATTTTCCTCGTCTGAATTTTTTGCACAAAATTTCAAGCTTGCCCAACTTAGCTGTTTTCCTTCGTTGCGATCTGCGCTCCGCTTAGGCGGTAGCTCTGCTTCACGCAGCAGCTCTGACGCTCCTAACGTCGCTACCGCTTCGCTAACGCGATCGCTTTTCTCGAAGGCTTGTCTAAGGTCGTGAATTTCAGCCGTATCATCTTTTACAGCTTTGACAGTATTCTTCACGTTCCTTTGAAAGTGAGCATTGTCAATCGCTTCATCTCTAGAACGTGAACTGCTCTCAAAGCATTTATCCAGGCTTTCGTAGATGCCGCGCCGAGATTTTGCGTGAAATTGGTTTTCTGTGTCTAGCAGTCTTGCCATGAGTTCTAGGTGCATTTCGTCCTCACAGATTTCTTTTAAGACTGCCCACTCGTCGCTGCCTAAGAGTTTCCTTTCTGCACTGGGACGAGAATCTTGGAAGGGTTCGCCTGTAACTTCTTCGTAAATGCGGGGTAAGCTGTCGTCAAACTCGTGCTTTTCTTCTAACCAGATGCGGCGAATTTCACTCAGTTCTTCATGGGTAATTAGGGTAATATCCCGCATTTCTTGGGGTGCGGTGCGGCGAATTTGGGTTTGTGCTTCTAAGACTCGCTTTAACCAATGTTCCCGCCAGTATTTAGTATAGGGACCCGGAATTGGTTCAACAGAGATTTCGCCCTCAACATTGCGCTCAAAAAGTTCGACTCTACCATAGATGCGGCGGAAGTCTCTCTTGTCGCGATCGCCCTCAATATCTAATTCACGGCGGATATCAACCAAAGGCTGTAACCACTCTTTCTCCTCATCATTCTGAATCATCGCTGATAGAGATTTATCGCTATCAACTAGCGTGCAAACCCAGCACCCAAAACGAGAACTACCACAGCTAGGAGTAGAAGTATCTACCACTAAGGGACATTCATTATCTGCTGTTGCACCTCGATACATGGAAAATAAGTCTTTGTTGCTGTATCCCCAAGGGTTCTGCCACTGCATCAGGTACAGCCAAACTTCATCAGTGCGCCAGTCTTCAATAGGGCTGTAAACAAGAGAGTTAGGTAAGCTAGCATTGGGACTGAGGCGATCGCGCACCCGTTTTTCTTCAAGCTTTTTCATTACAGCAGCACGTCTGGAGCTTTCAGCTTTGCGAGTACCCAAGACGAGAATGGTTTCTCCATTAGTTCGTACAACGTCACGAATGAAGCGGTTAGACGGATCGATTTTCAGGCGTCCAGTACACCACCGGAACTTAAGGCGCGGCGCTGGATAGCCTTTGCCAATTAAACCTACCCAATAGGTCTGTGTAATTTCTGGTTGTAGCAGGTGCGGTTCAATTGGCATCCCTTGCTCTTGAGCAGCAGCTTTTATCCGATTTAGGGATTTGCGTACCCAAGCAGAGACTATCGGGTTTTCTACTAGCGTGTCTGTTGTAATAACGTGGATTGTCTTTAGTCGTTTTTCTGGTGGCAGGGCTGCGATCGCATTCCAGATAAGCTGTAATACTGCCGTGCTATCCTTGCCGCCCGAATATCCCACAATCCAGGGTATATCGTCTAAACAATATAATTCTTGGATTTCTTGAGTCAGCTTTTGTATATCTTCCACTAACTCGGTAGCAGTACGCGGCGGGAACAAAGATGTTTGGTGGCTTTCTGTCATGTCTCAAAACTCGTATTTTCCTGGATGTCAGCGCTGTGAACTGGTAATTATGATGATTGGGTAGGTTTCACCCCAATTTTATTTGCTGATATGTCACTTGATGAGTTGCTTGAGCCGTACTTTGCCAAATATCGCCCTCACAGATGCTATCCTGGGCTAATTTTTCAGCAGGGGAAGCGGACAATGATACAGATTAATGTCCCTGCTAATGACTTGCCTACCCTTCTTCAAGAAAGACCATCCGTTGGCAACGATCCTAAGTCTGGCAAACATCGCCCAGAGATAAAAGGTCACGCTGAGCAAATTAAACAGTATATCGTTGAGCGTGTTATGCAAGATAGACCTTGGATTCTTGGCACGCTGACTACCAATGTTGCCCCAGAACAAATTAGGGTAGAAGAATTGGGAATAGGAATTTGTATAGTAGTTATTCGGCATGATGTCAAATTAGATATCACTGATGGACAACATCGTAAACTAGCAATTAAAGACCTAAATCAAAGTAGCAATTTAATTACTAATGATTCCTTTGCCATTACTCTAGTTTTAGAAGGAAGTTTTAAGCAGTGTCAAACTGATTTTCGAGATCTGGCTCAAGCAAAACCAGTAAACCAGACATTTTTGTCTTCATTTAGTGATTCTGTTAGACACAAAATTACAGAAAGGATAATTGAAAAGATTCCTATTTTTAAAAATAAGACGGATAAATTCAACAAGTCTCCTAGCAGAAATGAAAAGTTGATTTATGCAACTAACTACATAGCTACATCCGTAAGTTGTGCATTTACTGATAGCCCCAATGATGAACTTGAAGATTATGAAGTTGATAAATACACTGACTCATTAGCTAAATGTCTTAATCAATTTTTCTCAGAATGTAGTCACACTCAATATATTTATCAAACAAAGGTTGAGAAATTAACCCTTGATGAAGTAATTGAATTTAAGGACAATTGTCTCCTAGGAGTGAGTGTTGGAGTAGAAATTTTGGGTCGTTTGTTGTACTGTACTTATGAGCCGAAAAATCATTCTTTTAATCCTAATAAAGTTTCGCAATTGGCACAGTTAGATTGGTCAAGAGAAAGTAGGCTTTGGCAGAATAATGTAGTTAGGGTAAACCTCAGACAGAAAAATCAAACCAAGAAGATAGCTTGGGGAGCAAGCGCTGTATCAGATGCAGTCAAGGTCGTCAAAACTGAACTGGGATGGATATAAGCGCTGACTCCCCTTTGCCTATTCTTCAACTCTCAAAATTACATATCGATTATCCATGCAAATTTAGCAGCCATATTAAGAGAACTTCAGTTCTTTATGGCAATTCCAGTTCTCTGTGTTACCTCCTCAATAGCAACTTTGACAGCCTTGTCTACTGCTGCTGATTGGCTGATTATCTTTTTATTTCCATCGTCATCTATCACTAAATTATTTTGCCACAGTGTTGACTCACGTCTGTAATCAAGACTAGCAAGAGTACGGATCAGAGTGCTTCGCTGTTCTCCGTCAAGCTCTTTCTCTTTGTTAAAAATTATGAAATGCCCAACACGGCTGATAAGTTGAAACCCAACAGTGTTGAAATCAATTCTTTCCTGTCGTAAGCTGTACAAATCAAGATTCACTGTTTTTGATGCAGGCTGTATCAGAGACTTCCAAACCTCGTTATTACTAGCAAATTCCATATAGAAGGCTTTTGCTTTTTCTAGCTGCATTTGATATTCAGTCTTCTGTTGGTTAGAGCGAGATTCAATTACCTGTTTTCGAGACGACCCAAATAAAAATTCAGCTAGACCAACCCGAAGCTGGTTCATTGTGAACATATAATTCGGATCTTTGCCAACAGTTTTAGAAATTTTATCAATGCGTTTATCAAAAATGACTAATTGTCTTGAAATGTCGCGAGTCATTTTAGCAAGGACATTAGTAACATCAAAGGCTGCTAATAGTGCAGGTGGAATCGGTTTATTTTTCGCACAGTCGGCAAAGTCTTGGTGAATCTGATCGATGTTTTCTTCTTGGACAACCAAAACTGTAACACTGTCATTGCGTAAGCTAGGTTTTTCTATACTTGCCTTCTCAATCGCCTTTAGTCGATGCTGACCGTCAGTTACATAAAGCTCTACATTGGTAGGTATGACGGCATGTCCAAACTTGACTGCTCCTGTACCAAAAGCAAACACTTTAATAGGTGTATTTGAATTGAAGATGAATGGCGGGAGAATGTAATTGTCCGTCTCCAGTAGATATTTAGCAATCTCATCGACGTGCTGGCGCATCAAAGGACGGTTAATTAATTCCTCTGCATTATTCTTGTTCTTCTTAGCGTCTGCCGTTTGCAGCCGTGCCATCTCAAGAAGAAGATCCATAGGCAGAGAAAATGCAAGATGGATTCTTCCGCCTTGCTCGTATACGTGACATAGGAAAACTCTAGCTCCAGAAGTTCCAGCATCTGCCCATGCCTGGGTTTGGGCATCCTGCTGAGTTTGAAGAAGGACAATGTTAGCGCTAGAACGCTTGCCGTTGCTGGTATCTAGCGTATTGATTGTTTGGTAAGGGCTGTTGAGCATCAGGGTTGCCTCTTGAGTTATTTGTGCCTCTAGCCTAACCACAAAATTATATTTTGTCCAGTTTAGCAGCTCAATTTTGGACTGATAAATTAGTTTTAATCGCTAAAAAGGACTGATGGCGGCAAATAAATGCAAAAATTTCTGCTTTACAGTCCGGAAGTAGGAGCACTGTTTTCGAGAACAGACTATCGATTTAGTGCGCTTCCAGCTTTTTTTTCTCGCCTCCTACTGCAACAAGAGCATTCTCTAACCCTTCCTCCTCCAGCGTAAGCGGCAAATCCAAAAACCCCTTAATGTAAGCTGTCATCCGACTCACACTGGTTTGAGACTGAGAAATCCCACCTTTAGACATAATTCGCCCTTGCCAATCCGGATTAGAACGCGACCAATCAATTCGTGCCAATCCTCCCAAATGCTCATCCCAACCTTCTGGGTAAATCGAGATGAGACTCGCACCCACTCTGCCTAACCCTAAAAGCGCGATCGCATAACAATGCACATAATCCCGTCGCACCTCGCCAGCACTCACCTTTTTCTGTAAAACCTGCTCCCAATCAGGGATATAGCGCGTCACCGCATTCCAGTATCCAGCAGCTAAATCAATCTGCTCGTTCACCTCAGCCTTCTGACGATTAGCAAGCAGGGCAAGGGTTGCATTATAGATGCTGCTGAGTGTAAATAACTTACCCGAACGGCTCGGCAGACTACTGCGTTCCATATCCGTCAGCATCCGAAACACCAGAACCTCCTTAATCACCGCCCTAACTAAACTCGCCCTCTCATCCCGGTGGTCGTAAAGTATCGTCAGCGATGGATCGAGAGGAACTGAATTGCGGTTTAAATCCAGACACATCTGTTGCGATCGCTTCAACCCAATATCCAAAAACAGGATAAGTGCGATCGTCTCATACCCCAATTCTGGCTTCTCTTGCAACGCCAGTTCAAACGCCGCCCGCCGATGTTCCCCATCATGAATCGCAAACCGCGCATCCATCGGCACCCTCAACCGTCCAATCTTCCGCGCCTCTGCCTCCGTACCAATCGGTTCAAAGGTAATATCCGCATCAATCGATGCCGTAATTGCCGAGAAGGTATAGTTCTTGGGATTGTTCAGAATATATCGAGCAATTTCCGGAACGCGAGTCTTGTTCGACGTGCGCCGCGCCCTCATTTCCGGCAGCACTTCCTGATCATTGCCAGCGAACAGCTTCGGGATATACCGCGCTGGACACATAGAGACGTAATATTCCCGCCCTGCTTGAATCCCTCGGATGACGGGCAAGACGTACTCGAAGGAGGGGATAGGCATAAAATACCCTGCCTTGTTTATTTGGTGTAGATGTGAGCTAGGAGCATCTAGGCTTCGCCGTTCCCCCGCCGGGGAATCAATTCCCCGTCTAATAGTCAAAGTCGGTTAAAACCGACTAAATTTCCAGATTTTCAGTCCACTTAAGTGGACTTTCGCTATTAGCCAGGGATTTGAATCCCTGGCAGGCTAGGTGCGTAGCGACTAATACGGGGTGTAGATAAAACCCTACTTTATTTTGACAATGCAGCTTTCATATGATCTAGAGCCACAAGAGGCAACCCTATAACTTAAGTATGATACATCAAGTGTTTTTAAAAACTATGCTTGACATCAAAATATCTGATTGATAGTTTTTTAAAACCAGCTAAACTTCTTATAAAACCCATGAACAGCGCCAACAACCCAACGGCTGACATCGCCAGCCAAATCCTGGAACGAGAAAACCAGGAACGACAGGCGCTGGCACTCCTGCTAGATAGACATCTCGCCCGAAACGACCAACTCATCGTTCAGAAAAC
>DATNPH010000238.1:0-28587 GCA_036703315.1 Coleofasciculaceae cyanobacterium
TTTGAATGTAGAAATCAAGTCCTCTAAGTTATGACCGTCCACCGGTCCCATATAGGTAAAGCCCAGTTCTTCAATGACTGCACCTACCTTAGGCACTGCTAGACGCTTCATCCCTTCCTTCACTCGCTCTAACTCTGGAGATAGAGACTCGCCGACAAAAGGAATATTCTTAAACTGTTCTTCCAAGTTGTCAGAAAGAAACTGTACTGGTGGACTCAAACGCACCTTATTTAAATAACGAGGAATCGCACCAACATTAGGGGAAATCGACATCTCATTGTCGTTTAAGACGACCAGTAGTTTTGTGTTGGGCAGATGTCCGGCATGGTTAATCGCCTCTAAAGCCATCCCTCCGGTAAGCGCACCATCGCCAATGACTGCCACTACTTTGAAATTTTCCCCCTTGAGGTCTCGCGCTAGTGCCATACCCAAGGCTGCAGAAATACTGGTAGAAGCATGACCCGCTCCGAAGTGATCGAACTTGCTCTCACAGCGCTTCAGATACCCAGCAATACCATCTTTTTGCCGCAGGGTGTGGAACTGCTCATACCGCGCCGTGATCATCTTGTGGGGGTACGCCTGGTGACCGACATCCCAGATGACCTTATCGCGATCTAAGTCCAGAGTTTGATACAGCGCTAGTGTTAGTTCCACGACCCCTAACCCTGGACCCAGGTGACCGCCTGTCGTGGCTACCGTTTGGAGATGCTTCTCCCGAATTTGACGAGCAATTTGCTCAAGTTGACGAATCGACAGGCCGTGCAGCTGGTTCGGATGAGTAATTTCACTTATATGCATACCGGCGTACTCTTAGAGTTGCTCCTGGCTGTTATCTATCCTTTTCACACTCTCAAGTATCCAATAATTTTGCCAGGACACATCAATTGGCTTAAATCACCAATTAAGTGTCCCTGCCTCATCCGTCTTGCTTATGCCTACTGGCTATAGCCAAACCAAGCTTCCCTCTAGATCGAGAAGCTTGGTTTAAAGTTAGGCAGCGCCCTTCTACATCTTGCCTGACTGCATTACTTGCTGAAGGTGTTGGCGAATTTCCTGTGCTTGCTGTAAATCTTGCTGCTGCAACTTCTGGAAAAGTTCCACGCAAGGCTGAGAGTCAAGGGACTGTGCATCTTGGATGTACTTGTCATATGCCTGAATGGCTTCTGACTTGTTGTGCAGCACTGTCACTAAATCGTACTCAAGGTTATTGATAGCTTGGGTATTACCATTGCTGGTCATATATTTACCTCCGATTTGGGGATGCTAAAACAACTCTGACCCACCTAGCAAAGCCATTCATCTATCTAAAAGAAGAGGAAAAAATCCTTAACAATGAGGATTGAAGTTTGATTATTTACACTATTATTCATCTATCAAAAGGGGTAAGTGCAATCCTTAGACAGGAATTACTTTCTAGGCTATACGAGGCTTGGACTTACACACTCAGGACTTACGCAAAGTCTCTACAGCAGCTTTAGAATCTGCTGGGTTATTAGCTACACTCGTGACTCCTCTTCTTAATCAAGAGAAAGTTTTAGCAGATGAATTGACTACCCCTTCTAGTTGAGGAAGAAAAGTCTAAATAAACTGCCCTTTATCGGCGCTAGGCTTGAGGCGACAAGCCGCGCTGTTCGTGATATTCAAAAAGACAGTTAAGCAGGTAGACAAAATTAAACGAATGTGAGCATTGCCTACTTCAATTTTGTGTCCTTTGCCGAGAAAAACATGTACTATGCCCACCCTACAACCGGGTTGTGTTTATTGATGCCAATCTACTTAACAGATTGTTCGAAATTAAACGACTGTAGGCATTGCCTACTTCAATCTTGTGTCCTTTGCAGAGAAAAACATGTGCTATGCCCACCCTACAATCGGGTTGTGTTTATTGATGTGATACAAATCTACTTAACAGATTGTTCAACTAGCTTTTTCAGACGCAGGTAGGCCTCTTCTGGAGTAAGAGGTTCGGCTTCGTTTTCATTAGGAATGTAAAATTGCTGACTATCAGGAAAATAACGGACAACAAAGCTAGAAATGAGCCCTAAATCCAGAGCCTTTTTACCGAAGCTTACGGCTGTCTCTGACAAAGTGAATTCATCATGAAATGAAGGCTTATTCATTTATGTTGTCTCTCGATAAGTCAGTAAGTAGCTTCCTATACCCGCCTAACTAGAAACTAGGGGGAAAGCGGTTGTCTGATGACTACAGGTCAGGTGGATTGAAAGCTTTTGTAGTGTAATGGTGCTCGCGTAACCCAAACCTCTATCTAGAGATGTTCATTTTGAAGTAGTATTTATAAAATAGCTGTCAACACTAAAGAGAGCTGTTTGGGCAGCTCTGCTCAACCTACCCAGTCTTTTAGGAAGTCTCTGTCAAGTTCTTGATGAGATCCGTACAATGGAAGGGTCAAAAAATCACGCTTAGCCCGTAGGGTGTATGCATATAGGTTTTTTTAAAGCGATGACACAGCCGATTGCAGGTTTGTCATTATTCGCATTAATGGCTATTTCCTGCCCTAACACGGTGCTTGCACAGTTACCAACACTACAGCAATCTCAAGCTCAAGTACCAATCAGTAGCCAGTCAGGTCTACCTCCGACGGCTTACATAATAGGAGGAGGCGATCGCCTTTTTATTGATGTCTTCCAGGTAAAAGAATACAGTGGCGAGTATCAGGTGCCAGCGGATGGTGTACTTTACCTGCCTTTGATAGGCGGGATATCCGTTCGGAATCTAACACTGGTAGAGGCGACCAATGCTATTTCTGCTGCCTACAATCGCTTCCTCAAACGTCCCATTATTACTGTCAGGCTTTTGTCTCCTCGTCCCCTGAATATTTTTGTCTC
This sequence comes from Coleofasciculaceae cyanobacterium, assembly GCA_036703315.1. Taxonomy (GTDB): domain Bacteria; phylum Cyanobacteriota; class Cyanobacteriia; order Cyanobacteriales; family Coleofasciculaceae; genus DATNPH01. The sequence continues at coordinate 2,847 of DATNPH010000238.1, forward strand.
AGGAGAAGTTAATCGCCCCGGTTCCTTCACCCTTGGTTTAATAGGAGGAGCAGGTGACAACCCTGGTGTTCAATACCCAACGGTAACTTTGGCAATTCAGCAGGCGGGGGGAGTAACTCTTGCCGCTGATATTAGTCAGGTGGAAGTCCGACGGCGACAATCAGGTGGTGGTTCCGATCAAGTCTTCACCGTTAATCTCAGAGACTTGTTGCGAGTTGGCGATCGCACTCAAGATTTAACATTGCGAGATGGAGATACAATTTATATCCCTACGACAACTAACGTCAATCTCCAAGACACTCGCCAACTAGCTACAGTAGCCTTTGGTGCTGATCTGACTAAACCGCGCACCGTTGCTGTGGTTGGTGAAGTCAAGCGTCCCGGTTCCTATAATTTAATTGGAGCAGCAACAGAAGTAGGAGCAACGGGAGTCTCCGGTGGTTTACCTACCCTAACCCGTGCTTTGCAACAGGCTCAGGGAATTAAGCCTTTAGCTGATATTCGCCGGATCGAGATTCGCCGCCTCACAAAAACAGGCAGTGAACAAATCATTAATGTTAACCTTTGGCAACTGTTGCAGACAGGTGATATCAGTCAAGATGTCATCTTACAGGAGGGAGATACTGTTATCGTTCCTAGAGCAATCGCTGTTAACGCCGCCGAAGCTGTTGAATTAGCAGAGGCTCGGTTTTCTCCCGACACAGTCAACGTTAGTGTTGTTGGCGAAGTAAAAGCTCCTGCTACAATCCAAGTCCGACCCAATACAACATTGAATCAAGCTCTCCTTACTGCTGGCGGATTTAACGGTAGCCGAGCACAACGCAGTACAGTGGAACTAATTCGCCTCAACCCGGATGGTACAGTCTCTAGGCGAGATGTACCCGTTAATTTCACTCAAGCCGTTAATGAACAAAGTAATCCAATACTCCGTGACAACGACATAATTGTGGTAAGTCGCTCTGCTATCGCCAACATTACGGACACCGTGGGTTTAATATTCAGTCCTGCCGCTGCCACTTTCACAGTGCTTTCAATCCTTGGAATTAAATAATAAATAATGATTGGATCAGGACTTGGTCGGGAATAATAGGAAAAAATATGGATACCGAACACGATTATCAACTATCTGCTCAAAGGCAAAGTGGAAAGTTATCTAGCCCTCTATCTCGAACCGATGGTCCTCAACCGGAAGAGGGTGATGGACAAGCACTGGATCTAGCTTGGTTGTTTGCCGTGGTGCGCCGCCGAGCTGTCGTGATGGCAACAGCAGCGATCACGCTGAGTGCGATCGCTGGTAGCTATATTATTTGGAGTGCCAATAAGAAGGCTCCTAGCTATGAAGGTTCGTTTCGTGTTTTGGTCGAACCCGTCACGGCTGAAGGTCGGCTTGCTAAACTCTCTTTACTCGCTCAAACAGGTCCGAATACAGGTGCTTCAGAAGTATCGAAGCTGGGAGTTGATAGCTCTGACTTAGTGGACTATGAAACTCAGATCCGGGTGCTGACGAGTCCCAAACTCATGAGCCCAGTGATCAAACAATTGCAAGCTCGGTATCCAGACCTTACCTACAACTCCATAATCGAGCACCTAGATATTTCCCGCGTTAGTTATGAAAAAGACGGGAAAAAACAAGGTACTAAAATTTTAGCGATTAAGTATAGCGACACAGACCCGGAGAGAATTCAGTATGTCCTGAATACACTCTCAACAGTTTACCTAAAATATAGTCTTCAGGAGCGCCTGACCAGCCTGAATCAAGGCATTCAGTTTATTGATGCTCAACTGCCAGATCTACAGAAGCGAGTTGATGAGCTTCAGGGACAGCTACAAAAACTGCGACAGCAGTATACCCTAAATCAGCCAGATACAACTGGAAAAGCCCTGACAGAGCAAGCTCAGGTTCTTAGGTCACAGCGCGTAGAGATTCAAGCGCAACTAGCTCAGGCGCAAGCCAGCTACACTACCCGACAAAGACAGCTCAGGGAAGGTAATCTTACCTCCGTTCTGGCGAGTGAGCCGAATAAGCCGCAGACCTACATCAATCTGATAGGAGAGCTTCAGAAGGTAGACACTGACTTGGCTCTACAGTCATCCCAGTTTCGAGATGATAGCCCCCCTATTCAGGATTTACGAGAAAAGCAGGAAAATTTACGTACTCTTTTAAATCAAGAAGCACAAAAGAGTCTGGATAATCTAGCTGGCAGTATTCAGGAATTACAGGCTCGCGATCGCTCTCTAGCACAAGCCGAAAGTGAAGTCACTGAAAAAATCAGAGTATTTCCATCTGTTTTACATCAGTACAGCGATCTAGATCGGAATTTACAAGTTGCTACAGAAAGCCTCAGGCAATTTTTATCCAAAAAAGAAACCTTGAAGTTGGATGCTTCCCAGCGAGAAATTCCTTGGGAGATCATTGCACAGCCAGAATTAATGCGCGACAAGACAGGAAAACCAATTCCCTCGTCTGTTCAACAAACCAAGCGCCAGTTAGCCCTGGCAGGCGTTTTGAGTATTTTGCTAGGGATTGGGATTGGTTTTATCGTAGAAATTCTGCACACGGTATTCCACACGCCTGATGAAATCAGAGCAGCAACAAAGCTGCGGCTGTTGGGAGTGATTCCCTTTGCCAAAGAACTCAAAAAACTGGACAAAAGAACCAAAAGACTTGCCTCCGCTTGGCTGGGGCAAATCGGTTCCCAAGCCGCACTCCCTGCCTATGGACAGGTTCAGGATGAGCAAGCGGCTTCCTTTTCAGAGGCATTCCGCTCTCTCTATACCAATATTCGCTTACTGAGTGCTCGTAAACCCATTCATTCGTTGGTGATTGGTTCAGCCGTTGCTGGTGATGGGAAGACTAGCGTTGCCATACACCTAGCACAAACAGCTGCCTCGATTGGTCAGCGAGTTTTGCTAGTCGATACGGATCTGCGTCGTCCTCAACTTCATGTACGGTTAGGCTTGCCGAATGTGCAGGGACTCAATGAAGTAATCACGACAGACTTGAGTTTGAATGATGCCATTCAGCGATCGCCGATTGAGGAAAATCTGTTCGTAATGACCGTCGGTCAGGTAACCTCCGATCCTATCAAGCTCCTGTCTTCGGCTAAGATGCACTATCTCATGGAGCAATTTCAAGCCTTTTTCGACTTGGTGATTTATGACACACCACCCCTACTGGGACTGGCTGATGGCAACATCATCGCAGCGAATACAGATGGCATTGTTCTAGTTGTCGGACTGGAAAAAACAGACCGATCGCTGCTAACAAAATCATTAGACGGCTTGAAAATTTCCGGTGCCTCTGTTTTAGGGGTTGTGGCTAATGGCATCAAAGGCTACACGTCTAGCGCTTACATCCCCGATCCTCGGCAGTATCAAACTATAGAGAGGTAGTCGCGAAAGCTGACAAGGATAGAAGTCCTTGGGTAGGGTTGGCAATACTAGCCCTGTCAAGGTGGTAGGTCGTAGGTAGTAGGTTTTAGGGGAAAAGCCAGACCAAGACATGTGAAAAATTAGGGTTTTGGGTTCCTTGTATTACCTTTCTGGCTCCCTACCACCTAACACCTAAAACCTACCACCTTGACAGAGGTAGGTTGGAAATACCCACCTTGCCCGTTGTGTTTGATTTATGGATTATCTACGGTGGCAACGCTGGCTATCTACCCGAGCTAGACGGCGAAGTTTTCTGATTGGTGCTGGAGTTCTAGTTAGCTTGGGAGTAACCCAACACAGACACGGATGGGCTAGATCACCTGAAAAACTCGTTCTGACGACTCAAGACAAAATGCCTGATGCTTCTGGTTATTCTACAACTTGGATTGGCAACTCATTTGGTGGCGGCGATAAGTGGGTACAACTTCAAATAAGTAGCCTATATGTCACGGCTGATGGCACCTGTTACACCAACAGTTTGTGGGATGAAGCGGGGCGAGAGGTCGGCATTTATAAAGACGGGGATGTACTGGGACAAGCCGCCGACTTGCATGTAGCAGGACGACATGGTGGCGAGGCGGTTAGCGCCAATGACAAGTATTTATTTGTAGGGATGGAAGAGCAACAGGGCGACCCAAGCCAGAAGGTGTATGGTGTGTGTCGCTACGACCTTCAAGGCAATCCCGTGCCATTTTCCGATCAAGTGCTTGCCATATCAACCACATCACCCGTAGCGGGATTGTGTGCGACGGAAACTTATCTGTGGGTGAGTGACCCCTCTACCGGTTCAATCCGAGGGTTTTCTACCGAGTCGGGTCGGGAAGTGGGTCACTACGACTGTTCTCATCCGAATCGCCTTGCCCTAAACCCATCAGATAACGGAGTTTGGGTTATTCAAAAGGACAATCCTCCCCGCATCGGACGTATTACTCCGGCAGGGTTGGTAAACGTGATCCAGAATCTAGAAGACCCAAGCGCGATCGCTTTTCTTCCAAATGGTCAGTTGCTTGTTGCCGAGAATGGTAGGCGACAGCAAGTGCTAATTTACGACACGACTGCTTCTATTCCCGTACTGGTAGGAACATTGGGGGAACAGGGAGGAGTTTTTACCAGCACTAAACAGTATCGTCGGGGGGAAGTGGGAGCCTTTCGGTTTGCTGGATTGTCAGGAGTAGGAGCCGATCAAGCTGGAAATATCTACGTTGCCCAAAATGGATTTAACAATTCGGCATCGGGATGCAGTATTTCCAAGTTTAGTGCCAACCGTCAACGTTTAGAGTGGCAGCTGTTTGGACTAGAGTTCATGGATTGCGCGGACGTTGACCCCAATTCTGATGGCATAGATGTTTACACCAAACACGAGCATTTTGTCATGGATTGGAGCAAACCTCTAGGTCAGCAGTGGACTTATAAGAGCTTCACCATTGACCCGTTTCAATACCCTGAAGATCCAAGGTTGGGTGCCATCCCAGCCGTCACTACTGTATTTGTGAGGCGGATACAGGGCAAACTATTTTTGTTTGTTACAGATATGTTTGCCAGGATTCTGTACCTTTACCGCCAGGAAAAAAACTCAGAAATCTTTATACCTTGTGGATTGTTTGGCAGTTTCCTCCATGAGGGAACTGACTTTCCACTGAATCTCACCTTTCAGGGTGAGTATATGTGGCGTGACAAGAAGGGGAGTGGAATTTTTCAGGCTCATGACTATGAGAAGACGGGAGAAGCTGACCTTCTCAACTGGGGATGGGAAATCGATGAACAGGGAGATGTGTGGAAGGCATCAGAGACGACTAATCAGATCAAGCGTTACCATTTTCAAGGCTTTGATAAGTTTGGTGCCCCCCTATACTCGAAAGATGCTATCAGTGTAGAACCCGCTCCGCCGCCCTTCACCATGTTGTGCCGCATCAAGTACTTCTCCAGTACTGATACGATGTATCTGGCTGGCTTCACCACTGACAGACCCAAGGTAGATCAGGGGTATGGAACCATCGGTTCGGTTATTGCTCGGTACGATCACTGGAGCACTGCCAAAACTCTTCGCTACCAAATACCTGTTCCCTATGACGCTAGCACCAGCCTTCACACCAAAGCAATGGATGTGGCAGGCGATCGCATTTTTGCTGCCACGCTGATGAGTCCTTTGATCGTCGTGTGGAGTGCTACCACAGGAGAGGAAGTTATGCAGATGACTCCTGGTCAAGAGGTTTATGGGCAATCAGGATTGGTAGACATCCCCTATGGTTTGCGAGCCTTCCAACGTTCAAATGGAGAATACTTGGTGTTCGTTGAGGAAGATTGGAAAGCGAAGGTAATTGTTTATCGAGTACCTGCGGCTTGAGTGTTTTTTCCACTCCCCACTCACCACTGCCCACTCCCTACTTTCAAGCGAGGTCTAATCGACTTTCGGTAAGGAAGAACGACGAGCATCAGCAGACAAATTGACAATTCGACCGTCTAACTTCTGCGCCACATCACCTAGAGTGATCGCAGGCTGTTTACCATTGGCATACATCACTGCTGTAAAGGCTCCCACGCTATTACGGCGAAATGCCGTGAAATCAAGGTGTATGGGTTGACCTTGAATCTCTAATCCCAACGCCATTCCAGTTGAAGCATTAGCTACATTATTGAATTCAGGAAGAGCCTTATACTCAGTTACTTTAATCCTCCCCATACCCTTTAGCTTTTCCTGTAACTGACTCATCATCTTCTGCTGCACTTCTGGTTGTTGTAGCCGTTTGAGACTAGTATCCAAGCTGGTTTGTGCTGGCTGGTCGGGGAGTTTACCTGTAAATCCCAAAACAACTTGGAAGTTCTGCTGATTGACAAAGGCAAAAAAGTTCTCTGGTTTCAGGTTTTCCTGTCCCAGTTGCTGCCTGAGAGCATCCAATCGACTAGCAATTGCCGCCGCTAATTCTGGAGGAAGTTGTGTAAATCCAGGCGGTAAATCTGCTAGAGTCAAGGTTGCCTGCGCTGACGCGGGTTGTTCGGCAGTAAGCTGGAGCAGGCTTTGGGCGACGCCTTGCTGAGCGACAAGTGTCGTAGGAGAGGCAGTCGAGGCTACGGTTGTCTTGGCTTGGGCAGGAATGCCGATAAAGATAACGGCACTCAACAGGCATAAGCTCAAGGGTATTATCTTTTTCATGTGAGTGAAGAAGCAGGCTTTCTTGATAGTTGGCTATTCGCTGATCGTATACCGTCATTTCTGGAGTGACCAGATTTGACCTTAACGCTTGATTGAGATGAGGGGCGGCGGTTAGGGATAGTCTGCCAAGCCCTAACTCCTACTAGTACATCACGAACCAAATGAGCCTAGTTATATGAAACAAGCTCAAAAGTCTACTAATAAAGCTTTTTGACTTTTGACCGCGTCGGGTGCCCCAACCGCTTCCGGTTGCGATGGGAAGGAGTTCATCTCCTCCTCATGAAGCAAAGAGCAGGGCACAGGCAACGCGCCCCATTTCCCCAAGGATAGGGGTTTTGACGTTTGACTTCCGCGTAGCGGTACTAACTGCTTAGGTGACTTAACATTAGTGGCTAACTTAACAAATATAAATATTTTTATTCCATAAAGAGAGTATAATTTTCCTTTTATTTCAATAAAATTTTATAACTATATCGGTTTGTAGACCTGTGTAAAGTTTGGGGATTGGGAAGCATGAACATATTAGTACTTGCCTGGGAATTTCCACCTAGGATTGTGGGAGGAATCGCTCGCCATGTTGCCGAGTTGTATCCCGAGTTGGTTAAGCTGGGGCACTCTGTTCATTTAGTCACGGTGGAATTTGGGAACGCGCCGTACTATGAAATAGTGGATGGTATCCATATTCATCGGGTACCCGTTGCTCCTAGTCATGACTTCTTCCACTGGATTGTCAACCTAAACGAGAGCATGGGGAGTCATGGGGGCAAGCTGATTTTAGAGGAAGGACCCTTTGATTTGATTCATGCCCATGACTGGCTAGTGGGAGATGCCGCGATCGCCCTCAAGCACAACTTCAAACTGCCACTAATTGCTACCATCCACGCTACAGAATTTGGTCGGTACAACGGTGTCCACACTGACACTCATCACTACATCTGTGGCAAAGAAAAGCTCCTTGCCTATGAAGCTTGGCGAGTGATTGTTTGCACAGATTATATGCGGCAAGAAGTGGAACGTGCCCTGGAAACCCCTTGGGACAAAATAGATATCATTTATAACGGCATTCGACCAGAAAAGAAACACCGCACCCCGGACTTTGACCACTGGCAGTTTCGCCGCCGCTTTGCTGATGATGGTGAGAAAATTGTCTACTACGTTGGTCGCATGACCTATGAAAAGGGCGTTTCCGGGCTGCTCAACGCTGCCCCTAAGGTGCTGGGGGAAATGGGAGGTAATGCCAAGTTTGTGATTATCGGTGGCGGCAACACTGACCACTTAAAGCGCCAAGCTTGGGACTTAGGGATTGCCCACAAATGCTTTTTTACCGGCTTCATGTCCGATGCTGACCTAGATAAGTTTCAAACCGTTGCAGATTGTGCTGTTTTCCCCAGTCTGTATGAACCTTTTGGCATCGTTGCTCTAGAAAGCTTTGCTGCTCGTGTTCCCGTTGTTGTCTCCGACACAGGTGGTTTTCCAGAGGTGGTACGACACACTAAGACGGGCATTGTTACCTGGACAAATAACTCCGACTCTCTGGCTTGGGGCATTCTAGAAGTACTGAAAAATCCTGGCTATGCCCAGTGGTTAATTGACAATGCTTATGAAGATTTAGAACGGCGCTTTAGCTGGTCTAAGATTGCTAAGCAAACCGAGGACGTTTATGAGCGGGTTTCGCAGGAGCGATCGCAAGTGATGTGGTTCTAGTGCCGCTTCCTTGGAAGTCAAAAGTTACGCATTCAAAAATTCTTTGAGCATCAGGTATTTAACCGCTTGTAAGCTGGTAGTTATTTCTGCCAGCCTGCACGAGTTTTTAACCAACAAAGGGACTGGCGAGTAGTGAGTGGGCAGTGGGGGAAGAGAAACAGAACAAACAACTCCCCTTTGTTTTACCTTTTTAGTTTTTTCTTCTGAATAAAACTCTAGTCTATACTCCCTCTCAAATGTGTAAATTACTAGCTAGAGGTAAGGTAAACCAAAACTTACTTCCGGTTCCAGGAGAGCTAATCACCTCAATTTGTCCCCCGTGAGCCATGATGATTTGCCGACACAGATACAAACCTAAACCTAAACCTGTTGTATGGCGAGTATTGGTTCCCCGTGTGTAGAGTTCAAACAGGCGGGAACATTGCTTAGTTGTCATCCCAACCCCATCATCGGCAACAGTGCAGCGAAGCATTTCGACAGTTCCTGACTCCTGAGTACTTACAGCTATAACCTCTGCACTCAAAGTTACTATCACTCCCGGAGGATTGTGTTTGAGCGCATTAGCAATTAAATTTTCAAAGACTCGCCAGAGTTGATTGAAATCGGCACTTACTAACGGTAATTCGTCGGAAATAGTATTGTTTAAGGTAGCTTGATTTTTCAAAAGCATCGGCTCCCAGTCAGCCGCTAAGCTCTGAATCAGAGTATGTAAATTTAAGGGTAGACACTGAACACATACCCCACACAGTTCACCCTCCTGGACTTCTAGCAGAGAGTTAATTAGACTGAGTTGGCGATCGCAACTAGTCGCCATGCGCTCTAGTACAGATCGTGAAACAGGAACTATATCCGGCGAATGTGCACTAACTTGGTTAATCGCCAAGGGAGGCTGTCGCTGGCTTTCCTGTGACAGTGTGTTGAGTTGTCTGTTCTCAGGTTGGTTTTCTCGGTTCAACAAATTCTTCAGTACCATCAACATGCCCGTGACAGGATTACGCAGATCATGGGAAACGGCATGGAGGAAGACGCGCAGGGTAACTTCTGCCTTTTGGCGATCGCGAATTTCCTGTTGCAACTGCTGATTTTTCTCCTGTAGCTGCTTTTGTAGGTTTTGAACAGCTAAATGGCACCGAACACGAGCTAAGACTTCCTCCGGCTGTATTGGCTTAGTGACATAGTCTATTGCGCCGACACTGAATCCTTTTACCTTGTCTACAGTTTCAGCCAGCGCCGTCATAAAAATTATCGGGATGTCTTTTGTTCTTTTACTGGCTTTCAAGCGGCGGCAAGTCTCAAAGCCATCAATCCCAGGCATCATTACATCCAGCAGGATAATGTCAGGCAAGGCATAACCCAGTTGAGCGATCGCACTTTCTCCATCCTGAGCCACTAGCAGTTTAAACCCACAGTCACTCAAAGACTCAAACAGTACTCCCAGGTTGGTAGGATTATCATCCACCAATAAAATAGTCCCTGTGTCGGTGTTCTCAGCGTTCATTACTGCCTGCCACGCATTGCTTAAGAAGTTCTTGGATTTTCTTGACCTGAAAGCCTTTAGCTAATTGACGTAACTCTGTAGCAAAAAGTATATACCTCTCCTCAAGCTCTTCAAGGCGACGTGCTTGCTCTAGAATGCCTTTAATATCTCCCACTCTGGCTAAGGCAAGCAGAGTCTCCAACTCCTGTGCGGGAGGAATAACTAGTGAGTCGTGCTGATTATCTAGGGTGGCAGGTTGCAGGCTAGTAAGTTGTACGTTAGAACCTTCAATGTTCAACCGTTGAACTTTCAATCCTTCTTCTGACTGACTACTAACTTCATACACCCACTCCAAGCCCAAATGCCTTTGTAGCCGTTCTAGAAGTTCACTTGATCGCAACGGCTTGGCAATAAAATCATTACAGCCTGACTCAAAACTAGATTGCTGGTCGTGTTCAAAGGCACTGGCTGATGTGGCAATAACCACCACTTTATTCAAATCGGGCAATTGCCTAAGCTGACGAGTCGCTTCAAAGCCGTCCATCACAGGCATCACTAAATCCATCAAAATCACATCTGGCTTAAATTGGATCGCCTTATGCAGAGCATCCTCACCGTTTGTTGCTTCCACCACTTCAAACCCCAGAGGCAAGAGCAACTTAACTAGGACGGAACGATTTTCCCATTTATCGTCTACAACCAGCACCTTGCGTTTCTCACCCTTGAACCCGATGATCGTGTTCTCAATACGAGTCTCCACCCATTTTGTTACTGAGGGTAATTCCAACTCCAGCCAGAAAACACTGCCTTTACCCAATATGCTTTTTACCTGAAGCTCACCGCCCATCATCTCAATCAGCTTCTTGCTAATTGCCAACCCCAGTCCTGTTCCTCCAGTGCGGCGGCTGTGGTTTCCTACTTGCTTAAATGGCAAGAAAATTTCTTCCAAATGCTCTGGAGAAATACCACTACCTGTATCCTCAACCTGAAAACGGATTTTGGGAATTGGGAATTGGGAATTGGGAATTGGGGATTGAGAAGACCAGGGAACAAATTCTCTTCCTTGTCCCGTGTCATCATGTCCCATCACATAACCAACTTTGAAAACAACCCCGCCCTGTTCCGTGAATTTGATGGCATTACTAAGTAAGTTGATTAACACTTGCCGCAATCTTTGCTCATCCCCTCGTATGGCAACAGGAAGAGGTGAAAGGGGTTCGTAAAGAAAAGCAATGCCCTTTTGTTGCGCACGTAACTGGAATAAATCTGTAATGCTGTTGAGAAATTCGACAAAATGAAACTCACTTAGATGGAGTTCCATTTTTCTGGCTTCAATCTTCGATAGGTCTAGGATGTCATTGATTAGAGTTAGCAGATGCTCACCGCACTGTTGAATGATACGTAGACCATCCTTTTGAGGTTCAGGTAAACTCTGATCGCGTCTAAGAATCTGGGCATAACCGAGAATGCCATTGAGTGGAGTTCTGAGTTCGTGGCTAATGTTGGCGAGAAACTCACTTTTGGCTCGGTTGGCAGCTTCCGCCACTTCTTTGGCTCGGCGTAATTCTTCCTCAGCTTGCTTGCGTTCGATGCCTAAAGCGATGTCATTAGCAACGGATGCCATCTCTTGCAGCGTGGCTTCTGTAAGAGGGTGACGGGCAAATATTGCCATAACCCCCATAACCTGCTCGTCAACAATCAGAGGGTAGCCCGCGAAAGCCACCATCCCTTCTCGCTTTGCCCATTCCTTGTCATGCACCCAAGGGTCAGTGAGCACTGTGTTGGTCAGGTGAGGCTGGCGCTTTTGAGCAATCCGTCCAATTTTGAGCTGACCGAGTGGCACACGCTGATGAGAACCATTGAGGTGAGTGTACATCCCGACACTGGCTTGTAGTTCCAGTACGCCCTCCGCTTCATTGAGCGTCCAGATGCGGGTGAAGGCTGCATCCAAGTGTTGGCAAAGGGCTTGGGCACAATGCTCTAGCATCTCATCCAAGGTATCGTCTTGAGTAAGTGCCATCCCAATATCTGCACCCAAAGCTGCCAGGCGCACTCGTTCAACTAAGGCTTTCTCTGTCTGCTTACGCTCAGCAATTTCTATGCGTAACTGCTCATTGGCTTCCTGAATAGTGGCTGTCCGTTCCGCAACTCTAGTTTCTAGCTCTTGGTTGCGTTGCTCTAGTGTCGCAAAGGAATCTCTTAACTGCCCTGCCATTTGATTAAAGGCACTAGCCAGAATCGCCAACTCATCTGCTCGCTCAACTGGCACAGTTTGATTCCACTCTCCTTGTGAAAGAGCTTGGGCAGCGGTACTTAGACGCAGGATTGGGCTAACAATCCAACGGGAGGTGAGAATCCCTAGTATTGATGCCAGTACCAATGCAGCTAAACACAGCAGAACTGTCGATCGGGTACTGGCATGAATGTGCTCCATAAAGTCGGCTTCTGGAACTACCACCACAATCAACCAGTCGAGTCCTCGCCCGTCAGAGAGTGGTGTTACTTGGAGGAATTGCTTATCTCCATCAATCTCAAAGGTGAGTTGTTTACTGCTGTCGATTTGGCTGAGAGTACCAAAGTGTTTGGTTAAGTACTGCGCACTCCTTGCAATTAACGGCACTGTACTTTCTGAAGCTTGAAGCCGTTTTATTTCCTTGCTCGGTTCAAGTTTGAGGAAAGGGTTCTCGGTGGTCGAAGATGCGATAATCAAACCAGAGCGTTCGATGATGAAAGTTTGTCCTGAGCGACCAATCTTCAAACTCCCTAAAAATTTGCCAATATCTGCAAGGAACAAATCAGCCCCAGCAACGCCAACAAGAGCGCCACTGCTGTTGTAGAAAGGCTGCATTGCCTTAAGCGTCAGTGTGTTGGCAGGCTCTCCAAAGGGGGCGTAGATTTGGCTCCAGGTAGGCTTTCCGGCTTGCACAGCTGTTTTATACCAGGGCCGACGGCGCGGGTCATAGTTGGGCGTCGCGTTCAACTGCTTAATGCGATCGCCTTTATGATCAATGGCATAGGACGCATAACTCCCACCTGTTGATCTGTCTGTTACTTCGACAAGGAAAGAGGTGTTGCCATCATTTTCCAACCGTCCAGCTCCAATGAATTTGCCTTGCTCATCAGCAATCTGCACGAAACTAACAGACTTGACCTCTTTGATTCTCCGTAAAAAATAGCGGTCTAGCCTCCGTAAGTCCTGTCCCTGTAGATTAATCTGACCGAGTGTGAAATCATCCACAACAAGCTGGGTAATTTGATAAGGTCTCTCCAAATAGGTAATCAGGTGTTGCTGAATGCGGGCACTGAGCTCACTGCGCAGTTGCAAGGCAACATCATTAACGGCTTTATGCCCATGGCAGAGGGAAAGGTATCCTGTTAACCCCACAGCAGCACAAGTCTGGAGGACAAACGGCACAACCAGGAAAACCCGTAAGGGTACCTGTCTAGAATGCTTCTCAATCCGACTAATCACAGGTCTGAGCACGAGCGAACAGAAGAACAGCAGTGGACTGAAAGCGCTCTAAGGGTCGGAAAAGAATTTATGTCTTAGGATAGTGTTACATTTTAACGGGTGAACTTAGCTCAGAACAAGAGGCAGTGTGTCCCCAGCCGATTGTTACAGCAACAATCACTGCCGACAGCCTGTTGCAAACTAAATTTAGGGGCTGTCGGGCGATGAGGAGCACGCCAGAGCTAACAAACCTCTGTTTGTCCCGAAATTTTTTTGACTTTTGACTTTTAACTTTTAACTTTTAACTTTTAACTTTTGACTTTTAACTTCGAGACGCCGTCTCGGTGAGCTTTTACGACAGTCGTCAGTTGTGTTTTTTGCTGACGACTGACTACGGACATCAATGATGAAAGTTGAGAGGATATTACGATTTCGAGATGAAATGCACCCAAAACTCTCCATCGCTAGCGCAAGTATTGTAAATCAGGTTATACGAGTAAGTCAGACCAGCACCACTGGCATAGATATCGTAGTAGCTATGGTAAGGACTATACATAATTTCTCCATAGGGATCATTCACAATGAATCCCTTGGAGTTGTAACCAATTATGCAGACGATGTGACCCGTTGCAGTAAAGTAACCATGTACTACTGCTGGATTTCCCTGAATTACCCACTCTTTCACTCCTTGGAAGCTGGCAGTCTTTCTGAAGCTATCTCGGCAGCCATAAGCTTCCACAACCTTGACTAAATCCTCGGGTTCGTGCCTATCTAAGCCACGCTTGTTGCAATATTGATTAAGTTCGTCGGGAAAGCGTATCTGTGGGCTCTGACGGCGTGCACCCAAGTAAGCTAAGGTCATCGCCATACTTGTTACATTGCAAGTTCCATAAGGATCTTCCGAATTATCCAGTTGATCATAATACGGTACCGAGAGCTTGACTGAGGCGGGAAACGTGATTTCTTTGTTCTCCAGAATCAGTGCGGTTCTCTGATACACGTACCATGTATTTTTGCCTTGAAACGTTTTATCTGCCAGAGCGACTTTAATATGGTCAGAGGCAGGAGCAAAAGAGTGGAGGTTGAGGATGGTGCCAGCTTTCACGGTTTGCTTCTCAGAATCTGAAAGCTGTGAGGATTGTATTGGTTTCTGCTTGAGGACAGTATCAACAAGTATCTTGAGCTGTGCCATGGGAAGGTATCCGAATTTAGTTAAGCTCTGTTGATTTTAGCTTTATTGGGTGCGATGAGACGTACACTAATTCAAGCTTGATACTATAATTAGTTGCACCCGAACTCGTCTACAATTACCAATTTTAAGTGTACTATTAGGCATACCTAGTTTAGGAAAAATGTTTAAATTCGGGATTAAATCTTTCTTGTAGGTAATGATTCTCGATAGGGGTTACAGCTCTCAAAAACTGTAAGTTACAAAAAGTGTAAGTTAGCGGCGCGATCGCTTATGACCGACAGCACTGAAGATTACTTTGAACCTGGAGGAACTAATGAACCAACAACGTGAGTTTCCAGACTGGGAACAGTTGTATCAAACCCAAGACGTAGAATCTATGCCTTGGTTCAATCCAGATCTTGATTTAGATCTGGAGCAAGCACTAACCAGCCTGAACCTACACACAGGAAGGGCTTTAGATCTTGGTACTGGACCGGCTACACAGGCTATAGCATTGGCACAACGGGGTTTTAAAGTCACAGCTACCGATATTTCAGCGACAGCTATTGAGAAAGCGCTTGTTAAGGCAAAAGAAAAAGGATTGGATATCTTCTTTAGGCAAGACGATATTCTCAATAGTAAGCTTGACCAAGAATTTGACTTTGTATTAGATCGTGGCTGTTTTCATGTGTTTCCCCCTGAGCGGAGAGACGATTACATTCGCACTACATATAGTTTAATTAAGCCTAATGGTTACCTGTTCCTTAAATGCTTTAGCCAACTGGAAGAACGCGAAGCCGGCCCTTATCGATTTACACCTGAAGAAATTGAAGAAATTTTTAGTAGTCGATTTAAAGTTAGTTCCGTTAAAGAAACGGTGTACTACGGTACCTTAGACCCACTGCCAAGAGCATTATTCTGCATCCTAGAAAAAACTTAAAAAGCAGGAAGTGCAACGTAACTTAAGTAGCGCCCTTAACTTTTGACGAAGTAGTCATTAGTTATCACTCATCAGTCATTAGTAGTAGGTACACGCCTCGCATCGGAGGCGGAGAAACTCCAACCTCCGCCCTAGTGGGCGAAACCGACTGGCGGACTAAGCGGACTAAGGAGTATTTTCTTGCCACCTCCGGGTTTGGGGGTGGTCAACTCGCGGACTAATGACTCTGCGAAGCGGTTTGACTTCCAAAGGAGCTGCACGAGCTATTTGAGATCTTCTAGACGAATCCGGGGATCAACGACCTTCAGCAGCAAGTCGGCGAACAAATTGCCCACAATCAGCATCAGTGCGCCTATCATCAAGCTTGCCATCAATAGATACTGGTCTTTAGTATTAAACGCTGATAAAATCAGACGCCCTAGTCCGGGCCAGTTGAAAAAATATTCGGCAATGAAAGCACCGCTTAACAAGCTGCCAAACTCAAATCCTAATAGCGTGATTAGAGGGTTGACAGCATTGCGGAGGGCATGGACGTAGATTACCCGGTTTTCTGGAAGTCCCTTAGCGCGGGCTGTTTGGATATAGTCTTGACGCAGAACTTCTAGCATTTCTCCTCGGGTAATGCGCTGTAGACCAGCAAAGCCAGTAATCGACAGAGCGATCGTCGGTAAAATCAGGTGCCAGCCGATATCCAAAACTTTGCCAAGGGGCGTTAAATCCACATGATTGATACTGGTCATGCCGCCGACAGGGAACAAGGGAGAGCTGTATTGCGCAAAAATGAGCAGTACCAGGGCGGTGATGAAGCTGGGAAAGCCTTGACCTGTGTAGCTAAGAACTTGTAGAAATCGGTCAAAACCCCGGTTTTGGTTGATAGCCGCCACAATCCCCAGAGGAATGGCGATCGCCCAGGTAACGATCAGGGACGCGATCGCCATTAGCAATGTTGCCGGTACCCGTTCCCACAATAAAGACGATACAGGTCGAAAATAGGCAAAACTCGTGCCAAAGTCACCCTTGGTAACGATTTGCACCAACCAGCGCCAATACTGCACAACAGGTGGCTGATCCAAAGCAAACTGCTTTCGGTAATTCTCAATAGTTTCTGGCGAAATTTTGGGATTCTGCCTGAGAGTATCCAGGAAATCTCCTGGTGAGAGCTGAATAATCGCAAAACTCAGGGCAGACGCCAAAAATAAGGTTAAAATCGCCTGCAAGAGCCGCTTCATCACGTAGAGAAATGTCTCATTCGTGACCAGCATTTTCAGCCGTTCAAGAGTGGCATCTAACCCATTGCGAATTGAAGAATCCTTAGTAGATGAAGTCATCTAACGCTTATCCCACTCGTCAAAGGAGTTGAAGGTTGAAAATTGGAATGTTGAAGGTTGCCAACAGTTGAAGGTTGAAGGTTTACATCGGTCTACTAACCTGCAACCTTCAACCTGATAAGTTTTAATACTCAACCAACGTCACAACTGGCACATCAGGCAGTTTTTGACGCCCATTCAAATCCCTTAGTTCGATGATAAAGCCGAAACCCACGAGTTCGCAGCCAAGTTGTTGTACTAACTTGGCTGTGGCAGCGGCGGTTCCACCCGTGGCAATTAAATCATCCACAATCAAAACGCGACTTTCAGGAGTAAAGGCATCTTGATGGACTTCCAACGTATCCATGCCGTACTCCAGCTCATACTCAACTGTGTGTACAGCTGCTGGTAGCTTGCCGGGTTTACGCACAGGGATAAACCCAGCACCTAACTGGTAAGCCACTGGTGGGCCAAAAATAAAACCACGAGACTCCATTCCTACCACATAATCAGCCGTAAGTCTCGCATCTTTACACTTTTGAACAAAGGTATCAATCGTATAGCGCAGCCCTTCGGGATTGCGCAGTAGTGTAGTGATATCCCGAAATAAAATTCCTGGTTTGGGAAAGTCTGGGATATCGCGAATTAGAGACTTTATATCCATTGACAGGTTTCATCCTTCATAACTTACTCGCTATCGCTGTGTCCGCTTCACGAACACACTTCATACTTCTTAGTGACTTGGCATTCACTCCCTGCAAAATCGTACAATATAAGGTTGGAGAGTTTTGAGCGATCGCAAACACTCAAGACTTAGTTTGTTACTGGAGGGTAAACGTAATTATTTCTATTTACAACAGCAAAGCAGGAATACCGAGTCCTAAGACTGTATCTAGCTTTGCTAGGGTCAAGGCAGCACAGAGCGGCTTCTACAGTCTTAGCTTTATCAAGTTTCAATATTCACAAGTCTCGGTAATTGGAGTAAAACCAGACATGGCTGACTTAGGAAGTGCTCTCTTATCCAGTAAATTCTCCGGAAGTTGCCTCTTTTTGGCAGCAAATTAGACATTAGGTGATAGCCTCGGAAAGTGGGAATCATAGTCTAATTTGATGACGCGAAGAATTGGGCACAAATACCAATGTAAGAAGTCAGCTATTTTAGCAGGCTCCTGACCCGCTCGAAGGTACTTTTATATAAACCAGTTCACCCACTATTGCTAGTTAGAATGAATCTTTCTGTGAGCGTAATGCCGATAAACAGCCCTCCTGCTCAGTCAAAGCCACTGATTTTAGATAGTCTACCTGATCCACCGCTCACAGCTTCGGGGTGCCCACCACGAACTCGGCAGCAGATTGACCTAATTCTACTTGCCATTGAAGCCCTGGAACTGGGAGGTTCTGAAACCATGCTGTTTGCGGCAAAGGAGCTGGAACTTCAGGATATTATCAAAAATCGCGTTGTCCTTTGGCGGATGCGGTCCAGCAATCCCTTACGGCGGTCATACACTCGACGTCCCTTAGAGGTAGAGGAAGCCAAGGCGTTAGTAGTGATTGCTAGTCATATGGCACGAAGAATGACCGTTTTAATCCGACAGATGCTACTGGCTTATCAACAACTCACTGAGAAGCAGGTACCGCTGGAACACCATTTCCGCTTGTCTGAGTATCTGGAACGATTCCGGGCTCATTTCCGAAGCCGGATGAATCCGCGACGAGCGAAAGTAGCTATCTATAACTCGGATGAGAAGTTGAATGAGCTGGCACTCTCGTTATTGAGTCAGTTGCTGTTCTGTACAGGAACGGCGGGAATGCAGCGATTTTGGATCAGCCTGTTTGATGGAGAAGTTGCATGACGACAATTAGACGCCAGTACAGTCTACCAAACTGCACGCTTATCTTGGAGGGATTGAGTGACGGTACTACCCCAGCTGGTAGTCAGATAGATTCCCGTCCCTTGATGACTATGCTAGTCAACGCGGAATGCAGTTTCAATGGTCAGGAGCAATCACTCAGCGGAGGGCGTGACTTCTTTGAGAGCCTAGTGAGGTCAGTAAGCCGCTATGCTCAGGAATTCCTCAGTCAAATCCCCCACCCAAAACTACCTGGAGAGCCACCAGAGCTGGTGTACTTCCAGAAACTCAAGGACAAGAATTTACACCGCTTAACGCTCCAGCCGTCAGCTGACCCTATCCTGGCTGGCACTGGTGCCGGGATGTTACATGACTCAGTGTCTCATTCCGCGATCGCGCAGGGGAAACAGGTGCAGATGGATTTGACGACGGTGCAGCTATTTGACTTGGTGGAAGCTATAGACCAGTTTCTGGCGGATCGGCGAACACTACCTGATATCGGTGTAGCATTGGAGCCAGTACCTCGGCGCTATCGCAGAGCTGACCAGCCTGTGGCGAAGCGGGCGGCACCCGCAGCGCTGGGAATCACGAGTTTAGCAGTTGCGGCGATCGCATTTTTAGTAGTACCCATTCCACAAGTACGCGACCCCAAACCCTCTACACCACAGCCAAGTTCCAGTACAACGTCTTCCCCGACGCCAGATGGTCAACGTCAGGCAAACACGACGCCCAAGGCATCACCCCCCCCAGCTTCTGAATTGGAAAAGGTGCTAACAGCCGCCCCAGAAATTACCGATCCAACAGAGCTACGCTTTTTGCAACGAAGACTTTACAACAAGCTTGATCCAGAGTGGAAGAACCGGGGACAGTTGAGTCAGAGCTTAGAATATCGTGTCGGCGTCGGTAAAGATGGAGCCATTGTCGGCTATAAGCCAGTCAATGAATTGGCTGGTGGCGATGCAGCCACGAAAACACCCTTACCTGACTTGCTCTACATCCCTGCTACAGGAAGTGTTGCCACCTCTGAACCGATTGCTCAATTCCGGGTAGTATTTAGCAATCGAGGCATCCTGCAAATCAGTCCCTGGCGTGGGTATACGGGTAAACCGACCTTAGGTCCAGAACTTACTGATGCTACTGTAATCAAGGATGTGAACGATAAGCTGTACAATCAAATCCGCGAAAACTGGAAAGGAACCCTGACCTTCCCACGGGATTTAACTTACCGAGTTGCGGCTACGAAAGATGCTGTGATTGTTGACTATGAACCAACTAATCAACCGGGCTGGGATTACGTTGACCAAACTCCTCTAAATAGCTTAATCAAGCCACAGACACCTGGCAGTGGTAGCGAAAAGGCTGAAGCATTACCTCAGGAACCTCTGGCTCAGTTTCGGGTGGTGTTTAAGAACGGTGGGACTTTTGAAGTAAGCCCCTTCCAGGGATACAGGTAGTTATTTGTTATTGGTTGTCTGCTATGTTAGTAATTTCTTCAGACTCTAAGATCACAGCTAATGCTTGGTCTTAGTAGTTCAAAACTAACAACCAATAACCAACCAATAACCAATAAGCAATGCGTCTTCCCGATGACTCAGAGGCTCCTTTCCAGATCAACATCGTGCCGATGATTGATGTGCTCTTTTGCGTCCTCGCATTTTTTATCGTTTCGTCTTTGTATTTAATTCGTTCAGAAGGGCTGCCGGTCAATTTACCAAAAGCCACAACGGCAAAAACTCAGCCCCCGGCTCAAATTGTTGTGACAATCAACGCTGATGGCAGGATTGCAGTCAATCGTAGATCAATTAGGTTACAGCAACTTGATCAGGCGGTACGCTCTCTTGTAGGTCAAAATCCCGAAGCGTTTGTCGTCATCAATGCTGATGAAAGAGTGACGCACGGACGGGTGGTAGGTGTGATTGATCGATTGAATCAAATTCAGGGAGTACGATTAGCGATCGCCGCTCAAAGACAGTAAATGCTCAGGGTTAGTACCCATTACTGAATTATTTGACGCATATAACTTCCCCATAACTGTGCGGCTTGTCCACTACTTCCTCGTGTGGGTGCGGGTTTATCATTGCCCAGCCAGATGCCAGTAACTATCTGACGGCTGGGAATATAGCCAACAAACCAGAGGTCAACGTTATCGTTAGTAGTACCCGTTTTACCCGCCTCTCCCAGTCCTAAAGAAGCAGCACGACCGGTTCCACCTTGTACGACGCCTCGCAGCATATCAGTCATGGTGTCTGCCACACTCGGTTGCAGCACCTGCCTATTCATCCCGGAGTCTTTTTTGTCCTCATAAATCACGCGGCAGGTTTTGGGGTTTTTAAAATCCTTGCAATCACTACTGTCTAGAATCCGCTTAATAGCATGGGCACGATTGAAGACGCCGTTATTTGCCAGGGTAGCGAAGGCACCGGTCAACTCCAAGACACTGACCTCGCTTTGACCGAGTACTAAGCCGGGTACGGGATTGAGTTTCGATGTGATGCCTAGGCGTCGAGCCATCTGCACCACCCTATCTAGACCGACATCCTGAGCAACTCGCAGGGCGATCGCGTTTTCTGACAAAGCGATGCCCGTATACATATTTACACTGCCTGCGCCTGCGCGTTCACAGCCCCGAAATTGTTGACTTTGCCAGACAAGCGGAGCGCAGGAATAGGCTGTTGTCGGTGGGATGCCTTTCTCAATCGCGGCGGCATAGGCAAAAATCTTGAAGGTAGACCCTGGCTGTCGTAAACCCTGAGTGGCACGATTAAACTGACTTTGTTGATAGTCTGCGCCGCCAGTGAGTGCCATGATTTCGCCATTACTGGTGTTAAGCGTTGCTAGAGCACCCTGAGAGTAGCCGTAAATCCCCCCATTACTATCAACAGAGTTACGTATAGCCGCTTCTGCCTTGGCCTGAGCTTGAAGATCTAGAGCCGTTTCGACAATAAAGTTACCTTCTTGAGCCAACTGGTCTCCGAGTAAGGCACGCAGTTCATCAAAAACGTAGTCGTAGAAGTAGGGTGCCTTGGTACTGGCAAGGAATTCACGAGCTTTAGGGCTGACTTCAATACGCGATCGCCTGGCTTGGTTGGCTTCCTGCTCACTAATCATCCCCGCCCCACGCATGCGAGTGATGACGCGATCGCGGTATCTCAGTGCCGTATTGTAATCCTTAATCGGGTTAAATCTGTTGGGCGCAGGCAAAATAGCTACCAGCGTCGCGGCTTCTGAGAGAGTTAAATTCTTTGCTGATTTATTAAAATAAAACTGAGCGGCATCTTCAAACCCATAAGCCTCAATGCCTAAGTAGACGCGGTTTAAATAGGTTTTTAAGATGGTGTCTTTACTGTAGAACGTCTCTAGCTTCAGGGCGACAATTGCCTCTCTCAGCTTTCTTCCAGAATTATCTTCTCTTCCTACATACTCAGTAAACAGACTTCGAGCCACCTGTTGGGTGATCGTGCTAGCCCCTTCACGAATCCCTCCACCTCGGACATTCGTCACTACTGCCCGCAAAATTCCATACGGATCTACCCCAAAGTGCCAGTAAAAGCGGCTGTCTTCTGAGGCAATCAGTGCTTTGGGCAGGAAAGGAGAAAAGTCTGATACTCGGTTGAGTTCTCTATGAGATGTTGTCCGAGGTTGCCGTAGGGGAGTCTCGTCACTTGATAAGATAACGGCTGGTCCTTGAACACCTAGTGGCAAGGGTCGCACCGGCACTTTTAACCACTCTATGCCGATCACTAATACCAACAAAGCCGTCAAGCCACCGATACCGTAAAGACCATAACGAATCCCCCGGATATACCAAGGCGGTGGATCGACGTACTGAAGCCGCACGGATGCTGCCAGTTCCGGTGGCCCGATGGTGAGGATATCACCGTGGCGCAGGACTAGGGAAGGGAGTCGGCGCTTCCCCCGATAAATTCCGTTGGTGGAATTTTCATCTTTAATGAGAAAGCTGCTCTGACGACGTCCATAGCGCTCTAAGGACAGATGAATCTGACTAACTACTGGGTTTTTGACAACAATGTCGCAGGATTTGGAACTGCGTCCCAGCAAGTAGCGCTCTCCGATCAGGGGGTAGACTTCGGCTTTAGGCGCACCGGCATCTTGCACCCAAAGTTCAGGCACTCTGGCATTGGGCTTGAGTGCCAATGCCTGAAAGTTTACTTTCGCGTGAATTGTTTGTACCGCCTGAGTTATTTGACCGAGCAGTGTTTTCGGCGGTTGTTGGGGCTGGGGAGAACTCATTTTTAAACGAGGGAGCTTTCGGCTTTGTAGCTCTTGAATTATTCTACTCGCAACCCTCAGGGAGACGTTGTTAGTTGCGATTTCTGAAGCGTTGCGATCGCTTACTGTAAGACCTAACAAGCTAGCATTGTCTGCCGCTCATAGCAATGCCCATACTGATGCTGTGTTAACTCTTGTCGGGGCATTTCTACGGTTGGCATCAGTAAGATGCTCAGGGCAGCCTAGGTTACAGCACTACAGAGTCAACGTCAAATCACCAAACAAGCGATGAACACGAACATGAACTACTCCGACCTGCTAACGCTGAGGTCGGAGTTTCCAACCTCAGCAGCAGATTGTCGTTTTTGACGCTTCTTCGTCCCTAGTTGCCGCATACTTCCGCAATTGGTAGAGCTAGGCGACTCTGCGACTAAAGAGGACAGTTCCTGCCCCCTTGCCCAAATCAAATTAACTTGGGCTGCATTAACATCTCTATCTTCTGTGTGGTTGCAGTCAGGATTGGAGCAAATGTGCATTCTGTCTGCTAATGTTTTAGGCGTTAATTCCCAACATTTTGCACACCGCTGAGTAGGTTTAATTGTTTGAGTTGGAGACTCCACATAGAATCCTCCTGCCTCAACCAATTTGTACTCCAGCATTTGCCCAATCATTCCAAAGCCAACATCTAAGATTGAACGGTTAAGCCCTGACTTTTGAGCTTCCCGTTTACCTTTTTTGGCTTTAGCTGTCATCCCTTTGACATTTAACTTTTCGCCAGCAACTAGGCTATTACTGCTAACTATGTTGCTGGTTGTTTTGTGTAACCAATCTTCTCTTTGACGGGTTACTTTTCGCTGTAACTGCGAAACTCTTTGACGCTCACACCTCCATCTTCGTGAGGCTTTTACCTTCTTTTTAAAATTAGGTGAACGCTTTCGGCGTAACTTTTTGGATGCTGCCTTGACTTGACGTTGACCTTCCTTGATGAAGTCAGGTTTAGCTATTTTCTCGCCAGTCGAAAGAGTAATCGCATCCTGGCAGCCCAGGTCAATTCCAACAGATGCAATGCCCGTTTCTCGAACAGGGTTGCATTTTACCGTAATGGATGCAAACCATGCTCCATTGCGGTACATGATGGTGCAAGTGGTAGGGACTCGCCATGTTCTTGCCTGTCCACGCATCTGAATTCTACCCAAATTAGTAATATTCAGATGTCCGTTTTTCCCATCCGTCTCAGCCTTCCAGCCTGCCTTGCATGGGTAAGTCCAGCCACCATAGCGACGGGATGCTTTGAATTTCGGATATCCTCCTAAGCCTTTAAAGAACCGATGATACGCAAAATCTACCCGCTTTAAAGTAGCTTGCAGAGCATGAGAGCCTAAGAGCTTATACTCTGTCCAAACTTGTTTAAAATCAGGTAGACAATTCTGTTGTTCTAGGTAATTAACAGAATGACCAAACTTTTGATATTGAGTCTTTCTGTTGTACACGGCAGCATTATACAAAGCACAATGCAGCCTCCGCCAATAGTGAAGCGTCTTCTCCTGTTGGCGATTTGGGTAAAGCTTAAAAGTTGTGCGCCGTGTTGTTACCATGAGGAAATTATATCAATCGGTCGAACAAATGGAAACTATTTACCGCAAAGGAGCGCACTGTGTTTTCTCTATCCAGTTGCACAGCTATTTCGTCACGGCTTACCGCCGAGATTGCCTCACACAAAAAATGGCTGAACGCTTCCAAGAAGTTGCAGCCAATGTACTAGTAAACAACAAATGCATTTTGCTCGAATGCAAAGGGGAAGGTAATCACATCCACTTACTGTTAGATATCCACCCAGACAACAATATCTCAACGTTGCTAGGGTCAATCAAGTCTGCAACAAGTCGCATTCTCCGCAAAGAGTTTGAATCTGAGCTAAGACCTCACTTTAAAAACTGGAGCAAGGGACTGTGGGGCGACCAGCTTTATATCCGCTCTGCTGGAGGCGCACCTCTTAAAATTCTTGAGGAATATATCCAGTCTCACAGCCGGGGGTGATTAGGGGAACTCCGTACCTCCGTTCCCCCGCTACCCCTCCCTGCTTGCGCTGAGGGAGGGGATTGCCGCGAAGTGTTCAAGGCGATCGCTGAGAACCCGTTTCTCCATTTCAAGGCTCGCAGCCTTTTTGTTGTTGGTTTTTTTATATCGCTTGCGACTGACATTGCCCTTGGGCTACTTTGCGAGTTCAGCGGATTTAGTCCTAAAGATCCAATTTTTGTGCCAATTGTCTACACTCTGACATTCGTTTTGCTGTCTGTTTGGGCAAGACAACACTTATGCCGTTTACAAATCAACTTCAAGCGCCTCATTGGTTATCTTCCAAATAACTATTCCTGGTTACCAACAGTTGCCCTTATTATTGCTATCTTGCTGTTCTCACTAGGTTCTGGACAGCTTTTTTATTACATCCTGTCATTTCCTGCCCCTACGCTAGTTGACTCACTACTCCAACAAAAAACTTTTCTATCTAACTCCGATACCCTTGCACCACTCCTGCACAACTTACTGATAGTTATTGTTGTCACTTTGGTGGCTCCTATAACTGAAGAATTGATTTTTCGAGGTATCCTTCTACACCGATGGGCAATAAAATGGGGAGTCACACCAGGACTGTTACTTTCTACTAGCTTATTTGCAGTTTTTCATGCCAACATTATTGGCTTGTTTGTATTCGGCTTGATGATGGCGCTACTTTACATCAGAACCCGCACATTAATTGTTCCCATCGTGTGTCATGCTCTAAACAACTTTATTGTGATCGGACTAGAATTAGTTTCAACAACTTCTAACACTGTTGAACCAACTGATTTATTAGAACAACTCCACTCTTATTGGTGGGTTGGCGTTGTATACAGCCTTTTTCAGGCTAGTGAGATACGAATGGTATGATTTAGATGTTCAATTTTATTTGAATTAGAATGCAACCGTACTCACTGGATCTGCGGCAAAGGATAATCGATACTTACGCTGATGGAAATACATCACAACG
>DATNPH010000139.1:0-25821 GCA_036703315.1 Coleofasciculaceae cyanobacterium
AGCCAACACCTTCAGAGCCTTCAACCCCACCCAAGCGGAAGAGACCTATTCGATGGTCACAGCCAACCGCTTCTGGTCGCAAATCTTTGGAATTGCCTTCTCCAACAAGCGGTGGTTGCACTTCTTCATGCTGTTTGTGCCTGTAACTGGGTTGTGGATGGCATCGATTGGGATTATTGGCATTGCCTTAAATTTGCGGGCGTATGACTTTGTCTCCCAAGAGTTGCGGGCAGCTGAAGACCCAGAGTTTGAGACGTTCTACACCAAGAACATTCTGTTGAATGAAGGTCTGCGCGCTTGGATGGCTCCCCAAGACCAGCCTCATGAGCGCTTTGAGTTCCCTGAGGAAGTTCTCCCTCGCGGTAACGCTCTGTAAAACTTAGCGCTCTTGAATTCCCGTTAGCTTTTTGGAAGCCTTTCCCCCTGCTAGTCGGCAGGGGGATTTTCTTGAGAACCAGCTGATAAACTTTTTTGTGTGCTATCTTTAGAAACAGGTGACAATCACCTAGCCAATCAAAAAAGTATAAAACCGTACAGGGTTAATAGGAGGTGATGCCCATGGTAGAAGGTAGTAAACTCATGGGTCATCTGGTTGAAGTTAGCCGGCTGTGCGCCGGGGCCGTTCTCTAGTCGTCAGCTTAGTTCTCTTCGGAGAATTTCATTAAGTTGATAGCTAGGCTGGCTCGGAGATTCCTCCCGGCAGCCAGGTTTCAATCAGAAGACCCGCTAGACCGCTCTCACATTAAGTGTCATGGATTAAACCAAAGCACTTCCCGTGAGAGCGGATAGTTTTTTAGGGGCTTTCTTCAAAGTTGATTTATCTCGGATTGACAACACACCAGAAAAGAGAAAATGGTGCAGCTGCTCAGTGATACAGAGATTCAAGAACGGGCTAGTCAGCTAGAAGGCTGGATGGTGGAAGGTAAAAAACTACAGACGACTCGCCAATTTAAGGATTTTGTTGAAACGATCGCATTTGTTAATAAGATTGTCGAACCCGCTGAAGCCGCAGGGCACCATCCTGATTTAAAAATTTCCTACAATAAAATAACTATTACGTTAACAACACATGATGCAGGCGGCTTGACATCCAAAGATTTTGACCTTGCTCAAGTCATTGCTAGCTTAGGTTAAGATAAATAATCAGCTAAGCAATCTAAGCTCTGAACCCTGAAAATTGATTGTTGGAACTTCGATCCTTGCCTGTAAAGTTCATTGCTGATTTATGAATCGGCAAGACAGAAATAAAAAGTCTGTATAGCAGGGGCAACATAGAGGATGTACCATTATCTTAAGAAGGATGATATGAATCTTTCTATAAAGGTGTGAGGTGAAGAGAAGATGT
Organism: Coleofasciculaceae cyanobacterium; assembly: GCA_036703315.1. Lineage (GTDB taxonomy): Bacteria > Cyanobacteriota > Cyanobacteriia > Cyanobacteriales > Coleofasciculaceae > DATNPH01. The sequence continues at coordinate 1,346 of DATNPH010000139.1, forward strand.
CTAAATTACTGTGGAAAGCACTACTTGTTAGCCCAGTACTCTTGGGTGCAACGCTGGTAGTTTCTGGAGGTTCAGTTCGTGCGGTAGAAAGCGCAAGCTTGCTCTCGGCAGACAGCCAATCTCCTGCAAAAACAATCCAGCATCAACTAGTTGAGACTCAAAAGCCTGAAGCTCAGGCAAGTGTAGGTGTCGTAGCACCATCAGCTTTAGTTCAACAAGACGCAACAGAAGGTTCAAAAGTTGCCACACAAGTTTCAGCGGAGCCAAAGGTTTCTGAAATTAAGGTGCCTGCTAAAGTTGCTGCCGCAGCCTCTAGCGAACTGACCCCAGCGACGCCAGATGCTAAAGCCATACCGCCTAAGTCGGTGACTCCAGCAGCAGATAATACAGTTGCCCAAGTCACTCCAGCAGCACCGACGAACGCTGAGACAGGAAACGTTTTAGATCAAATTAACCGCTACAGCCGTGAGGGTGTTAGCAACTCCCAAGACCAAGTAACGAATGTAACCCAGCTTACTGATGTCAGACCCACGGACTGGGCTTATGAAGCGCTGCGGAGTTTGGTAGAGCGTTATGGTTGTATTGTTGGTTATCCTGATCGCACCTATCGCGGCAACCGAGCACTCAGTCGTTATGAATTCGCGGCTGGTTTAAATGCTTGTTTAAATCAGATTGAGCGACTGATTGCCTCTAGTACCGCTGACTTTGTCAGAAAGCAAGACTTAGAAACCCTACAGCGTCTAGTTCAGGAATTTCAAGCGGAACTAAAAACGCTGGGAGCACGAGTCGATAAGTTAGAAGGTCGCGTTGCGTTCCTAGAAGACCATCAATTCTCCACAACGACCAAGTTATCTGGTGAAGCAATTTTTGCGCTCACTGATGAGTTTAATCTACCCGTTAATAACAATACTGTTTTTCAAGACCGGGTTCGTTTAACCTTCAACACCAGCTTCACAGGTCAGGATCGCTTGGTAACACGTCTGGCGGCTGGTAATGCTGAGGTATTCAGCACTCCCGGTGCAACAGTTGGTTCGCGGGCTCCTTTAAACGAGGGTCTACAGACCTTTAACATCGGTAACACGACCAACAACAGAGTCCTCGTAGACTGGTTGGCATACTACTTCAACTTTGGTAGCTCTAAGGTTTATCTGGCTGCTACTGGTGGTATTCATAGCGACTACGCTCCCACCCTCAACCCTTACTTTGAGGACTATGACGGTGGTAATGGAGCACTCTCAACCTTTGCTTCGGAAAGTCCCATCTATCGCATTGGGGGTGGTGCCGGTGCAGCGATTAGCCTTGGTGTAGGTCCTCTAACAAGTATCTTAGGACCCAGTACACTAACGGTAGGCTACCTGGCAGGGTCTGGAGCTTTTGGTGCGAATGATCCTCGCTCCAAAGCTGGTCTTTTTAATGGAGATTACGCCGCTTTAGCACAGCTGAATTTCAATCTCGGTGATCGGATCGGTATAGGTGCAACCTACGTCCATGGTTACCACAACAGTGGCACACCAATCTTTGACCTTGGTGGCGGTTCGGCGTTCAGCAATAATAGCCCTGTTGGTACTACCGGAATTGGCGTAGTCGGTTCATTCTTAGCCAATAACCCGAGTGGACTCCTCAATGCGGCCGGTATAGCTCCCTTAACTCCAGTCGTTACAAACTCTTACGGTGTAGAAGCTGCTTTCCGCTTAACTGAAAATATTTCAATTAGCGGTTTCGGAGCTTACACAAACGCTACCCTAATTGGTCAGGGAAATGGTGACATCTGGACTTACGGCGCTGGAGTTGCCTTCGCAGACTTTGGTAAGCGCGGTAACGTTTTGGGTCTGTTTGCAGGTGTAGAACCAACGTTAAGACGTTTAAAGGTTTTTAACAATACTATTACAGGCTTGCCTCGTGATAACGTTTGGCACCTTGAAGCGTTCTACAAATATAAGCTGACAGATAATATCTCTGTGACTCCAGGCATCATCTGGGTTACCGCTCCTTTACAGGCAGAGTCCAACCAAGATGCTGTCATTGGTACGCTTAGAACAACTTTCACCTTTTAGGGAAATTAGCTCACCAGCTAAAGCCTAATTAAAAATAATTGCCTCGCTGCGGCGGGGCTTTTTTTTGTCCTGATCCCCAACTCACAATCACCAGTGGAGAACCGGAGTATAATACGAAAGATACCCCTTCAGATTTGATCTCACCTGTGGAACTTTCCTGTAAGACAGAGTACGCGCTTCTAGCACTGTTAGAACTAACCGGTTATTACGACGAAGGAGAGCCTCTGCAAATTCGGCAGATTGCGGCTCAACAAAATATACCTGATCGATATCTAGAGCAGTTGCTGGCAACTTTGAGGCGCGGTGGTTTAGTCCGTAGCCAACGGGGAGCTAAGGGAGGTTATATCCTAGGGCGTGAACCTTGGAAAATTACGCTTCTAGATGTCATCAACTGCTTGGAAGGCTCAGACTCAAAAGCCTCTAAGAGCGATACAACACCTGATACGGTGGAAAGTGCTGTGATCGGTGAAATTTGGCAGGAAGTTCACGATCGCGCTCACGATGTTTTGCGAGGATATACACTCCAGGATTTGCGTGAAAAGCGAGATGCTAGACGGCAACTGGATATCATGTACTACATTTAGAGGTTGGGGTCTAGCAGTAGCACGAACCTTCAATTAGTGGAGTTGACCTGTTCTACAGTTTTAGTGGCTACAGCCTTCAATAAGGGTGCTAATCTTCCCAAATCTCACAGTTGTTACCTAATAACGTTTTAAAGTCATGCGCATTGCCAACGATATTACAGCACTCATCGGTCGAACTCCTCTAGTACAGTTGAACCGCATTCCCCAATCAGAAGGTTGTTTAGCTCGTATTGTTGTAAAACTGGAAGGAATGAACCCATCCGCTTCTGTCAAAGACCGGATTGGGGTCAGCATGATTAATGTGGCAGAGCAGGAGGGTCTAATTAGCCCTGGAAAAACGGTTTTGGTAGAACCAACTTCTGGAAATACAGGCATTGCCTTGGCAATGGCAGCAGCCGCTAAGGGGTACCAGCTTATCTTGACGATGCCAGACACCATGAGTACAGAAAGACGCTCAATGCTACGAGCTTACGGTGCTCAACTGGAACTGACGCCAGGAATTCAAGGAATGAGCGGCTGCATTCAGCGAGCGCAGGAGCTTGTCGAGACAACACCGAATGCCTACATGCTGCAACAGTTTAACAATCCAGCTAATCCACAAGTTCACAGAGAGACAACTGCCGAAGAGATTTGGGAGGATACTGACGGACAGGTAGATTTCCTCGTAGCTGGAGTGGGCACCGGCGGTACAGTTACCGGCGTTGCAGAAGTGATAAAAAAGCGGAAACCTAGCTTCCAGATAGTTGCCGTTGAGCCTACCAACAGCCCCGTTCTTTCGGGAGGGCGTCCAGGACCCCACAAAATTCAAGGCATTGGTGCCGGATTCATTCCTGAGGTTCTGAAAGTTGAGCTAATTGATGAAGTAATCACCGTCGCGGATGAGGATGCGATCGCCTATAGTCGTCGTCTTGCTCATGAAGAAGGACTACTTTCTGGGATTTCCACTGGAGCGGCACTCTACGCTTCCATTCAAGTCGCCAAACGTCCCGAAAATGAGGGACGCCTGATTGTTATGATTCAGCCTAGCTTTGGGGAACGCTACTTAAGCACTCCTCTGTTCCAAGACTTAGAGCTACGAGTGCCAGCTATCTTAAGCTAACGCTTGTGAATATCACATATGGATGAGCGCTAATAGCTAATTGTCTTGGCTAATCATCCTTTGGCATTAACAAAAAGCCCAGCTGAAACAGCTGGGCTTTTTTGGTATGCAGGACTTACACGACAGCTTTACCCATGAGGTACTTCTCTACACACCCAACTACTAAACAGGGGTGAGTATAATACTGGTGCTGAGGAACAACACCAACGCCGCCGAATCTGCCGCTACACCAACTCGGTCACCGTTGAAGAGAATTTCGGTATCGAGAGCCGAACTGCCAGCTCCAAAGTCTCCAATTTGGAGAGTGTAGAATTGAATCAAATTGGCATCAACTAAGATGCGATCACCCTCAAATGGATTCCAGTCTAAAATGTTAGCGTAGCCAGCTCCTACGTAAAGGGCACTCCCCGCACCACCCAAAACGAAATCGTCAGACCCTGAGCCACCTGAAAGGGTGTCAAAACCGGCAAAACCATAAAGCAAATCGTTACCAGCACCGCCAACTATAAGGTCATCGCCAAACCCTCCGATTAAGGTGTCATTCCCAATGCCGCCGTCGAGCGTGTCATTACTGAAGTTAAAGCCAGTCGTGGTACCGCCATCGATGTAGTCGTCTCCATCCAGACCCAGTACAACGTCCGCTCCGACGCCACCATACATAGTGTCATTGCTAAACCCTCCTATCAAGGTGTCATTTCCACTGCCACCGTCGAAATAGTCAGCACTCAAGTCAAGGGTAGTCGTGGTGCCGCCAATTAGAATGTCATTTCCATCCTCACCTAGCAGGATGTCAATCCCAAAGCCGCCATAAATGGTGTCATTGCCAAACCCTCCTATCAAGGTGTCATTTCCACTGCCACCATCGAAATAGTCGCTACTAGTGTCGAAGGCAGTTGAGGTGCCGCCGTACATAAGGTCGTTCCCATCCTCACCAAACAGGAAGTCAGTCCCAGAGCCGCCCTCAATAAAGTCATCTCCAAGACCGGCGTATAAGGTGTCGCTATCAGTACCACCGAACAGGATGTCATTCCCACTACCGGCATCAAAGAGATTATTCCCCGCAATGCCATAGATAACATCGTTACCAGCACCACCTAGCAGGCTGTCATTGGCGAAGCCACCTACTAAGGTGTCATCCCCATTACCGCCATCTAGATAGTCACTGCTAGTGTCGAGGTTAGTCGGGGGTCCACCAACTATAAGGTCGTTCCCCTCCCCACCTGACAGGAAGTCAAACCCAGAACCACCAAATAGGGTGTCATTATTGATGCCACCAAACAGGATGTCACTCCCATTACCGCCATCCAAAAAATTATTCCCTGCTACGCCATCAAGAACATCGTTATCATCTCCACCTTGTAGGATGTCATCGCCAAACCCTCCTATTAAGGTGTCATTTCCCGTGCCACCATCGAGATAGACATTATCGACACTGAAGAGAGTTGGGGTACCGCCATCGAGATAGTCGTTCCCGTCTCCACCTACGAGAGTGTCAACTCCCAAACCGCCATATAGGGTATCGTTACCTCCGTAACCAGCTAGGAAGTCGTTGGTAGCTCCGCCTAGCAGGGAGTCGTTGTTATTAGACCCGAGAATTATTGCCATTGTCGATCACTCCTAAATTTCAAGTAGAGACTGAAGTTCACTAGAATGCTTGTTGTGCTGAGCTTTCAGAGGTGGGTATCCTTTCACTAGAGATTGCTACCCTCCTATATCTCTTGAGCTAGTACCGCTTATGCAGTGGCTTGGAGAAAAGAGGGCGATCGCTAACTGACTAGCCGATAACCATTTCAGGGCGTAAGGTATCAGGAACGTATATAATTTACGCCAGAGTTAGGTAAATTATGAACTCATCCAACGCTGACTCCAATAGGACTTTCCACCTAGTTTTGCCCTAAACTTCTTTAATCTCTGGCTTCTACTACGACAAGATTTATGTAAGATAGGGCAGCTTTTGAACTTTATTAAGACACCAATAGGTGAGCCAATCAATTTTGAATTTTGGATTTACGATTTGGATGGGCTATACCCACAATAGGCGTGTAGTGGAAGATTTTGGACTGTCGATTTTAGATTTGTTCCGCCCATGAAAGTTAGAGAATGCACAAAGAATTCATAGCCAAAATACACAATACAATCTCTAAAATTATTAGTCAAATCATTAGGTACGAAGAGAGGTCAACAATGTTATGATGACCTCTCCTTTTAGCACTAAAACATCAAGAGCGTGTTAGCAAAATCATGCCGGACTAATTATCTAGGCTTGAGTAATCCTTTATCTATTGATGACTGAATTTACTCTAAAGGAACCTAAAGTAGACTAGTTTAGCAGAAAAAAACACCCTCTAGGAAGAGGCAAGAGGCTTTCTTGCAAGAGAGGTTCTCCAACTGTTGAGAAACTTTCGCCTTGTTGCAGTAGCGATACCACAGCTTGTTCCCACTCTTAATCGCACATGTTCTCCTCTAATGAATGGCTATTTTGGCTCTATTCATAATCATAAAAATAATTATCAATTCTATTAATCCAAGAATCCCGATGAATTCAATTACTTTTAAAATACTGAAACAATAAATTACTTGGTTTAACATTTTATATCTGAAAAAACTTACTAGTGGAAGGCTTTTTGCCTTTTCTAGGTTGCTATCGGAAACAAATAATGATAATGGCAGTAAGCGTATTATTAAACTCGGCTAAAGAGAGTTTGGCAATTAAGTTCCGGAACAGTAGCTACAGATAACACCATATTTCTCCAACCTAGAAGTACTTAAGTGACAACACAGGGCCAGCCTTCATTGGTAAAATGTATAGGTAGCTTAACTTACAGAGGTAATGGGTTACGAGTAGCGATCACTTGTTGTTGAGATGGATACTCTCTCTTACAACTGATGTAAAGCATGTGCTCCCTCTATCAGCGACACTACTCCTCCCGCCGAGTCAGTGAAGTCTGCTTTACCCCCTGAACTCCTTTTATTGCCTTACTCCTATCCAAGTAGTCATTTTCTGGATCTGCGTTAGCGAAGGCGAAGCCGTTTTGGAAAAACTTCGTCGCAATATTTGTGTCAGTCCTGAGCATGGCATCCTCTCGACAGTAGCGCTTAACGGTAGAGCACGGAAATTTTAGTGCCTCCACCCTCGCCATAGTTAAAAGTTTTACTCATTTTAAAAACAGGTATTACCCTAGGTTGAAAATTGACAAGTAGTTTTCACTCGCTCCTCTGAGCTGAGAGTACAGATACAATGAACAGCTCCATAAAACCGCCCGGCAGTTCAACCTTCAAGCTTTAAACTCGCTCAAATCATTCATTCAAATGTCACAATCCAATCACTACAAGCTCTTAGATGTCAACCCCGAAGCAACACTAGCAGAGATTAAACAAGCCTATCGGCGTCTAGCCAAACTCTTTCATCCTGATAGCCAGCGTGAGACAGCTGATCCTGATAAAATCATCCAGCTTAATGCCGCTTATGAAGTACTCAGTGATCCTATCCGTCGCCGCTCTTACGATCATCAACTTCGGTACCAGCAGCATCAACCAGAGCGCCAGAATCGACAACAACGGACAGCTGAGGCTCAACAATACTACCAGCGTCAGCGGCAAACTGCACAAGATGCTGATGCACAGCTCAGTGACTGGTTGCAACAGGTCTATAAACCCGTCAACCGCTTAATTAGTCGCATCCTAAATCCTCTAAAGGCTAAACTTGATGAACTCTCGGCAGACCCCTTTGATGACGAGCTTATGGAAGACTTTCAAGCTTATCTGGAAGACTGCCGCTCTTACCTCAATCAGGCTCAGTTGACATTTCGCTCTCAACCTAATCCTGCTGCCGTCGCTGGTGCTGCCGCCAACCTTTACTACTGCCTCAATCAATTGGGGGATGGTATAGAAGAATTAGCACTTTTTACCCTCAACTACGACGACTACTACCTGCACACAGGTCAAGAACTCTTTAGAATTGCTACTGGTCTGCGCTACGAAGCTCAAGATGCTGTCAAGAATATTGCATGAACTACCACACACTGACGGCTAGGCGGTAACGTGTGGGCTTCCCACTTCACGGGGAGCAGCCTCATTGGTATTGGACTTTCGTCGTCTATACCATTTTGGTCTTACACTCCCTCCTCTTGGCAAAGCGCTGGTTCCCAACGCCAAAATCCGTAAGCTACCCTTCGGAAACGCTTCGCGAACATTTTTTATATTGATGGCGGCGTTGATGTCTCGATCCTTCTAAGCTTCAACCTTTTGACCTATGACCAATGACTAAAATTCGTATATTCTAGAAATAGTGCAAGTTCACGGAACTTTACAATTTCGGCTCAATTACAGAACCAATGAAGTGCATTATTAATCGCCGCGCTCAGTTTTCAGCAAGTCATCAGTACTGGTTGCCAGAGCTGAGCGAAGCTGAGAACATTCAGCAATTTGGTTCGTGCTCTCGCTTTCCCGGACACGGACATAACTACGTCCTGTTCGTCTCTCTGTCCGGTGAGCTGGATGAATATGGCATGGTGCAAAACTTGTCTGAAGTCAAGCAGGTAATTAAACGGGAAGTCACCAGCCAACTGGACTACTCTTACCTCAACGACGTGTGGTCAGAATTTCAGCAAACCCTACCTACTACGGAAAACATTGCCAGAATAATTTGGCAACGGATTGCCCCTCACTTACCAGTTGTCCGCATTCAGCTATTTGAACATCCAGAACTTTGGGCAGACTATCTAGGAAACGGCATGGAAGCATATCTCACGATCAGCACCCACTTTAGCGCCGCTCATCGGCTTGCTCATCCTGACCTCAGTTACGAAGATAATGTTGAGATTTATGGGAAATGTGCTCGTCCGAATGGTCATGGACATAACTACCATCTAGAAGTAACAGTCAAGGGTGAAATTCAGCCTCGCACCGGCATGATTGTAGATCTAGGAGCGTTGCACAAAGTCATTGAAGACTATGTAGTTGAACCCTTTGACCATACTTTCCTCAATAAAGACATCCCCTACTTTGCTCAAGTTGTTCCTACCGCTGAAAATATCGCTATCCATATCCGTCAGTTGTTAGAACAGCCTATCCAAGAATTAGGCGCTAAACTCCACAAAGTCAAATTGATTGAAAGTCCAAACAACTCCTGCGAAGTTTACTGTTCGGAATCTGCTACATCTTTAGCCACCCCACAGGAGAATGAAGGGATTTTAACATCCGTCTAAAGAGTATTACTTAGTGATGCTATATTTGACGGATCGGGAACAGATCTTCTAAGAGCGCTCCGTTAATTCTTCTGAGGCGTGGAGCTAGTGGTAGCATCTCACTGGTATTTAGCAACCGTGGCAAACCCAAGAGAAGAAAACTACCACTTAGACATAGGTTCAACTATGGAACCCTTGGCAAGAGAAAAGCCTGACACCCCAAGAGTTTGTGAGGTAATAGGTATGGAAAGTTGGTTTCCGTCCTATGACGGCAAACAAGAGTGTCGTCTAGTAGGAGAGAATCACCAAGAAGGAATTCCCCTAAGAGACGAAAGTAACCAGGAGAAAGTACTCGAGAGTAAGCTGCCATGTGGTATTGCTGAAGCCGAGCAGCTTCTGGAGCAAGGCGTGGAGCAGCAAAAGACCCGTCAAGGGGAGGCAGCACTACAGTCGTTTAAACAAGCCTTGGAAATTTTCATACAATTGCAGAACCAACGGGGAGTAGGAAGAACTCTTAGCGGTTTGGCGCTGACAGCTTATACATTGGGAGAGTTTCCACAGGCTATTGAGTACGCCTCTAGCAGCCTAGAGATCGCACGAGAAGTCAATGACCAACGTCTAGAGGGCAACGTACTGGGAATTCTAAGTAATTCCTACCGACACTTAGGTGATCAAGTCAAAGCGATCGAGCAAGGTCAACAAAGTCTTACCCTGATGCAGCAACTTCAAGATCTTCCGGGAGAAGTGGCTACCTTGAATAATCTCGGATTAGCCTACAAAGCCCTGGGTGACTTGCCACGCGCCATAAAATATCAGCGGGAGAGCTTGAAAATCGCGCAGACGCTGAATGACTATCAGACCCAAGAACAGATTCTCAGAAATCTCGGTAATGCTTGTTATGCTACAGGCGATTACACGCAAGCCATTGAATACTACAAGCAGCGCGTTGCGATCGCTCAGGAACTCGGCGATCACCGCCTAGAAGTCCATATTCTTAGAAATCTTAGTTACGCTTGCTCTGCATTGGGAGATTATCATCAAGCCATTGAGTATAGTCAGCAACGACTCCTGAAGGCTCAAGAACTTGGCGATCATCGTGCAGAAGAACAAGCATTAGGAAGTTTAGGGGTTGCCTATGATGCGCTAGGTGATTACGCGCAAGCCATTGAATACTACGAAAAACGCTTGCGTATAGCACGGATCCTTTCTGACCAAAAATTAGAGGATCGTGCACTAGGCAGTCTGAGAGTCGCTTGCTATGCTCTAGGAGACTACGCCAAAGTATTAGAGTACCATGAGCAGAGTTTAGCCCTGCGTAACGCATAAGAACTTCCATCTACCTATCAGCAGTCTGAGACGCAAGCCACATAGTTCCTGCTTTTGGGAGATGCCTGAACCTTATTTACACTGGTTCGATGGACTATTAACAGAAGTAGTTTGGCTTATAGAAAGTCATCAGACAACTTTTGGTAATATGGGCGGAAGTTGGGCAGGCTGCATCTATACCCAACGGGTTTACTCAAACCATACAATGTCCTACTTCAAATAACGGTGGAGGAACGATGAATCCCATGCAACAATCTGAATATACTGAGACCGGCTCTCAAGAAGTCGTAACTGCTGAAACGTCAAAAGACGTCGATCAGGTTAAAGTAGACGTAAACATTGACCAACCTGGTGCAATAACGAAACTTCCTCCTCCTAAGCCATCAACAGACCAGCCTTGGCAGGAATGGGGGCAACCTGTTATTGACTTTTTGGCGAAACTGCCTGATTACGTAGGTGGATTTTTCTCTGACTACCAACGACCGCTGATTACTCTAGCGCTGATTTTATCAGGCGGCATTACTGTTAAAGTAACCTTAGCCGTGCTTGATGCTATCAATGACATTCCACTATTAGCACCTGTATTTGAACTGGTAGGCATCGGTTATACAGCTTGGTTTGTTTATCGCTACTTACTCAAGGTAGAGACACGTAAAGAGCTATCAACTGAGTTTGAATCGCTCAAAGGCCAAGTAGTAGGCAAAGACTCAAGCGCTAGCTAGCCTCTCAAACTTAGTAGGCTGTCCTAATCAGGCCAAAGGTTACTATGTACCGCTCTTGTAAAAAATTCAAGAGCGGCTTCTAGTCTGAAGGGAGGATGCAATAACAAGATATTCCTCCCCTACAGATGTGAGTTCACTTACTTCTTAGCCGTTGGTTGCGGCAATACAACGTACTCAGAAGTAATGGGTTTAGCCTTTCCGGCCTTTACCATGGCTTGATAAGTCAAAGCAGCCGCTTCAGCGCGAGTGACAGTCTTATTTGGATCTAGTATCTGGCGATTTGGGTAATTAACTACGATACCTGATTCTGTAGCAACTGCCGCTGTCTTAGAAGCATACTTGGGAATTTTATTGGCGTCCTTATAAACCTTTAAAATTTGCTGAGGTTGAGATGTTGAAGTTAAACCAAGCCCTTTGGTAAGGGCTACCAGAGCTTGCACTTTGGAAATTTTTTGCTCAGGTCGAAACACATTTCCAGGATACCCTCGCAAAAAGCCACTTCTGGTGGTTTCCTGAATGGCTGATGATGCCCAAAACTTGTTTGATACATCCCTGTAGCTTGGAGCGTCCATAACCACTTTTTGGTCAAAAGCTTTTTGTAGCTGAGCTGCGAATTGCGCTCGTGTCAATGGTTCATTGGGACGAAAAGTCTTGTCTCGAAAGCCTTTAACTATACCACGCTGAGCAAGAGCTTCGATGTAGGGACGAGCCCAGAAGACTTGGGGAACATCTGAGAAATTAACAATTTTAGCCGATTTAGCCGTAGTTGAAGGTACAGTTTTCCGTGGAGGTGCAGTTGTTGCTACGGGGGGCGGGACAACAACAGTTGTAGTGGTTGGTAATCCCTGTCCTGGGGTTTCTAGACTTGTCTGTGGAGTTGGCGTTACAGGCGCGATCGCCGTTGGTGCAGGTAGAGGCGTAGCCTCTGGTATAACCCCTATCGGTGTAGGACTAGTTGTGGCGTCTGGCTTAGCTTGAGGGTTAGTTAATAGGGGGGTTAAGCTTTCCAATCTAAACTCCTTGTTCCTATCACGCAGCGATACGACAAGGATTGTGCCAATAACGGTGAAGGCGACAACTACACCAACTAACTCATCAAAACCCAGAGGCGAGGAGCGTGGGTCAGGCGGAGGTAAATTCGTCATCGGCACTTCACCTAACTAGTGGTAATGATATCTTCTGTCAAATCAAGTGACGGGAGCTAGTTCAGGTTCACTCCCTTCTGGTATAAGTTTAGCGGCAAAATGCTTTTCAATCAGCGTAGGAACTTGTTTCGGTGCAATCCCACTGTAGCGGGTTTTATCTGGCATGAATACCACACAAGGGCCTCTTTTGCACTCCTTCATGCACCCAGTTCCTTTAATGGCAACTTGGTCTTCTAACCCGCGATCGCGCAAAGATTCTTGCACAGCCTGACAAACCTCACCTGCTCCCCGCTTTTGGCAAGAGGATTTTTGACACACCATGACGCAGGGTTTGGTTTTGGTAGCAGCAACGGGTGGTTTGAAGACACTCTCTTGCGAAGTCGGAAATGCTAGTTTCACCTCAAAAGCTTTCAGCTTCAGTTCGCCAGTTTTTGATTTGTACTTCTGTATCCCAGAAATTTCTATCCAATCTCCGGGTTGAAGAACCTTGCGTAGAGAGTAGCGTAGCTCTTTTGAGAGCTTGATGTATCGTTCGCCTTCTGCTGTTGCTACCCGTATGCGTTTGGCTTTTTCTTCAAAATCACCGACAAAACCGACAACTCGTCCCTTCAGACAGAACGTTGAGATTTTTTCTGCTGTCTTCAATTTACCTATGCCTCCATCCTATATCTGCTTATCAACCTAGCTTCAACCTAGCTTAATTGATAAAAGATGTCATCTATTGGGCTTAACAATTCTTCAAATGACTGACATTGACAGTTCAATTTTGAGCGATATAGCTGTCGCCATAAAGGTTAGGACAAAGGAAGATACTGAAACCAAGACCCGTCAATCTTTTCCCTTCTGCCGTCTGCCGTCTGCCCTCTGCCTTTTTCTATAATTCAGCCTGTCTGGTTATTTTGATGGGATTTGATGCGATAGTTGCTTCCCAAAGAGACTGTCCCTATTTCTGTAGAGTCTTTCAGCAGGGAAGCAGAAAGATTATCTAGCTAGAATTATTGAGAGTTTTTCCTCAGAGTCTCCAGCAAGACAAAAATGGTGCTCTAGAGTTTTGAGTGAGTATTCACGCAGATCAGCTCTTGAAAGGATCAGGGAGATGGGGAAGGTTAGGACGTTATCTCCCTCATCTCCCCACCTTCCCGGCGTTGCACAATCGCAGGATGAATTTTGTTGTAGGGACGTATGGCATACGCCCATCAAATCTATCGGGTAGAACTGGAACCTTTCAGGGCGCAAGCCTTGCGCCCCTACAAGAGTTTTGTTGTGAAACAGGCTCTAATTATCATCATCCTAAAATCATGCAACTAGCCCGTCAAGGTGTTAGGTCATAGGTGGTAGGTTTTAGGGGAAAAGCCAGACCTAAACGTGTGAAAAATTAGGGTTTTGGTTTCCTTGCATAGCTTTCTGGCTCCCTATCACCTATCACCTTGACAGAGGTAGCATAGCCCACCCTACAAATAAAGGTTATGCGTAAGTCCTAAGCTATAGTCCCTAACCTCAAAGGGCTTTAGGAGTAACTTGCTTCAATTCGCGGAATTTTCAGAGTTCTGATCAGTTTGTAAGTCAGTTAGCGCTTCCATTTGTTGATCTAAACGTCGCAGCATCTGATTAAGAGCTGGTAGCGCATCTAGTGGTATTGGGTGACGGGAGGAGCGATCGCGGATTTCATTTAACTTCCGTTGCAGTTGCTGAGCCAGCGCCAGTGCATCCTGACCAAGTTTTTCCAACTGTTGACGCTGGTAAAATTTCAAGGCAACTCCCCGCAATACCTGGAGAGTTGCCTCTTCTCCATGGGTACCGGGCATTACCCGCAAACGTAGTAACAGATCTTCTTGCTGATAGCGGCGCTCAATCTCTACCTGCTTAGGTTGCGTGACAGGGAGCATGGACATACGTACTAACCGCTTCAGCTCAAGAATTACCCCTTGAAATGATCGCAATGTTAATCCTTCTAAAACAGACTGTAACACACCGTCTTGACTCCAAAGGATGCGACCCTGCTGGGGTTGCCGCTCAAAATAAAGCCGACCAATTCCACCAACTAACACTCGCCCCAACAACTCTTGGAGCAATTGTGGTGCCGCTAAGGTAGCAAGAAACTCAATCGGACGAGACAAATAAAGCGCGTTCACTTCTAACAGTGGCACAGCCTCAGATGAAGGGAAAACATCGGATACTGATGTCCCCTCTATGTCGGAAGGGACTACTCCTACCGTTTGCTGTTCCGCTAATGGAATATCGTTTGGTAATTGTGATACTGGAGTCAGCGCTAAAGAGGGTTTGTTACTGACTTCAGGCAGTCGATGGGATGATGCCGTCACCGTTGGTATCAGCCCTGAGCACTCATATGGCTCATCGGCAGCGACTTGAGAATCATCTAAAATCGCAGCGGGTTGCCCTGAATGTGACCTTTGGGAACTACTCTTAGACGCAGAGTGTTGGGGTGATGACGGTTTATGAGTATAGTTCAGGTAGGCAGAAAGCAGTGCTTGATGGTCTTCGGCAGTAATCGCTTCTGTTTTGAGTGAACAGTTTAAGTAGGCTAAGATGTGACGGACATAGCCGAGCGCCGAGGAATCTTGTGGTGTTACCATACCTAGTCTGAGATGCCTTCCCTCCAGAGCAAGGGGTAAAAATTGATAGTACAGGCAAGCTTCAAAAGGCAGGATACTATCGATTAGCCGAAACGTTTGCTCAGTGAGTTGGTCAGAAAATTCTGAAGCCTGAGACTGGGACGACGTCGGCTGAGCTGGATTTTCGGGCTGGCTTGAGTTGCTTGGTGAGGTCACCATAAAAATTTTTCCAACCTGAGTATCAACGGGTCGAGATGCCCCAGGAGCACATTTACTCAGAATTTTCAGTTAGGTATGGAGTAGATAGTCTTCAGGCAGGCTCCACTGAAAATTAAAATTTTGGGCAAGAGCTGTGGGTAAGATGCTTATTTGTAAGAGTTACATAACCATTTAACTCAGCTTAAGAAGCGCTCCGTAGAGCTTGAGCGGCTAAATAAAGTTTACTCCATTCACCTATAACCTGGTTGATTTTCAAGTTTAAGTCTTTGGCGATCGCCTCAAGAGTTTCACCCTCTTTCAGCCGATTTAGGAGTTGGCGCTGCTCACCCGTCAAGCTATCCCAAAATTCCTGCCATTGTTTTGGTGTTAGCCCGAAGCTATGTTCATGCAAAGAGGTTTCTAGCCAGCTAGCGACCAATTCTGGCTTTTCTTTGATGGAAAATACCCGAATCGCATGATAGGTGATTTTCTCCCGCAGTCGATAGATGTCCTTAACCGGTTTATTTAAAGCACTGGCAATCGCCTCTTGAGATTGACCTTGGAGGTATAACTGGAGCCAGCGTGCCGCCTCTGAACCTAATTTTTCGGTTAAATAAGCCTCAAATTCTTGACGCACCGTCATCCGCAGCATCTGCTGCTGCTCCCACTCCTGACTTTCGTGGTAAGTAGCAAGCGCCTGGTTATCCAACAAACTAACGGGTGCATCCGTTTCCTCTGGAGTCACTTCCTCAGAAACTAGTCGTACCAAGTCTCCTTCTGGCACATGAGTCAGTCCCCCGCGCTGGGAGCGCCTGAGAAAGTTAACAAACCGATAAACGAGTAGGGGTTGGTTACGAATTGGGCGCAAACAATACTCTTCAACGCTAGTGAGCAGTAGAGCATCCCGAAGACGGACATCCTCTGTACACTGAGCAATCCAGATAATTTGTTTTTGGATATAGCGATCGCTGTTTAATAATTCCTGTATTACTTCTTGCAAAACATCAATGACAGCCCGTTGGCGATCACGACTTAGGGAAACCCAAGTCCGAATTTTATTGCGTAAGGTAACTAGGCCGGCTAACCTGGTCATCAAATTGCGATAGGCACGCTCCGGCCCTACCCCCAGGTAGCGCTGTTGCAAAATTCGGTAGCGATAGTCCATGGCTTGCTTGGTAATCGCTAACTGGTTTGGCAGCAGGGTGTCAAACCGCTCTAGGTTATCTCCCAGTAACCAACGTGTAATACTGTCTTTTGTAGCGGGGCTCTGAGCTGGGTAGTCATTTTCTAGGCGCGATCGCCATTCTTGCTTCAGTTGCTCCGCTAAGTCTGTCATGAGATTGCGCTCCTCAAACCCCTGTCTTAAAGTTTGCATGACAACCCTCTCTTGCTGAACTGACTCGATGTGGTAGCGGCTGCTCTTAATTGGAACATTTCTTCCTTAAGATAGAACTGATTCCACTCTCTTACTTTACGTTCGTTAGTCACACTAACGCGTTGATAGAGAGCATCCTGTCGGTGAGACCCTGATCTTCCCTCGAAGTGTCCGAGATCACAACTCGCAGATCTGGTTGCTCACTCCTCGTCAGTATTACGTTTTTTAAACTAAGGGAAGTGTTCCTACTCTATATAGCTCTCATTGACGCTGATAAAAATTATGCAACCTGAGCAAATTGAGCCGCATTTCCAACAACTTCAGGAGGAGCAACAGTTAATACTCAACCAAATAGATAATGCGATCGCTCTGTTTGACTCATCCCACAAGCTAGTTTTGCATAATCACAAATTAGCGCAACTGTTGGGACTTTCTGCCGAATGGCTGGATAAACAGCCGTATTTTCAGGAACTGTTTGCTCAAGTTGTTGCCCAGGGCTACTTGTCCCAAGCGCAATATGAACAAATTCAAGCTATCCTACCACTAACTGTTACCCAAAACACCACGTTCTTCTTAGAACAACCCAATGGCACTCATCTTGAGACCAAAGTTTCTATTCTGTCTAATGGTAGATGCTTATTCACCTTTAGTGATGTTACCGCAAAAGAGCAAGCACGGCGAGAGGCAACACTGATTCAGGCAAATTTAAACGCTGAAATCAAGCGTTTAAGGTTTTTACAAGGTCTTAGTGAACAGTTGCAACCTGCTAGAGAGTTGAAGGAAATCGGGGAATTTGCCCTGTCCTATTTAGTTCAGGCTACAGGGGCAGCGTTTGGGGATGTCAAGGTAATTACTGGTAACGGGAAAGATGCCTATGCCAGTATTCTTACCAATAATGTTTCTGCTGAGTTTATTGCCACCTATGGCATCCCAGCTGTCAAGGAGATAGAAGCTACGCTCAATCAAGGTATTCCCTATAGGCAAGGGCTACTCTGGCAGGTTGTGGAAACAGGTTTGCCTATGTTTGTCGATGATTACAAAAATCACCCACTCGCCGTCCCGGCGTTTCGTCATCCAGGAATTGGTCAATTGGGCTTGTTTCCCATTGCTAGCCCTAGCCGTAAGGTCATTGGCATCTTGACTCTAGAATCCCGCTCTATGCAAAAACTTCAGGAAGCGCCGCAACAGGATATGCTGCTAGCAGCTTGCCGCACCCTAGGTGTCGCCATTGAACGTGCCCAAGCTCAAGAACATCTGCGTCAAGCCAATGAGGATTTAGAAAGAGCTTCCCAGCTGAAGTCAGAATTTCTTGCCTCCATGTCCCACGAACTGCGGACACCCCTCAATAGTATTCTAGGATTTGCAGATTTGTTGCAACGGCAACTGAGCGGTACTCTTACGCCTCGTCAGTTCAACCATGTTCAAGCCATTGAGAAAAGTGGTCAGCACCTGCTGCAACTGATTAACGATCTTCTCGATTTGTCTAAGATTGAAGTCGGTAAAGCTGAACTGTACTTGGCACCCGTCTCTATCCAGAAACTGTGTAGTGAGTGTCTAAAGATGATTCAGCCGCGTGCCGATAAGAAACGCATCGTTGTGACGCTGGAAATCGACTATCGTCTGGAAGAGGTATTTTTGGATGAACGTCGTGTCCGCCAAATCGTAATTAACCTCCTATCCAATGCTGTCAAATTTACTCCCGACGAAGGACTAGTTCAGCTAGGAGGACGCCTTACTTATGGTTTCGAGCTACAACACCAATTCCGACCCGATCGCAGTCCCGTCAATGCCAGCACGCCTTATCTATGCCTAGAAGTAAAAGACAACGGCATCGGGATTCCAGAAGATAAGTTGCACCTGCTATTTCGACCCTTTCAGCAACTCGACTCGTCCTTAGCACGACATCATGAAGGCACTGGTTTAGGTTTAGCACTCACTAAGCGGTTAGCAGAACTCCACGGCGGCACCGTTTCTGTAGAATCGCAGGAAAACAAGGGTAGTATATTTCGCGTTTGGCTACCGCTAACTGAAATGCTTACTAGCCGATCTGAGAGCACAACCAAAAGTAAGTTTCAACCCCAAAGTGCCACAATTTTCAGCAATGAACTAGCCGTGGAAGATGGGAAACGAATTTTGATCGTGGAAGATCAGCCCCTCAACCAAGCACTGATTTGTGAAGTACTGGAACTCCAAGGTTATGCTGTTGAGGTGATCCACGACGGTCAAACAATGCAGGAGACGATTTACTCACCTCTAGCGACTTCGCGATCGATACCGCAGCTGATTTTGATGGATATTCAGCTACCAGGCGTTGATGGATTTGAGCTAATTCGTCAACTGAAAGCTCATCCCATCTGGCAGAACGTGCCAGTAATCGCCGTAACAGCAATGGCAATGCCAGGCGATCGCGATCGTTGCATTGAATCGGGTGCCGACGGCTACTTGAGCAAACCCTTAGACTTGGAAAAATTGATTACTACTATGCAGGCTTTTTTGGCATGTGAAGCTAAAGCACCGGATTCCTTGATTTGAAATTCTCAACACGAAACTATTCAGCTAATCTAAAGTCTTACTGAAGATATAGCCTAATAGAAATACGTCAGTTGGACGATTTCAATCGATCAGCCCTATGCTTTAATTATGTTAAGAAATATACGGTTTTCTCATTCAATTTCCTCATTTAACTCCAGCCGATGAGCTGGTTTTTGGGCTTCGTCGCTATCACTGAAAAAGTTACAAGAATGAGAAAGACGATTCAGGGGTATCTAGGCGAATTAACTGATTTTAGTTGTACGGCATTGATTTAAGTTTCACAGACACTCAACCGTAGGCGCTCTTGATCGATCAAAAACATAGGTTTTCCAAAGTCTGTGCCTCTTAATAACTTACAGTTTTTTATGTAGTTATGTTAAACCCTACGCCCGTCATCATGTTAGTTGATGACGATCCTACTAATTTATTACTATTGGAAGAGCTTTTGGTTTGTGAAGGCTATACTCCTCTGTTAGCTGCCTCAGGAGCCGACGCATTGGAGATTGCCGCCGAGTCAACTCCTGACTTGATTTTACTGGATGTCATGATGCCACAAATGGACGGCTTTGAAGTCTGCCGTCACCTGCGGGAGGATACTAAGCTACAAACAGTCCCAGTAATTTTTCTAACAGCTTTGGACGATGAACAGTCTCGGTTACGAGGGCTGGAGATAATGGGAGATGACTACCTCACTAAGCCAATTGATAGTAAACTGCTGTTGGCAAAAATTGCCAGCCTTTTGCGATTGAGTCGGCTGCGATCGCAACAATCCCAATCAGAAATTAGCCAACAGGTAAAAGAGCAATCTCAGCAGCAAATCGCTGCTGCCTGGGAGATTAAGGACTATATTTCAGAAAAGTTTCGGCTTTTTGTCCCGGAACAATATCTCAACCGCATTGCTCCTCAAGGCGTTGATTCCATTCAGTTAGGCAATGCTAGGGAAGAAGAAATCACTGTTTTGTTCTGTGATATCCGGGGATTTAGTGCGATCGCTGAATCTCAATCGCCAATGGAAACCTTTGAGTGGCTTAATGTTTTCTTTACTCGGATGAGTCAGGCAATTACCGCTGATCACGGGTTTGTTGATAAATTCTTAGGAGATGCAATTTTAGCAGTCTTTGACCGCCAAGGTTGTCATGCCGAAGATGCTCTCAATACGGCTGTGACAATGCAGCAAAGTCTCAGGGAGTTTAATCGCGATCGCCATCAGTACAATCTGGAACAACCCATTAATGTTGGCATTGGCATCCATACGGGCATTGGCTTAATTGGTACCGTAGGTTCAGACAATCGCATGGACTCTACCGTAATTGGCGACGTTGTAAACACGGCGGCACGTATTGAAGAATTAACCAAGTTATATGGGTGTCCAATCTTGACGAGTAACACAACAATTGCTCACGCTATGGCAAGCTTCAAAAAATTGCCAATCAACGCCCAGAACTATGACGAATTTTCTCCCTGTGTTGCACTACCGTCCTATTACAGCCGATGGATAGACCGTGTAACGCCTCGTGGGAAAAGTATTGTTCTTGACCTTTACGAAATTTTAGGTATGCCAACTAAGTGGCTAGATGTAGCGAAGTTACAATCTCAATCCTTCTACAACGCTGGCATCCAAGCTTGGCATCAAGAAGACTTTGCTCGTGGGTTGGTGTATTTCCAGCAGGTAGTGGCACAAAATCCCGCCGATAGGAGTGCAAAGCTTTATGTAGAACGTTGTCAGGCACGACTTGGGTTAATCCCTCAGCACGCAGGCACGTCTTGGGATGGTTTTATTGCTGGCTAATTAGTAGTTGTTAGAAATCTTAGTTTGTATTTTTGGATTGTTAATTGTTATTAAAATCTAAGAGAAAAAAACTAATACCCTACAGAATCTAACTCGGGATAGATGCAATTTATTGCTTTATTTGTAAATACTATAAATACTAAATTAAGTGAGTCAGTTGAGATAACCATACCCTAGTCATAGGTTCATCTAGACTAAGTGTGGGTGAGGAGAAGGTATAAAGATATAAGCAGTCAGCCCTTATAGTTTTTTGACTCACTTACTTTCAATTCATTTGTTAGCGTAAATTATTACTAGGAGTTACAAATGAGCATTGAAGATAGAGCAGAAGCCATTGCTAAGAATATTGAAGGCAAAATTCAAGAAGCCGCTAGTGAATTAACAGGCGATCCGAAAGACAAAATAGAAGGTCAGGCAAAGCAAGACCAAGCGGCGGCAATTCATGCTAGAGAAGATATCAAAGACCGAGCCAAGGAAATAATTGATAAAGCTTAGGTTGAGATGGAAATAGGGTGTATTTGTTTGGTTTTCAGTGAATTCTTTGTGCTGATCGCTTAATTTTTTGTTCCTAAATTATTATCACTCCAGCAAATAGATTAATTATTTGCTGGATTTTAGTGTCTGCTAATTAAGAGGTAGTAGGTGGTAGGTGGTAGGTAAAATTCCAATTTATTACCTAAAACCTAAAACCTAAAACCTAATTAGACTTTGGGGCATCCCCTAAAACCTAAAACCTAAAACCTATCACCTACCCTGAAGAGACTTCTAGCTTGCAGCTTGGGTCTTTGCTTTCTTTGCTCGCTTAACGGGGTTCATCCAGTCTTCGAGAAAACTGAATCCGCGTGAGGAAAGTATGGTTAGCACCAAGTAAGCTATGGCAACTGCGAAATAAATTTCAAAGGCGCGATAGTTGTTTGCCACAATTAGCTGACCTCTGCGGAACAACTCTTCAAAGCCAATGACGGCAACTAAGCTAGTGTCCTTAAGCATTGTGATGAACTCGTTGCCTAAGGGTGGCAACATTCGCCGCAAAGCTTGGGGAAAAATCACATAGCGCATAGTTTGAACGGCACCCAAACCTAGCGACTGAGAAGCTTCGGCTTGCCCCATATCAATTGATTGGATACCAGCCCGCATGATTTCGGCAATATAGGCAGCGCTATTGAAACCTAGCGCTACTACACCCGCCGTGAAACGATCCCATCTCAATGGAATGCCCAGTTGCTGCAACACCGAGGGCAGACCGAAGTAAATCATGAACATCTGCACCAATAAGGGTGTTCCCCGGAAAAAGTCGATGTAGGCTCTAGCGAACCAGCGTAAAGGCAGAGTAGGAGAAAGACGGGCAATCGCTATTAAAGAGCCTCCAATCATACCCAAAGCAGCTGATAAAACTGTCAGTTGCAAAGTTACTACAGCTCCTAAAAGAAGTGGAGGCACGGAGTCGAAGATAATCTTAAGGGATTCAATCACGATCGTTAGTTGTCATGTGTTCAGTGGTTGGAGAAAGGCTGACTATTTAAGAGGTGCTGCATCTGGCAGTTTAGGAGGTTCTTCGTTGAACCACTTCTTGTAAATCTGAGCGTAGGTTCCGTCTTTGATAATGGTGTCTAAACCCTTATTGATTGCCTCTACATTGGCTGAATTCTTGGGTGTAGCAATGCCGTAGTATTCTTCTGTGACCATTTCTCCTACGACTTTCAGCCCTTTAAGGTTGCCAGTTTTGAAGGCATATATAGTAACAGGTCGATCATTTATGACAGCATCGACGTTACCGTTGGATAATTCTTTAAGTGCTAGGTCTGGAGTATCAAAGGTGGATATTTTGGCTCCGGGAATTTTTTTTGCTTCCTTGGCACTAGTCGTGCCAATTTGCACGGCAACTTTTTTATTCTTAAGGCTATCGAGCTTGGTGATGTCTTTACTTTTTTCGGAGATGGCGATCGCCAATCCTGATCTAAAATAAGGCTTTGAGAAGTCTATAGCTTTGGCTCGTTCAGCAGTAATCGTCATCCCTGCAACGGCAGCATCCACGCTGTTTGCTTGCAAAGCAGCAATCATGCCGTCAAAGCGCATAGTTTCATACTTTGCCTGGAAGCCTGCTGCCTTACCAATACTGTTAACCAAGTCAACATCGAAGCCTTGAAGTGTCCCATCCTTTCCCTGAAATTCAAAGGGTGCAAACGTTGGGTCGATCGCTACTTTCAAGGTTTTAGAACCTGATTGGCTATTTCCACCACTGGAATTATTACAAGCAATCACTAGCAGCAAGCAGCCTAAGGCAAGAACTAGCTGACGCAGCCAACGAAAAGGTGTCAATCTAGTCATATTTGTAATTTCCTCTTTTCATCTCAAATGTGAAAATACACCTTTTGAGTCATTCTGATAGGCATTGATGATAGCTCATTAGCTAGTGTGAAGCTTGGCTGATTCGATTAAATGTTGTATAAAACTACAATTTGCAGAAAGATAGCTACTGTAGGCTCTTAGAATTAAGTTAGGACAAGCAATCATTGGATTTACGTATGGAGGACTCGGCTCCGGCGATCGCATTTGAGCAGCTTGAGAAAAGCTTTGGCTCTCTAAAAGTATTGCAAGGCATTAGCGGCTCGATCAACCGAGGGGAGGTAGTCGCCGTAATTGGTTCCTCCGGCTGTGGCAAGAGTACGCTGTTGCGCTGCTTCAATCGCTTAGAAGCGATTAACGCTGGGAGTCTGATTGTGAATGGAATCGATTTGTCGCCATCCTCTCTCACTCAGACCCAATTACGACGATTGCGAACACAAGTGGGTATGGTGTTTCAGCAGTTCAACTTGTTCCCTCATTTGAGTGTGCTGGAAAACTTGATGCTGGCTCCCCGCCAGGTGCTGAAGCGCTCTCGTGAGGAAAGTGCGAAGCAGGCTCAATTCTATTTAGAAAAGGTAGGTTTGCCGGAGAAAGCTGATGCCTATCCCGAACAACTGTCGGGCGGACAAAAGCAAAGGGTTGCGATCGCTCGCAGTTTGTGCATGAACCCTCAGATCATGCTATTCGACGAGCCGACTAGCGCCCTCGATCCAGAATTAGTAGGGGAAGTACTGCTAGTCATGAAGCAACTAGCAGAAGAAGGGATGACAATGGTAGTGGTTACCCACGAGATGCAGTTTGCTCGTGAGGTCGCTAGTCGCGTATTCTTTATGCATAAAGGGCTGGTGGCAGAAGAAGGTCCTGCCCGACAGGTTCTGACTAACCCAAAAAGCGATCGCCTGCGTGCTTTCTTGAGCCGTATGAGTCCGGTGACCTAATTAAAAATGTCAGCATTAGTCTTTTAGAGAGTTCCCAATTAATAAAATATCCAATGTAAGGGCAATGGCTTTTTCGAGTTACGAGCCTAACCGACTACTTATAGAACCCATTTGACATCTTTACAAACAAGATTTAAGGTACTCATACCCTTGTAATCCAGCCACTATGAGCTATTCCATCAGCCTCAGTGACAAAGAATGGGAAATCCTTGAACCCCTGTTGCTTGAGATCTTGCCTCAGAAGAAACGGACACGACCGTCAAATTGGACAAAGAAAGCGATTATCGATGGGATACTTTATCAACTCAAAAATGGATGTAATTGGCAAGACTTGCCTAAAGACTTTCCTCCTTACTCGACCGTCTATGGGTACTAACCCAAGTTGCGGGTTATCAAAAACCAGCGTATCAGTTCAGATAAGAGGCACAGCAATCTAGCCCAAAGCCGAATGCATTTGGGTTGGAGTTGAAGGTTGTGAGTTGAAGTGGGGTGGTGATTTCCTTAGCTGGCTGGGTCGATGAAAGCAGTTTTTAAGGTAAAGGCAAAGATAAAGGCACTAAGCTTGAGCAAAAAACCGTCAAAGGTCACCGCATGAATGGATTTGGGAAA
>DATNPH010000081.1:0-43957 GCA_036703315.1 Coleofasciculaceae cyanobacterium
AGGGGTTAAAACCCCTGTCTCATAGAATCAAGTCCTCTCAAGAGGACTGAAAATCACTATTTGAGTCGTCTTTAGACGACTTTGGCTATTAGCCCGGAGTTTAAACTCCGGGCGGGTTTCGGGAAAACGAATCAGCCCTGCAATTGAGACGGGTTTGAATCCCCTTCCAATGGGTTCCATTAAAGCCTTCCTTGTTTTGCCTTCTGCCTTCTTCAAGAGCAACCCAGCTGTTGAGAGTGCGATTCGTTAAGTTAGGCAACACTTAGGAGCATTTTTGCCCTGACTCTAACTAGATTGATGACGATAACAGATCATCCTCTCACTAAGGTGGGCAATGCAGCGACAAGATCCACGAGACTATCAAATTTTGTTTCTTTCGCTCTTCCTAGTCCTGGGCATTGCAACAAGGGACTGGACGTTACGACTAGACTTGATTCTGGTTGTAATGGTGACCTGCCTCCTGACTCAGTGGATAGCCGTATCCATCTTGGAAAGAGGAGGTGGGGGAAAGCTGAAAAAAACACACAATGGCAATGAACAATGTGCCATGAACGGCGGAGATATTGGTCGTTGGTTTAACAATACAGGGCTTTCTGCCGCCGAGTCTGTGAGCCACTCCAAGGCTGCCTCACTCAAGAGTGCGATGATTACAGGGTTGGGCTTAAGTCTGCTGCTACGAGCTGATCATTATACGACTATGGTTTTGGCAGGTTCTCTGGCAATTCTGAGTAAATTTCTGTTCAAAGTTGAGCACAAGCATTTTTTAAATCCGGCGAATTTTGGTATTATTGCTGCTCTCATCTTGACGAATGATGCTTGGGTTTCGCCAGGACAGTGGGGGGATGATGGCTGGTATGCACTGTTGTTTGCAGGCACTGGTGGCATGGTCTTGAAACACGTAGGTCGCTGGGATACAACGGCGGCTTTTTTAGGTGTTTACGCTTTACTGGAAGCCATTCGGAATGTTTGGCTTGGTTGGACATGGGATGTCTATTGCCATCGATTAATGAGTGGCTCTTTGTTACTGTTTGCCCTGTTTATGATTACAGACCCGCGCTCAATCCCTAATGCACGGCTAAGTCGATTACTCTGGGCAGGGTGCATTGCTGTACTCAGTTTCATTTTGCGGAATCAATTCTTCGTTTCTACCGCTGTTTTTTGGGCGTTGTTTGCTCTTTCACCCTTAAGTGTGGTTTTGGATTTTATCTGGTCAGCACAAGCCTTTTCCTGGAATCAAACATCCCCTAGTCGGGAAGCTGACATGGCAGACAAAGCACAAGCTGAGGCTGACCTTGAACCAATACACAGTTAAATTGCCTAGGAGATTTGTAAGTACTGCTTTTGCTGGCGCTCTCTACTGTAGCGAAGCTGGTTAATACTGTGCTGGAAAGCGTACCAAATCAAATCTATTTTTACAACTCCTTTATGCTACTAAGACGCGATAAGGGGTAGAAGACTGCTGGTAAAAAAGGTGTTTTCTTGAGCGGATTCCATATTAGGGGTAGGGAAGCAGAATTCGTACCAATTCCCATTCAAGCTAAATAGACTTTGTTGCAGAAATTGCCAAGTTAAGAGTGATAACTACTACAGCTATGTAGTAAAAATTTACTTTTGTGAAAGATTTAATGAGGTATTTTGAGGATATTTACGAAAGGTTTAATCAAGAGTTAATAGCTCTTTCCTTTGTTGAACGCAGGTGTATGAATCGAATCCTTTTAACTTTAGGAGGCTAGGTCACTTCTATGGACAGCTGAGCCACCTACAGCTAGCGTATATTTTACTCGCACAAGAGGAATTTCCTATGAAGATATTGCGTATCCTAACGACCCTTCTGCTAACTTTTGTTATTAGTATTAGCTTTGCCCCGACAGCTTGGGGATTTTGTGGTTTTTATGTGGCAAAAGCTGATACCAAGCTTTACAATCAGGCTTCTCAAGTGATAATTGCCCGGAATGGCGATCGCACTGTCCTAACAATGGCAAACGATTATCAAGGGGATATCAAAGATTTTGCGATCGTTGTCCCGGTGCCTGTGGTTCTCCAGCAAGACCAGGTAAACGTGGGCGACCCTAAAATTCTCGAACGGCTTGATGCCTTTAGTGCGCCCCGGCTGGTGGAATATTTTGACCCAGACCCCTGTAACAGCCATGAGACCCGTGGCTTTTCAGGAGCACCAACAAGGAGCGCGGCAGGCGGGACAAGAGGGGCAGCGAGTGACGAGAGTGCGTTAGGCGTAACTGTAGAGGCTCGCTTCTCAGTGGGAGAATATGACATCCTCATCCTCAGTGCTAAGGAATCTAACGGTCTAGAGACTTGGCTTAGACGCAACAATTACCGGATTCCACGGGGGGCTAATCAGCTACTTCGACCCTACATCCGGCAAGACATGAAATTCTTCGTTGCCAAAGTCAATCTAGAAGAATTTGAAAAAACGGGTTATCAGTTTCTGCGACCTCTGCAAATGGCTTATGAATCTCCCAAATTCATGTTGCCAATTCGTCTAGGAATGATGAATGCAACAACCGAGCAAGACTTAATCGTTTATCTCTTATCACCAAAAGGTCAAGCGGAAATTACGAACTACCGGACAGTAAATGTTCCTTCGGATGCTGAGATACCTGTCTTCGTCAAGAACGAGTTTAGCGATTTCTACAAGTCAATGTTCCAAACGGCTTACACTCGTGAAGATAAAAAGGTTGCTTTTCGAGAGTATGCCTGGGATATGAGTAACTGTGACCCTTGTTCTGCTGAACCTTTGAATCCAGAAGAACTCAGGAAATCGGGTGTTTTTTGGCTAACTCCGAATGAGCCTAGTAATGTATTTATTACCCGGTTGCATGTGCGCTATAGCCGTGATAAGTTCCCAGAAGATTTGATGTTTCAAGAAACGTCAAACCGTCAACAGTTTCAGGGGCGATATATCTTGCGTCATCCCTTTGAGGGCGTGATGCATTGTGCAGATGGACAACAATATCAACGAGCATTGTCCCAACGACTTGAAAAAGAGTCTCAAACTTTAGCCCAGTTAACGGGATGGAATATTCAGGATATCCGAAAAAAAACTAACATTACTCAAAATCAGACTGTTCCTTGGTGGCAAAATCTGTGGCCTTAACAGGCAAAAACTCATGGCGTCTGTTGCAAAGTCGCTACTAGGATACCCTGGTGATTAAGGGCAAGCGATCGCACTTAAATTTCACAGGTGTGAAATGTAGGATAATTGCAAGCCCCTAGAGCAATCTAGGGGTTCCGCTTTAATTGACCTTTTCATACAGAAAAACTTCGTCACGCTCATAGCGCAGTCGAAAATCTGGTCTCTTTTTGAGCTGCTCTACTACATTGCCAACAAATACTGGTCTATCGACCACATCCGGATAACGCCCATTCATCAGGATGTACTTGAATTTAGAAAAATCTGGTAAGTCTTCACCACTCATAGCAGCGTATATGAGTGGTCTATGACTCAAATGGGGAGCGAGTTGATTTGTAGTCAAGACACCGCCTTCAGTTTGAACCAGAGCGATCGCTTCTCGACTTGCCCGCCATGTATCAAGTCTAGGCAAATAGAGTGTGAACCAATAAGTCCACTTTGTCAGAACAAGGAAAAATAGGAGTAACCACATTAGGATGGCTCGTCGGCTTCGTAGCCATCCCTGACCATCAACCAGTGTTGCAATGACGGCGACCAAGAGAAAGGGCAGGATTGGTAAAGAGTACTGGAACGTTAAGCTTTTCTGCGGTTGGTAGTCGGCAAGTAAGTTTACTGCCAAGGCTGGTATGGCACCTACTAGAGGCGTTAGATGCCTGGGTGAAAGACCCCAAGCTACTGGCAGAAACATCATCAGAAGATATTTCAGGTTAAGCTCAGAGAACACTACAGGCAGTATCGCCCCTGGCTTGAGAAACAGGTTTTTGGCAACGTCCCATGCTGAGTTGCCCAGATAAGCATAACGAGACAGAGCAACTTTCTGTGCCCCCCCAAAGGACGGGATAATGACTCCTGTGGCGATGAGAAACCAGGCAATCCCAGCTACTAAGGCGATCGCACCGCATACACGCCGCTTGTCAAACACTAGCAGCCAGAACCCCAGTCCTGCTACCGTTAGTGCCAAGATAGATTTGCAAGCTAAGACCACAGCGATCGCAACACAAAACCACAGTACTCGACCCAGCCGTGCTGCCAAAATTGCCCACAGTAATGCAGGGAGGGCAAAGATATCCGGGTGGAAATCAAACAAATTGCTATTAAAAACTACTGGGTACAGTAAGTACGTCGCTGCAACAGTTAATGCCTGCTGTGTACTCAACCCCGCTAAACGAGCAAGATACCATGTTGGCAAAGCCCCGGATGCCAAAGCAATGGCTTGTACGGCTAATAACCAATGAACATCTGGGTAGATTTTATACAGCAACGCTAGCGGATAGAAAACGAAGGAAGCATGATCGCCGACGATGTGAAAGCCCAGAAACGACGAAAAGGGCGGCAACCCCTGGCTAATTAAGTAAACAGCTTGGTCAAAAATTCCTAAATCCCAGCCGTTTGATTGAATGAGTGCATGACGTGAACTGCTGCAAGCAAACAGGACAAGGGCACTGACGCCAGTCATCCAAGCTAGTGGTTGAGACTGCAACCGTTGTATCACAACGTTGTGGATACCCTTGTTCACGAAGCTAACGTTTGCAGGGGAGGATTTTTGCATGGCTTTGGTTGATAAATGCGGTTTGTAGTTACAGAGCTTGACTGATAAACAGTTTGTTACTAGTCTGCCCAGACTGACCTGTGTAGTTAAACTACACACTCAACTGACCATAAACATCCCCGTACAGGAAGGTTCGGCTATTTCTGTATTTGATTAGTACATATGTACTATTATTTGTACTATCCTATAGGTAAGGAGCTGCCGTAGACCCCCAAATTGCAGTTTGTGGTTGTGGTGAAATGGAGGTTTTAAAAAAAGTAGTCTACAACGGCACTGTCACTCCGGCAAGTTTGTAAGATTCCAATATTTATGAGTAATGCTCATGCTTCTTATGAGTGATGTTGAGCTATGAATTACTCGCTGAATTTTTACTACTGTAGTGGTGAAAAACACCTACTCTTTTTTTGAGTTAGCTGCAATTTTTATCATTTTAATTAATTAAATACTAGTTACTGTCTCGTTTATAAAAGCGTTAGGAGTAATATTGGCTTGAAATCCTAACAGGATAACTCCTTAAAACGGCAAAATAATCGCTCCAAGATAACAACACTTTTATGGCTTAATTGACTAAATTTCTAAAAAAAGGAAAAGCCTAATTTTTGCCATAGGTTTTTACAGATTGCTTAACTTGATGTTTTTTACAAGGAGAAGAAAATGACACCACCAGACACGCGACTGAAAGAAGAAACAAAGACGATACCACCAGAAGTGCAGCCAAAGCCACTAAGGCAACGATTCAAGCTGCTGAAAGTACCGGGAGTCAAACCCGATCACCTGTTGCTCGGAGGCGCTGTGTTAGCGGCTGTTGGTCTAGCACTCGCTCAGCCTAATGCGGAACTACCCAAACAAGCGCTTGATCCCAACCAGTTCTGCCAGGAGATGGTGCAGCCGAAAGCTGTACTATCTCGCGAACAGTTAGCGCAACTCCTGACGGTACCGGAGCGAGGCGATCGCACCAAAGTCCAGAGTATTGTCAAACAGCCCTACTGTCGGATGCCGAATTTGAGCGTCCGAGCTGGAGCCACGACGGAACGGCATGCCTATCCCTTGGCATCCGACCCGCAAACGTGGGTAGTCATTCTCTATGAAGGAAAGACTTATGTGGGATATGGATTCAAACGTGCTTAACACAGCACTGGCAGCTTTGGTGATGCTGTTGTGCATCACTAGCTGTACCCCAAAACCAGGAGCAGACGCACCCATAGACGTGCCGCTCTACCAGAATTGGGAGTTGCAGCCCGGAGATACTGTAGCCGGTTATTCAGTGCTGGGAGGTCTTGGTGATCTGTCGATCGCTTTGAAGGGTAATAAAGTTTACGCACCCTATGAGGGTCGGGTGCAGCCTAATAAGCAGGGCTGTGTAATGTTCTCCAGTGCAGACGTTCCGAATTATTTGTTGCGTTTGTGCGGGCTGAAAAATCCGAGCTTTGGGTTACACAAAGCGGGCGAAGCGATCGGTACCGCTGACGCTTTACACTTTGCTGTGCTCAATAAGCGACCTGATGGGCGCTGGGCTTTGGTTGAACCTTCAAAGAAGATTTTGGAGCAAATGTTGCAGTCCCGTTAATTACTGCTGTTCGGTCGATAACAGTGGTAGTGAGAGAACCTCA
The DNA here is from genome assembly GCA_036703315.1 of Coleofasciculaceae cyanobacterium. Lineage (GTDB taxonomy): Bacteria > Cyanobacteriota > Cyanobacteriia > Cyanobacteriales > Coleofasciculaceae > DATNPH01. The sequence goes on from DATNPH010000081.1 coordinate 6,311, forward strand.
CTTAGAAAGTCAAAACCCCTACCCTTCGGGGAACGGGGCGCGTCTCCTGTGCCGTCCTCTGGGTCGGTGCTGGTGCCGGGACGCAGGTTCCCGGCACCCGACGCGGTCAAAAGGCAAAAGCAAAACGCAATTATTTATTTGATTTTTCGTGGCTTTTGCCTTGTTATTTTTTACTTCTCATTCGTTGAGGAAACAGGCATGAAACGCCATCTCAGAATTACTATTAATTTTCTCGCCAGTTTGTTTGTCATGGTATTAGGAACCATGCAAGCGGCTCAAGCGGAAGAGGTGTGGCTGGATTTTTCTGTTCCACAAACTGATGTCAGCGTTGCTGCTCCAATAGTAATCCGCGATGATGAAGCGGCAGCGACAGCATCAATTTCTCAGCCTTCAAGCTTGAGTCCCGAACTGTCGCTAGTTCGGGGAGCTAGTCAATCTGCTCCATCCTTGATAGCAACGGCTAACAGTACAGATGCGATCGCATTCAAGCAAGTCCAAAAAGCTAGTGAGATGGCTGCCAAGCTCATCGCGCTAGATTTCAATGTACCGAATGTCGGCTCCGCACCTGCACTTGTTGCCTCTGAATCCTCAGGCGCAACTCAACGCAGCAACATTAAGTTAATGTCGCCCGTAAAAACTGAGGTGCTACCGCCGCCAAAGCCTGTCTCGCGAGCACCGACAACCTCAACCGTCAAAACTCCAGCCGCAAAACCACTAAACGGTCAAACTAAAAGCAAGCAAGTAACCGCACTGAGGCGAGCGATCGTTGGGCAAGAGAGCAATGGTAAGTTCTGGCTCGTCAATCCTGACTCTGGAGCTTTAGGATATGGTCAATTGCTAAGAGAAAACGTTGCACCCTGGACTAAAGCTGCCTTAGGAAAGCCACTGACTCCGGAACAATTTTTGGCTAATCCTGACGCTCAAATCAAGACCATTGACCATAAACTCAATGAGTATCTCAAGCGTGAACTAGCCTATACAGGTGACACCAATGAAGAACTAGCAATCAGACGAGTTGCTTCGACCTGGTACAGCGGCAATCCGAGGCTCTGGAATGATACCCGGCCTCAATACAGCAACGGACAACGCTATCCCAGCATCGAAAGTTACACCTACTCAGTTTGGAAGCGTTACCTAAGAGAAATCGGTTGATGAAGTCATAGGTGATTGAGTGTGAACTACCTACACTGACTCCTTGAGTACAGTGTAGGCTTTCTGTCCAACAGAAAGCGCAGTAGTAGATTTCTTTCGTCCTCTATTAGTGCGACTTACATCTGGGCAACAGGCTTTATCCTCCGTTCCAGAGGTCACTTCGTGACCGCGCTTCCTATGCGGGAAGTGAATTCCCGCACCCAGCGCGGTCAAAATTCGTAGTCCTTCATCCCGAAGGTTATTTGCTGCGTTGATATCTCTGTAGTGATTAGTTTGGCAATGTTCACAAGTCCAACGTCTTACATCCAGTGGTAAACTACCGACTTGATTGAGGCATACATGGCAGGTTTTTGAACTGGGAAAGAACCTATCAACTTCTTGATAGACTTTCCCTTCTGCCTCAGCCTTGTACTTGAGCATTGTGCAAAACATTCCCCAACCAACTTGATGAATAGCTTTGGCTAGGCAGTGATTTTGCATCATTCCTTTAACGTTAAGATTCTCAGTCACAATTACTTGGTTCTCGTTCACTATCCTACGCGATAGTTTGTGCAGAAAATCTTGACGACAGTTAGTAATTTTTTGATGAACTCTAGCGACTTTCTTTCTCGCCTTGCTGCGATTGTTAGAACCTTTCTGTTTTCTGGAAAGTTGCTGTTGCTTGAGTTTTAAATTCTGTGGAATTAGCTTCTTAAAGTCATAGCCTGACAACCCTCTCCCTGTCTGTTTGTATGTTTGGTTCATTAAGTTCAGACAATAATTCCACAGCCAACGGCAGTTACCAAAGGATTGCTCTAGCAACTGTTGCTGTTGTGCGCTGGGATAAAGTCTGACCTTAACGACCTTGAGCATTTAGAGCGAAATCTATTTACTACAAAATCAAGCCTATTATCATTTGGTCATCTCCGTGCCTCCGATGACCCCCCTATCCATCCCAATACCAAGACCCGGAGCTTTAGTGAGGATACGTCTATGGTGTTGGGCTTCCGGCGAATTAGCTAAATAATCAATGACCCATGACCTCCAATTCTGTGTACTTTAGGAAGGAACGCCAATAAAGCCTCTGGATATTAATTACAACTCCAGAGGCTTTTTCCATTTCAATCCCCAATACGAAACATCTAATATCTTAGAGGTCGCGTATAACTTTCCTATTGCGCTTCAATTGACTAGTCGCAGCAGCCAGTACCTCAGCAACTTTTTCATCGCCTCGTTGCTCTGCGATGTTCGCCATCGCACTCACAATATCAAGCCAGCCAATATCCTGTCTTTCTAAGGTGACGATTACCTTTCTCAATTTCTCTGTAAGATTTTGAGAATTAGGAGGGATTGTGGTTATGACTGTGAGCGTACTGGTTTTGTCAATGTCAGGTGTTTGGTCAGTGAAGACTATTTGGGTCATTGGTATGTCCTGCTGTTTTCAAGTGATACATGACTCTTTCACCTTGGATGCCTCTTAACCAGAAATCCCTTTCCTTTCTTTACGTAATTAGTTGAACATACGAAGAGTTTTTGTTCACCCCGTCTAAAGGAAGATATTGAGTCAAAAAAACTGGTGTTCTAATATACATTCACTGCGGCTGAGATACTGTATGGTCCCTTGAATCAACGAACTGAATCACGCCCCATTGCCCATTAGTCAACCATTGTGAGTCTTCGCGGTTGAGTGCCTCCACTTGCTGGGGTTGAAGTCCGGCCGCCAGTTCTGACTTGAGAGTGCGTAGAGCAGTGAATGGGGCTGGGAAGTAGCAGACAATGTCTTGAAAAGAGGTAGTAAACGACCAGTGGCGATCGCCTAAACATCGCCGATAATTAGCATCTCCTTTGGAGAGAATTAGACCCGATTGAGCTAGCTCACGCTTCAAGTCTTCAGGCATTTCCCAAAACATCAAGGGAGCTGTCCAAAAAAAATCTTCACGACATACCAAACGGCCCTGAGCAATATAGTCTTGCAGGCGATGCGCTAGCGACTGGATGTCCCCATTATCCTGAGCAGCTAGAAACTCTAAAGTGTCATGGACATCCTTAATCGTTGCATCCGATACGAAGGTGGGATGGGGCTTTAGGTGCAGGTAAAGTTTCTCAGCCGCTTTACTGGCTAGCAAAAAATCCGCTAAGCACAGATCGCATACCAGCTCAAATCCAGCATTATCTGCGATCAAGTCAATGCGTACCCCATCAAACTTGGCAACTGTATCAGCAATTAACGCTGTATCGTCTGCTAAGATGTGGGACTGTTCAAGATGAATCTCCTGGCGAGTTTCCTCAGACTCTCCTGGATTAATAGGCCAAAGACTCAGATCAGCTCGGTTACCCCACAGGGCAAAATAGAGAAGTGCAATTAAACCTGTGCGGCTTGTACCATCCCCATGCTGTTGAGTAGTGCTCCAAACGTTGACTCTTGCACTCAGCTCCACAATTGAATCTATTGCAGTTTTTAAGCCCCTACGCTTCTGGTATTCATAGGGATCTACACCTTGGAATGAGCCAGGTAGAAAATAGTGCGTTGCCTCAATGATACGACGGTAGAAATACACCTCTGCAAACAACCAGGGAATGTCTATCCACCGATTCTCCAGGAAAGGCTCTAGATATTTGTCCCAATCTGCTACATCTGGTCCCTTGTCATTAAGCATTCGCACAGTTCCATCAGGCAATTGGTGAATCAACGTTTCCAGATTCTCCACAATTGATGAAGGGAAATCGTTTTCATCTATTACCCGCTGAACAATAGCTGGCATACGTTGGATCAGTGTGAAGTAGGCAAAGGAGCCTTCCTCCGACATCATCAATGGTGGAGGGATAGGTATGCAAGGCTGCCGAAATTGAGATCCGGTCAAATTTTCCTGTTCCACGACGGGCTTACCAGTTGTGACGGTCGAGTTTGATTCTACAGTGTAGGAATCCGCCCACAGCATCCACTGCTCATTTCACCGATATCGCGATCCAGAGTCGGACGACTACAGATTAACTATTTCCGGTTCTTTTCGCTAGACTCGCCACTACAGTCGCTAGCTCAGCTGGTTCTACAGGCTTTGGGATGTGCATCTGAAAACCAGAGGTGATCGCTCTCATTCGGTCTTCAGCTCTAGCATAAGCCGTTAGTGCGATCGCTGGAATCTTTCCACCCTGCTCTGCCGAGAGTTGCCGGACTTTGCGAATTAAGCTGTAGCCATCTTCAAGCGGCATCCCGATATCGCTCACCAAGACATCTGGCTTGAACTGTGATACAGCTTCCAATGCTTCGCTGGCGGATGCAACGGCAAAGACTTTTGCCTGACATTGTTCCAATGCGGCAACGAGAAGCTCCCGCGAATCTACCTCATCATCAACAATCAAGACTCGTACCCCATTGAGCATTGGCGGGTTGTCAAATGGCACTTCCAGATCTACGGTTGGATGGACGTGTTTACCGGGGTTAGGCCCCAAGCGGATGGGGATAAGCGGCAGCTTAACGGTAAAGGTGGCTCCTTTTTCTTCACCGTCACTATAAGCACGCACTGTTCCGCCATGCAGTTCAACCAAGTGTCGCACGATCGCCAGTCCTAAACCCAACCCACTATATACCCTGGTGCTAGAACTATCGGCTTGCCGAAAGCGCTCGAAAACATAGGGGACAAACTCTGGGTCAATGCCTTTACCTGTATCCGTGACGATGATTTCAACATGGGAGTTCACTCGTTCTAAGCGCACCATGACGCGCCCTCCTTTAGGCGTGAACTTGATGCCATTCGACAAGAGATTCCAGACGACTTGCTGCAAGCGGTCAAAGTCACCCGCAACCGGGCCGGCTGCCGGGTCAAGCACAGATTGGATGCGAATTTCTTTGGCTTGGGCAGCGGGACGCACTGTCTCAATCGCCGCCTCGATCGCAGAAACTAGTTCAATCGGACGAACATTTAAGCGGAGCTTGCCTTGAATAATACGGGAGACATCCAGCAAATCCTCAACCAGTTGCGCCTGTGATCTGGCACTGCGCTCGATCGTTTGCATCGCTCGTGCTGTAGTCGCTTCGTCAAACTTCCGACTATTGAGTAATCGTATCCATCCCAGCATCGCATTCAAAGGCGATCGCAGTTCATGGGAGAGAGTTGCCAAAAACTCATCCTTCAGGCGGTTAGCGGCTTCGGCGGCGGCGCGTGCCTCCTGTTCGCGGGCGAGTAGTTGGTTGCGTTCATCTTCGGCTTGCTTACGTTCGGTGAAGTCACGCATGATTTTAGAAAAGCCACGCAGCTGCCCCGACTCATCTCGTAAGGGCGTGACAATGCCACTCGCCCAGAACCGAGTGCCATCTTTACGGATGTGCCAGCGTTCATCCTCAGCTCGACCTTCCGTTACTGCCGTTTCCAGTTCTTGCTGGTCTATACCCTGCTCAATGTCTTCAGGTGTAAAGATGATTGAGGCAGATTTCGTGAGGATTTCTGCTTCTTGATAGCCCAGAATGCGTTCTGCCCCTAGGCTCCAACCCGTAACCCGTCCCTGTGTGTCAATAAATAAAATGGCGTAGTCCTTCACATTCTCCCACAACAGGCGAAACCGCTCTTGGCTGACCCGAAGCGCTTCTTCTGCCCGTCTGCGGTCTGTAACGTCAGCCAGGATGTAAACGGCACCGATGAATGTTCCCTGTTCATTAAAGATCGGGTCTACTATTACAGAAAACCAGCGGCTATTGGACTGAAACTCCTGGCGATCGCGCTGATGAGTTTCCTGAACACGGGTGAAAGGAGTTGCCTCAATAGAATCCAGCATCGTTGGCATTAGCTTTTGATGCAGGCAACTAATGAGTTCACTATAGGGTTTGTTTAAAAGCTCCGTCATGGCGGTATTACAGCGCATCACTCTTCCTTCCGGGTTGAGAAGGCAAACGCCGTCGTTCATCGCATCAAATGTGCTTTGCCACTCCTGCGCCAAAGCCAGTGCGGACTCCTCAGCCCGCCGGATACGGAGTAGAGAATTAACAGTGGCAATTAATTCAATCGGTTCTACAGGCTGCGCCAGGTAGCCATCTGCGCCACTGTCTAATCCGTATGCTTTGTCCCGACTCCCAACAAAACTGGCGGACAGATGGAGTACGGGAATAAAGGCGGTAGCTGGGTTGGCTTTGATTCGGTGGCAAACCTCGAATCCATTGATATCAGGCAGCTGCACATCCAGGATAATTAAGTCTGGTTTAGCTTGATCTACCGCTTGCAGCGCCGCTTCACCTGTAGCCGCCTCGACAACGTTAAACCCCGCATGTCTTAACATCCGGTTCACAGCGTAACGATTGGCTTCGTTATCGTCTACGTGCAAGATTGTGATTGGCTGCTGCTCAGGCATAATCTCCCTCACCAACCTCCAATGCTATCCCCGCTTTTACGAGTGCCTCTTTAACCTGTGCAACTGCTACTTCCTGGGATGCCGTTTCTTTAGAGAGAATTGCAATGGTGCTATCAGCAAGAACTCTTCGCTGTTCTGTTTCAAGCAGCTGTGAGGTATTAATAATCACAGGAATGGGGTTAGTTGTAGGGTTGCTTTTGAGCAGCGATAGTACCTCGACCCCGCTCAGTTCTGGCAGGTCAAGATCGAGAACAATGCAGTCGGGTTTTTCGGTTTGAGCCAGATAGCTGCATTCGCTTCCATCCGAGGCTTCAATAACATTAAGGTTGGTGTCACTTAGAAGTTGCTTGAACACATAACGGCATGTCTGATCATCATCAATGAGCAAGAGCTTTTGCGGTGTATCCCGCTTTACCAGCCTATTGATTTGGTTCAACAGTAACAATCTATCCACAGGCTTAACTAAGAACGCATCAGCGCCTGAAGCCATTACTTGCTTTTCATTATCAATGAAAGTCACAACGAGAATGGGAATATCCTGGGTTGCTTCATTCGCTTTCAATTCAGAAAGGAGCGCCCAAGTGTTTTGCTGCTCCAGCAAAATATCCAACATGATCGCGGTGGGAGTAAACAAAGCCAGTGCCTGTTGGGCTTCGGAGAGGGTTCGTACTAGGAAGGCTTGATAAATAGACCCCTGAAAATATTTCTCGTAAGTGAAAAGGGTTTCAGCATTGTCCTCTACCACCAGTACGGGCAAGCGTTGTGGGTCTAGCTCCCAGGAGACTGGCGGCAAAGCTGGCTCTTCGGTAGAACCAGGGTAGACAAGCGGGATGGACGCAAAAAAGGTAGAGCCAATTCCGGGAGTACTGGTGACCCAGACGCCTCCTCCCAACAACTCAGCTAGCTTGCGCGAAAGCGGTAGCCCCAGACCTGTGCCTTTTACCCGCTTTTGCAAAGGAGAGTCCACCTGGGCAAATTCTTCAAAGATTCGCTCCGTATCCTCCGGTGCAATGCCAATGCCTGTGTCGGCGACAGAGAAAGTAATTGTGTTGCCAACCCGCACGGCAGCTACTCTAATCTCACCCGTGAGCGTGAATTTCAGAGCGTTGGAGATAAAGTTTCTCAGAATCTGGGCAACCTTGCCCTCATCGGTGTGAAGCGTTGGGATATCGCGGGGTTCTTCAAAGACTAGAGCGATCGAGGAGTTGTGTGCTAGCAGAGGGCGCAGCATTCCTCTTAAGGTTCCGAAGAGTTCGCTCACTTCAAATTCGGCTGGCTGCACGTCAACTTTTCCCGCCTCCACTTTCGCTAGGTCTAGGAGGTCGTTGACTAACTCTGAAAGCCCTTCAGCGGCTTTGCGGATAAACGTAACCTGCTTGTCCTGCTCTGGTGTTAACTCACCATCCATCCGGTCTAACAGCATCCGAGATAGTGAAATCACGGAGTTAACAGGTGTGCGAAACTCATGGCTCATGTTGGAGAGGAAGCGAGTCTTGAGTTCGTTGGCTCGCTTTAAGGAATCGGCTTTTTCGTCTAATTCGGCATACAGTGCTACGACACCCCGATTGGTATCTTCTAGTTCGCGGTTGAGCTGAGTTAACGCCTCTTCACGCTTTTGTAGTTCTGCCAGAGCGCGGAGTAGCTCTTGGTTCTGCTGCTGGATTTCTTCAAATGGATTGCTAGGCGATCGCGCAATCAACTCATCTGTTATTTGTGCTAAGCGATTCGTACTCACCAGAGGAGCACGCTTCGGCAAGGATTTCCCCATTCGTATGGTAGTTCCGTTACTGGGCGAAGACTCAATCTCGAAGTGTTCCATCAGTCGCTTGGAGCCAATAATTCCTAACCCCAGTCCAGTTTCCGACTTGTATTGTCCGTCCATAATGGTGTTCAGCTCGGTGATGCCAGAACCCTTGTCACGAATGCAGATTAGCAAGCTTTGAGGTGATTCGCCTTCCACCCGAAACTCAACTCTTCCTGCCTTTGCATATTGAAAAGCATTACGGGCGATTTCCGATACAGCCGTGGCAATACGGGTCTGATCCTGAGCGTCAAAACCCAATAGTTCAGCAATCTGCCGCGCCCGCTGACGGGTCATAACGACATCTTGCTCAAAGCGTATTTCTATCGTCAGGATAGTTGCGCTCATGACGATTTTGGATTTTGGATTGTGTAGATTCTCTTGCTCTGGCCCTGCTTCCCCTGCTTTCCCTGCCCCTCCTCTCTCCATCTCCTTCTCCTACCCCTTTCCTTACTAAAGCTCCTGCTCACTCTCGCGAACTACCATCACGGTCACATCATCGCGACCTCGGTTGAAATCTCGGTACAAAACTCCAGCAATGAGACTGGGATGTTTGGCAGCTAAGCCAGCATAGCGGTCTAAGCGCCACTGTGTAGCTAATCCATCGGAGTGCATGATCAAAAGCCCCCCTTTGGGCCACTGATAAACGAACTCTTGAATTTTGCGAACCTCATGCCCAACCGTACCGTTGTAGGAAACCATATTATTGCTTTTTTCCGGAGAAAAAATCGTGCCAGAAATGTTTCCAACCCCAGCAAAACGCACGGTAAGTCGTTCAAAATTAACTTCTGCGATCGCTAAGGCAGCACCGCGCGTACTTCGCAGCGCTGGGTGCATCACCTCAATAATCTCTTTGGGACTTCTGCCTAAATTCGCTCGAAATATCCTCACCGCTTCCCTGGAGGCAAGGGCCGCTTGTGGCCCGTGACCCAAACCATCTGCAACTAGCAGCAAATTGCGACCGGAATCTTGGTCAATTGCCCAAGCATCGCCCGAAACTTCCTCACCACTTATAGGCAGGCACACCACACCACTTTCTAGCTTGCTGTCTGGCTGCTTCGCGGGTGAGGCACTAGCCCAGAGCTGGCTTAGTACGGCTGTGCCTACAGTCGGAACCGAATAAATATCAAACAAAGCCGAGAGGCGACTGATTGCCCCCAAGCCAGTTCCAGGAGTCCCCGCTGTAGAAAAGCCATCACGTAAGCACTCGCTGATATTGCTAATCCCCGGTCCTTTATCCAAGGCTAAGATTTCAATTCCCTCAATATTGTTTCTTGTTAACGGTTGTAGCAGTAATTTGCCGTCTATTGCGTGCCGAACCAGGTTATTTGCGACTTCGGTAACCACAATGCCAACTTTGCCTCGCTCTGTCTCATTGAATCCGAGACGACTCGCGAGAGCGATCGCTATCCGTCGCGCTTCACCTGCCTGACTAGACTCTAAAATCGGTAAGGCAACGGGTTCTGTCATGATTTAAGTTACTTCCACTTTCATTGGCAGGAAAAAGTTAAAAGGAAAAAGCAAAAAATATCAACGGACTCTGTCTAGAAAATAAGCAGGGGGAGCTGGGGAGGCAGGAGGAGCTGGGGGAGCTGGGAGAGCAGGGGGAGCTGGGGAGGCTGGGGAGGCTGGGGGAGAGAGCTTTTCATCCTTTCATTGTGACCGAAAAGCTCATGGGGTCTATCATGACGAAATCACTTCCACTTAGTAATAGTGATGCAGGTGCCTTCTCCAACCTGGGTAACAATATTGAAGTCGTTGACCAGCCGCTTTGTACCACTTAAGCCCATACCGAGTCCGCCGCCAGTAGTAAAGCCGTCTTTTAGTGCCAGATCAAGGTCTGGAATCCCTGGTCCTTTGTCTTCAAAAGTCAGTCGCAGACCTCGACGGATTCCTTCCTGTAGGGCTTCCAGCTTTACTATGCCGCCACCGCCATAGTCTAGGGTGTTGCGGGCAAGCTCACTCGCTGCCGTGACAATCTTGGTCTGATCTACCAGACTAAAACGCAGTTCCACCGCCCACTGACGCACAGATTGCCGTACTAGGACAACGTCGGCGGAGGACTGGATGTTCATCGTTTCAGACCTCTGGATATCCATTCGTGCTCTCCCCAGGAGAAGCTGCCAACGAGGCACGTAGGCGAGCCATTCCCTTCTCAACGTTTAAGGCGGTGCGAATGCCTGTTAGGGACAGTCCCAACTCAACCAGAGTGATGGCGACGGCTGGCTGCATTCCGACAACAACCGTTTCAGCATCAAGTACCCGCGACATCTTGGCAATGTTTCCCAGTATCCGCCCGATGAAGGAATCAACAATTTCCAATGCTGAGATATCAATCAGCACACCACGAGCACTAATCTGGACAATCCGGTTGGTCAAGTCATCCTGTAAGGTCATCGCTAAGCGATCGTGCATATCGACCTGAATGGTCACTAGAAGGAATTCGCCCATTTGGAGTATGGGGATGCGTTCCATAAAATCTCCTGACTTTATACCGACCGAGTTTGGGAGCGACCAATTGTTGCCCCAGTTCGCTTCAGAGCGAGAGCAAAGGCATCGGCAAGTGAAGCCTTCGTGACCATATCGGCGAGATCTACACCCAGGTAGACAATGGTTTGAGCAATCTGGGGACGAATCCCGCTGAGGATGCAATCAGCGCCCATCAAACGCGCTGCCGTTACCGTCTTGATTAAGTGCTGAGCCGTCAGCGTATCCACGGTTGGTACACCTGTAATGTCGATGATCGCCACTTCTGAACCTGTCTCAACAATTTTCTGCAACAGAGACTCCATAACCACTTGAGTACGGGCGCTATCAAGGGTGCCAATAATCGGCAGGGCTAAAATGCCGTCCCACAGTTTTACAACTGGCGTTGAAAGTTCCATCAGCTCCTCTTGCTGGCGCATAATTACTTCTTCGCGGGCTTTCTGATACACCTCGGTTGTCCAGAGTCCCAGTTCATCCAGCAGGTTGCTTGCTAACAATATTTCCTCAACTAGGGTGGCACCATCTTGTACAAGTTCAGAGCGGAGGCGGTTGAATAGGGGTTGCTTAAACGAGAATACAAAAGTTGCTGTTTCCGACGGCGTAAAGCCTTTTTGCGATCGAGTACGAGAAACACTTCCCAACATTTCTCGCACTCGCTTCCACTCGGGTGCGCGAGTATCACTCAAGTCACCCTGCTGTACAGCATTTTTAAACAGCCCCAGGAACTCTGTACACTCTTCTCGCAACTCCGTCTCTTTGAGCAAGCCTCTGGGGTTACCATCGAGCATTTGCTGCTCAAGCCAGTCCTCCAACAGTTGGGCTTTGTAATTCGTGAGAATCTCTGGAATTTTACTTTCGCCGCTCAAGTTCATTTAACGGCTCCTTCTCTTAGCCGGAATCAGGGAGTCATTTTACAGGTCAATCATTCTAGGCTATCCGGTTAACTAGCTCAGTGCAGCCATTGAACAGTGAAGTAGCTGGAGAATATCCTGGCTGCACTTCCAGAGCATCAAGGGGACGACGTTGCCTATGACTTGAGGTAGTTCCTTAAAGGCTGATTGACCTACCTATTATAGGTACAAAGTAGACAAAATAAGTACGTGTCACAATAGCTCCCAGAGTCATGTCACAGAACCCCGCCATGCCTCCCAGTGACTTTTAGTCCTAGGACGAATGGCGGCGGGGTGTTAGTAGCCAGTCATGAGTAAATAAAACTACTCGCCTACTAACCGCTAACAACTAACCACTAACACTTGCATCCCACGTCATTTATGGTGAGATGAGCTTAATCGCTTAGAGTTAACCCGACAAGCTTTGAAATCCCCTACTTCCTCTTTTCAGAGAGGACAAGATGCTTGTTGCTGTTCTGGAATCGTAACTGTAACAGTTGTCCCAACTCCCACTTCGCTAGTTAGTGAAATTTTCCCTCCATGCAAGTCCAGGCACTTTTTGACAACAGTTATCCCTAATCCTGTTCCAGGAATATTTCCAACATTTTCGCCTCGATGGAATGGCTCAAATAGATGACATTGGTCTGACAAAGGAATACCAATTCCCTGGTCACGGATTTGGAAAATAATCTCCTGTTTTTGGAAAGTTAATATCAAAGAAATCTCTCCACCATTAGGAGAATATTTAATGGCGTTTGAGAGCAAATTAGTTATAATGGAACGCAGGATTTTTTCATCCACCAAAACATTTGGGCAGTTGCCTTGACTGACAAAAATAATAGTATGTTGAGGCGTGGCTTGGAGTTGGATTTCTTCTAATAACGTTCTACAGAACTTTTCCAGGTCAATGGGTTGGGGACTGAACTCTAACTTCCTAGTTTCGGCTCGATTGATAGTTAGAATATGATCGAGCAGTTGAGTCAGATGTTTAGCGGCTGAGGCAATGCGACGGAGACTTTTTCTTCTTTTCTCTTCTGGCCATTCATGAGCGCGAGATTCTAAAGATTGGGCAGAAATTAAAATGGTGCTCAGTGGCGTGCGAAATTCATGGGAAACCATTGAGAAGAAGCGAAGTCTTAGTATACTGAGTTCTTGCTCTCTTTCTAAGGCTCGACGAATTTCTTCAGTTCGTTTGCGCTCTGTAATGTCAATGCCAATGCCAATGAGATACTTGGCTGACTTCTCACTATCGAGGATAACGGTAGTTGACCAAGAGATGCGTCGGCGATCGCCATCCTTGGCGACCCAGTAATTTTCATGCTCCTTGGGGAATTGACCCGCTTGGAGTTCCTGAACAAGTGTTTGGACTGGCTTTACCTCCTCTGGAATTAGGAATTGCTCCCAAACATATTTACCCCTGACTTCCTCAAAGCAATACCCCGTTATTTGCTCACAAGCCCGATTGAAGCGGATAATTCTCCCTTGTTGATCGGCAACCACGATTAAGGCACCGGCTGTATCCAGAATTGCCGAGACAAAGTTGCGTTCTTCTAGCAAAGCTAGTTCTGCTCGTTTGCGAGCAGTAATGTCTTGCGACATAGACATTCCGGCATAAATTTCTCCGCGTTCGTTCCTCAACGGTAGCGTATACATTAGATACACTCGGTCATCGAACGGGATTTCACATATTGTAGGATTGCCATCAAGTGCTCCCCGATAAGCTTGCTCTTTGATTTGGCAGACTTTTGGTGGAAAGATTTCTGCAAGGGTTTTTCCTACTAAAAATTCTTTGGAAAGACCAACTTCTGCTAATCCCTTACCTTCAGTTAGGGTATAGCGTAAATCTTTGTCAAATAAAGCAACTACACCATTCGGGAAGTTGCTAGCTAAAGTACGGTACAGCTCTTCCGTTTTTTGGCGTGCTGCCTCTGCCATTTTGCGCTCAGTGACATCCAAGGCTAACCCAGTCATGCGTATTGGTTTGCCTGTTTCGTCATAAAAGGCTTGACCTTTGCAAGCTAACCAACGAATGTTGTCATTGGGTAAGATAATGCGGAACTCGTCCTCAAAGTCCTCTCCTGCTTGGAAGGTACGTTCTATTTTCTGGAGAACGCGATCGCGATCTTCAGGGTGGATACTGGCAATAAAGTTTTCATAGCTGCCATCCAAGCTGTCAGTCTCTATTCCCAAGAATAGTTTAAAGTTGTCAGACCATGTAATTTGACCAGTCAGGATATTCCAGTCCCAGGTACCCATGTGAGCCGCTTCCAGGGCTGTGCGCAGTTGCTGTTCACTAGCTCGTAGCGCCTCCTCCCTAGCATGTATATCGGTGATGTCGGTAGCCGCACAGGTAACGCCAACAATTTCTCCAGCTTGATTGTGCAATGCCTCTACGGTTAAATCGTAGTGTCGAACGTCTCCATTGAACGTAACAAACGTTTGCTTGCGCGTTCCTACTCCCGTTGTTAGCACTCGGCGTTTGATAGCGGCTAAGCGTTGGGCGTCTTCAAGTGAAAAGATTTCTGATTCTAATTTCCCCACAACTGCCTCAGCGTCATATCCCAGGGCGGGATTATAGATCCAGGTGTAGCGGAAGTCAGTGTCTTGAGTGAATACAACCGTTGGCGAATTTTGCAAAGCAATCCGAAAGCGCTGATCACTGGTTCTGAGTGCCTCTTCCATCGTCTGGCGATGGGTAATGTCAGTGACAATCGAGATAAGCCCAGTTACTCGCCCTTGGTTATTCTGCTTGTAGTTCCAGTCCGCTTGGACATCAATAAGCTTGCCATCCTTAGTCAACAATTGTCCCACGTAAGGAGTTGAGGGGAGTTGGTCTTGCTCCTGCCCTGCTAAATACTCAAGTATTATGTGAAAATTAGACTCCGGGGCTAGGTCTACTATTGACTTGCCTAATAATTCTTCCTCTGCATAACCGAGCATGCTTTGATAAGCCCAATTACTAAAGATGATGATGCCAGTAGTATCAATTTCCACAATCCCGTAAGGAATAGTTTCGACCAAGGTACGATACCGCTGTTCACTCTTTCTCAGGGCAATTTCTACCTGCCGACGCTCCACAATTTCAGTGACTAATTCGTCATTTACCTGCCTTAAATGAGCTGTGCGTTCCTCGACTGTGCTTTCTAGCTGCTCATTCGCCTTTTGCAAAGATGCTTCTGCCTGTTGGCGCAAGCAAAGCTCGTCGTAGGCATCGCTAACATCGCGAGCAATGCAATAAATCAACCCTTCCTCTAGAAACGCTACTGCCGTCCAAGACAGCCACTTGTAGGAACCATCCTTGCAGCGGTAGCGATTCTCGAATCTACTAGTGATAGAGATTCCAGCCGCCAGTTTCTCAATTTCTGCCTGGGTAGCTTCCACATCTGCCGGATGAACAAATTCGGTCAAGGGTTGGGCTTTTAATTCCTCACAGGTAAAGCCGAGGATTTTCTCCCAGGCTGGATTCAAATGGGTAAAGTAACCCTGGTAGTTACCAATCGCCAGCATATCCAGCGACAAGTTGAAGAAGCGATAAGCCTGAGTGTACGCTAGCTCCTCTGAAGTCGATAGGCTATGTCGGACTAAGTCTTTCTGCCGTTTTGTGCTCTTACACTGGAGGAGGTAGGAACCCAAAAATAAGAGCGCAAAGCCAAATCCACTAATAAAGGGCACTATAAGCGTCATAGTTCGGAAACAACACGCCGTTGCTGCTGACGGCGCTCTAACAACTCTTGCTCCCCGTTGTGCACCTACAGCAGAGTCATAAGCATTGAGACACAAAGCCGTCTCTAAAGCATTCACCCAGTGCTATTATTAATGGTTACATTTTGTTTTCCAAAAAAACGTTAACTTTTATGTTATTATGCATAGTCTTATTGTATGAAGATTCTTCTGGTCGAAGATGATGCGTACCTAGCTGAAGCTCTAGCCGAAGCGATCGCTGAGCAACATTATGCAGTTGACATCGTTGCGGATGGGGAAAAAGCTTGGGAGCAAATCAGAACTCTAGACTATGACTTAATTTTGTTAGATGTGATGTTGCCTAAACTAGATGGTATTCATTTATGCAAGCGGTTACGCTTTCATAGCTATCAAATGCCAATTCTGATGATAACGGCTCGTGACACTAGCACTGACAAAGTCATTGGATTAGATGCTGGGGCTGATGACTACATGGTCAAACCCGTTGATTTGCCAGAATTACTAGCTCGAATTCGAGCTTTGCTACGGCGAGGTAGTGCTTCAACGTCTCCAACTTTAGAGTGGTGCAACTTGCGTCTTGACCCAGCTACCCATGATGTTAGCTACAGTAACCGACCTTTGTATTTAACGTCCAAAGAGTATAGCCTTTTAGAGCTTCTCCTACGCAATGAACGACGGCTATTAAGTCGCCGTGTCATCTTGGAACACATTTGGTCGCTGGAGAATCCCCCGGAAGAAGAGACAATCAAGGCTCATATCAAAAGTTTACGTAAAAAACTCAGAGCAGTAAACGCACCCGAAGATTTGATAGAAACTGTTCATGGTGTAGGTTATCGCCTCAAGCAAGTTTCCTAGAGCATTGATTCTCGGACATTGCTCAATCAACAGTCGAGTGAATGTAAATTAATATAACTTTAATTTCTTATAAATATTGATTTTTCCCGATTTTTTCCCGATTTTTTCCCGATTTTTTTACCTATAAAGTGTAAGCTACAAATTACAATACAACAGTGGAAGCTTTCTGGAGGCTTAGAGAGGTAGTGAGTTAATCTCTCATTCCTAAAGATAGCTAAAGTAGATTACTAAATGAGTTGATTCTAGCAGCTCATTTAAGAAAACCGTTTTGCAAAAAATTTTAAAAGATTATGAATACTTGCCCTTGCTGTTCGGAACAGCTGCTCCGTCATATTTGTCATAACAGGATTTATTGGTTTTGCTCACGATGTCGCCAAGAAATGCCTGTTTGTTTTACAGAACTTGCTGATTTCCACCAACATTTTTCAAGAAGAAAACATTAAATTAGTCTTTCCAAACAACTCTTGATGACTGCTAAGCAATGCACACTATCTATCTAGATGTCAAAAATTAGTTGTGTCTTCTGCTGAACAATTCAGTTAATTATTTGGCTGTAATCAACTGAAACTGTTTTTATCATGCCTGATTGAGCTAACAAAGGGATTAGGTTAAGGGAGAAGGAAATGGCTACTACACTTGTTAATCTGACCTTGCTAAAAGTGATAGGAGAGATGGAAGATATTTTAACTATTTATCCAGATCAAATCTATAAACAAATATTGAATGACCAGGATTTGCAACAAAGATTAATAGCCTATGTCTTGAACCGAATACCTAATAAATATATAACAGTAGATGATGAAAGGGTTCCATCAATTTTGTCTGAATCTATGTCCTGCTCAAGCCTGGAAAAAATCGAGATAGAAGAGGTAATTAAAAAAGGCATTTATCATCTCGTTAACTCAGAAAAACACTATGATCTTTTCTACAGTCTTAGTAACTAAAACTATTGACTAATACCATTTCAGTTGATGAATGTCACATACAGGTAAACGCTAATGGCTAATGGTTGATTGCTAATGGCTCCTATTTCAGCCATTAGCAATCAGCAAAATCTAGGAGTTGAGTTTTGACGGATATTTACCCAAATGGACTAACATCTATAGATAAAAAATGCCAAAAATTGTTGCTATTGATGATGATTGCCTATTCCTAGAACTTCTTGTCGGATGGCTGGAAGAGAATGGCTTTCAGGTGATTGATGCTCACAATGGTCAATTGGGCTTACAACTGATTAAGGAACAGAAGCCTGATTTGGTTATTTGTGATATTAAGATGGATGAAGTGGATGGTTATGAAGTTTTGAGGCAAGTGCGCCAAAATCCACTAACCGAAAAAATTCCTTTTATTTTTATGACAGCTTACCAATCTAATAGTGATTTTTTACTGTCTAAAGATTTAGGAGCTGATGATTATCTCCCCAAATTTGGTATATTCATGAGATTAATCAATGTAATTAAGGCTCGGCTGGGATTAGTTAACCAGGCTACGGTACCCAGTTAAACGGGAAAACACGAAAACTTTAACGTACTACACATATCAATTCTTATATAAGTCCCTTGGGCACAGGTGTGTAAACCCAACGTCGCGATCGCAATGGACGATTCCTGTAGCGGCACATCCCAGCTTGCGTTTCAAATCTTAATAGTTAACATTCTAAGTAGATAAGTGCTGCTGAAGTTAACCTATTGTGTTTACGAAAATCAAAACCTGGAGTAATCTTAGCTCAAGACGTTTAACTACTCTTGAGACAGGTACCATTGTTGCCCAAGGTGTACAGATGGCATATCAGTCAGGGCAACAGTCTGTTCAAGTACTTAAAGACATTAACTGGGAAATCAAACGTGGTGATATCCAACTGTTGATGGGGCCATCTGGGTCGGGTAAAACCACTCTGCTGTCAATCTTAGCAGGACTACTGACGCCCGAAACTGGGGGAGTGTATTTACTTGGAGAAGATATTACAAAAATGTCTCGCTCCAAATTAGCACAGTTTCGGCGGAAAAACATTGGCTTTATTTTCCAGAATTTTAACCTGTTCCCGGCGCTGACGGCAGCGGAGAATATTGAGGTTGTGCTAAATGTCAAGGGGATTGCGGGGAAAAAAGCTCGATTTGAGGCGCACGCTCTGCTAGAACAAGTTGGTTTGGGTCTTCAGGCGAATCAAAAGCCTGGTAACTTGTCGGGAGGACAGAAACAACGGGTAGCGATCGCTCGGGCTTTAGCCGGTCATCCCAAGTTAATTATGGCAGATGAGCCAACAGCTTCCTTAGACTCCCAAAGCGGACATAATGTGATTACGTTGTTACGTCAGCTAGCTAAAGAAGGGGGCTGCACAGTGCTGATCGTGACACATGACCCTCGCATTATAGATATAGCTGACCGCATCGCTTATCTGGAAGATGGAATTTTAAGAGAGAGGAGCCTTTGAGAGTAGCGATGAAGCTAGCGCTGTAAAAGTGTAGAGAATCTATCCAAAGACATAATAAATTAGAAAAAATCGCTACTTTCAGGGGCATACTTTAATATTTGCCTCAAATGCCCCCCCAGTGCATTGCAATTTTTAGACGAGACAGGTTTCATTAGAGGGTTACACTTCTTCAAGAATCTGGCTGTATAAGGACAATTTTTAATGATGGTTGCAGTCGCACTGCCTGGTATTCCATCCTACAGCTTGCTGCGCTGGCTCATACAGCCGCAGTTAGCCATGCATATCCCAGATGGCTTCTTAAACTTCCCTGTTCTTCTTGTCACTTGGGTACTTGCTATTGGTCTAATTGCAATTTCTTTAAAACAAGCACAGGCAGACTACCAAGAACGAGCCGTACCTCTGATGGGAGTTTGTGCGGCATTTATCTTTGCTGCTCAAATGATCAATTTCCCTATTCCAGGCGGCACTTCCGGTCACCTATTGGGTGGAACCTTAGCAGGGGCATTATTAGGACCGTGGGCTGGTTCACTGGTTATGGTAGCGGTATTCATCGTACAAGGTGTCGTGTTTCAGGATGGTGGCTTGACGGCATTGGGAGCCAACATCTTTAACATGGGATTAGTCGGCACTTTTATAGGGTACTACCTCTACCGGACGATCCGCTTTGCTATCGGTCGCGATACCTTGCAAGGAGTAGTAGTTGGGGCGGCAGTTGCGGCTTGGACAAGCGTTATAGTAGCCTCTATTCTCTGTGCAATAGAACTAGCTGTGTCGGGAACAGTTCCTTTGACAGTGGGTTTGATGGCTATGGCATCTTGGCACGTATTGATTGGTATTGGCGAGGCGGTGATTACAGTGGTAGCGCTCTCGTTCATTTGGCGGACTCGCCCTGATCTGTTTTTCGATCCGCCCAGTCGTAAATCTTTGTCTAGATCTAGTTCGCTCTCAGCTCGTTAAAGAATGTGCGTCAAATTTAGATAAAGAGTAAACGTTTATGAGTAACAACCTCTCACGAGAGCGCAACCGTGCCTTGATTATCACTGGCTTAGGTATTGCTCTGCTAATCGCGGTTTTTCTCTCTCCCTTTGCTAGCAAAGACCCTGATGGTCTAGATCGCGTCTCACAAGATCTGAAGTTTGAGGATAAAGCGGCTAAAGAAGCACCAGCTCATAAGTTGCCGTTCTATGGGGTTTTCGAGGAATACGCTCTTAGAGGTGTACCCGAAGCGATCGCCACTCCCCTAGCTGGTTTAGTAGGAACGTTAGCAACATTTGGCTTAGCCTGGGGAATTGGCAAGCTAGTTATTCGGGGTTCAGATTCTGCGGCTAGGGAGCATGAGGCATCACCCTACTCAGATGAGCCAGAGCAACCACTGGAATAGTGAGGAAGTTCAGTAGATGCTGCTGCACATTGGAGCATTTAACCTTGATGTCGATAGTAAACTAGCTACTCCCTGGCATCACCTTGCTCCTCATACTCGCGTCCTGTGTACATTACTAATGGTGTTTGCCATTGTCCTAACACCCAATGGACATTGGTTGACTTGGGCTATCTATGGATTAGCTGTGCTATGCCTTGTCTTACTCAGTCGAGTAACCTTGCCAGTGCTACTGAAACGGGTAGCCGTTGAGTCAGTTTTTATTTTTGTTGTTTTACTAGGTACTTTGTTCCGAGATGGTGGCAGGGTGATTTGGGCTTGGGGACCATTCAAGATTACGACAGTAGGGCTAACTATTTTAGGGAGTGTAACGATCAAGGCGCTGCTCTCGCTGCTGATTCTAAATGTCCTCACTCTCACCACTTCAGTTCCAGCATTGCTGAATGCCTTGGTAGTTCTGCGAACTCCGCCGCTGCTGGTGGCAATTTTGGCATCGATGTATCGCTACATTAACGTCTTGATTGGAGAGTTTAACGCAATGCGTCGGGCAGCTGCGTCTCGCAACTTGATGGGCAGCAACCGTTGGCAACGCTTGGTAATTGGTAACATGATGGGTTCGCTATTTATCCGCACTTATGAGCGAGGGGAGCGAGTTTATCAGGCAATGCTGGCGCGGGGTTATCAAGGAGTACCGGCTGTAGAGAAAGTACCAAAGAGCGGACGGCGTGAAATTTTTGCGCTGACTTTGACTGTAATTGTGGCGCTACTGGGACAGGCTATTTACTTACTTTAGTCTGGGTCGGAAACGTTGAGCGTTGAAACTCCCAATCCAAAAGTTAAAATCTAAAATCCAAAATTGTCTCAATGCACCATAATCCGATACTCATTGAAAACCTTAACTATACTTACCCTGATGGAACCGAGGCATTGAGGGACATTAATTTGTCTATCAAAGCCAATGAACGGGTAGCATTAATCGGAGCTAATGGTTCAGGAAAGTCTACTTTGCAATTACACCTAAATGGGATTTTAATGCCCCAGGAAGGAACGGTATTGATTGGAGAGTGGACTGTAACCCCGAAGAATTTACGAAATATTCGGAATTTTGTGGGGTTGGTGTTTCAAAATCCTGATAATCAGCTGTTCATGCCTACCGTTTGGGAAGATGTTGCTTTTGGTCCGATGAATTTGGGTTTAAGAAATGAGGAATTGATAGAGCGAGTATGCCAAGCGATGGCAGCCGTTAACATTGACCCAGACCACTATGGGCAGCGGAGTACCGAGAATTTATCAGGTGGGGAAAAGAAACGAATTGCGATCGCGGGCGTGTTAGCCATGAACCCGCAAGTCTTAGTGTTTGATGAACCGTCTGCCCAGTTAGACCCCCGTTCTCGCCGTCAGTTAATCGAGCTATTGCAAAGTTTACAACTAACTCAACTGATTGCAACCCATGATTTAGACTTAGCCTTAGAGCTGTGCGATCGTACCGTTGTCTTGAGTCAAGGACAGGTGGTGTTTGATGGCGAGACAGAACGAGTCATGAGTAATTCACAATTCTTGGTTGAGCACGCTTTAGAGTCGCCATTATCCTACAGTCGTCCTTACTGTCTGCTGGAACACGCACCTGTCAGTCCTGCGCTCAGCCCTCATTTTGCTTGACCAAAAAGCCAGGGAGAAAGGGGGAAGATGTACTCCTGCCACACGGTTTCAATCCCCTAGATTTAAGCTATTCCACATTTAAATTGCCATCTCATCTTCTCTTCTAAGGGAGAATTCATTCATTGGGTTCCCTTTCCCTTTTCCCTACGCGCTTCGCGCCCTGACTGTTGGCAGTCAGGGACATAGGGTTTTCACTGATCAGACGGAGCAGGTAAACCGCGTAATTTAAATAATAATTGAGAATTGCTTGCAAGTGATTGACAAGATGGCTAGTAAATTAATATGCTTTTTTTGCAATTAAGTCACAGTAATCCTAAAACTCTGTAGCTCGTAAATAACCTATACACTAGTCCCTTGTCACAGAAATTGGAGCTTTATAGGCTAACCAAGCCTTGAATCCTAGTCTGAAACCAGCTTGTTTGTGGTTTCAATACATTCTGCCTGAGCGATCGCCTCACGCGTAAAGCTAGCAAATCTTTCAAGAGTTAACTGCAACTATTTTGATAGATAGTGCAGAAATACTACTGCGATTATTTCTCAAGTCAAAACTTGTTGTTCACGATAGTCCACGCCAAAGGAGGATTTTCTGAGGTGCAAGAGTCGCATGGCGATTTAGTTTCAACTGAGTTTCCTAAACAGCTCGATATTGCAAAGGTCTGTGTCTATGGACTGAGCATTCTGTCGGCAGGTTTGTTTCTGTCTTTGCCTTTCTTCAACCTGTTACATCCAAGTCCATGGCAACGATGGATGGGCACAATTCATGGCTTTGGTGCCTTACTAGCAACAGTTGTTGCCGTCTATGCAGGGCATTTAGCATTTCCCTTACTTAGGGGCGTCAGTAAAATCCTGCCCCAAATGCGTACTCTCACGTTTTGGTCAACGTTCATATCATTTCTGGCGATCGCTACCGGCAACCTAGCCTATATGCGCTACCGAGCTGGTTTAAACTTCGGTGGTGCCCGCGCTTGGCTCAAAGAGAACTCCCCTTTGGGACAGTACGTAGCGGAGTACCACGAATACAGCCCCTTGTTTACATTGCCATTGGGTGCTGCCTGTACCTGGATTCTCTGGAAGTACGGCGACTCAATTCTGGACAGAAAAAACCGCCCAGTTCTAGCCGCTACCTGCGTTGCTTTGATGGCAATAATGTTTTTTACAATGGGGGGTTTGGTAAGCGGGCTTGGTATTGCCAAAATCCGTGCCTTGTAAGTATTTTGAATTTTGCTGAATCACTCTATTACTCCTTCAACAAAGGATTAAATTTCGGAGATTTTCTTGGATGAGCCAACAATTATCCCGCAAACCTGAAACAGAAACGGCACCTCTATACAGTCGGATTTGGGAGTGGTTGAAACATTTTCCCCAAGGCTTGGCGGCGGGTTCTCAGAGTACGCCTACAGTCTCTGGACCGGCTGCCGCCGCGCTGATTAGTGCTGGATTTGGTTGTTTTGTGATGATGGTTACTCATCACTTGTCGGATACATCCGAAGCACGAGAAAAAATCGTTTTGGCAATTGGCAGCTGGATACCTGGAAGCCATAACCCCAGCGAACTGTGGGGCAACATTGGGAGTTACGCGGGAAAAGAAACAATGTTGCTGGTTGGTTGGCTTGTCAGTTGGTTAATTCTCTACGGGCTCTGGAAGAACAAGAACATTAAATCCAGAACAATTTTTTTCTGGTTATTTACTTTATTGATTGCTGCCACGGCTATGAGCTGGCATCCCCTGTTTCCCTATTTGCCCTTGATGTAAGCCCTGAGGAATTTAGCAATGGATACAAACGCCCAAATGCGACAAGTACAAACCAAGCAAATCTCAGCAAGGGAGATGCACAAGTATGTTTGGATTTTGGTTGGAGTATTCACTCTCCTAGCCGTCTCGTTTCCTACGGCTTGCATTCGAGTCAGTAAGGACAAAAAATTTGCGGCTTATAACTTTCACCTGAAGTCTCTGACCCTTGAAGGTAAGTTATCGCAGCCTTCTAGTGAATCACCCAGCATTCAGCCTGTTGCCGATCAGTCCTCTGGAGAGACTTTTAGCGGTGGCAATACGAACATAACCCATAATTCTTTGAGCACGTCGAGTACCACTAAGAACGCTCAGGAACGTAGTCCTTCTAACCTATCAGCAGAAATTACGGATGCCAATCAGCTAGCCGCATTAAACCAGAAGCTATACGACTACATTACTCAACATTGGCAAGCAAACCGCCACACGTTTGGGCAGCAGTTAGAGTACCGCGTCAGCGTGAGCCAAGATGGAGCGATCGCAAGCTATGAGCCGCTCAATCACGCCTCCGTTGATTACCTTCAACAAACTCCTCTGCCAAACTTGCCTAGGAGCGCTCTCCTCATGGCTGCCTCTTCTTCTGCTTCTGGCAATACCCGTTTTCCAGCCAGGGATTTTACCCAGGAAGCCCAGAGTCAATTTAGGGTTGTATTTACCTCTCAAGGGATACTCGAAGTCAGCCCTTGGCAGGGGTGGGGTAGGTAATCACGATCACTTGTCTAATAGAACGTGTTGCTGAGATAAAACTCTTGACACTCCAACGGCTAAAGCACGTTGGATTCTAACTTCATCGTCAGAACTTGTTCTACCAGGCTTGCGCCAAGTAGCGTAGAGGTTCCAACTCCGTTAGCGTTACTTCGGGACTGCCCATCCCTAGATTTTGCCTTGAGCAAAATGTTAATAGCCGCATTCCAATCCCTTTGCAGAATCAACCCACACGAGCAAACGTGGGTTCTAGTGCTGAGGGATTTTTTCACAATCGCCTTACACTGACTGCACTCTTGTGAAGTGTACTGAGGCGGAACAGCAACAGCTAATCTTCCAAACTTGGTTGCAAAATGTTCAATCCACTGCCTGAACTGATACCAACTAGCGTCAGCGATTGACTTAGCCAAACAGTGATTTTTGAGCAGATTTGCAACCTTTAAGTCTTCATAGGCTACTAAGTCGTTAGACTTGCAAACGTGACGCGCTAATCTCTTGGCGTGTTCGATACGCTGCCTATTTACTCTTAAGTGTTTCCTGGAATATCTAGCTCTTGCCTTGCGGCGTCCTGATGAACCCTTTACTTTTTTGTAAATGCGACGTTGAGCGTGCTTGATATCAAACTCAGCTTTTCTCAAGAACTTTGGATTAGGCTCGCTTATTCCGTCGGAATCTGTGTAAAACGACTCTAGTCCTACGTCTAATCCAATTTCTTGACCTGTTGGTGGCTGAATATCAATGCACTCGGCATCAACGGCAAACTGGCAGTAATACCCGTCAGCACGTCGTACAAGTCGAACCCGCTTGATGGATTTTACTGGATATTGGTGGATGTCCCACTTACCTAAAAGCTTCAGTTCACCGATGCCCTTTTTATCAGTGAGGGCGATACGTCTTTTGGTTTTGTGAAGCGACCACCCGCTAGTCTTATACTCAACAGAACGGTTATCTTTCTGGTCGGGTAGGAGAGAATACGTCGCCGCATCTCTCCCCCCTAAGAACCGGACTTGACACTTTCGCATCATCCGGCTCAAGCCTCCTGCAACTCCGAACGTTGACCACTGTGAAGGTGTCTATGACAGGCTTTATGTAGATGAATGAGGTTGTCAATCTCATCCGTCCCCCCATCTTTGACTGATATCTTGTGGTGCGTATGCCATTCTTCTCCATTGAGCAGGTGTTCCCCACAAACGGGACAGTGCCATTTCTGGTTCTCTGCCACCTTGTACAGTTTTGAACCTTTTTCAAATCGGGTCTTGCCGTACTTGGTTCTCCGTTTTTCCCAATATTCGACCAGTGCGGGGTTGTCGGGTGATGAGCTACCACTTACTTTGACGTGTCTGGTTATTGGTATCGTTGCCATTCTCAGTAAGCTGA
This sequence comes from Coleofasciculaceae cyanobacterium, assembly GCA_036703315.1. Taxonomy (GTDB): domain Bacteria; phylum Cyanobacteriota; class Cyanobacteriia; order Cyanobacteriales; family Coleofasciculaceae; genus DATNPH01. Next base: position 31,856 of record DATNPH010000081.1, read on the forward strand.
GTGCCTTGGTTTTTCCAGTTCTGTCTTTGGTTGTGGCTTTGAATACCCAGTGGTCGTTTCCGACTCTACCGAAGTATTTGTTTTTAACCCATTTTTTACCCTTGTTGGGGTGTCTTTTCTTCGCCCATCTCCATAGTGCTAGTACCATTTCGTGGTCGAAATATGCGAACACCTCTTTACTTACACCATGCTCGTAGTAGTTAGCCCATCCTCTCAGGATTGGATTGAGATAATTGATAACTGCTTCAGGTTTAGCCGAGCAATTATTTCTAAGCCATTCCTTGATTTCTCTTAGTTTGGCTAGCACTTTTTCCTTTTGAGGTTTAATCAAACATTTGCCTTTATAACTTCGGATGTTGAACCCAAGGAAGTTAAAACCTTCGTTCACGCTTGTGACCTTAGTCTTTTCCTCATTAAGTTCTAACCCTCTTTCACTGAGCCATTGTTTGATAATGGGCTGTATGGCTTCGATATCCTCTTTGGTGGTTGCCGTAACAATGAAGTCATCGGCATATCGGATTAGGCTATACTTCGGGAATTGCATTTCCCTAATACGCTTTCTTCCTTTCTCTGTAGACTCATACGTTCTACTGCTTTTATATTGGGACAGCAATTCTTCTAAGCCATCCAGAGCTATATTCGCCAATAATGGCGAAATAATCCCCCCTTGAGGAGTACCTTGGTTGGTACTGTGGAATATCTCTGCCTCTACATATCCTGCTTTTAGCCACTGTTTGATTAACTCCCTGCTGGGGGCTTCTCCGATTGCTTTAAGGATATAGTCGTGGCTAATGTTATCAAATGCTCCCTTGATGTCGGCATCAAGTACCCATTCATCTTTGCCATGTCCATTAAGGCGATACCACAATTGTTCTATAGCATCGTGACACGAACGTCCGGGGCGAAATCCAAAGCTGTTTGGTTCAAAGCGAGCCTCCCAACTTGGCTCTAGAGCATTCTTAACTACTGCCTGCATTATTCGGTCTTTGATTGTCGGAATACCCAGTGGTCTTTGTTTTCCATTTGCTTTAGGAATGTAAACCCTCTTAGTTGGGCGAACTTTCCACGGAGTATTCTTTTGCTGCGCTTCATTGACCAAGGCTACCCTAGCTTTTGGGGTTAGAACTTTCTGGTTATCTATGCCAGCCGTTCTCTTACCCTGGTTTTCTAGGGAAACCTTTCTTACCGACAGTAGCAGGTTGGAGTAGCTGCGTAGCATCAACTTCATAAGGCTACGAACCTTATTCCATTGACGGTTCTGAGTGGCGCGGTAAATCCTTTGTCTCAGGTTTCTAATCCGCTTCTTAACTAGCTTCCAATTGATAGAAGCCCATTCCTTTAGCGGTTCTTTCGTTCCGATGTCATTTCTGACTCTATCTTGCACGTCAGTTCGATTCCCTTACGTTGGTTTATCGCTGAAGACCCGCCGGAAGTCTGCCATCTTTCAATGCGGAGCAAATCTTGAACTCCTATCCCTTGCATTACACAAAGGCATTCGCTTTTTCCAGCATCCTTTACCCTCTAGATGATTCATCCTTCCTTGCGGTTGGCTTACTCTGAGTCTCGACCGTATCAGAGAATCTATAGGGCTTACTGTAGTTTCAAGTGTTGAGATTCGTTTGGGGAGGAGTTTTGTCTATGTCCCGGTAGGATTTTGTTCTGCCGTTAAAGAGACGCTTCCAGCCCTTTAACCACCTACTTTGCCTTTTTGGCTCGTGTGTATCAGCCTTATTTCACACGTTCTTTCCTGACGAGACTTTGATGACAATTTACTTTCGTTAACCCTTCCAAACTTCCCCTTGCTCTTACCCAAATTAGGCTTTTAGGTCTGAATACTTTCGTGGTCTGCATTCCATTGATTTCATTGCTTACTATCAATGTGACCGGAGTCAAGGACTCTTTTACGTGGGGATAGTGGGACAGAATCCACTAACAGAGGCGGCTCTCCACTCATTAACACTTAACTTCTACATCGCACAAAACGTGGATAGCCCTTTTTACCAGATTTTTTAGATTTGCAATTAGACGCTCGTAAACTCGCTACCGCTGCGCTATCGGAAAACCGAGAAATTGCAAGCCATCCTCGTTCGGCTGCTGCCTGTACTGCCATTGAGTTCAGGGCTTTAACAAAGGGGAACTCATTGCGTAGTTCGGTCGAATATTTATTCAAAGCAAAACGATCAATCTTGGCTTCCGTGGCTGCGTCCATCCAGTAGCGAATTGCTTTGTTGCGGATGAACTGTACAGTTCTGATAGCCTCGTCAATAGCTTTGTATTGTTGCGGTTTAGCTTTGATTTTGTATTCGAGAACCAGCATTGTGTTTTCCCTCCTTGTTGTCTATGGTATTGGTCTACAGACCAATCTTCAAGACCAATGGGACAAGATTATCGTCACGCCAACACTTGTGTCACGTTGATTAACTATCACTTTGTTTGGATACCGAGACGCCGCAAGCCAGTGCTTGTAGGTGAAGTAGCTCGAAGATTTGAGGAACTACTAAGAGCAAAAGTTGTAGAGCTAGATTGCCAGATTATTGCTTTGGAAGTGATGCCTGACCATGTGCATCTGTTTCTTAACTGCCCTCCAACGGTTGCCCCGTCAGACATCATGCATCGACTCAAGGGAGCAACAGCGAACACGCTCACAGCTGAATTCCCGCACTTAAAAAAGCTCCCAAGTATGTGGACTAGGAGCTTTTTTTGTTCAACCGCTGGCAATATCAGCAGTGAAACGGTTAAGCGATACATTGAAAATCAGAAGACCAGATAGTTTGGTCATCTCCGTACCTCCGATGACCCGCCTTATATCCCACACCTAAAAGGATGTGGGTTTTACGGCGTTTCTATAAAGCAACACGTTCAAATACGTTTTGCTCAACACAGCTTGCTCAACACAGCGATACCATCTTAGTTGCCGTAGCTGCTGAAGAACATGCTCATGCCTGGATTTTATTGCAAATCATTGACAATAAGCTTGAGCAACTTTTATACTTAGCCTCGTAAATTATCTGAATACTTTTCTCAATAAAACTGGAGGTACCTCTGGTTATGTCATGCTGAAATTCCCTGTACCCGATCAAGCAAAACTACTCTCACGCCGCCAGTTGCTGAAACTAGGATTAGCAGGAACCAGTGTTGCTGGTGCTGCCGTGGCTTTCCAAACTTTGGCTCAAAAGCGATCGCTATCAGTGCGGGTGCCTCCAATAGAGAGCCAGTCGCTGATCTCTAGCAATGGTATGAATCCAATGGCAGTGCTGCGGGATTTTGATTATGGCACAGTGAAGCGTGAAAATGGGCGTACAATCCGAGAATTTCAGATTAGGGCTGGTAATTCCACACTTCAGCTCAATAGTGCAGTTACGTTCAACAGCTGGAACTTTAATAACCGTGTGCCAGGACCAACCCTACGAGCAACCGAAGGCGATCGCGTCCGGGTAATGTTCCTCAATAATGGTGGACATGCCCACACAATGCACTTTCACGGTATCCATCCGCCTGAAGTGGATGGCATTCGACCTGTGCGCAACGGTACAGCGACAATTTACGAATTTGATGCTGAACCTTATGGTGTCCACCTGTACCACTGCCACATTGCACCCATCACACGACATATCGGCAAAGGATTGTATGGGATGTTCATCGTTGACCCCCCCAAAAAGCGTCCCCCGGCGGATGAGATGGTGCTAGTGATGGCTGGGTATGACGTGAATGAAGACCAGCAAAATGAGCTTTATGCCTTCAATGGTCTGCCGAACTACTACATGAATCACCCCATCCCCATTTACAAAAACCAGCTGATTCGGCTGTATGTCTTGAACGTGATCGAGTTTGATGCGGCTGCGACGTTTCATCTACACGCCAATTTCTTTGATGTCTATCCCACAGGCATGACACTCACTCCGACGCAGAAAACGGATGTGCTTACGATGGGAACCGCAGAACGGCATATTTTGGAGTTTACCTACCGCTATCCAGGTAAGTATATGTTCCATCCTCACCAAGATGCGATCGCCGAAGCCGGCTGCATGGGTTTGTTTGACGTACTAGAACACCGCAATGCCTAAAATACTAAGCTGTTCCACATTTAACAAGCCATCTCTTGGCTTGGGAAAAAGGGGTAAGGGGAAAAAGCTTTTAAATCAACCTTTACCTTTTCCCACACAAGGCCACTTAAATGACCGACAGCTTAGTCTTATGTTATACAAAGTCATCGTAAATGCTTCTGTCTAAAGATAGACTTTTAATACTCATTAATAGTTGACAAAGCTTATCAAGAGTTTGAAAATGAGTTCTACTCAGTTTATTGAAAAAGATTCTTAAATAAAAAAGCGATTGCTCCTTTGGAATCTGATGAAAAATTGTAGAGAAGCAACATGAAATCTATCTTTCGTTTCCTAGCTGTTGCCTTTGCCGCGGCTTGTCTGATTGTTCTGAGCAACTGCGCTCAGACTCAAAACACAACTGACGCCTCAAAATCTTCACCGGCTGCTAATTCGAGTCCCGCCGCGACCACGGCGAACAATCAAACCAGTGGCAAGCCAAAAATCAACATCAACACTGCCATTCTTTCGGAATTGGATAAATTTGAAGCCCAATTGGCCGTTCCAGCGTTATCAAACAAAATTCAGGCGAGTCGTCCCTACGCCAAACCTGAGGAACTGGTGACAAAAAAAGTGATCACTCAAGACCAGTTTGACAAGATTAAGGATCAGGTAACGATCGAGGATATCGTCCTGACAGGGGAAGCTAAAGACGTTGATTACATGGTCAAGCTGGGTTTAATGAAAGGGCATATGCTGGTTGCCAAAGAACTGCTGGACTTAAAAAAACCCGATCAGGCAGAGCCTCACATTGGTCACCCAGTTGAAGAAATCTACGTCGATGTGGAAGACCAGTTGAAGGAGCGTAATGTTCCAGACTTCAAAACACAGTTGGTCAGCTTGCAAGATTTGGTGAAGTCCAAGCCCAACGACCCTCAACTTGGAAGTCAGTTTGAGGCTTCGATGAAAGCTGTGGATGGTGCAATTGCCGCCTTGCCAGATAGCCAACGTCAGTCTCCAGAATTTACTATGAAGGTGATTAACGGTTTACTGGATACAGCAAACTCCGAATATCAAGCGTCAGTCGCTAACGGCAAAATTGCAGCAGTGATTGAGTATCAAGACTCACGAGGATTTGTCACCTATGCGGATGCTCTGAAAAACAACATTTCAGACAAGTTGACCAAGCAAAATTCCGAAGCCCAAAAAGCGATCGCTGACACCCTGACTCAGCTGAAAACCGCTTGGCCTTCACCTATAGCGCCAGAAAAACCTGTGCTGCCTCCAGACAAAGTCACCCAACTGATTAAGACTATTGAGCAAGACGCTCAAAAGATTATTAAGTAAGAAGTGAAGGGATTGTTGAGGCTGATCCAAAATAACTGGGCATTTTTGCCCGGTTTTTCCCCTAAACATGACTCAGTGCAGCACGGCACAAATAAGTCAGCAGCTGACAAGTGATGAACACCTTATGCTCAAAGGACTTTTGACTTCCAAGGCAGCAGCACTCAGTGATTTTTGGACAAGCCATAAACAAACCCAGAGAAACACAGAAAGTAACACTAACTCATGAAGGATCTTGATCTAAAAGCAACCACTAGCCTGCTCAACTCAATTATGGAGTTTGAGCTAGCCGGTGTGGTACGTTACACCCACTATTCTCTGATGGTGACGGGTCCGAATCGGATTCCAATTGTCGCTTTTTTCAAAGAACAAGCAACCGAGTCCCTACTCCATGCTCAACAAGTAGGAGAGATTCTCACCGGCTTAGAAGGGCATCCTAGCCAGCGGATTGCTCCGATTGAAGAAACCTACCAACACACCGTGCGAGATATTTTGGAAGAAAGCCTCAACCATGAAAAAAAAGCGCTGAAGCTTTACAAAAAATTGTTGGATACGGTAGAAAATGCCAGCGTTTATCTAGAAGAATTCGCCCGCACCATGATTGGTCAAGAAGAACTGCACAACATCGAAATTAAGAAGATGTTGCGCGATTTTAGCTGAGTGGTCGTTGGTGAACTGGCAATAGACAACGGATAAGGAACAACAAATAAATCATGGACTTTAGCGGGGCTTTACCAACTTTTGTAATTACGCTACGTGAAGGCGTCGAAGCCGCTCTCGTTGTGGGCATTGTGCTAGCTTTGCTCAAAAAAGCTCGCGCAACCCAACTCAACCGTTGGGTTTATGTCGGTGTTGGCGTTGGATTGGTTGCTAGTGCGTTGGTGGGTGTTCTGTTTGGCTGGGTTACTCAAGGGTTGAGCGCCTCGTATCCCCAGTATGCTTCGGTGATGGAACCCCTGCTGGAGGGCGTTTTTAGTGTGGTTGCGATCGCCATGCTCAGTTGGATGCTGATCTGGATGACTCAGCAGGCGCGATTTCTGAAAGCTGAAGTCGAGGGAGCGGTTACCAGTGCCATCAAACAAGGGAATAGTGCAGGTTGGGGCGTTTTTAGCTTAGTATTCATTGCCGTCCTACGAGAGGGCTTTGAAACCGTTCTGTTTATTTTTGCTAAATTCCAGCAAGGTTTGATTCCTGCGCTTGGTGCGATCGCAGGGATAGTAGTAGCCGCCGGAATTGGCGGTTTGCTGTTTAAATGGGGCATCAAAATCAACATCCGCCGCTTTTTCCAAGTGATGGGCGTTTTGTTACTCCTGATTGTTGCCGGTTTAGTCGTTTCCTCTCTGGGGCATTTTGACAGCGCTGTTCACACTCTTGCTCAGATGGATCGGAAATCGCAGAACCTTTGTTTCTTCTACGAGCGATTTGCGAAGAACCCCTCTTGCATTCTGGGACCGAGAGTTTGGGATACCTCCAAGATTTTGCCTGACGACAAGTTTCCTGGCTTACTTCTGAGTGCGATGTTTGGCTACACTCAAAATCTCTATTTAGTTCAAGCCCTGGGTTATATTGTATTTTTGGTTACAATTGGCGGACTTTACTTCCGTAGCTTAACGAGTCGTGTTGGGGTTCTTGTAAAAGATAGCAGCGTTCAGAGAAGACCTGTAAAGTCCCAATATAAGTGACATTCTCTTAGCCGGCTTCAGAGCGGACAACGTAGGAATTCTGGGGGTGAAGGGGAAAAAATACCTTAGTCAAGCCGATGACATCCGATAAAGACAAGGCGATCGCGGCAGTTGAAACCAAGGCATAACCTGAGAGGAATTATCCTGTACTCCGGCTTCGCCGTTAAATTATCCTCAAATTATTCTTCCCAGTTGTCAGTTTTGTAATTTACTATCTTGGAGAAGCTGACAATTTTAGTTGTAGCAGTTGTTGTAGTTATTTGTGGGCGCTTGCAGGCTATATAGACTAAAGCGTCTACCCATAACGCCCAGAACTATCGATTAATGTTTGAGGAGTTAGAGATATGCGTGCCAATTCCGCCGTGATAGCCAGTGTACTGATTCTTTCCCTGTTCACAGGATGCAGGAATGAAGAGCAAAGTGAAGATATTGCCCCAACACCGGTAGTAGTCCGCAAAAAAAAGCCTAAAGCTGCCAACCCTAACGCCACAACAGCTACTCCTGGAGCTGCTCAGTCTCCTGGATCAACGGCTAAATCTAAGACCGCACCCGCTAGTTCAGGCAAGGCAACAGGTAATAATTATGTTAAGCAAAAGTTAACTCAGTTAAATGGCTACTTACCTGCTGCCGTTAAAGCCTTGCAAGCTAATGATGTCGATACAGCCAAAGGCTACGCCAAAAGTTTTAGCGATAACTGGCAGCAGAAAGTAATCCAGAATGGCGTCAAAAGCAAATCCCAAGATTCTTACAACAAGATTTCAGCAGGTGTTACTCAAGTAAATAACCTGATGAAGGCACCAACACCAGACAAAACCAAGGCGGTCTCCGCCCTTCAATCCCTCTCGCAAGCGGTGACTCAGTACGTGCAAAGCCCCTCATGATTGGTGCCCTAGACTCAAAAAGTCAGCTTTTAACAACTTAGGATTAGGCGATCGCCGCTTAAGTTATTTGGTGTTTCGCTGTGATCATTGAGAGGGAATCGGAAAAGTTAACTCTTATAGCAGCGATTCCCGATTTTGTAACATCAAAATTTCGGCACTTCAGGTTTTGCTAGTGGGTTTAGCCTAAATTCCGTAGACTCAACAAATACAATTGTTTTTCGGGAATTGGGGACAGGTGAATAGTGATTTGCACTACCTCTACTACCCACATTCCGCACCCTGAAGTGTCACACTACTGGCGAGTGGGTAGTGGGTAATGGGTAATGGGCAATGGGAAAACTGTTCTAGGTCGTTTATGTATAACTAATTACCAATTACCAATTTTTAAAATTCCTGAGAGACGTTTGAGGCTAGCTGGCCACTCAGCTCGCTTCAGTGCGATAGGCCAGACGACCACGGCGTAAGACAGGCGGCTGCTAGCCTAATCAGCTTTTTCCACTGAACTCATGTTAAATATAGGCATCGCACCCAAATATAGCTCAGTTTCATTCGCGATCGTTCAATCTGTGATGTCTCTGGCTGCACTCCTTTTTAGTTGAAATGGCATAGATATTGAATGCCCTTCAAGTCCTGTTACTTAAACGCTTCAATCTGTTCTTTTCCTCCAGGAATGTCAGATCCGACGACATAAAAATCTTGCGGATAGATCCAGTGGGTGCCCAAGGGTCCGTGAATTTGAATTCCGGTCATGACGGCATACTTAAATTCAGAGGAATCCAGGGTGTTTAACAGGTTTTCAACATCGCTGGAAATAATTTCAGATGCCAATTTCGTAATTTCTATCAAATTGGGTTTGTCCCCATAGGTAAGAGTTGAAAGAATTTTCTGCCGGATAATCGTTTGTTCAATATCCTGCATATCCATTTCTAGTTTCAGGTGACCAGATGCCAATTCTTTGACGACCGATTCTAATGCTCCACAGGCATGGGATGCTTTTTGAACACCATCTCGATAAACTCTGCCAATATCCCCATGTCTAGAAATGGCGATATGGGGCATAGCATAGAAAGTAAAACGACGGATACCCTCAAACATGGGAGTATGGTCGATCGCGGCAGCTAACCCGGTTTTCCCCATCATGACAAACCCCGCTAAGCTGCAACAATTAAAAGTTTTTCCCCAGTATCGAATTACTTCGGTGAATAGGGGTTCGGCGATTTCATCCCGACAAATCGCAATCATCCCCATCGTGTTTTCGTCACAAAAACCGTAAGTACTCAAGCTCTGGAAAGTCTTTCTCATGTACTTACTCATCGATAATACCCCTGGAAAGTGAGTTTGCAGCGTTTGATGAAATGCTGGGAACACATTCGGGTCATATCCATTCATCGTTTGGGGGATAGTTTCGCCAAGCTGATTCACGGAACTCTGGGTCATTTCCTAACTCCTCCTAACTAGCTGGTGAAATCCGTCGTTGAGTAGCTTAACGTCTATACCGATATATAAAGGGGTAAGAAGAACAAGAAATTTATATGTTTGTATTTATGTAACGAAAATTCCAACCTGTAATCTAACCTATGTATGAAAAGTGAGCAATGTCTACCCTTCGTTGTCTCGTTCAGACAAAGCAGCTCATGGTGTCTGTCTTGATGAAAATAGGGAGTGGGGAAGAGAAATTTTCATGCCTACTCCTGTCGGGCGTTGCCCGCCCGCTTCGCTAACACAGAACGCTTCGCGAAGGTTGTGGGTAATCGCTCAGGGTGCCTCACTAGATGAAAGAATCCCCCGTTGACTAGTCGAGGGATTCTCAACAAAAGGATTTTGTACTTAATGCCTCAGCTATCTTGCCTGCGATTGGAGAGAAGGTTTAGGTTGGCTCAGTTTATCCAAGAGCTCAGCCCAGTGGACTTTTTCCAAGCTAGGCAAAACAACGTGGGCTGCACCAACCCGCTCAACGGGTCCGAGTCCTACCGCCCACATCCCCGCTGCTAAGGCAGCCTCCACACCTGAACCCGCGTCTTCCACCACCACACAATGCTCTGCTGCAAGACCCAGTTGAGCAGCGGCATGCAAGAACAAATCGGGTGCTGGCTTGGAGTTCGCTACACTGTAGCCGTCTGAAATCGCATCGACTCGATCGCCAATGCCCAATCGTTGAATCACTTCCTGAGCATTTTTGCTAGCTGAGCCGATCGCTACTTTGATACCACCAGAGCGCAGTTCATCCAGCAATTCTATCGCCCCAGGCAGTAAGTCGGCAGAACTAATATCCTTGATGGATTCCAAATAATAGTTGTTCTTACGCTCCATCATCTCCTGGATTTGTTCTTCCGTCCTCGCTGTGCCCCCTAGCAGATGTAGTAGCGAATCCCGACGTGACAGCCCCCGCATTGCCTCGTTAGCCTCTCGATCAAAAGGAATCCCCTCTTCGTCTGCTAGCTTCTGCCAACCTCGGTAGTGGTATTCGGCTGTTTCTGTTAGCACGCCATCTAGGTCAAAAATCACACCCCGGATATCGGGGGGATGAGCAGGAGATTGTCCTACTTTCCCATTCTCCTTTTCTGTCATTACTTCTGACTCCTGTGTTACTCCTTGTGGACGCAGATCGAACTCATACCACTGACCCCGCCATAGCAGCTTAAACTTCACCCGTGTCCAGCCTTTCGGTAGATGTGGGTTAGCTTGAGGGTAAGTATCATTAATCCGGATACCCGCAAAACCGAAGATGATCGCCTGCCATACTCCACCCGCTGAGGCAGCGTGAACCCCTTCCTTGGCGTTGCGCCGTGTATCCTCCAGATCCACCAGTGCCGCTTGCATAAAGCGCTCGTAAGCTTCTTCGGGTTGATTGAGGTAAGAGGCTAAAGCAGCATGGATAGCTGGGCCAAGAGATGAGCCATAGGTGATGTCGGTGCGGGGAGCGTAATAGTCCCAGTTGCTTTGGAGTGTCTGTAGATCAGAGTAGATCCCAGGGACTTCGCGCATCAAATACAGAAGCATCAATACATCTGGCTGCTTGAGCACTTGTCGCTTACTGGCTCCTTCAATGCCCAGGATGACCTGCATTGACTTGGTTCTCGGCTCGTAATCAGCCAGGTTGATATCTTCTAGGTTGAAAAATCCCTCACATTGCTCAATTATCCGAGTTTCTGGGTTGTAGGGAATCCATATGTTACTGATGATGTCACGCCAACGGGCTTGTCGCTCCAAAGTTAATTGGAGTTTTTGCTCCAGTTGGGCAGATTGGTCGGGATACCCGCTATGCAGCCACTCTAGGACAGCAAGTGCTTTCTCCAGATGCCATTGCACCATCCGGTTGGTGAAGGCATTGTTGCTCACATGTTCGTGGTATTCATCCGTTCCAATCACCTCACGGATTTCATAATATTCCTGCTTGGCGTTCCACTCGACGCGGCTACCCCAGTAGACCGCTGTATCCAAGATTAGCTCGGCTCCACAGTCACGCATCCAGTCGTCGTCGCTTGTGACCTGCCAGTAGTGCCAGACGGCGTAGGCAATATCGGTATTGATATGCAGTTCGCGATCGCCACACCAAATCCGCACCAGTTCGCCATCGCCGCCCGCTGGTGGTACCCAACGAGGAGTCACCTCATCTCCTGTACTCGCACTTTCCCAGGCAAACATCGCCCCCTTGTAGCCAGACTCTCTAGCCTTACGCCGTGCCCCATTGAGGGTATGGTAGCGGTAGGTCAGCAAATTACGAGCCAAAGCCGGTTGCGTGAAAATCAGGAAGGGAAGGGCAAAGATTTCAGTGTCCCAAAAGACGTGACCGCGATAGGCAAAACCAGAGAGTGTTTTAGCCGGAATGCTGACGGTATTGTCGTGACGAGGTGCACTGATGAGCAGCTGGAATAGGTTGTAGCGAATCGCAAATTGAGCTTTGGTGTCGCCCTCGATTACCACATCGCTTGAGCGCCACACCTCGTCCCAAGCCGCTTCCTGAGCTGACAGCAAGGTGGTGTAGCTGGGCTGTTGCCTGAGCTTGTCCTGAGCCGCTTGGGCCGGAATCTTCTCATCCCGTGAGGTGAAGACGGTTGTCACCTTCTCTAGGGTCACCGTCTGTCCAGGTTGAGCGGGGAATGTCGTTGCCAAACTGGGGTAGCCCTGACACCCGGTTACGCGCACAGACGTATC
>DATNPH010000007.1:0-5202 GCA_036703315.1 Coleofasciculaceae cyanobacterium
CAGCACTTTTCCACGGTAGAAGTCAACTATTCCTTCTACCGTTTGCCAGAGCGGTCTGTCTTTGAAACTTGGCGAAATCAGACACCTCCAGACTTTCTCTTCGCCGTCAAAGGTAGCCGCTTTCTCACCCACATGAAGAAGTTGAAAGACCCTGAAGAGCCGCTATCTCGACTGATGGAGCGAGCCTCTGGCTTAGAAGAAAAGCTCGGTCCCATTCTGTTCCAGTTTCCTCACACTTGGTCTATTAATAGCGATCGCCTTGAGTCCTTCTTGGAATTGCTGCAAGCATACCCACAACAACGGTACACCTTTGAATTCCGTCACAAAAGCTGGCTGACTCCACAGGTGTACAAACTGCTAGAACGTGCGGGTGCAGCCCTCTGCCTGCCAGTAAGTCCAACAGTTCCCCTCGATGTCTGCCTAACCGCGCCTTGGACTTATATCCGTATGCATAGTGGTCAATGGGGCGTTGGCTACAGTGATGAAGAACTTTCTACCTGGGCAACCCATATTCGCTCGTTTCTGCAACAGGGAATTGATGTATACATATACTTCAACAATGACCCTGAAGGTCATGCTATCCGCGATGCTAAACACCTAAATGCTTCTTTAAATTTTTAATGACCTGTCATCCATCTTTTGGATGAGAATCAAATGGCACTCGCGTTAAGAGGGCTAATCATTATTCATTGCTGATTGCGAGGTAGCGCATGAACTATGAACAAAGCATTCATCAGCAATCTCAATCCTTGTAGTAAGCGGACTGAATTATGGCACAAAAACATGGTCCTTGGACAATACAAGAAACCAGTCACAAGTACCAAAATTCGTTTATCAATGTCCGTGAAGACCAAGTTCTTCAACCAGACGGGCAACCTGGTATCTATGGCACCGTCACGATGAAACCTGCGGTTGCGATTCTGCCGATAGATAGCGATCGCGTAGTCTATCTTTCTCGGCAATTTCGATATGCTCTTGGGAACGAGAGTATCGAAGTGGTGTGCGGTGTGCTTGAGGAGGATGAACCTCCCCTTGAAGCCGCACAACGTGAAGCTCGAGAAGAGCTTGGAATCAAAGCAGAGGAATGGAGCGAGCTAGGGTTTTTTGATATGGATACATCAATTGTTCATTGTCCTATACATCTATTTCTGGCTCATCAATTAACCTTCTCGCAAACCAATCAAGAAGGAACGGAAACTATAGAAATGCTGCGTATGCCCTTCGATGAGGCAGTCCAAATGGTGATGGATAGCAAAATCACGCATGGACCAAGTTGCGTGCTGATTCTCAAAGCGCGTAACGTGCTTGCTCAGTAAGGTTAGAGGAATACCGTATCTCCTGGCTTAGATTCAAGCTTGAAAACTGGTGCTAATGCTCACTACTACCATCGCTAGAGGTAGGTACGATCGCTCAACAATTACCATGCACTTAAACTGACCAATTGCAAACATCAACATGGAACGAGGCATTGCATATACTTGGGGGTCTACACCTGAAGAGAGGTTGATGTCGTTCCCGTGCGATCGCTACATAGACAGTAGTGACGAAGCGTATTTCCGCGCCATAGATGTGAACGTACCAACTGAAATTTTATTTCGGTGGTTATGTCAACTGAAGGTTGGGTCTTACAGTTATGACTGGCTCGACCACCTGGAAAGAATGTTTTTTAAGGTTACTGAGTCGATACCTGATCGCCCCAGTCCAGAACAACTCCTTCCAGGCGTGGAAAACTTAGCGATCGGTCAAAGAATGATGGGCATTTTTAAATTGGTCGAGTTTGAACAAAATCGACATTTGACGATAGTACTGGATGACAAGCAAGCCATTTCGATTTTTGGTGATATCGCTGCCAGTTATGTCCTTTTTCCGATGACACCAAACACTTGTCGCCTTATTCTCAAAGGGCATATTCGCTATCCCAGAAATCCATTTTGGTCATGGATACGCCCTTTTATGCCGTGGGGAGACTTACTCATGATGCGCCAGCAGTTTTTGAGACTAAAGCATCTAGCCGAGAGCCAAACGAACTTTAACTATGAGGAAAAGATTCAGGTCTAGAAGTTGGAACAAGGAAATATTTTTCTATAGAGGGGTAAATATAAGCTTCTTAGCACAAGTCTACAGAATTAATGGAATACGTCGAGATAGCTTTAATCCATGAAGTGGTACAAAACAGGTTTACAAATCCTACTTGCGATCGCCATGATAGTAATTGGCGCAATCCATTTTACAGACCCAGAGCCGTTTGAGAAGATTGTGCCGGACTACCTTCCGTACCATTGGTCACTGGTTTACATCAGCGGATTCATTGAGGTATTAGCGGGAGTTGGATTATTAATTCCTCAAGTCAGTCGTGCGGCTGCCTGGACTCTTGTTGTACTTTACATTGCAGTTTTTCCAGCCAATCTCTATCAAGCTGTAAATAATATTTCAGTTCCAGGTCTGCCGCACGATCCGCCACTAATTTGGTTGCGGCTTCCTTTGCAGGCATTCTTAGTCGCTTGGGCTTGGTGGTTCACGAGAGATAATCGTTTAAAGACATCAGCCGAGGCTGAGAAGAAGATGTGAAGATGTGGGAAAGCTGGTTCGATTTCATCAAGTGTGTAACAAGTCCCGAAACGCCTGCTACGGTCAAGGCTACTCAGAATCAAGCCGAGTTGTGGCAGATCTACGTGAAGGGGCTGCAAAAGTTGGCTCAGCTTTGGGCAGAATCACTACAGCAGTTACGAGAAAGCGGGAGCGGGGTAGTAGGTGGTTACGCTGGGGCATTGATTGAGCTGAGCAACCTCTACTGGAACATGTATGAAAAGACCTTAGGCAGCGTTCTGCAAAGCCCAAGCTTGGGATACAGCCGTGAATTCAACAACAAACTGCTTAAGAGCTTTGATGCTTGGATAAACTTCTCTAAGGCGAGCTTTGACTATCAGGTACTGCTGCTCGATGTCTGGCTGAAAGCTTCTGAGGAGCTGATGCGGGAGTTGGCATCTTCTGAAGAAAAGGGCGAAACGATTCAGAACTGGCAGCAGTTTCTACAAGTCTGGAGTAGTGTATTTGACCGAGTATTTGCACAGACGTTCCGTTCACAAGATACCCTTGAAGTCCAGGGAAACTTCTTAAACTCAGCCATGACCTACAGGCTTTACCAGCAACAGCTGATGGAAGTGTTTCTGAAGATGTATGACCTGCCAACTAGAAGCGAAGTAGACGAGGTTCACCGCAGCATTTACGAGCTACGTAAGGAAGTTAAAAGCCTCAAAAAAGCCTTGGCAGAATCTCAGACTAACGGTTGAAGTATGAACTATGAAAAATTCGATGACGTGGAAGTACCTATTTCTAAGCAAGGCTGTAATAAATTGGGCTGAATTTGTCGGGTTACTGTTTGGCGATCAATGGATTCGCGAGTTGCTTAATCTGAAACCCCTGACCAATCCTGAGTATCTACATATGTTTATTGTGTTGATATTCATTATCGGGGTTGGTTATTGGTGGGTTGGTAACGACCTTTCTAGTAATCGCGATATCGTGAAACTTGGCATTTGCGCCCAATCCTCGGTTTTCCCCGTGCTGGTTTATTACACCGTGATCGGCAATCTTCACCCACTTTATTTGATTCCCGGCGTCATTGACCAAGTCTATTCGATTCTCTTCGGTCTGTTTCTCTACTCCTACAATGGGACTAAACCAGCTCTGGAATGACTATTCGCAATGACTTCAAAATACCGATTTAGCAATTCAGAGCTAACGCAAAAGCTGGTCAACGGCGTCGAGAGGTTAAACCGCCTGCGCGAGGAGGATATTCAGATCGGGGTGACTCCCAAGGAAGAGGTGTACCGGGAGGACAAGGTGGTGCTGTACCGCTTCACGCCAAAGGTGGAGCATTCGCTGAACATCCCCATCCTGATCGTTTATGCCCTGGTTAACCGTCCCTACATTGTCGATTTACAGGAGGGGCGATCGCTTGTTGCCAATTTGCTCAATCTTGGCATGGATGTTTACCTGATCGACTGGGGCTATCCGAGTCGAGGCGATCGCTGGTTAACCCTTGACGACTACATCAATGGCTATATCAACAACTGTGTGGATGTGGTACGCGATCGCCACAACTTAGAGCAAATCAACCTGTTGGGGATTTGTCAGGGGGGAACCTTCAGCCTCTGCTACAGTTCCCTTTACCCAGAGAAGGTGAAAAACCTAATTACTATGGTCACCCCGGTTGATTTTCACGTCGATGAGGGACTCCTGAATGTTTGGGGTGGATGCACTTTAGGGTCAAAGGCTGTAGATGTAGATTTAATGGTGGATACTCTGGGCAACATCCCTGGTGATTTCCTGAACTTAGAGTTCTTGATGCTGAAGCCTTTGCAGTTAGGGGTTCAGAAGTATATTGACCTTGTGGAGAACATCGACTCTGAGGACAAACTAATCAACTTTCTCCGCATGGAAAAGTGGATTTTTGATAGTCCTGATCAAGCTGGGGAGGCTTACCGACAGTTCATGAAAGACTTCTACCAGGGAAACAAACTGATTAAAGGTCAAGTTGAGATTGGTAAGAAGCGAGTGGATTTGGGAAACATCCGCATCCCGATTTTGAACATTTACGCCGAGCAAGATCATCTAGTTCCCCCGGCATCCTCTTTGGCTCTTGAGAAGTACATTGGTAGCGCAGACTACACCGTGCACTCCTTCCCAGTTGGACACATCGGAATGTACGTGAGCAGTAAGGTACAGCGAAACCTTCCTCCAACTATTGTCGATTGGCTTAAGGTGCGAACCTAGAACAGTTGAGGCTATCGAAACTTTGCGATCGCGGGTGCATCCCAATGCAAGCAAAAATACCTGGCGATTGAAATCGCGGCTATACAAACCAAGTCCGCCTGCGCGGACTCAATTGAGCCTGCCTCCGCAGGCTTAGTTTGTATAGCCCCAGACTTCCAGTCTGTGGGCGATTTACTCTCAATTGGGATGCTCCCGCTATTGCTTTCCAGAAAGCTGCGCTAACGCGATCTGCTGTAAGCAGCAGCGCTAGGCTAACGCCTCGCTGACGCTCCTTCGTCGCTAACGCTTCGCTAACGCTAACGCTATCGCAACCTTCTATAATGCCACCTCTTAGCTCTGTGCCGCCTCTACCCCAAGGGGTAGAGGCGGCACAGAATTTCAATTCGCTACAATATAAGAGCCAGGTTTTCAGTTCCTGGTCAATCA
>DATNPH010000154.1:0-32223 GCA_036703315.1 Coleofasciculaceae cyanobacterium
AACTTCTCTGCGCGAGGGCGAGACTGTAAACCATCAGTTAGCGGATGGACGTGTTGCTTGGGTACAGGTGGCACGAGGTTCGGTGCAACTGAACGATCGCTCTTTGACAGCAGGAGATGGAGCTACTGTTGCACAACTCGAACAGATTGTGCTACAAGGCACCTCAAATGATGCCGAAGTATTGCTGTTTGACATGGTAGCGTAGTATTCGCCGTTATGTCACTCCAGAAACTGCCTCCGACCAGGGCGCTTCCGTCAAAAAGCGGATGCGCCGCTTCGGAGGTTTCCTCCGAATTTAGGCGCACCAAGGGTGTAATCGGTGGTAAGTCACTCCGACCGCGTTATCCGCCATTTGAGACAGATTTTTTCGTTCACTTTCCCCTAATAATCCCCCGATATAGTTTCTAAATTCCCGTTTTTGCGCTTGATGTCTCCAGATATCATCAAAGCGTTTACACCATCTATCGAAGCAAGGGGGCATGGCGGCAGGAGTTGTCTGTTTCATCGCTCAAACTTTAACGTGAAATCTATGCCATGCTTGGATTATACCTTTATTGCTTCTCGATTTTCGTATAAGTCCCGTTAGATGAACTGGGATTGGCTTAACTTCACTCTATAAGGGTCTACCTGATAGAACAAATAGTCTTTTTTGTCAGATGAATAACTAGAAGTAATTGAATGCTCTGTTCAGCTTGAGAAACTAGACATTAGAGAATTTAAGTCAAGGCTTTTCACCACTTGGATCGCATCTTGGGGTAAATTTCCGATCTCACCCCACAACTGTCCAGGGCTGATGCCGAAGACAGACTGCAATACCAGCACGATCGCTAAAATTGTCAAAATCAGCCCTAAACCAGCTTTTAAGATTCTATATAGGAGCGTTATCAGCAAAAGTGACACAGCAATCGCCGCAACTACTAATACAGTCTGAGAATCTACTGATCCAATCAAAGAATCCATAGTCGAAAATTCCTCATGAGTGATACTATTTCACTTTAAAACTGCTGCACATTGATGGCAGCTAAGTAGGTAGACGCAAATAAACGAAGGTATATCAACAAATGTTTAGAGTCTAAAATCTGCTTGTCTTCTGCCCTCTGCCTTGCCTCCACGACAAATATTAATACCAACCTACTTAATTGCTAATTGATTGAATGTAAAAATGCTAGCTCGGTCAGGGCAATCAACGCTAATTCCATAACTTGCCATTCTTTGTACGGCGAATTGACCGAAGATTACAGGTCAATTTGTAAATCATCCTGTCAACTCACCTGTCCCCATCCCATTAATCGTCAACTTCCACTGCAGTGAATGTACTAGGAATGCGGGATTCAATAAATGTTTGCGATACGTTGGGAATTGTCAGCTCATTCTCCTGGGACGACTTGAGTGCCGGAACATTGAATTCAATGGCAGAGCTATCAGGATTTCGGCGGGCGACTAAACGAGTACCATCCAAAATTTTGAACACGGCTGGTGTTGACTCAATGCCTGTAACGTTGATGCCACTTGGTAAATAAATTCCCTGGCAATCCCAGCCTTCAGGAGTTGTCTCACCATTTGCTAGGAAGTAGAGACTGTTATCGCCAGTTTTCGATTCCTCAGAGGCGGGACCAAAGATGCCTATTGTATTTCCGGTTTCATTACTGCATTGTCCCCAGGTGACACCCGACTCGATCGCAGCTTTTTGCAAGCTCAACTCGTCAATCCGCTGTTGCAATTCCGGAGTAACATCCTGGGTTTCCTGAAGTGCTGACAAACCGTTCAGCGTTTTTGTCACCTGAATATAGTCAGGATTTTTAGAAACCTTGGGTCGATCGGCTAGAGAGGGTTGGGCGATCGCTAGATTCACCACGAATATCAGTGCAATAATCGTAATTTTGAACAGAGTTTTCATGTCTTTCTCTTGTGATAACGAGATAAGTTGTCTTCATGTTCTTCTCTCTCTCATGCAGAGTAGGGATTTGGCTTGGCAAGAATCCCTAAAAGAAGCATGACTTCATCCTATTAATTCCGACTTATAGGAGCAAATACTATTTTTTCTTATACTGATAAATTAAATCGATTGAACAATTGAGGGTACTGAACTGAAGGGGTAGTGAAATTTACCCACGATCGTAAAGGATTTTTAACTTGTGACTTTTGACTTCCAAGGGAGCGGCACTAAGGTTATTCATCTATTTTTAGAATCTACAGACATATGTTGCTAGTATGTTTATCTTTGTGATTTACCTCTATGAGCAAACTAATCGAATACGAAGATGCCAGCGATGAAGTGCGTGCAGTCTATGACGATATCCGCGCCACGCGACAGACGGACTACATCAACAATTTTTGGAAAGCGATCGCCAACCATCCCCCTACCCTACAACGAACATGGCAAACGGTGAAGGAAGTCATGACGAGTCCAGGGGAACTCGATCCACTGATGCGCGAATTAATTTACATCGCCGTAAGCGTCACGAATGGCTGTGACTACTGTATCGCCTCCCACACGGCGGCAGCGCGTGGCAAAGGGATGAGTGATACCCTGTTTTGCGAACTAATGGCAATTGTTGCTACTGCAAATACGACGAATCGCCTCGCCAATGGCTATCAGATTCCAGTTGACGAGCAATTCAAGACATAGGTGTACCAATTGATTAAATTGTGCTAGCACCCCGAAGAAACTCGATATTCAGATCTGGCTTATTTCCTCGCATCAATATATTAATCACTTAAATTTATTAATTCGACAAGAAAGAGCATTTGCTTTTATTAACGAAACTTGATTACAGTGAAATTAATTGAAGCGTTGAACTTCCTAGAGATAAATGCGAATTCTTAAACTAAACGAACGAACACAAAGAAGTCCGCAAGAAATTCAGCAAGGGAATTTCACGCTGTAACACAGAAATTCTCTATACATTAACGGATTTTTCAAGATTCAGCAGATTGCGCTGTACTGAATGCGATCGCCTTAGCTAGTCTTCCCTTCGAGAAGCTAGGCGAACGAACTCTACTCGCAGGTCGTGCTTGAATCAGCATCACTTGACCCATACATTCATTTTGCGGAGATCTACCATGAATTCAACCCAATCAAACAGCACTAATCCAGAACCAAAAGCCACCGCTGCTCACAAGCAGCTAAAAGCGAAGCCTCAAAAACCAGAAGTCAAAGAACCAACTCGTGGACAGCGCCTAGCAGATACCCTGGCATCCAAGGTGGGTTCCTGGCCCTTTCTGATTGGACAAACAACAGTTCTAGCAGGATGGGTGGGCGCTAATCTCATGCCTGGAGTGCCTCATTGGGATCAATCTCCCTTCATTCTGCTCAACTTAATGTTCTCCTTTGCTTCTGCATACACTGCGCCCATCGTTTTGATGAGTCAGAATCGTCAATCAGATGCCGAAGGTGAGCAGAATGCCTATAATCACAAGGTCAATTTGAAAACAGCTCATGACATGGAGTTGTTGCACGAAAAGATTGATGACTTGAGCTTGCGTCAGCTTCCCGAACTGCTTGAACGACTCAACCAACAGCAGCAATCTTCTGGTGAGATCAAACTGATTGTTTTGCCGACTCAACCCGCTCCAGTTGCTGAGAATGAGAAGGTAGCGAAGGCGTCAACTTCAGACACAAAAGCGTGGCAATCTGAGAGTTCAGCACTACTTCCTCGACTGTCCGCATCCCATTCCGACCAACCGACATCCGTTGGATTTGTGCCAGTACACTTCATCCACAGTCAGAATCAATCCGTGAATTTAACGTCCAGTTCACCTTACTTTAAGTTAGGACAACCCATGCTGATTCTCAATGGATTGGCTGTTGATTTTAATCGGGAATCTAGCAAACAGAAGGTTTAGTGACAATGTTCCTCGGAACGCACGAATATCAATGGACTTCTAGCACAACGCCAATCATTCCAGCCATAGAATCAGGGTAGTCAGACGTATGAACGACTTTATCACCGCCATCCCCACAGGCTTTACTGCTTTCACCGTCACGAATTTGGACGACATTATCATCCTGCTGCTGTTTTTCTCTCAAGTGAATGCTGTATTCCGTCGTCAGCATATCGTCATGGGACAGTATTTTGGATTTGCTGCGCTGGTGCTGGTTAGCCTCTCTGGTTTCTTTGGCAGTTTGATGTTCCCCCGCCCTTGGGTTGGGATGTTGGGACTGGTACCGATCGCTATTGGAATTAGCCGCCTACTGAATCGAGATACTGATGATTCAGATGAGAACACCGAAGCAGAACCTTCTGAACGCTCTTTCCTTAGCAGTTTCTTGTCGCCCCAAACTTACAGTGTCGCCGCAGTTACCTTCGCTAATGGTGGGGACAATGTAGGGATTTATGTTCCGCTATTTGCCAGTTGCACCTGGGAAAGCTTGCTCGTCGTTCTCAGTGTCTTCTTCTCACTCGTCGGTGTCTGGTGCTATACGGCATATCAACTAACTCGCTTGCCTGGAATTGCCGATCTCCTCATCCGCTACGGTAATTATCTCGTTCCCTTCGTCCTGATTGGGCTAGGTGTACTGATTTTGCTCGACAGCCACACACTAGAAAATCGTGGTTTAACAGTTCTCACCTTAGTCATCAGTTGCCTCTGGTTGCTAACGTTGGCTAAAGACTTCTTCCAATCCCTACAACTAGCGCCTCAACTGGAGAAGAATTAGGGTTACAGCCATTCCCTTTCCCTTCATCGGGTTTGGCTGGAAAAATTTCTAACTCTAGAAGTACGCTTTCTCTACTTATAAACAGTAGTTTCAGTTCAAAGCAATTTCCAAGATAGGAGAAAAGTATGAATTTGCTCAAAATTTTTCTGGTTGCTCTCGTATTCGTCGTGAACCTAGCGATCGCTCAACCCTCTTGGGCAGGGAAAGATTTCACCAAAGGGGCTGACTATGCTGAAGTCACTCAAGCACTCAATCAACTTCAACAAGCAAAGGATGCGCCTGAGCAAGCCGGTTACACGCCCGAACAGTACCAGCAGCGACTGCAAGAATTACAGTTTCAGAAATATATCATCGAGACTGCCCGGAAGCGAGCGCAATGCCACAATGAAACTGGAGGAACCCTAGCAGTCTACGCCAACAAGCCGAAAAAATCTCCAACCCAACTTTATTTCTTGGCTGCTGGTCAGGAAACCGATGATGATTGGGATTGTGATGGAATTTACCTACCTGCGGGTACTCAAGTCGTCTTAGGCCCAAGCGCTGTAGCGCAAGAGTTGACCGAGCCGACTGCTGTCAAGTTTGTAGATGGTACGCAGTCGATCGCTAGAACTAATGCAGCAACGGGTGGAATTGAATTAAATGTTGCACCTGCCAAAGTGTTCAAAGCGGGTGAGGTTAACTGGTCAATTCCCACCTTGTCTCAAGCAGACATCAACGCCCAACCCTTGAGCGAACAAATCCTTGACTAAGTTCTAGACGAAAGCCATTGAGAGAATAGAGCATTGACACTCCCCGCCTCAAAAGAGCGGGGTTCTCTGTTTCAATTTCAATCACTTTTATTTATCATTTCTAGAAAAAAGAGCATTTGATTCTATTAATTAGACGGCATACAGTAAAAGTAACGCATAGTTTATTCTTTCCAGATGGGTCGTATGTTTGAGCATCTGTTTAATCTTCTTCGAGAAGAACGGTATCAAAAAGGGTGTCGCGATCGCGATGCTGGATTGCTTCCGAGACTGCAAGATTCTACCTACTTAGAGGGTTATCTCTCAGGAAGGCCAGAAGGGCTTGATGGTATTGTTCAATACTTCCCCTCAATGGAGGGATATATTAAGTGGAAGCATAACTCCCTGAATGCCTAGAAGAATAAGCCTTGATTGGCATTAATCGCCAGTAGGTGGAGCGATCGTCTGCCGTTTTTCTTAAGATCTAAAAGACAAACATCGTTCTAACAACACCAATAAAAACGTCATCATTTCTGTTGTCATGATTTGGAGCAGTTACCCAAGTAATACCAGGAGTAATGCTGATATTTCTGTTGAGTACATATCTATAAAAAGCATCGATATGTAGAGAAGTATCTCGATCTTCTTCGCCCAAGCTGTCGCTAATGTTAATTACTTTGGGTTCCATCCCAACTAAAATACCTGCAAAATTTCCTTTCTTACCGAGATCGGGAAACGCCAAAGTAACAGCCCAGTTCAACACATCGGCATCTCCCCTACCGATGTAACGCTGATTGACATATCCCACCCAACCCCCCAAGTTTATACTGGGACTGAGCCTGTAGTTTGCTGCAAAAGCATAGGCATTACCAACAACCGCACGTCCAAAGTTGTTGTTAGCTAAAAGACCACCACTGCCAGGACCAAAAGTTCGAGTGCCAGGACTGTAAGTATTGACGTAGGTAAATCCAAATCTAAAGTTATCACTAGGACTAATCACCAATTGCGCCAAACCAGCATACTTACCATCAAACAAACCATTTTCATCAGATGGATCGTTGGCATTAGCAGCTAGGTATCCCAAATCTAATTCAATTCTTTTACCAAATCGATGTCTCAGTCCAACACCAGCACCACCTGCATAGGTATAAACGGGGTTACGCAAACCAAAGTTGGAAATTGAAATGCCCCCCTCAAAGAGACTCAACTGGCCTGTGAAATCAAAGTCAACAAACCCATTGCCCGTTGTACCGATGTAAGCTGTAGTTTGAGAACTCAGGGGAAAGCGATATTGGAGTAAGGAGACAATCGCATTATTCTCACTATTGCCATCAAAATTAACCCTCCCCTCAAATGTCTGTAAAACCCGATTCAGGGGAACGACATTATTAGCTTGAATTCGGGTTCTCAAGCGGTCTTTCCCCGTGAAGCTGGTATCAAAGTTGAGGCGGACGCGATCGCTTAAAGTCGGATTTCTCTCAGCTTCTTGCCCATCCGCCCTATCTCCCCCTAAAACACTAACTAGACCAAAAATCACCTCACCATTGAGTTTAGTTGTCGTTGAAAACTGGTGGTCTTCTAGTTGGGCGGTACGCGCTTCCAAGTTATCGACACGCCCACTCAATGTAGCCAGTTCAGCTGCAAATTCTTTTTGCAGTCTTTGCAGTGCCGCCAAGTCTTTTTGAGTCACGAGGTTATTAGTGCCAGTCACAATCAGTTCGTTGACTCGGCTCAAACAGGCATTCAACCCTGCGGCGAACTCATAGCGCGTCATCGCTCGGTTTCCCCGATACGTGCCATCTGGATATCCAGCAGTGCAACCATAACGCTCAACCAAAGCCCGCAATGCCTCAAATGCCCAATCGCTCGGTTGAACATCAGACAATTGAGTAACAGAGGTAACTTGTTGCATCGGGTCAGTGTCAGAAGCAACTTCAAAAGCCTGTTTTGGCACTAGAACAGCCTCTGCATTGGATGGGGGTACTGGTTCACCCGCAATTTGTTCTGGCAAGGCAGGGGTTACTTCTTGTTCGGTGGTTGATTGATTCGTCTGAGCGATCGCTTTTTCCGTAATGGCAGGTGAGGTTATCCCTTGAGTCTCCAGTACTCTTGACGGTGTTGGTTCAGTTGGTACTTGGGGTTCAGTCGCACGCCCAACGCTTGTCAGAACTAAAGTGCTACTTAAAAAGGCTGGGACTACTAGTAAAAAATGGCACAAAAAAACTCTAGACATGAGTACTTTCTCCCTCACACCAAATCAACAAAATTTCAAACGCTATATGCTTTTGAGATAAGGCTCTTAAAAACCTCTTCAACTATGCAGCTTTCCAAGCTGCCTTCTTGACATCCAATTGTTTGGGAATCAACTTCAACTCAAATAACGTGTCAGCAATAGATTGCTGTTTTGCCAACACACCATCATCAATTGGTAGCACTCCGTAGGAACGACGACGGGCAACAGTTTCTAACGTGTTAACATCAAGCCCTAGCTGAGGAGCATAAGTTTCTGCAATCTTGTGTGGATTAGCTTTAGCCCACGCTTCTGACTTTTCCAGTTCTTCAAGAACGATTTGAATCAAATTAGGGTTAGGTTCAGCGAAGGCACGAGAGGCGAGAAAAAATCCTCTGTTTTCTCCTAACCCCCCCTGACCCGTTGTCAAAACCCTTGCGCCTAACTGCTGTTGTGCCACGGTGAGAAACGGGTCCCACACTACCCAGGCATCTAAACCTCCTTGCTCAAATGCTGCCCGTGCATCGGATGGTGGGAGATACGCAGCCTTAATATCGCTGAACTTCAACCCTGCTGATTTCAGCGCTTGGACAATCAGGTAATTAGCACTAGACCCTTGTACTAAAGCGACTCGTTTGCCCTTCAGTTCAGCCAAGTTTTGAATTGGGGAATTCTTGGGAACTAAAATGCCGTAAGTGTCGGGGGCAGGAGGTTTAGTTCCGACATAAACAACCTGTGCGCCTGCGGCTTGAGCAAAAATGGGTGGGACTTCTCCGATTCCTCCGAAATCAATACTGCCTGTATTCATCGCCTCTAAAAGTGGCGGCCCTGCTTGGAAAAAAGTCCACTGGACAGAAACGCCGTCAGGCTTTAGTCGTTTTTCTAGATTGCCTTGCGTTTTCAGGATATCTAAATCGGTAAATCTTTGATATCCAATCCGAACTACACTCGCCTTACTAGAGCTACTCCCTGTAGATGCACTTGGGGAATTTCCTGAGTTGCTAGGAGTGCAAGCAGAGAATAACAAACTCAAGCTAAGAGCAGCAATAAATAGCCAGGTGAAGATTTGGATGTATTGATGGCTATGTGCTTTTAGAAAGTATCTCAAAATTTTTGAAACCATAAAATTTACGTCAATAAATTTAATTCGTTGGCAACAGAAACCCTTTGTTATCTGGGTCAAGATACAAAGAGTGAAGCTGTTAATACAGCAAATCTATCTATTTACGGTAGTTTCAGAGCAAAAAAGACAATATCCGAGTAGTAGTTTTTCGCCACTACCATTTGCTCAGTCTCGAAGGCTGTTCCTCTACTTGGGATTGATAGTCAACTTCCTCGATACGGGGTACTCCTAGTGAGGAGTAGTTTTGTCGGTGACAAAACTCCCCGATGAAAGACTAGTTGCGGATTGCCGTTTTCGGCACTGCGCCGTCCACACGCTTTCCCCAATTGCTCCGTTCTGCCTTCAAGCTGCTTAGGTTTCGGAGAATGGCAAAACTCAAAACTCACAGATGCATCCCTACTGCCAAAGCTTGGCTAACTATTTGAGTAAAGTACGGTAATTTGCTCGAAATACAGTATTATTTGATGAGTTGATACAGTAGCACAAACAGTTTGATAAAGCAAGTAAGCACACCCTGTAATTTGAGTAAAAACAAGAATATTGCCTTTACTTTGGAGATTCGCAAGGCTTCTAAGACCCAAACAAAGGCAAACATGGAAAAACTGGTAGAGTTAGTCCAATTGAAAGGAAGGGGCGATCGCTACCCGTCCCAACTCTCTGGATGTAGTTGTAGCGACCCGGTCAAAAGAGGCTACTGCTCCTGCTATGGTCAGCCGCCTGATTAATCTGGGTTGGCAAGTTAGAGTAACCTTATCAACCATTGGTGTCAACTTAAGATTGGCTTGGCGGTTGAAACCGCAGCTACAGAAACAAAACCCGCCGACGCGGGTTTCAAGAGCCTGTATTTTTCGTTAGTTCGCGTAGGCGAACAAATGATTAAACACCTGATGCTCAAAGGATATTTGACTTTTGATTTGTGAGTTTTGACTTCCAACAGAGCTGTGACATCCTCCCCCGCTATAATCGATGCAAGCGGGGGACTTATCCACCAAATCCTATTCATTAACCGCCCATGCTTTGAAAATCTCTTAGCTGATCGTCAACAGCATTGATATAGCCTCGGTTAATTAGAGCTTCCTCCGAAAGTCGATTCGCTGCGATCGCACTCTTGACGAGATCTTCTGCACGAATTTGTCCGTTGGCGTAGGCAGTGACTAACGCCATGTAACCGGGAATTCCCTGCTCTACAAAGTCGCCTCGATAAGCCTGGTAGGCAAGATGAAATGGTGCGATCCGATTGATAGAAGACGAAGTGTTTTGTACTTTGGGAGCGGATGGTGTTTCTTGCGATCGGGCAGCAGGTGCAACGACAACGGACACTAGCAAAAGGGACAAGCCGCCAATAATTAGACGTTTCATGGTAAATTTATTTCTGGAAATTTTTTCAATTTTTGTTTTGTTGAATAGCTTGTTGGTGTTATCTAACTGGACTTCAGCACCATTGCACTACAGTTCAGCGGCTAGACAGCCGAAGTCCAACACCTTTTTTGCAACAAAGCAATAGCCTCACCCGGCCTGTAACAACTCTCTACAAGCCGAACTTTCTTGAGAGAGGCAACAGGTAACAGCATGAATATCTATAGCTCTAGCTATTTAGTTTTATTGTTCAAAACTTTTGAACAACATAAATATAAGTCTTGTGGGTGAAGTGAAGCAAGTAATTTTTGACAACTTAAAATCAAGCTATCTGACAAATCCTGTTTTAATTGACAAATAGCTGAGTACAAATACTCTGCCTCCCTAAATAGTAGGGTGACTTCACTATCAATTTCTTGAAATCTTGGCTTTCCTTGCCTCTGTAGTTGAGTGCAACAAGACAATCAGTACTCGATCAAAGCTGGCTTGGGAAAGAAGCCTACTGCAACTTGGTAAGGCAAACTCCTCTGACCTAGAGTTAAGAAACAACTTGCGTTTTTAGAGTCGGCTGTGCAATAATCTCGAACTATAATACTTATTGTCTATCGATTTAGCGTATTTTATTTGGCATAGACATCTTGGTGCGGTAACGACTTATGATGACTTTTGCAAGAAGTCGAATCTGTCGTCTGATTCTAGTTGGCTTTTGCCTTAAATCTCTAAGCGCTCAAGTATGAATGGAACTCATGAAATTGCTCTATCATCCCGAAAGGACAAATATCTCCATACCAGGTATTTTGTACGCTCTAGGCGACCCGATCCGCCTGGAAATCGTCAAGCGTCTAGCGATAGAAGGAGAACAAACTTGTGTTGGTTTAGAACTCCTGATCGCTAAGTCAACTCTGTCTTATCACCTTAAAGTGCTACGGGAGGCAGGCGT
Source organism: Coleofasciculaceae cyanobacterium (assembly GCA_036703315.1). Lineage (GTDB taxonomy): Bacteria > Cyanobacteriota > Cyanobacteriia > Cyanobacteriales > Coleofasciculaceae > DATNPH01. The sequence goes on from DATNPH010000154.1 coordinate 11,035, forward strand.
TATCTACTGTCGCAAAGAAGGAACTCAGCAAATCAATTCTCTGCGTCGTGAGGATTTAGACGCTCTCTTTCCCAGCTTGCTTGATACAGTTTTACAAGTTTCTGAATCTTTTGAACCTACGTTCAGTAAACCTCTGGACGAAGCCAACCCAGGTTGTAACTTGGAAATTTCTACTCAATCCAAGAAAGGTTTGTACTCGCACGCACCTAGCTAATGTACTACCTTCAAAGCACTGCACGACGCAACTCTGGAAACACTTTCGATACTTTGTTCAACAGATAATCACCCTAGGTTCCGCGAAACTCACGCACACTCGCTTTATCCCAACGTTCATTAGTGTAGCGAGAGGCAAAAGAAAAGAGCTTTTTTGTTCATGTAGAACTAATGATGCTAGATGAAAAACGCATTGTAGGAACTGATATCGCTACATGGTTTCTATTTCATCCTGATGATCTCGCTCATCGTCTTCAAGATCCGGCGGAATGGTGTTGGCATGAGTTTGCGATTAGCAAAGAGTTCGCCTCTGGTAATAATGATACAGCGTTTTCTAGGCTAGTGAAGTACATCCCATCCTACTAGCCTATTTTCTAGAGGAGAAGAGAGAAACATTCACTGTACCTCACCAGTATGGAAATCACTGTATCAGATCAGGATTTAATCCAACGGTTGTCTAGCATTTTGGAGCAGAAACTTCAGTAAGATTACCTTCAGTTGGAGTGGATTGAGGGATTAGAAACTTCATTACTGACGCGCCTAATCATTGGCACAACTATTGGAAATACCGCCGCACTCGCACCCTTGATGGAAGATAAAACGTTGGAATTAAAGCAAGAGAATAGGGTTCAACTACAAATTCGTTCAGCAACGTCGGAAGATATTACATCTATTGCCCTGTTGAGCCAAGAATTAGGCTACTCAACTTCCGAACAGGACGTGCAAGAGCGTCTCAGGCGATTTGAACAAGACGCAGAACGAGGGGGAACATGCCAAATGTGTAAATTGTCCCTCAGACTGGAAGTCTGGGGAACCATACAAACTAAGTCCGCCTGCGCGAACTAATACATCTAGCCTGCGGAGGCAGGCTTTGTTTGTGTAGCCGCGATTTCTAATCGCCTGGTATTTTTGCAAAATTGGGATGCTCCCGAACGAGGGGTGTACGTTGCCTATTTACCAATCAAATCAATTATTGGTTGGGTACACGTCTATGTTTCCGAGTCATTACTGACGGGTCGGCGGGCAGAAATAGACGGTTTAATTGCGAATGAACTTTATCGGGGTTGCGGCACTGGACGGCTTTTGATGCAGTCTGCCGAGCAATGGGCGAAACAGCAAGAGTGCGATTCAGTTTACTTGCGTTCTAATATTGTGCGCCAAGACGCTCACATCTTCTATCAAAAAATTGGTTATACCTCAATCAAAACTCAGCTAAACAGCGATCGCGTTAATAGTCAGATGAACGTCACACATCTATATTGCTCATCGTGCGACAAAACGTATAAACTACGCCGTCTCTATAATCTCTGCGATTGCGGAAAGCCTCTGATGGTTGCCTACGATCTAGATCGCGCACAGACAACTCTCTCACGAGAAGCGCTTATGGGTCGCGTTTCCAGTTTGTGGCGCTACGAAGAGGTGCTGCCAGTTGAGGATAAAAGCAACCGTATCACTCTTGGAGAAGGAATGACACCCCTGATCAAAGCTGAACGATTGGGGCAGCAACTGGGATGGGAGTTGCCGGACGTAATTCTGTATCCCACAGGTGGCGGAACAGGTTTGATTGGAATGTGGAAGGCATTCGATGAGATGGAGCGCATGGGTTGGATCGGTAGCCAGCGTCCCAGGATGGTTTCAGTTCAATCCGAAGGGTGTGCGCCTATTGTTCAGGCATTCCAGTCAGGTTCTCAGTTTGGCGCGGAAATAGCTAATGCCCATACGGTAGCATCAGGGCTGAGGGTGCCGCGAGCGATCGGCGATTTCATTATGTTGGATATCCTTCACAAAAGTGGTGGTACTGCCGTTGCCGTAACAGATGAGGAACTGCTTGCAGCCGTCAAAGAAATCGCAACGGCTGAAGGGATATTCGCAGCGCCTGAAGGTGGTGCTTGTTTGCCTGCCCTCAAACAATTAATTGTGCGAGGCGAGGTCAGTCGGGATGAAAGAATCGTATTATTCAACACTGGGTCAGGACTAAAATATTTGGACGCTTTCCAGGATTAAATTAATTACCAAGGAAGTTAAGAACAGCTTGGTTAAATTGTTCAGGTATCTCATAAAAAAAGTTATGACCTCCACCTTCAAGAATGAGTAATTCAGCGTTGGGAAGACCTCTAGCTAGCTCTTGAGATAGCTTTACCGGAATCAACCTATCTTCTTGACCAACCAAAACCAATGTTGGAGAAACTATTTGATTCAAATGGTTCAGACTATTATGTTCTATACAAGCAGCAACCTGCCCTGCAAATCCATGAACAGTTGGTAGATAAGGATATTCTAAAGAGAGTTGTATTAAAGCTTCAACTTGTTCGGAGTTTTCAAAGAATTTTTCTGTAAATAACCAGGGCAATTGCGCTCTCATGCGTGTTTCTGGATTTACTTCTTCTTTGAGCATCCTCAACCACACTTGAATAATTTGTGTTGCCATTGGAGAGAGTTTCGCGGCTGTACCTGCTAAAATCAAGCTCCTAATTTTTTCCGGATATTTGAGCGCAAGCTTTTGGGCGATGAATCCACCCATAGAGAATCCTAAAACATGAGCATTATCGATCGCTAAAGCATTCAAGAAGGCAACTGTATCATCTACCATGATCTCCGTCGAGTAGGAGGATTTAGGAGCATCAGTCCTTCCGATTCCTCGATTATCGAATAGTATTACCTGGTACTTTTGTGAAAATGCAGGAGTTTGGTTTAGCCATGCACTACTGTCTAAACCTAGACCCTGAATTAAGACCAAAGGTTCTCCTTCTCCATGTGTTTCATAGTACAAATGGATATCGTGAAGTTTGATAGTAGACATACTTCTTTCTCAAAAAGGCTCAACCCAAGGTCGCAATTCCACTTCCCATGTCCAAGCACTGCGAGGCTGGCGCAGAATGTTGAGATAAGTTTGGGCGATCGCATCTGGATCGAGCAAGCTATCCGGCTTGTCAGGTGGCTCGAAACGAGTCGCAGAACGAATTGACCCATCGATGACAAAATGCGCCACATGAATATTCTGAGGAGCCAGTTCGCGGGCAATGCTCTGAGCTAAACCCCGCAGGGCAAATTTACCCATTGCAAATGGTGCAGATCGAGGATATCCCTTAACACTAGCGGAAGCACCTGTAAAGAAAATGGCTCCCCCGCCTAACTTCAACATTCGTTTAGCTGCTGCCTGTGCAACCAAAAAGCCGCCATATGCCGTGACTTCTAGCGCCTTAGCAACGTCGGTTGGGTCAAGCTCAATGAGCGAACCGGCAATCCGCAAACTCGGATTATAAACAACCACCGTTGGCGCTCCCAATTGCTGTTCGACATCCTGAAATAGTTGCTCTACTTCATCAGGTTTAGCAGCATCACAGGCAAAACTAACAGCTCCAATCTCCTGAGATAATCCACTGAGCTTATCAGTTCGCCGTGCCGCTAAAGCGACTGTCATGCCTTCTGCTGCGAACAGTCGGGCTAATGATGCGCTCAGTCCGCCGCCAGCACCAATAATCAATGCTGTGGTTGTCATTCGCTTAATTTCTCCTGATTCAGATGGTGAATGATTTAAAGATAAACATACCTGTTACCAAAAAAACTTGTATTTCTGGAAAGATTATGAGATGCTTAATAACTAATTTACGATAAATCGGTCGATAAACTGTATTATTTATTTGAGTATAGGTACTCTATACCGTCAGGGAGTTTGCTCCCTATGGGTCAACTCAAGTTCGCTTCGGCATTAGGCTGTTATTTGATTTGCGCTAATCCACATCGTTGCAACCCCGAACAGCCGCGATCGCAACAATAATTGATTGCAAGGAAAGCATTTCATGAGTAACGTACACCTGTATTTCGCCAAAGGCTCTACTTTCTCCCAACGAACCCGTGTTGTTTTGTTGGAAAAAGGCATTGACTTTACTTCCACTGAAATTGACTTACAGAACAAACCAGAGGGGTTTACGCAGATTTCTCGCTATGGCAAAGTTCCTGCCATCAAGCATGGGGATGTCGAGATTTATGAATCCGCCATTATCAATGAATATCTCGATGAAGTCTTTCCGGAACCCCCTCTATTGCCCCGCACTCCGGGAGAGAAAGCGATCGCTCGTATCTGGATCGACTACGCCAACACTCGCTTAGTACCTGCGTTTAACAAATTCCTGCGTGGTAAAGATCGCACCGAACAGGAACAAGGGCGACGAGAATTTCTGGAATCCCTTTTGTACATTGAGCAAGAAGGATTAGGCAAACTGTCTGGTGATGGTTTGTACTGGTTAGGGGAGACGTTTAGCTTAGTCGATATCAGTTTCTATCCTTGGTTTGAACGCTTGCCCGTCTTGGAACACTTCCGCAATTTCACGCTGCCACCCGAAACGCCTCGCTTGCAGCAATGGTGGAATCTAGTGCGCGATCGCAAGTCAGTTCGGGCAGTGGAAAATCCAGTGAGCTTTTATATAGAACGATTCACCAAAATTCTCGGTGAACCTGCTGCCGTTGGTGCTGCTCAAAAGTAAGGTATAGCAAAAGGCAGAGGGCAGAAGGCAGAAGGAAAAGATTGACTGGTCAAGGTTTCAGTATCTTCCTTTGTCCTAACCTTTATGGCGACAGCTATAGAAATCATAATTGCTCATGTCTTTTCAATACGATTAGAGAATACCGACAGCAGACATTTTCGCCACGATTTATGCAGTCCAATTAATCTACAAGGTTGCAATCTATGAGCTTAACCAGCCCTGTTCTAGACCGACCCGTTTTCGAGAACCTTCCACACATTCAGGCAGCGCTCAATTACCTGATTCCGATGGCAGAGAAGCCTGTCTACTACACATACGAACCGCCGCTAGGTGTTCCACGGCAGAACGCGGTCTATCAGGCGTATAAGCTCGCAATCCGTAATGCTCGTGCGATCGCACCAGACTTATCCTTGGATCGGGAAGGTTTCGCGCTGGCTGTGCATCAAAGCGCTGTCCGCAACTTTTACGACGACGACGAAGTTCGCCGCGTCTACTACCCTGAAGCCGAGCAACTGCTGGCTGATGTGACAGGCGCGTTTAAGGTGATAGTGTTCGATCACAACGTCCGTAATGCCCAGCGTGCAAAGCAGGGTGAGAACGGTGCAAAGGAGCCAGTACAGCGCGTACATAATGACTTTACCGCCAAGTCCGGCTATAGTCGTGCCCACACCGAATTGGCGGTACGCGGGATAGATAACCTCGATGAGCTTCTGCGGCATCGGTTTAGCGTCGTCAACGTCTGGCGACCCATTGCCGAACCAGTTCTGGAATCCCCGTTGGCAGTGTGCGATGCCCAGAGTATTGCGCCAATAGACCTTGTAGCCAGCGATCTTGTATACCGCGATCGCGTCGGCGAAACCTACGGAATTACCTACAACCCGGCGCACCAATGGTTCTACTTTCCGCAAATGCAACGGAACGAAGCACTGCTCATCAAGTGCTTTGATTCTGCGGAAGACGGACGGGCACGGTTTGCCGCCCATACCGCGTTCGATGACCCGACGAGTCCGCCAGATGCTCCGCCACGAGAGAGCATCGAGTTGCGGACGCTAGTCTTTTATAGCTAGCTGTCCTGCATGATTCGTGAAGGTGAGATCCCCGACTTCTTCAAGAAGTCGGGGATCTAAAGCGCTGGCATCTCACAACATCACTCGCTGATAGACTATCGCAAGTGTTTAGCGCCCAGATTAGCCTGAATACGATCAAATACTCCGCCATTCTTAAAAAACTTTTCTTGAACGGCATTCCATCCCCCAAATGCTTTAACTGTAAACACTTTATTGACGGGAGGAAACTTCTCGGAGAACTCTTGAGTGATCGCTGGATCTAACGGTCGAAATCCCACTTTGGCAAACGCCCGCTGTGCCTCAGGAGTATAGAGAAATTTAACAAATGCTTCTGCTACTTCGCGAGTGCCTCTGCGATCGACATACTTGTCAACCACTGCGATCGCGTTGTCGATCAAAATATTGACGCTGGGAATAATCACAACGGCATCTTTTGCCAAACCTTCTTGGGCAGCCAAAATCAGCTCGTTTTCATAGTTAATCAGCACGTCCCCTTGATTTTGCCGCAAAAACAAATCTGTCGCTTCACGGGCATCTTTGGCTAATACCTGAACATTCTGGAAAACCTTGGTAACAAAGTCCAAAGCCTGTGCTTCAGTTCCTCCAGTTTGCGTGACTGAACCCCAGAACGCCAGGAAATTCCATCGGGCAATCCCTGATGTTTTCGGATCGGCTGTGATTGCAGAAACTCCTGGCTTGGCTAAATCAGACCAAGTAGCAATATGTTTGGGATTCCCGGCACGGGTAACGATCGCTGCCACGGTGCGCGTCACAATGCCGTTATTCGGTACTCGCTTCTCCCATCCCGGCTGAATTAACCCAGCTTGCTGAATCCGGTTCGTATCCAGTGCCAAAGCCAGATGTACAACATCCGTGGGGAGTCCATTAATAACAGCACGAGTTTGGGTACTAGAGCCAGCAAAACTATGCCGGAACCTCACCTCCTGGTTATGCTCTCGCTGCCATTTCTCTTGAAATTGAGGAATTATTTCTGCATAAGCGGCGCGGGTCACGGCAAAGGATACTAGACTCAGCTCGACAGGTTTATGCTGTTGGTGAGTCAGTTGGGGTTGGGTAACAGGAGAGGCTATGGGTGAAGCAGTGTCTCTCGTACAGGCGGGGATGAGAATACAAAGACTGAAACTGGTAACGAACAGCAGTGCAAACGTTTGATTTCGCGATCGCCTTAAAAATTGAACAAAGAAAGGCAGAAGGCAGAGGGCAGACGGCACTTTCATCCATAGCTTTGATTGTTGTAGCTGACGATACGGCATAGCCAGAGCAATTCATTAGTAATGCTTAAATTTGAGTCAGAACCCCGGTAAACCGATTGATATAGTGTATATTATTTCTACTAAACGATTCTGAATCTTGGCAAAGCCTGTACCTAGAACATGGATTCAGTTGTGATTGCCTTCTCCTTACGGAGACGCTCAAAGAGCGATCGCAGATTCTGTTTACCAGGGCGCATCATTCATCGATTCACAAATGACCCAACCCCAGCGCTATAGGTTGCGCCGCTTAGTCCGTACTTATGGCATCATTTCACCCTCTAAATCGCGGTAGCAGTTGGTGTTTCGGGCTTCTTGGTTGCAGAAAGGAAAATGGACGGCATGGTACTGTTCAAAGCCAAATTCATCCCCAAACCCAAAGGCTCGATTACCCGTGCAACGTTGCTGAAGATGGCAGTGAGAATTGCTCTGGTAATCATCGGCTCTACAGGTTTGAGCTACCTACATTTGATGTCGATTCTGGAAAACCAGACGCTCAGACAGCTAGAAAAATATATTGTTGAACGGGGACAACGGGAAAGCAGTATTTTTAGCTTGGCTCAAGACAACCATGCCTTGTTGGATCAGGAACTAAGGCGCAGATTAGATGAAGCGAAAGATCGTGACCCTCAAGCAGAATTTGATCGCCTATTTGTGCGATCGCCAGATGGTGCAATCCGCAATCGACCAGAAGGCTTTGACCGCAGCCATCAGCCAGGGGTCTACATTGGTAAAGACTTGAAACTCAACCCAGAAATTCGCCGCCGCATCCTTACTTTTTATGACCTAGTGATGTCCTACGGTCTGTCCTGGCGTAGCCGTTTTCAGAACACCTATATCAATATGCCTGAAAACGTTGTCGTCATGTACTGGCCCGAAGTCCCTTGGGCGGAGAATGCCACAGGCGACCTTTACATTCCTGACGAAGAATATTTCTGGATTGCTGACCAGAAGCATAATCCAGCTCGTAAAACCGTTTGTACTGGACTCTACTACGATAAAGTAGCGAGAAACTGGATTGTTTCCTGCGAAACTCCCGTTGATATCGTAGGCAAACAAATTGCCACTTTAGGGCATGATATTGTGCTGAACGAACTGCTAGATCGAACCCTGCAAGACCGTTTGGCAGGGACTTATAACATCATCTTTCGAGCAGACGGTCGCTTAATTGCCCATCCAGACAAGATGGCTCAAATCAAGGACAAGAACGGCAAATTTGACATCCTCCAGTCTGGAGATGCCCATCTGACTCGAATTTTTCAGCTGGTGAAAAACCTGAAGCCTGAACAGGTTGTTGTGGAAAATACCAAGGATAAAGAGTATTTAGCTGTTGCCAAACTTAACGAACCCGACTGGTATTTTGTCACCGTTTTTCCCAAGTCAATTTTGGCAGGTTTAGCCTTCGAGAATGTCCGATTCGTTCTGATTTTAGGTGGCATCTCGCTGCTAATTGAAATCGTGGTGCTGTTCTTCGTCTTGCGTCGGCAGGTTGCTACTCCTCTCAACGAATTGATGGTTGCTACAGAGCAAATTGCGGCTGGGGATTTTAATATTCACCTGGATACAACACGACAGGATGAACTAGGGCGACTGGCGCATTCGTTCAACGCGATGGCAAATGAAGTCTATGCTCGTGAGGCAAGACTCAAACAAGCTCAAGAAGCCTTGCAAAGAACGGACAAACTGAAGGATGAATTTTTAGCCAATACCTCTCATGAACTGCGTACACCGTTGCATGGAATTATTGGTATTACAGAATCCCTAATCGAAGGAGCGACGGGTAAACTCTCTCCCGCCACAGTTTCTAATCTGGTGATGATTGTCACCAGTGGGCGGCGGTTGGCTAACTTGGTCAACGATATTCTAGATTTTTCTAAACTCAGACATGATAGGCTCCAACTGTAATTGAAACCAGTAGCACTCAGAGAAATTGCGGAAGTTGTCCTCACCCTTAGTAAGCCCCTTGTTGATCAAAAGAAGTTGCAGCTTATTAATGCCATTTCCTCAGATTTACCCTTAGTCAGTGCTGATGAAAATCGTTTACAGCAAATCTTCCAAAATCTAAATTGACAGTACTTTAATCATCTTGAAGCACCGTCTGAAAGCCAACAAGCAGCGTCCTGAAATTAGGATTATCAAAGAGTATGGCGATTTACCCTTGGTAAACTGCTATCCGGAACAGCTTAATCAGGTATTTCTGAATCTTCTTGCCAATGCGATTGATGCTCTCGATGAGTCTATTCAGAGTCAGTCCTATCAGGCGATCGCGACTAATCCCAAACAGATTATTATCCGCACAGAAGTTTCCCAAGATACCAATGGGTGAGCGTCCGAATTAAGGATAATGGTGTAGGCATGAGCGAAGATGTCAAGCAAAGGGTATTTGACTATCTGTTTACGACTAAACCTGTGGGGAAAGGCACTGGGCTGGGTTTATCGATTAGTCGTCAAATTGTGGTGGAAAAACATGGTGGCAAAGTAAACTGTATTTCCTCTCTAGCAGAAGGCTCGGAATTCGCGATCGCAATTCCCATCTAGTGCAGAAGGCAAGAGGCAGAGGGCAGAAGGAAGAAAGCTTGTACAGTAAGTTTTTTAACCTTTTTCTACTGGATGCTTATTTCCGCCACGCTGCACTAGGCAATTACTCAATGCGGCTCCCTTGCCGTCGGAGAGTTCACCTACCCAACACCCCGACGACGAATCGTATTTTGATCAATTAATGTTGTTGTTACAGTCATAGCCAATTTTTTAAAGATTCGGGATTGAGAAAAGATGTTTTGATTCAAGAGATGATAGTCGTCTCTTTTCCCAAAGCTTTTTCTTTCAGATGTGGGGCTTTAAATCCACGCAAGACAGTTCTTTTTCCCTTCTGCCCTCTGCCTCCTGCCCTCTACCTTTCTTTGTAATCCGTTGGGTGAACTATTGCGATCGCAGATTTTTCAGAAGCTATTTTTTAGCTAGCACCTCCTGAGGAGTAATTTTGGCGTACTCTTCAGGAGTCAAAAAGCCGTCTCTAACATTTACCTTCTTCGGCAAAAGTCCTAAGCTATACCATAAGTCTGCCACTTCTTGTTGCTTGTTAATGGTTTTCTCGGTAATCGGTAGCAGCCCCCAATCATACTTGTCATACATTTTCTCAAGCGTATGGACATCAATGCCAAGACTAGGAGACAACAACTCTACCATTTCTCTACGATGATTTTTAGACCAGATTTCCGCTTTTTCTAGTTCCTCCATAAATACTTTGATGACATCAGGATGTTCATTAAAAAACTGCAGTGTGGTTGAGTAAAAGTTAGCCGTATCTCTCAACTCACTACCATCGACCAGAACGCGACCTAATTTTTTCTGTTCCGCCCTAGTTACGAAGGGTTCCCAAATAAACCAGGCATCCACTTTTCCTTGACTAAACGCTACACTGGCGTCCGCTGGTGGTAGATGAACTGACTTAACATCACTAAGTTTCAGCCCTTCTTTTTCTAGTGCTTTTACTAAAAGGTAGTGACCGATAGATGCTTTTTGAAAAGCAACTGTTTTACCCTTCAAGTCAGCAACACTTTTGATCGGAGAGTTGGCAGGAACTAAAAGAGAAATTGCTTTGCCGTTTTTGGGTATAGTAGCCAGGTAGACAAGGGGCGTCCCCGCAGCTTGGGCAAAGACGGGAGGTGACTCTGCTGTGTGTGCGATGTCGAGTGCGCCTGCACTGAAGGCTTCTAGCTGTTGTGGTCCAGCCGCAAATTCAGGCCACTCAACCTTAAAACCCAAGGGTTCCAATCGTTTTTCCAAATTACCCTGCTTTTCTAAAACGGCTAGAGGAGTGAGTTGTTTGGAACGAACAATACGAATGACTTGCTGTCCAGTGCTACTGGGGGAAGCTGCCTGCTGTTGAGGAGTGCTGGGTTGTTTGGTGCAACTCAATAAAGTTGTTGATAGTACCAGGCAATAGGCGGCAAAAAACAGCAGGACACGACGAGTTATTCGCTGGCGCATCCAGGATTTAAACCTTTCTTTCAAAGCTTGCATGGGCTTGTTCTCTGCTTAAGGGGAATGGTGAATCGCTCAATGCCGCTGCGCGGAAGTCAAAAGTCAAAAGTTCTTGAGCGTAAGGTTTTCAATCGCCTTCAACTCCTGGCTTATTTCTGCCGCGTTGCGTTCAGTTTCGCTTAATACCAATTCACTAATTGCTTGTTACAGATACTTTTCTTGTTCCCCCCTTGATAAGGGGGGCTAGGGGGGTAAGGGAAACTGAAGGTCGATGTGTAGCGTATTAAAAGTGAAATGGTATCAGTTTCACCTAAAAAAAGGAGGAGCTAAATCGTGACCTTCGTACCATCAAATTTGGTGAAGGTGAAGCCATTAAAAGTTTCACGGAACGTCAGCTTTTCATCCCTGAGGATACTAATCGCGATCGCTTCGCCCAGTGCAAATGATGCTGCCGCATCGGTGCGCCAGTGAATCCCAGCGCTATCGCGACCCAAACCGATGTTGGCTGCTAGTTTGTTTAACTCGCCCCCCACTGTTAGCGGTGGACCTTGGTAGGGAATTAACTTGGTAGGATCTTTGGGATCGGGCACTACCGGATTCGGAATCACATAATTCTCGTCAAATAGCGCCTTTAAGATAGTGACGCTGGCACCCGCCGTCACCGAAGCACCTCCTGGGTAAGAGGAGTGGAACGGTGCCCCTTCGGGATAGGCTTGCGGTAAAAGATAGGATTTATTGGCGCTGAAGAAGCGATCGAGTGCTTCTGACTTGAAGACCTCAGGGTGAATCGGATAGTCTGTCTTATTGACTTTGTTGTTGTGTACCAACCCACCAAAAGCCTCAGCACGCAGACGACGGTGGACATAGTACTTCTGCCAGTAAGCCGCTCGGATGGCGTGCGGACCAACCCAGCTAATTAGAGAGTGTGTATACCCCGGTCCAAACGTCCCAGAACCCCCTACCTGAGTCTTCGATTTGTTATAGGGATTGCTGGGATTGTAGGGTGCACCAACACCACCGCTCAGGGGATTATCTTTATTCGGTTTCGCGATTAGAATCGCGGCAGCATTAGTGTAGACCGGAGGTGGAGTGTGGGCAATCTCAGACTGGTCGCGACCATTAATAAAATAGCGACGGGTTGAGTCAAACTTAATCTTTCTCCCAGACTCGCCACCATTTTGAACCAGTAGCCATTCCTCGTAGTTAGTTTGGAAACTGTTTTCTGGAGTCGCCAGAGGAGTCTGGTTCAGTTGATAATAACCGTGCGTTCCCAGAGGTACGGGCAGCAGCAGAAATTGGGAGACGTAAGGACCGACATCCACCCCTGGTAGGGTATGATAAGCCGTTTTTCCAGATGCATCAACGTAGATCGCACTGCCCCGAAACAGAACTTCGGGGGTAACTTGACCGTTCTGCTTGGGGCCTTTAAATGCTGACAACCGATTCAGCTCTTTAACGGCTGCTAGAATTAGCGGGTTCGTGGTGTCGTTACGAAACTCGCTAAAGGGTATATCTTGTAATAAAGATTGCCAAGCAAGTTCGATGAATTCAGCCGCCTGTTCTGCACTGTCGAGGGTGGGTGGCACTGGAATTGCTAATTGGCTTGCATTTAGTCCAGTGAGACTAATCGCCAACGGAGTCAGGGGTTGGACAAGCTTGCGTTTGCCACCCAAGACGATCTTTTCATACTCGTTGGGATCGCCGGATTTCAGTGCATCAATGAAAGACTGATAGGCTTTCAAATCCACTTCGCCTAAATTGTTGTGCGGCAATCCTCGCGTATCTGTGGCGATTTTGTTGGCGTACTTCGTCTCATCCCCATTGGTTGAATGAGAAGGAACGGCAGTTTGCCGACAAAAATCTGCGGCGGCAACCCGCACTTGATAGGCTTTTGGTGGAAATTCTTCACCCGCATACGCTGCAATTACCTGTGCGTTGGCAGCGCCTTCTCCAGATTTAGAGACAAGTGAGGAACCGAGAACACCTGTAACTGCACTGGCAGCAGTAAACAAACTGGCGTGACCGAGGAATGAGCGTCTGCCGATGTGACGGAACAACGAACGTCGGCTACTGACATTAGCTGTATTCTGAGTGCGATTCATTAGTTCGCTTTGTGCCAATGCATCATGTTGGGAATTTTGATGAGAATTAGGATTGGATTGCATACGCTTTTCTCGATAGATAGGACGTAAAAAAGACGATTACCGCTGCTAGAACGTAATCAGAACTGGAAGGGATGCTTCTAACAGTCAGAATAAAAAGTTTAGGAAAAAGGGTGGGCAATGCCCACCCAGCAGAGAGGATTTGAAAGAGTCAAAATCACAAAATTGAGGTGGGAAAGATTTAGGAATTGGGGTGAGACATGCCCACCCAAGCAAGACAAGCCGAAAATTGAATAGTCAGAATTCAGGGGGAAAAATTTAGGAAGTAGGGTGAGCAAGACCCACCCTGAGTAAGGAGGAGGTTGAAATCTGAGAAGTCAGAAGGAAAAGTTTAGGAAGTAGGGTGAGTAGTACTCACCCCAAAGTCAATAGGAGATTGAAACTTGAAAACTAAGTCATGAGTTATGAGTTATAAGTTATGAATTAAGACGAGTTAATTCATAGCTTTGCTCAGTTCAGAAAGAACAAAAGTATGGGGATTTAACTCAAAACTAGACACTCAAAACTCTTAAGTACTTAGCGGTTGACGCTCGCCAGATAGTCCTCTGCTGGTTTCTCGACAGCCGTACCTTTGAAGAAGTTGCGATTGAGGCTGGTGTACAGTTCTAGGGGATGGATAGATAGGAAATAGCGCAAGTCTTCTTCGGTGATAATGTCGCGTTCGACCAACGAATAGGCGTTGGCAGTGACGGCGGTGATATCTGGCACATCCCAGTGACCGGAATCGGAACCTAGGAAGGCTTTAACGCGATCGCCAAACGGATTCGCTTTGGTATTAAACGCACTAGCAACGCGAGTGTCGTCCGATTCCGTGCCGAAGTAGAAATGATTTAGGAAGCGATCGCGGACATCTTCAGGGCGTTCAATTTCTGCGGCGGCAAATTCATCGAGTTCGCCTGGGTCTTCCGGTGCAAATAGTTTACCATGAAAGCCCAAACCATCGCCAATTTGATCCAGTTTCCCTTGTACCTGTTCGCCACCATAACGGGTAAATAGTTCTAACAGTAGCTCCCGATCCACAGCCTTGGGATTGTTGTTTTGCAGAATGTCGCGATTGCGGGTTTCCCAGTGCCACAAAATATCAGCATACAGGCTTGCCCCCCAAGCCGAACCTCCTTCTAAAAAAGCAAATTTTAACGTGGGGAACCGTCGCGTTACACCACCAAAGAACAACGATTTGCACAAGGCTTGTCCAGCCGAAGCAAAGTGACCAATGTGGTTGTATTGGTAATTGGAAATTGAGCGGCGAGGTGTCCATCCCATGCTGGAAGAATGGGTTGTGGGAACGACCTTTAATTCCACGCACTTCGCCCAGAAGGGGTCGTAATCATACTCGCTATCTAAACCAAAATTGTCTATCCAGACCGCTTCATTGGCAACTTCTTCGCCATACTTTTGGAATGCTGGAATCGGACGGCGGACGTGACCGGGAATTTGAATCGCTTTCAATCCCAGTTCATTCACCGCATAATCCAACTCTTCAATCCCTTCTTCAGGCGTATGCAGTGGGATGGCAGCAACTGGGGTTACGCGGTCTGCATAGGGGCGGAAGATATCGGCATGATAAAGGTTAACCGCACGGCAAACAGCACGCCGCATTGTTTCATTACCAATATGCGGGGCGAGGGTTGCTAAGTTGGGATACAGGACGGCAAAGTCAGTTCCCGCTTCTTGCAGCCGCTCATACAGTAATGCAGGCAGAGTAATGGTCGATAAAGCCAAGGTATCTTTAGTCGGACGAGTCCAGAAAGGAGGACGAGCGGTGCGGTAGGCGCGACGTTCTTCCCAACTCTGCTTGAACCAGCGATAGCGAGATGCTCCTGGTAAATTCTCCTGGAAGCGATCGACTAGCGCAGTTCCACCAACTTGCTCTAAATAGTCCAAGAAAGCTGGTGGAAATTCGTTGGTATGCACGTCGGTATCAATGATCGGATAACCGAGGCGATCGCGAATTTCGGCGGACTTTGTTTTTTTAGGGCGTTCTAAAGCAATTGTCATGATGCGTTCCCTATAGGGTAAACAACTTGGGCAATTTAATCTGGAAATAGGTGTTAGGTGTTAGGTCGTAGGTGTTAGGAGAGAGGGATTTTCTTCGCAACGTTTGTCCCGTTGTTTTACTTGAGGTGTTTGAGTAATTGGAAGGTCTGGTCTGTCTTGGCAGTGGTTTCTCGTCCAGCCCCCCAACCAATGTTTTCTCGGTAGCTGCCTAGCAACCCTTTTTCTACCAATTCCACTTCGTTGATTGAACTGTTTACATCGCTTTCGGGTGCGACATAGAGGGCATCAACTGGGCAGTACAACTCGCAGATGTAACAGGTTTGGCAATCACTTTGCCTTGCAATGGTTGGCGGTGCATCCGGCACAGTGTCAAACACATTGGTCGGGCAAACACTGACGCAGAGGTTGCATTTGATGCACCGCGACTCGCTGACTAACTCAATCACAGCGCTGCTCCAACTTTGACGTTTTGGTCCTGCGTTTCGCTTGAGAGCGGGTTTACAGATGTTATCTGCGATCGCGAAATATTCTGTGTGAAACCCACCCCTACATTTCCATCTAGAGGTTGAGACTTCACCCAGACTCGATCCAAACCGCCACTGATCAGGTAGTGTTGCTGGTTCGCATCCAGTTCTGGATAGTCTAGATGCCTGTGCATTCCGCGAGTTTCTTGACGCTCAATGGCACTGCTGTACATCCATCTGGCTGTAGCAACCATTGCAGCAGCTTCTCGCGCTTGGACAATCTGATGATCGGCAGCGACTTGGCTGTTGCGGATTTCCTGCCAGAGTGAATGCAGCCTATCCAGGGATTGTGACAAGCCTTTCTCCGTCCGGAAATAGTTACGCTCATAGGGAAAGACCTCATCTTGAACAGCCTAGATGACTTCATGGGTTTCTAATGTGTGAGTGCGATCGCTTTTAGGCTGTAATGCTGCTTCACCCACTCCGACTAAGCGGCGCTGAGTTCCTTTTTCCCCCAGACTTTGGGCATACTCAGCCGCCGATTGCCCCGCCCAATAACCGGAGGAAATTGCCCAACCGGCATTATGACTACCGCCACCTGTAAACCCCCCACAAATCAGTTCTCGTGTTGCGGCATCTCCAGCAGCATAGAGTCCCCGCACTGAGGTAGCGCAAGTATCATCCACAATCCGAATCCCACCCGTACCGCGTACCGTTCCCTCTAGACGGAGAGTAACCGGAAAGCGCTGAGTAAAAGGGTCAATGCCTGCACGGTCTAAGGGTAAAAAGAAGTTAGGCTGTGCTAAACGCATAGCAGCACGCATTTCAGGCGTTGCCTTATCTAAGATGGCGTAAACAGGTTGGGTCAGCAGTGTTTTTGCAATCACTGAACGTCCCTGTTGAGAACCTGCGCCCGGAATCGGCGTACCGTCTTCGTAAGTAAAGGTCGCCCAATTGTAGAACAGGGTTTTGGTCACGGAAGAAAAAGCGGGCGAGATGCCGTAAGCATTGGAGAACTCCATCCCCGACATCTCGGCACCCGCTTCGGCAGCCATGAGGTAGCCGTCTCCGGTCAAAACGTTGCAGCCTAAAGCTTTACTCAGGAATGCACAGCCGCCAGTGGCAATCACAACTGTACGCGATCGCACTTCCCATTTCTCACCCGTCTGACGGTTAACACCCCTTGCGCCCCCAACTGCACCATCTTCATCGACCAGCAGTTCCAAAGCAGGGCTGTGGTCTAAAATCTTGACGCCTGCCCGTTTGATTTGCTTCCGCATCAGGCGCATATACTCTGGCCCTTGGAGCGATCGCCGATAAGGTTTGCCCTCTTCATCCGTGGGAAATGGATAACCCCACTCGGCTAAACGGTTGACGTTCGCGTAGGTTTGCTCCAGTACACGACTCATCCAACAGCGGTTTGATAAAAACCCACCCAACGCTTCACGAGAAGCCATCGCCGCTTCGCGTAACTCTGGATCGGGTGGTACGTACCAAACCCCATTTCCTGATGCAGCCGCGCATCCGCTAGTGCCGCAATACCCTTTATCGACAACAACATTAGCGCCCTGAGAGGCAGCACTCCAAGCAGCCCAAGTACCAGCAGGACCGCCCCCTATTATTAGTACATCTGCCTCTAAGCTCAGGTCAAAATCGATGCCCTGCAAGACAGCATGAGTTCCAAAGGATTTTCGCAGTTCTTCAAGCTTTATATGCATTCCAAGGGAAGCAGATTCCATCCAAAAAACCTCCAATTCCGACCTCAACGCCAAGGTCTGTAAACACTGGCAACGGGAAAAAATAGAAACCATCAATTGATGCCTGAAATCAGTTGCCAGCAGCAAGGTGACAGTCTATAGCGTTTTCAACATTAACGTTGCACCCCATTGATGCTGCTCACGTTCAAAAAATCTCTCTCCAACTCGGTTGACAGTCGGGAAGGTATTTCAGCTGCGGCTTATAGACACGGCATGTTAGTGGGCTAGCATCTTCCCGTAAAATACGGTAAACCTACCAAGATTGAGTACTTTACTTTAACAAAAAAGAGTCTTGCACAATTCCCTTGGAAAGGCAAGTATCTTTAACAAAAAATTTAAGTCTCCTGAACAAGGCAGGCACAGAGGTGTTCAACGAAAAGAAGCTAAAACTACACGTACCGTTGTGAAATTCGACTGCCTCCAGGGGAGTGTTCATGTTTCATCA
The DNA here is from genome assembly GCA_036703315.1 of Coleofasciculaceae cyanobacterium. Lineage (GTDB taxonomy): Bacteria > Cyanobacteriota > Cyanobacteriia > Cyanobacteriales > Coleofasciculaceae > DATNPH01. The sequence continues at coordinate 28,880 of DATNPH010000154.1, forward strand.
CCCCTCCCACCTCTGGGTGAGTTGAAAATGAGATTGATACTGCCGGAATCAGACTGAAAGCAGTTTCAACAGCTACGGTGTAGATGGAAGGGTTGAAAGTGAAGGTTCAAGTCCTTATATTAGTTTGCTAGACATCAGTTAGTACAAAAGTACTGGTACCGCTTTTTTGGCAATTAATTCTTTAAAACTGTTTTGTGAGTGACATAATGCCGGGTATGAGCCTGAAATGCCCAAGATTCGCAGTTTTGGACATTAATTCTTTAAAACTGACCATTAATTCTTTAATGGACACCAACTTATGGGTAAAGTTGTACAAATGTACAACCTTTGTTAATTAATTAAAAGATGCGGACGAAAGGACTTGAACCTTCACACCTTGCGGTACTAGAACCTAAATCTAGCGCGTCTGCCAATTCCGCCACGTCCGCGAGCATCGCATTGGCTATCATAGCAAATAGTTGACCACTACGGCAGGATTATTCACTCGCGATCGCCTTTAATTTTACAAGCCCCTTTCGGGGCAGGGGTGTTTTAGGCTTTCAGCAGCGACTCGCCACCATCAATCCAAATTTCGGTACCTGTGATGTGGCTAGAGGCATCCGAGGCTAGGAACAGCACCAGTTGAGCTACTTGCTCAGATGTGCCAGGTTTGCCATCGGTCAAGGGGATGTGTCCTTCAGGAAACTCCACAGGTTCCTGAATCTTCTCTAAGTCCCGTCGCTCAGTACTTTCTTCAATATTTGTTTCAATTGCTCCTGGACAGATGACATTGACGCGGATGCGGTCTTCAGCGAGTTCCAGCGCCACCATCTTGGTAAAGGCGACTTGTGCCGCTTTGGTGCAGGAGTAGGCCGTAGCACCCGTGTTGCTAAAGATGCGTGTGCCATTCACAGAAGAGGTGATAATTACCGAACCGCCCTGCTTTTTGAGATAGGGCACAGCGTACTTAACGGTCAGGAACGTGCCTGTGAGATTGACATTAATCGTTTTATCCCACTCTTTTGGCTCCAGTTCCTCCAGAGGTGCCCAAACCCCGTTAATTCCGGCATTGGCGAAAACGATATCGAGACGCCCCCACTGATTTACTATCTGTTGGACAGCTTGTTGCATCTCCTCAGGTTTGGAGATATCAGCAATTACTGGTATCGCTTCACTACCAGCATCTTTTATTTGGGTAACAGTTTCTTTTAGTTCGTCATCACTACGACCCAGTGCCGCTATTTTTGCGCCTTCTTTTGCCAGCAGCAGAGCCGCTGCTTTACCGATACCGGAACCCGCACCGGTGATTAATACGACTCTTTCTGCTAGTTGCATCAACTTGTTCTCCGTGTAATTCCCTAATCTTGATAGTTCAACAAAGGGGTAGAGCTTAACATCCCTCTTCTGATGTAAGTCGAAAAGTGTTACCAGCAACACTAGAGCATCGATGCAGTAACAAAGATTGAGATGATAACTGTTCATGGTTCATTGACAATTGCCATGAACTATGAATGACTCGGATTTTAGCGTAAGCACAATCTAGAGAGTCTCAAAAGGAATAGATGGATGTAGTGATAAGATTCAGCTGGCTGACTTAGCTAGTAATATCTCCAAACAATAGAGGCATCACCCCAAAATCAAAAAATCTTGAGGAGTTTGGCAATGTCATTCCATGAACAGAACATCGAAGCTTTTATTCAGTTGTTGAAAACTCAGCGATCTGCCAAAGGCAGCGCTTCGCTTTTTTCAGAGCAAGATCGGGCAAACCTAGATAAGCTCGCTGCCTCGCTTCCTGATGATGAAGAGAAGATATCAGAGGCGATCGCGTCTTGGTACGAAAAACGTCCAAAAATTCTTGACGCTCAGTTAGACATCCTCAACACCCTGCTCACTAACGAAATAAATGCAACTCGCTCAATCGCCCGTGCTATTGCCAGAACTGAAGCTGAAGCAGACAAAGATTACCGACAAGAGCTTATCGACGCGATTAGAACAAGTGCAAGATAAACACAAATAGATGGCCCAAGGGCACGGCATGCCGTGCCCTTCCGGTGGTACTGCGTGGTAACTACACCTCGACTTTCACACCTTTCCAGAAAGCAATATATCCTTCAATGTTCTTTGCCGCGTCTTTGGCTGTCGGATAGTACCAGGCAGCATCCTTGTTTTCTTTCCCATCAACTTCAATGGTGTAGTAACTGGCGATACCTTTCCAGGGACAGGTGGTGTGGGTATTGCTGTCCTTAAAATACTGCTTGTTGATGGCCTCAGGGGGGAAGTATTGGTTACCTTCTACGACTTCACACTTGTCGCTCTCAGCGAGAACTGTACCATTCCAAATTGCTCTTGGCATTGTTACTTTACTTAATAAAGTGTCCAAATACTATTATGAAGCGAAGTCGTGGAACTGAAACGAGTAGCCAATATCCGATACAAAAATCAAGGGCAAAACAGTGGTTTTCAAAGCACTCACTAGCTGGATGCGATCGCCTAAGACAAGATTGACAGCGCGAAGTGATTGCCTAAGCAAAGCGCCTGTATAGAAAAAGTTACTTCGATTCATCGGCACTATCAGCCTTTTTCTTAGCACTATCAGCCTTTCGCTGGGCAATATCAGCTAATTCCTGGGTAATATCAGCTTGTTCTTGGAAAATATCAGCCTTTTCGCGAGCTATCTCAGCTTGTTCCTGTGCCACCTCAGCTAGTTCCTGAGCAATATCAGCTTGGGCTTTATCACAGCTAAGCTCATCTTCCTCAGCTTTACCCTGAGCAGCATTAGCCTTAATTTGAGCAGCATTAGCCCTAAATGCAGCAAGAGAATCTCTGAGCTTTGCTGCATCACTCTTCAATTCACTAAAGTTAGCTTCTACATGGGTAGACCTATTCTTCAGATTTTCAACTTCAGCCCTAAGCTGACGAATCTCAGCTCTGAGTTGGTCATCCTCAAAATTTAAGGCACCAAGCTCTGCAACTATTTCATCAAGCCAATCCCTAGACTCCATAAAAGATTTGCGCTGAACTTTCAACAAGAGACTTTATGTGTTTAGCATACAAGGATTGAATGAAAATCTATATTTGAGCATAGAACAGTAAGACAATGCTGTCGCCAATCGATTGAAGGTGCGAAATGTGGGTTCTAAAATAGGTGCATCATCAGCGCTAAACTCATTAACCATGCCACAGTTTCACTCTCTGGAGGAAGCACTCAAACATTTCTTTGGTTACGACACCTTCCGCCCAGGGCAGCAACAGATTGTCGAAGAAGCGCTGCAAAAGCGGGATTTACTGATTATTATGCCCACAGGCGGTGGAAAGTCCCTATGCTTCCAACTGCCAGCACTGCTGAAACCGGGTTTAACGGTAGT
>DATNPH010000075.1:0-3889 GCA_036703315.1 Coleofasciculaceae cyanobacterium
ACAGGATAAAAGCAAAAATTAGTGCAGTCAGTAATAGCTGACCGCGAGTCTTCATTTCATTGACCAAGGTGACAAAGTAGGGACTAAAGATACGACCCAGTAAAATTGCGCCCACTAGAAAGACAGCAGCACTAATAATCAGATAAATGACGTTGGCGATCGCGATTTCGCCCGTCTTCGCCAGACTGGCAACAACAGCCAGAACGATGATACCCAGTACGTCATCAAGAACCGCCGCACCAATGATAATTTGACCTTCCGTGGAACTGAGACGACCTATTTCTGCTAAGACCTTGGCAGTGATACCAATACTGGTGGCTGTCAGGGCAGCACCGGCAAAAATCGCGGGGACAGCAGGAACGTTAAATAAATAAATTAAACCGATAGTGCCCGCCGCAAAGGGGGTAACTACCCCAACAACTGCCACAACAGCAGCTTGAGGACCTACACGGATTAGTTCTTGGAGGTCAGATTCCAGTCCGATTTCAAACAACAGAATCACGACACCTAGTTCTGCTAGGACAGAAATGACCTCACTCTGGGCGTGAAATACTGATGCTGCTGCTTCAGGACTTAGACCAGTTGTGGTCTGAAGAAAACTCATAATCACGGAGTTGGTAACTTCTGCCCCTGCTTCCGGAAAGACCAGTAGATGCAGGGCTGAGACTCCCACTACTACACCGCCCACCAACTCACCTAATACAGGGGGCAAGTTAATCCGAGCACAAATCTCGCCACCAACTTTACTAGCAAAGTAAATTATGACCAAACTCAGCAGTACTCCAGCTAGTACAAGTGAACTATTCTCTGCTTCGTTTGTAGTTGCTGCTGCTAACAGCGATTGATAACTACAGAAAGATGGGAGCGAGTAGGTAGGTGTGAGGAAAGTCATCCAGGCAGTTGTATCAGCCATTAGTTGCGAAACAATCATTCTTTTTACTCTACAAGCTTCTTAACAAACTCAAGTCTTTCTTTTGTTTGCTTAGCTTCCTTTTAGATGCGATACAAAAAGTTTACTCAGGACTGACTGGGAAGGGAGCAGTCCCTTTTGATAGGTAACAGAGGAATAGGCAGTGGGGGTGAAGAAATCTCATCACGATTAGTGTTTGCGGAACCTCGTTTGGGAACGGAGAGTACGACGTGGTTCTCTACTGCCTACTCCCAGTGAAGAAAAGCACTCACCGCCTGGTTGCTAAAACTGTAACTGCATAAAATTTCAACCCGTTACCGTGGCACAGTGGAAGCCAACGGCAGATCTGTTAGCTAAGGGTTTGCCGTTTCTCAAGTGAGGAGACTACTTCTATGAATCAAACTTTTTTATTAGGTAACCACTCGAGAATAGGTCAGTGGTTACAGGCGATGTCTTTGGTGGTAGGGTTACTGAGTGTGACATTGAGTAACCCCGCGATCGCTCAGGAAAAACTAGTGCGAACCGTTACTGTGACTGGTCAGGGGGTCGAATTTATTCCAACGACGATGGCTCAGGTGCAACTGGGAGTTGAAGTTCAGGGAAAAACAGCTACAGACGTTCAGCAGGAGGCGGCACGTCGCTCAGCCTCTGTCGTGGAGTTACTGCGATCGCGTAATGTAGAAAAGCTACAAACGACTGGTATCCGGCTCAACCCGATTTATAGCTACGAGAACAACGTGCAACGTCTCACAAGTTATTCTGCCAGCAATATCGTGAGTTTTCGCACCTCTACTGAGCAAGCTGGTGTGTTATTAGATCAGGCTGTCCAAGCTGGTGCCACTCGAATTGATAGTGTTAGCTTTACAGGTTCTGAGAGTGCGATCGCGGCGGCTCAAAAACAAGCCTTACGCCAAGCCACCCAAGACGCTCAACAGCAGGCTGATGCCGTTTTGAGTACGCTCAATCTTACCCGTAAAGACATCGTCAATATCCAGATCAACGGTGCTACCCCACCGCCACCCATGCCCGTTTTGGAGAGAGCCGCCTTGGCTAGTAAAGCAGCTGATACCCCGGTAATTGGGGGTGAGCAACAGGTTCAGGCATCTGTTACTCTACAGATCAGCTACTAATACCATTCAAAATTCTTAAAATTCTGTATCATTGTATCCATCAGCGGCGCTAGAATCCTCGTCTCGCTTAGAACCCAAGAACTCAAGGCGATCTACTTGGATAACTGGAGATGAACGCTCTGCTCCTGTAGTACGGTCATTCCAACGATCAATTTTGAGAGAGCCTTGTACACCAATTAACTTCCCTTTACGAACGTAATTAGCAGCTAATTCCGCTGTTTTACCCCATAGTTCCAAGTTAAACCAGTCAGGTTGATCACTATTGCGCGTTCGACGGTTCACTGCTAGGGTCAGCTTACACAAAACCTTGCCAGATTCGAAATACTTTACTTCTGGGTCTCCACCCACACGACCAACGAGATTGACAACATTAAGACTCATACGTTTAAGTACATTTGTACTAACCAAGGTGTATCTACTTTAGCGAATTTAGCAAATCTAATACAATGACCCGCTCGTCTTGAGCAATCAAAAGCTTAAATAGGGAAGTGAGATATCTCAACTCAACTTTCTCCGGATGAGGAATGCTCTTACCTGAATGATAGTTTCAGCTTGGTTTTTAAGGATTCTTGTTTATGAATTGCTCTACCTCACTAGACTCAGCTCAAGAAACGTAATAGAATCCACCTCGGTTACGGTTCAGTTATATTTCGGTCGTACACAGCAACATTTGACTTTGGGGGCGTAGAAACGAGTGGGTTTTTTCAGTCGCTTTTCCCTATCACGGGACATGGGTATAGATCTGGGTACTGCTAACACTTTAGTATATGTATCCGGCAAAGGCATTGTTCTACAAGAGCCTTCCGTTGTCGCCATGGACCAAGACGAAAAAGTTCCGCTAGCCGTGGGTGAGGATGCAAAAAAGATGTTGGGTAGAACCCCAGGTAATGTGGTTGCCCTTCGTCCCCTCCGCGATGGTGTGATTGCAGATTTCGATACTGCCGAACTGATGCTCAAGCATTTTATCCGGCGAGTACACGAAGGCAGAACTTTGGTTTCACCTCGGATTGTCATTGGCATTCCTAGCGGTGTTACTGGCGTCGAACGACGGGCGGTAATGGAAGCAGCATCTCAAGCGGGTGCAAGAGATGTCTACTTAATTGATGAGCCAGTGGCGGCTGCAATTGGGGCTGGACTCCCAGTAGCAGAGCCAACAGGCAACATGATCATTGATATTGGTGGTGGCACAACCGAAGTGGCTGTGCTGAGTTTGCAGGGGACGGTGCTTAGTGAATCCGTGCGTGTTGCCGGAGATGAACTGAGCGAATCGATTACCCACTACATGAAAAAAGTCCATAACTTAGTGATTGGGGAACGCACCGCTGAAGAAATCAAAATTCAGATTGGTTCAGCCTACCCAACTCATAACGACGATGATGTCAACCTAGAGGTCCGAGGCTTACACCTCCTCTCTGGTTTGCCACGAACAGTCACAATTAAAGGACCAGAAATCCGTGAAAGCATGTCCGAACCGCTTTCAGTAATTGTTGACGCGGTGAAACGTACACTAGAGCGGACACCTCCGGAACTAGCAGCAGATATTATTGACAGGGGCATTATGTTAGCCGGGGGCGGTGCTTTATTGAAGGGATTAGATACCCTCATCAGCCACGAAACCGGAATTGTGACTCATGTAGCCGCCGATCCTCTAAGTTGTGTGGTCTTAGGAACTGGTCGAGTTCTGGAGAATTTCAAACAACTAGAGCGAGTGTTCAGTGGACGTTCTCGCCACTTATAGTAGTCAGTCAGCCAATGTTAGCCTTGAGGAGTCTTGTTCTTAGCCAAATGAGTCGTCTACCCGCACGTCCAGAACTCACAAGTCAGCTAAACGCTGGCTATTGATAGATAA
>DATNPH010000087.1:0-197403 GCA_036703315.1 Coleofasciculaceae cyanobacterium
GGTTCCTTTTAGCTTGGCCTCAATTACTAACATGGTTGAATATTACCATAATTTACCCGTTTATAGCGATGGGTAACTTGTTAAATTAAGTGGCACCCTCGCCACCCAATTTAACCCGACTCTCATGAGGCAGCGTGCGGCAAATTACTTCGCCGCTTTAAGCGCCGTCCCCACTTGAGCCATTGACGGTACTCACCTGCGGTTCGATAAATCCGTCTCGCCACTAATGGGGCTTTCTCGTCGGCTCTTGGTAAGCGCCTTGAGTAAACAAAGGAACACAGAAACTGGTATTGATAGCAGCAGCAAGTTCGATATCTGTATCAAATCCTCGTGCAATTAACTCTTTACCCGAACTACATTGTCTCAAAACTTTTACAAGATTATCTTTTAAACTCTGAAATACTGCCGCAGCAGTTTCTGCCTCTGGAGACAGTTTTCCCTCCAGGTAGCTGAGAATTGCACCCGCCCCGATCAGGTCTTCTATCGCTGGACGTAAACTCCCATCTTCCCACCTTTCACCTGCTGGGATAACAGAAATCCTAGAGCCATAGCTTTGGGCAAAACAGGCTAGTGCCTCGCAATTACGAAGACAGCCAGCCAGAGTTGGTGTTTGCCCTGTAAGTAAAGTCAGAGAAGAACCATTGGGTGAAGGTAAGACGAGTCTAGTTCCAGCAGAAATATTACCTAGTGAGGTAGGCGAAAGCGAGAAACCATCATTAGATGTACGCTTCCTACTTGCCAGTTCTGCCTTTACTTCCTTGGCATAATCCAGAGCTGATTCATCGTTCCAGCGGTAAGGAAATACTATTGCACCATTATTAGTGGCAATTTCAACACAAGTTGAAAACGAGAGGACATCAACAATAACTACTACATCACTAACAGGAGCTAGTTTAGCAACACCTTGCTCACCCCACTCGCAGCGAAGCTCAAACTCTGACTGGTCAAAAATCATATAGAAATAAAGCTTATGACAGATCTTGCGGACGGTAACCTACTTGAGACAGGGGATAAAGTTAAGCTTGAGATTGTTGGCTCTAATACCGTTTGGCTGTAGGCTATTGCCAGCAACGAAAAGTGTGAATTATCTAATCATCCTTAAGGGAGGAGAGACCTGTGACTCGCGCCATTATGGAAACCAACAAAGGCACAATTACCCTGGAGTTGTTTGACCAGGATGCACCTAACACGGTCAAGAATTTTGTAGACCTAGCTGAAAAAGGATTTTACGATGGCCTGACTTTCCACCGCGTCATCCCTAACTTTATGATTCAAGGTGGCTGTCCTAAGGGAAACGGAACGGGTGGTCCTGGCTACACTATCAAATGTGAAATTAACCCCAATAAGCATCTAGCTGGGACTTTATCAATGGCTCATGCTGGTCGCGATACGGGGGGAAGTCAGTTCTTTATTTGCCACTCTCCTCAATCTCATTTAGACGGAGTACACACCACCTTCGGACAAACTAAAGACATGGATGTCGTCAATGCTATCCGCAAGGATGACAAAATTCTTTCTGTCAAGATTGAACAATAGTTTAGAACGCCGTCACAGTGATAAAAACTTTGGTGAGGACTGCTAGTGGCTAGTGGTTAATGGTTAATGGTTAATAGCAAAAATGCTGCTAGCCATTAACCATTAATGTTTAAAGAATCTCCTCTTCGCTGTTGTGCTGGGAGAAAGGCGATCGCTACAGCAACAGTTCACGTAGGGGAGTACGTAGCGATCGCCACTGAGAATAAGTTTTAGGAGTCCACTGTGAGAGAAAGCTGGGAAAGACACACGGATGTTCTGACCTTTGACATGGACTCCCTAACCGACTTAATACAACCCGCCTTCGGCGGCTACCGCGTTGTAGCGGCTCAAGTGACCGAGGGGGGATTGATCAATACAAATTATCGCTTGCAACTGATCAACAATTGAGTTGTGACGGATATTTACCCAAATGGTATAAAGCATTCCTAACCCAAATATTGCTGAACTACTCGAACCAGTTCTGAAGTCCAGTATTCAGCAACTTGAGCTGACTCAGCTTCAACCATTACACGGATCAACGGTTCTGTGCCTGAAGCACGAACTAGAATGCGCCCTTGATCTCCCATTGCTGCCTCGGCGGCGGCGATCGCTTGATTAACCGCGTCACACTCTTTCCAATTCAATCGGCGATCGCGGTCTTCCACCCGAACATTGCGGAGTAACTGCGGGTAAGTCTGGAAGCTTTGGTCTACTAGCTGAGTTAAAGAAACACCCGATTGACGCACCAAAGATGCCAGATGCAACGCAGTCAGCATTCCATCACCAGTGCAGCCGTAGTGGTGGCTGAGGATGTGTCCTGATTGCTCACCCCCCAGCATGGCTCCTGTGCGCAGCATTTCTGCTTGGACATACTGGTCGCCCACAGCTGTCCGCACCATTTTGCCGCCCAACTGCTCCCAAGCTCGCTCAAAACCCAAATTTGCCATGACTGTTGCCACAATCAAATCTCCGGGCAGCTTTTGAGCTTGTCGTAATTGTTGACCCCAGAAATAGAGAATATAATCTCCATCGACAACACGACCTTTGGCATCTACCGCCAGCACCCGGTCAGCATCACCATCAAAAGCAAAGCCTATGTCCGCTGAGTGCTGCTGCACAGCTTCTTTGAGGGAATCGAGATGAGTAGACCCGCAATTCACATTAATGCGATCGCCATCGGGTTTGTCATGTAAGCAGATTACTTGTGCTCCTAACTCAGCAAACACTTGCCCAGCTAGACGCACAGCAGCCCCCCATGCCAAATCCAGTACAATCCGCATTCCCTGCAAATCTGCCACTGATTGCAGAGGACGGCGCAGCGAATCGACATAATCCCCAATCAATTCGGGTCGATAGTAATGCTGTCCACAGCTGTGGATGGAAGCAGGATGCTCGGCATTACCTCTCAAACCCGCTTCAATCTGCTTTTGCAACGCGATCGGCAGCTTCATGCCTTCTGAACCAAAAAATTTGATGCCGTTGTCCTCTGGAGGATTATGACTTGCTGAAATCATCACCCCTCCCACAGCACCAGTAACACGGGTGAGATGAGCCACAACAGGAGTTGGGCATAATCCTAAGTTCCACACCTCTAGTCCCGCTGATGTCAGACCAGCACTAAGAGCGATCGCTAAGGTATCGCTTGAGTTCCGCGAGTCCTGTCCCAAAATTACAGGTCCAAGCGTGGGTACTGAAGAGCGCAACACCTGACCCCCCCAGAAACCAACTTGTAATGCTAAATCAGCATTTAGCAGATCTCCCACTCGTCCCCGAATGCCATCGGTTCCAAACAAGGGTGTCGTCGGTAACACCAGTGGAAGACTAGCAAGACTGACATCAGTCGGGGATGTCTGCTGACGCTGATGCGACGGCTCCAAACGATTCAAGCCCTGAATCCGGGCAGGAGAGGTAACCATATCCAATTTTCCTCACACAACACACTCACTGTGGAGGATAACACTTTCTTTTGCAGAGTTCTCCTCGCTGCTATTACTGATAGCTTTGCTCAGCCTTAAGTTCCGCCCAAAGTAATGACTTTCCTCATCAAATCCCGCCAGGAGACACCATCTCGTAGAGTCAGGAGGAATGGCGCGGGCGGGATTTGGGCTAGTAGTTGTTAGCTAGTAGCTAGTGGGGAAACAGACAAAGCTCCGGGAGGATAACTCTCTTCCCTACTAGCCACTATCTACTAACCACTAGCTAAAGCCTTGTTTCGTAGAGCGGTTTTTTTATCTTTGGTGTCTATTACTCAGGAGAACTAGACTTGAAGATTGCCATGCCCATAATGTGAGCATCTTTCTCAGGATCGGTAGTGGTTAGCGCTAGATTCAAAACACTATCAGTAACTGTAGTCAGATAGGGACCATATTTAGCCCAGCTCTGAAAAGGGAGTGTTCCGATACCTTGGGCTACTGTTTCATCTCCTAAACTTACATCCATGGAATGGTGGTTAGAAACGTAATTTTCTATAATCCATAGGTAGACATTGTAGGTTCCATTAGGTAGTGTCTGCCTAATTTCCAGCTTATGGTTTTTGCAAACCACACTATTTAACATGTTTCGGGTATCGCGATCAGCAGATGGCTGGGGCTTTACAGATGTTGTAATAGAAATGGCTTCAGGAACTGATAACCCATTAGCTAGAGCACTGCTATAGGATGTCCATGAATATCCGTCGATAGTAACCGCTTTACCGTTAAAGTTAATACCTTTGACGAACTCCCCTCTGGTTTCCAGACTATCTAGAGTAGTCTTGTTAGAAGAGGATAAGTCTTTAGGGTGAAACAAACGATTGATCAGATCAGTAATCACTTGCAGACTGTTGCTTTTTTTCAGAAGGTCGAGCTGTGACATAGATAACAATGTTTGGGATTAAAAGCTAAGAGATGAAAAGACTTAGCTTGCATTAGAGGTATTCACAAATGCTTGATGCTACCCTGCAATAACCCTATACTCCAACCGAAAGACCACACCCACTCAGCTAAGGCTTTCTTGCTCTGGCTGTTCCACAGGAAACTCAAAAGTTTCCGCAAAACACCCAAAAAAGCCCGTACACGATACTTTAACTTTTTCAATCCGACCATCGGTTTTCCGTACTTTTTGAGCAAAATAACTTCGCACTCTCCCCATTTGCGACCTTTGCGGTACCGCTCTGGGAAGTTGTGAGCAAACCGATAGTGAATAACAGCGTTTGGTACGAAGTGTAACTTAATTCCTGCTCCCTGGACTTTCCAACAGAAATCAGTATCCCAGGAAGTATTACTAGACTCATCAAACTCGCCCACCATTTCATACACTGAGCGCTTCATGCCGAGTTTGCACCCACTAGAGTATGGCAGATCTGGAACTATCCAGCTTGTTTGGAGTTCTGTATCAACTGTTTTGTCGCATTCCCTTACTAGCCAAGATTCATTGAGTTTCTTATACTCAAGAGCGCCAGCAACGAAGTCATACTGTTTGAGCGCCTCACCCATTGCTGCTAACCATCCAGGCGCTACCTCATCATCAGCTTCGCAAAATACAAATGCATCACCAGTGGCTGCTTGGATACCAACGTTATAAGAGTGTGTTACTCCTTTTCTTGGTCCTGGTGGGGTATAGGCATCTACAATCTGGAGATTAGGCAACCGCTCCCGATACTGCTCAACAATTGCCATTGAATTATCGGTTGATCCGTTATTCGAGACAATAACTTCCCAAGGTTCAGACCATTGTTGGTTTGCTAGTGCCTCAAGTTGAACACCAATCGTATCAGCTCCATTAAAACAGGGAAGAATGACACTTAGCTTCATCAGTCTTTCTCCATTTCTATTGGGTAGAGCAAAACTATCAGTCCTTAACTGGGTATGAACTGATTTTTCATGACCTGTTACGTTCTGTTTGAGCAGCCTGGAACTGCTGACAGAACAGTTTTCTGGGAGCGATCGCCTTCTACAGCTATGCTAATTAGCAGCCTATGACTGAAAGTAGGTTTTTGGGAACTCCCGAAAAAACCTACTTTTGCCATAAGGCGTAGATTGTTTTATATAAATTTTTGAGAAACTTTAATCAGCTGGGGAATATCCTACATCAGCAGTCTTTTCTATAAGCCGATTGAAAGCTTTAAACAGGATCTGTGCCTAAAATAACGCTGAGCTAGGCGTTAGAGGCTTTTATTCAATTAAGATAGTGCGCTATCGATTAAGTCTACCACAAGCATTACTTTAATTACTGGCACGCAAAGAGCAAAGCTCTCTACACTCAATCACTCAAATCTCGTCTGTCTCACTGAACCCACCATTGAGTAGCTGATATAGTGTTACTCCTCCCCAGTACAGACCACTGAGAACCTGAATGACTACCAGAACTGGAATAGCAAACGTTGCCACAGCCAGACTACAGATCACAATGGCTGATTTTTCCGATAAAATCCCTGATTGAGGTTGATCCTTTAAGCGGTTTTGAGAGGTTATGGGGGCGTTCTGTAGTGCAATCATTTCGGTTTAATGCGTTCGTCTAGAGGAATACTTGTTTAATTACTCATAATTATGCCTAAGGAGGGAGACAATTGTATCAAGAAATGATTTAATTCCCCTAAGCCTGTGTGAAGCTTCCATGAACTTGGGTTACTAAAAAATGAACCACCTACATCGATTAAGTACAACTGTAGGCTAACCCTACTTTAATAGGAGCTACGTCCTTCATATACCAGCATCTGACAACAACTGTTGCATGGTTTCCCAGGTTAGCCCTTGTTGGAGATAACGAGGCGCATCAGGATTATAGGGGCTAGCGACTCGATCAATTGAGATAACCGTTGCCTCTTCTGGTAGCACTGGAACATCAGGGTCAAATGATGTTGGGCGCATTAAAGAACTGGAAAAGCCCTTAAAAATTGCAATCTGGTCTTCTTCACCCGCAATCTCAGCCGTGATAATCAAGACTTCCTGGGGATATTTGAGGGTGTATTGCTCTAGACGCCGCCCAATGGAATTGCTCATTGCAACTAACTACCGAACTTACCAAATTACTTATTGTTCGATCGCGGAGCGCCCCTGCTTGCCCAACCGAATCAGAACAAAATAGCCTAAGTAAAGAACATAGATGAATAATCCCACCATCCCCATAAACCCTAAAAATTCAGGCTTGGAACCAGCATGAAAATACTGCTTGAATAATAAGGGTGGCTCTAACCAAATCCTACACAGTGGGGTCTTGATCGCTGCCTCAACAAACGCACAGCGTAGAAAAGGAATAATCACTATAGCGCCTAACGTACTATAGATGGTTACTGCCCATCGCCAGGCGGTCAGTGCCAGCTTCAGGGGACGCTGCGGCTGATCGTCAATATCTTCGTTGACATCAACCCAAAACCATAGAGCGATGGGAATCAGGAGACGAGCACATAAAGCAGAAACAAAACCAATCGGCCATTGGGCAATAAATAGGTAGATGGTAATCGCCAAGAGGCTGGCAACACGCCAGTAGATGATTAACAGGCGAACCATCGAATCCGCTTTCTGGACAAAAGCCCAAATGAGTAAAATCAGTGGGATGACCACCGCAAACAAAATTGCTAAGCGGTAGTCTGTCCAGACTATTGATCGAAGGATTGCCTCTTGCATTGTTGGGTTGCTGAAATGACCTTTATCTATGTTATTGCACTGTTGAGCACCTCCTACATCCTTTAGTCGTGGGAAGCACTATTTAGGGTTTCATTGCAATTTTCAATGAACTATGCACCATGAACAACAGAGCCGTAAGCCCAAGCTACTTTGCTACAGCGATCGCGGCATTGTTAAGCCTAGGACTTACTCCAAAAAAACAGCAACTGGAAATGTCATTAAAACACTTCCAGTTGCTTGACGGCTTGATGCGTCCAAAAACGACAAACTGATTGGATTGTGGGGTGAGAAACTATTAGTCGTCGTACACCCGGCACTCATCGGCCTCAGGGTTAGCGTCACAATACTGCTCCAATGAGCTTTTCGGCTTTTGTTTTTGCCGCTGATGCGCTGCCTCTGCTTGTAGTTCTTCCACTACATCCCAAGCTGCTGCACAATCGCCGGATTCGTCGCCTTTTATACCACAAACAGCTCTAGCCGCTTCACGCTCTTGGTTTATTTTTTCTTGAATATCGCTCATTGCCTTCCTTGTTTCGATTATTACACTTTACTCAATTAACATTTCAGTAATATCGCAAAACAGCATCTTTGTGAGGGGATTAGGCTTTATTTTTTAAGATTTTGCTAATCCTGACTCACTGATGAGCAGTTTACACGTAACTGATTTGTCACTCTATATATTAACTTATGTAAAGCCATAATTTCCACTACTTAAGACCGCAAAAGTATTAATTAGAGATTGTGGTTATTTAGCTTTCAAGCCTGTGGAGTTACTAGAGTTAGAATGATCGTAAACGTTTAAGTACTTGCCAATCTCCTCAATACGCATCGGTATCGGGAGTCAATTCGGTACAACAATGGCTAATCCGATTAAGTGGGCAAATGCCTTATCAACCCGTCCCTCTTTGGAAGCGGCAGTCGCGGAAGTGGTAGACCGTGCTCAGCAGTCGTTGGGGATGCCAGCCAACTTAGGTCTGGTGTTTATCTCGTCTGCCTATGCCAGTGAGTATTCTCGTGTCATGCCTCTACTGAAGGAACGGCTATCCGTGCCGATGCTGATTGGCTGTGGTGGGAGTGGCATTATTGGGATGAATACCCAAGGCGAGGCGCAAGAAGTTGAGGGAGCACCCGGTCTGAGCCTCAGTTTAGCTCATCTACCTGATGTCAGCGTTCACGCTTTTTATATCCCCCCTGATAAGTTACCCGACCTAGATAGTTCTCCAGACACCTGGGTAGACTTAGTTGGCGTCTTACCGCAAGAGCAACCCCAATTCATTTTGCTAGCCGAGCCTTTCTCCTCTGGAATTAATGACTTACTTCGAGGGTTAGATTTTGCTTATCCAGGGTCGAACAAGGTAGGAGGACTGGCGAGCGCTGGCTCTATGGGTGTTCAGAGCGGCTTATTTTATTTTTCCCAAAAGACGCCACAGGCTCCATCTCTATACCGTGAGGGAATAGTTGGGCTGGCTTTGAGCGGCAATATTGTTTTAGAAACGATTGTGGCACAGGGCTGTCGTCCGATTGGGAAAACTTACCAGGTGACAAAAGTCGAGCGGAATATTCTGCTGGAAGTGGCAGAACAGAATGGTGCCCAGATGACAACTGGCGAGGCTGAGTCCCGTCCTCCTCTAGCCGTCTTGCGAGATCTAATCCAAGATCTGAGTGATGCAGACCGACAATTGGCACAACATTCCCTGTTTGTTGGTGTTGCCCGAGATGAATTTAAGCTGCAACTGGGTCCAGGAGACTTTCTGATTCGCAATTTGTTAGGAGTAGACCCAAGGGTGGGAGCGATCGCAATTGGGTCTAACATTCGACCGGGTCAGCGTATCCAGTTTCATCTACGCGATGCTCGTACTTCAGAGGAAGACTTGGAACTGTTGCTTCAGGGATATCAAAAAGAAGCGTCTAATACCGAAGACTCTGTTGGTGCCCTGATGTTCTCCTGTCTAGGACGAGGTGAAGGACTCTACGGTAAGCCTAATTTTGATTCTCAACTGTTCCGCCGCTATCTAAATAACACTCAGCTGGGCGGTTTCTTTTGCAATGGAGAGATTGGTCCGGTGGGTGGCAGTACGTTTCTGCACGGCTACACCTCAGTGTTTGGGATTTGCCATGCAAAGGATTGAACAACCACTCCCTGTAGAGGAAGTGAATTCTCCTGCAACTGTTCATGGTTCATGGCACATTGTTCATTAGGCCTCTGGGGAGTTTCACAACAGTAGCGTTGTGTGGTTGTCAATGAACGCAGGTTTCCCATCATGAGTGATAGCGCTATAGGCTTCAAAGTAGCGGCGGGCAGCAGGGAAAAAATCTGGGAAGTTAAACAGGGGATCACCGGCAGCAATATCAGCCCAGAAGTAGCGCAGACTGGGGACAAGTTGTTGAGCGTCAGCCAGGGATAAATTTAAAGGTTCAGCTGTGAGAAGTTTAAGCATGAACGGATAAGAGCGATCGCCTATCCATTGTCGTGACATCTCTGGCAGATTTTCCCAACCTGGCACAGCTGACACACGATAGGACTGAATTTGCAACCCTCTTTTCCCCTGGTCATTGGTTCGTAGCTGCACTATCCGGTAAGGATGGGGATAGCTAACCAATGAACCCGTTGTAATATCGTAGATCCCTTCGTGGTAAGCGACATCTTGGACATGCAAGTGACCTGTAAATACCAAATTTACCCCAGCTGCCTTTAGAATTTTCCGCAGTACCGAGGCATTGTCCAACATATATCGCCGTCCTAGCGGATGGTCAGCTTGCCCTGGTAGATGCTCCACAACATTGTGATGTATCATCACCAGCACCAACTTATCTTGAACCTGTGTCAACACCTGCTCAAGCCATGCTAATTGCTGCTCATCCAGACATCCCACTTGTTTACCAGAGGCATCAAACTGGTTAGAATTCAGCCCAATTAGCTGCACTCCTGGTAGCACTTCACAGGTATAGTACAATTGCTCTGAATCGTCATAGCCAAACTGACGGTAGTAGTAGGGAAAATCTTTCAATCCAATCGAGGGTTCATTTGGCAGTAGATTAGGGACATCATGATTCCCCGGAACAACGTAAACCGGAAAAGGTAGCTGGCTCAACCGCTCTTGTAACCAAGCATGATTATCCCGTTCACCGTGCTGGGTCAAGTCTCCTGGTAGTAGGAGAAAGTCAATCTCTTGCTGCGTCAAATGATCCAAAACATGCTCTAGCGCAGGAATACTAACTTCCACTAAATGGAATCGGCTGGGATTATCCCAGATAGTGTGTGGCAACCCAATATGCAGGTCGCTCACTACCGCAAAGCGAAAATTTAGATCCATCGTATAACTTTAATTTAAAAATGGGCAGAGGGAGTGCTGAGTAGTGACTAGGGGAAAAAGATTTTCATAGCTTCTTTGGGCGGAAAGTTCATGGCGTCTCACTTAAGAATCACTATAGTATTGTTGCCTAAGTCGGCTAGAAAGTAGGGAGGTAAAAACGTTGCCAAGAGTTCGAGTGCGTCAACATGTTAATCCACTGAGTAAAAAATACCAGACACCCGTCAGTCCTCCCAATTGGGAGAATGTTTATGCCCAAGCCAATCAGCCTTTACATCTAGATATTGGCTGTGCCAAGGGAGAGTTTTTGTTGAGTATGGCTCAACTGCAACCCGACTGGAATTTCCTGGGATTAGAAATTCGGGAGCCATTGGTAGAGCAGGCCACGGCTAAGATTTCAGAGTTGGGGTTGAGCAATATCCACTTTTTGTTTTGCAACGTCAACAACTCTTTAAAACCACTGATTGAATCGCTTCCTGCTGGGATGTTACGGCGCGTCACTATCCAATTTCCTGACCCTTGGTTCAAAAAGCGACAAGCAAAACGGCGTTTAGTGCAGCCAAACTTAGTAGATACCCTAGCTAATTACTTGACTGATGAGGGAGTTGTTTTTCTTCAGTCTGATGTTGAAGCCGTGGCAGTGGAAATGTGCGATCGCTTTGAAGCTCACCCAGCCTTCCAAAGACAAGCCACCCATACCTGGTTAGCAACTAACCCTCTGCCAGTTCCCACTGAGCGAGAACTCTCCACACTTTCTCGCGGTGAACCTGTCTATCGAGCTTTGTTTCTTCACCGTGAAGAGTAATAACAAATCCAGTTCTTGGGAATCGGAAATAGGCAATAATCCAAGCCATTCCCAATTTCCAAAATCCCTAAATCCAGGAAGGAAACCACATGCGGAGGTTATAAGCTTTAACAGACAAGGGAAGACCCAAGTAAATTGGTAACCAGAACACAAAAGCCACTAGAACCAAAAAGATTACAGTGATACCAGCACTGCGATATTGAGGCTCCTTACTATTCAACCAACGGTCAACCAACCAAGCGAGTGCCAACCCAGAAAACACAGATGCTCCCATGTAGTGGTAGAGAAACGTGCAGCGAGTCACTCTCACCCACGGTAACAAGCTTGCCAGCCAGTTAAGAACGAGATAAAGCGAAATCCAGGTTTGGGGAGTTAGGAGAGATTTCCAACCCGCTACTTTGAGGAAGTGTTGAGTTAACAGCACTAGCAGCAGTAAGATTGCTGCTGTCGAGAGCCACCATAAGATGGGATTGCCCATAGCATGGACATCATAAATCACTTTACCAACACCGGAAGGCAAGGGCGGGTAAGCTGGCACTGGCTCAGTTGTGTTAAGTGCAGTCTGATAGAAGTAGGCAACGGGACGCCACATCAAGATCCAGCTATACCACTTAGAACAATAAGGATGTACCTCAGGACCACTACCAATTTTTTCGTGGAATGTCAGAATATCGTGTTGGGCTTGCCAGAATCCAGGCGTTGGATTCATCTGTAAGTGAGGAATCCAGAGGAGACTGTAGGTGAGTGCTGGGATAATGGCTAAGTTCAGGAAAACATGCAGGACATTCAGTTGAGTTAGGTTTTGCAAGGGATTGCGTAGCAAGTGTAATGCATGGCTCCTTGATGACTCGGTTACGCCCGTTTTTGTTCTTACCAATTGCAAAACCCAAGCAGCTGCCCAAACCATATAGATACCGAGCAGGAACCACAAGCCATTCCACTTAACACAGGCTGAAGCTCCAAAAAACACACCCGATAACACCAGCATGATCCAGCGCCGTCGTCCTGGACGATGCAGTGCTAACAGAAAACACAACTGACCCAGTAATCCAAGGATATCCAGATAGACGTTATTCAGGGCATAGCGAGACTCTACCAGAAACAGACCATCAGTAGCCGCAAACAGCGCGGCGATCAAGGCAAAGCTCTTGCGCCGATTTAACTGATAGGCAAGTGCGGCAACTACTAAAGGAATAAACGAGCCAGTTAGAGCATTTAGCCAACGGTAACTCCAGGTAGAACGCAAAGAACCTGTTAAACCGTTGACTGTATCCTGTCCGATGGGGAGGTGAGAGCCAATCCACATGCCAATAGCAATGAAGTATTGGCTCAAGGGGGGATGGGCGTTGAAAAAGTGTTTCCCGATTAAGTAGTTATTGGCAAATATAGCGTAATAAACTTCATCAAACACTAAGGCATTAAATCGACTCAGTCCCCAAAAACGCAGGGCGACTGAGAGCAAAAAGATGCCAGTCATGCCGATGCCAAACCAGGGTATAGACGAGTTAGATAGCTTTTTAGACAAAGTCATAAAACCCCGCTTTATAGCTCCAAAGCTTTTTGGGAACTGTGTCGCATTATTCCAAACATTACTTAATTAGACATTAATCTTATGTGTGGTGCGTGTCGGGCTATAGCCATGAGCAACAGAGATGTTAATGAGTTGAGTGATCACGAAGTCGGTTCCAGTCATCAACCACAACCTGGTGGGTGGCAGGGAGCGATCGCCCGGTTCTTCAATTTTGAAGAATACCGGACGAATTTTCGCACAGAAGTGCTGGCGGGTATCACCACATTTATGACAATGGCATACATCCTGGCAGTCAATCCAGGAATTTTGTCGAATGCGATTTTTCTGCAAAAGCCCCAGGATTTGTTTAGTGAGCTAGTAATTGCCACAGCGATTTCTAGTGCGATCGCTACTCTTCTGATGGGCTTAGTCTCTAATTATCCCTTTGCCATGGCTCCCGGTATGGGGCTGAATGCCTTTTTTACATTTTCCATCGTCAAGGGATTGGGAATTGACTGGCGCGTTGCCCTCACAGCCGTTTTACTTGAGGGGCTTCTAACGCTTGCCCTGACTGTATCAAATATCCGAACCTATGTGGTTAACGCTATTCCCGAATGCCTCAAACAAGCCACGGCTGCTGGAATTGGCTTTTTCCTTGCTTATATCGCCTTGGCTGGCGATCCAAAGACGGGAGGAGCCGGTCTAATTGTTGCCAATCCGGCTACGAAAACGGCTCTGGGAGACTTGAGTCAGCCGCCGACGTTGATGGCTATAGCGGGTCTTCTGATTACCATCGCTTTTGTTGCTCGTCGCATCAAAGGAGCGCTACTTTGGGGAATTTTAGCAACTGCCTTACTCGGATGGATTCTCGGTGTCGCCCCTTGGCCTCAAGGACTTATCGGTTTCCCCCAGTGGCCTGGAGATTTACTGGGGCAATCTGTTATCGGACTGGGTCGCCTGAGCCAAACTAATCTGTGGGATTTACTAGCAATCATCTTTGTCTTAGCGTTTGTGGATTTATTTGATACGGTTGGCACCTTGTCAGGCGTGGGTATACAAGGGGGATATATTGATGAAAACGGTGAACTGCCGCGTGCTGGTAAAACATTAATTGCGGATGCCTGTGGCACGACAGTTGGAGCAGTCCTGGGAACTTCCCCTGTCACGACCTACATTGAGTCAGCAGCAGGAGTCGCTGAGGGGGGACGTACAGGATTTACATCCGTCATTGTCGCCATCTTATTTACCCTGTCGATATTTTTTATCCCCCTATTGGCAGCTATTCCCGCCTTTGCTACAGCACCAGCACTGATCATTGTCGGTGTATTGATGGCAGCGAATGTCCGGCTGATTCGTTGGAATGACTCAGCTGAGGCAATTCCCTCATTTTTGATAATTTTGCTGATGCCCTTGACTTACTCCATTGCTGAAGGGTTGGCGATCGGTTTCATTACCTACCCCTTAGTTAAAGCCTTTCAGGGTAAAGCTCATGAAATCAGCCTCGCTGTATGGATTCTTGCCGGCGTATTTGTGCTGCGATTTATCCTCATGGCGCTGAAAATTGGTGCCTGAGCACTAAAATCTAAAGGATGTTCTTGGTGTTTGATGTGAACTGCCCTCAACAGTATTGGGAGCATAAGTTAAAACTAAAAAGTCAAAAACAAGACTTCATAGATAAATCTACAGATAAATCTAGATTTCGTCTCGGTCAACAGTGGACAGTGAGCAGTAGATAGTGAGTAAGGACTACTTAATCAAGGTCATGAGCTTAAACTTGCGCTATGACAAGCCTGACCCTGGTAACAATGCTTGGACAGTACGGAAAGCGGCAGTAGCCGCACTCATCAACTCTTATGCACCGGATATTATTGGAACTCAAGAAGGAAAAGCACATCAACTGCTGGATTTGCATCGGTTGCTGCCAGATTACCAAAGTGTAGGAGGCGATCGCACAGGCACAGGCACAGATGAGCATTGTGCCATCTTCTACCACACGCAGCGGATCAAGTGCCTCGTAACAGGTGATTTCTCTTTGAGTGACACCCCTGAAATTCCAGGCAGCATCAGTTCAACTTGGGGCAATTCTTTGCCGCGTATGGTTAGCTGGGCTGTATTTGCCGCTGGGGGTGAACAAAAAACGATTGCTCTGTTGAATACCCATCTCGATTACGAAAGCCCCCGAGCGCGAGAACTGAGTGTAGCACTGATACGCGATCACTTAAGTAACTTCAATCCAGCCGAGACTTATTTGATGATCACAGGTGACTTTAATGCTGAGCCTGGTTCTGTTACCCGGCAGGCATTGGAACAGCCGCTGCTCAATGGTTTACACCTCCAGGATGTCCTTGCTGATGTTGAATTAGAGCAACAGCTGAGCTTCCATGATTTCACGGGTAAAGCATTCGTTGCGATCGACACGATTTACTGCGACTCTCGATTGAGTCTCCGGGACGTGAAGGTAGACACTGGGCAATGGGAGGGGATTTGGCCTTCTGATCACTTTTCGGTAGCCGCAGATTTTGTATTTGCGCTATCAAAGGTTAGTAGCACTTAAAATCAAAAAAAAAAGAAAAGTTGCTTTATTTTTTGTAACCGTTTATGCTGCAATTACTTTAAGAACGCTTCATAGTCACAGAAATTATTACTCGGCTTGTGCAACCATGAAGAAACAATCATTCCCTCTAGCTGCCATCATCTCTGCTGCTGTCTTAGTCAGTGGTATAACGCTTGTTACAACGAATTCAGCTCATGCCTGTCCTTTCGGGAAGAATAAAGGGATTAAAGCTGGAAGTTCTGGAAACTCACCCACTCTCACCTCCAGGCAGCTCAACTCTGAGAATAGTAATATCAACAAGTTAGAAATTATTGGTGGTGGTCTAGCCGCACTAGCTGGGGTATTGGTTGTCGGTATGGTTTATAAAGCGCGCCGTGCTGGTCAAGAAGCTGATAAATTTTTGGCAGGGCTTCCTCAAGAAGCATCTTTCGAAGCAACCTCTTGGCAAAGTTCAATTCCTCTAGAAGAGCTTTGTGAATCAAAATCTGAACAAGAAACGGCTGACTCAAAGCCGGAAAAGGATTTAACTCTGGTGGGTTAGTTGTTCAAAACTTTTCGATGGTTAATCAACGGTTGCCTGATCAGGTGAATCAACATACTAGATGACGTGTGATCCCACCTGATGCGAGCAGACAAATATTTATATCTTCATGAAAAAATAGCTTTGGTAAGATGAGGAAGACCAAGCGCAGCCGGATGTCCAAGTAGTGATACTGGGCATTCATCAACACAGCCCTATGATGGATTCCATCAATAAGCTTCCTCGCCAGTTCAGTATCGGGTTAATCTTCCCGATAATTTTTCTGAACGGCTGGCTCCTGCTCATATTGGTTCAGCAGCTACAGCCTTTATTCAGCGTTTTAGTTACAGCTACCCTAATCGCATTTTTGCTGGATTATCCAATTCGCTTCCTTCAGCAACGGGGAGTAAACCGAAGCTTGGCTGTGGGAGTCGTGTTCCTGCTATTTTTGATGATTTTAGGCACCATAGGGCTAGTCTTGGGTCCAATCATCCTGCGGCAGGCAAATGAACTATTGATCAGGCTACCTGATTGGCTTAAGTCGGGTCAGCAGCAACTCCAAAGCCTGGAAGATTGGGCAGTTGCTCAACAGTTACCCATTGACTTGAGTAGCACCTATAGTCAGCTAATTGAGCGATTAACTATCGTACTGCGCTCCCTAACCAGTCAACTGATTAGCTTAATCTTCAATACGATTGGCAGTATCGTCAATGTTTTCTTGACGCTAGTATTGGCGATCTTTTTAGTTCTAAGAGGGGGGAGCCTCTGGAATGGTATCTTAAGCTGGTTCCCCGACCAATGGAACCGTCAAATTCGCCAATCTCTGCCGCAGAATTTCGAGCGATTCATTGCGGGTCAAGTCATCCTGGCAACGATAATAGGCATTGCTCAGACAACAGCTCAGTCGATCTTGGGTGTACCTTTGGCTCAGCTATTTGGATTTGGGATTGGAGCAGCGAGCTTGATTCCGTTTGGTGGCACTGCCTGCATTGTTGTGGTGAGTTTGTTGCTTGCGCTCAACAATTTCTGGCTAGGGGTCAAGGTTTTGTTGGTGGCGATCGTAATTAACCAAATTTGTGAGAATGTCTTGGGTCCGCGTATTGTTGGCGAACTGACAGGGCTAAATCCAGTGTGGATGCTGATTTCGCTGGATCTTGGGGTTAAGATTGGAGGGGTTCTAGGGTTGCTGGTAGCCGTGCCGATCGCTAGTTTCATCAAGGCAACGTTTGATACCCTGCGAGCTTCCACATTCAGTACTCAGGTTGTACCCGTTGCCGCAGAAATTGCTCCGAGTCCTGAAAGGAATGACCAGCCCAAAAATTTAACCAATACCTCAGACGTATCGTAAGTTCTTGGGTAATACTTAGCCGTCCATATCATCGCGCTAGACTGTTCGGTAAGTCTTAGTGGACTTTTAGTGCGATCGCTTCCCTACGAAACTATGCAAGCAACACAACAGCGATACTACACCCCAGAGGAATACCTGGATCGAGAGGAGACTGCCAACTACAAAAGTGAATACATCGACGGACAAATCATTCCAATGGCGGGTGGATCGACAAATCACAATCGAATTGCGCTCAATCTTAGTGCTACCCTCAATTTTGCATTTAGACAGCAGGATTACGAGGTTTTCATGGGGGATGTGCGTCTGTGGATACCTAAAAAGCGTATCTACACCTATCCAGATGTGATGGTTGTCGCGGATGAACCAGAGTATTACAACAACCGCACCGATACAATTACTAACCCCCAAGTCGTTGTGGAAGTTTTGTCAAAATCCACCAAGGGCTATGACCGTGAAGGCAAACTTGAGGCGTACCGGACGATCACAAGCTTGCAGGAGTATTTGTTAATCGACCAAACTCGAATTCATGTAGAGCAGTTTTCTAAAACAGGTAAGAAGCGATGGACACTTAGTGAGTATGACGAGGAAGATGAAGCGATCGCTCTAGCTTCAGTTCCCTTTCAGATTTCGGTCCTAGATTTATACAACAAGGTGAAGTTCGAGGTCATTGAGTCAGAGGGAAATTTGATTGATTCTGAAGACGTGAGTTAAGGCAGTAATGCTAAAACGGCGACAGGAGAACCACTACCACCCAAGAGGCGCAGAACGCCAATAACTAATGTTGTACCGATAGGGGGCAACTGGTCTAGATTAGTGAGTTCCAATACAATGCGGGGCTGTTCCAAGACCAAACGGTTGGTAGCAAAGGTTGTATCATGACCTGAGTCCACACCATGAGTATCAATCCCTACCCCACCAATCTGACGTTTAATCAGCAAAAACTGAGTTGCCTGACTGCCAAAACCTGGAAAATTCATTTCTCCAGAAGCATCTTGATTGAAAAACGCTGTCTTGTCTGACCACTTTGACTGCCAACCTGTCAATAGCAGTACCACACTTCCTTGAGGAATCTGACCGTATTGTTGCTCCCATGCCACAACATCAGATAAGGCAAGCGCATAATTGGGATTGGCTGCTGTCTGTTCGCGGATATCAATGACCACGGCTTTAGTGACTAACGACTCAGCTGGGTATTGGTCAATGCTCATTCCTTGAGAGTAAAAACTATTGGGAGCATTCATGTGCGTGGCACTATGTTCCCCAAGAGAGAAACGCCGCATGTAATAGCAATCGTTCTCCAACTCGGCTACAGTCTCAAATTCTACAGGTGGATCACCGGGCCACTGAGGAATTTCGAGGTCAATAATATGAGAAAGGTGTACTACTCGCCTGATGGTAATGGTCAATGGTAAAGAGTTGATAGCAGCTGAGTCACTTGGCGGTCGTCTGTCCATGGCAAGATTTTAAGATTGCTTTGTGCTCTTCTTAAGAGGGGAGCGATCGCCTACGCATCAGTGAAGCTGATCGCCCCCTCCAAAAACCAGCAACGATATCATGGCAAATGAAGCCTTGCATAGTGCCATCTAAACCCGACAAATCTGATGAACGTTGATCGCACACAACTCTCCAAAGCCACCTCACCCACCATTGGGCGACCAGAACTGCTTGCCCCAGCAGGGCATTGGGACTGCGCCAAAGCTGCTGTGGAAAACGGAGCAGATGCCATCTATTTCGGTTTGGAGCGGTTTAATGCGCGAATGCGGGCGCAAAACATTACCGAGGCGAAGTTGCCCCAGTTGATGGAATTCCTGCATCGCCGGGGCGTAAAAGGCTATGTCACCCTCAACACGCTAGTTTTTCCACAGGAACTAGTAGAGGCAGAGCAGTATCTTCGCACGATTATTGCGGCGGGTGTAGATGCGGTAATTGTCCAAGATGTGGGACTTTGTCGTCTGATCCGCCATCTCTCACCCGATTTTCCCATCCATGCCTCCACCCAGATGACCATCACTAGTGCAACTGGGGTGGAATTTGCTAAGTCCCTCGGCTGTCAGTTGGTTGTCCTTGCCCGCGAATGCTCTCTCAAGGAAATCAACAAAATTCAGCGTCAGATTGCGGAACGGGGCGTTTCGCTGCCGCTAGAAGTCTTTGTTCATGGTGCCCTGTGCGTGGCTTATTCTGGGCAGTGTTTGACCAGTGAAGCACTCGGGGGACGTTCCGCTAATCGAGGTGAATGTGCTCAAGCTTGCCGGATGCCCTACGAACTAATTGCCGATGGAAAAGTAGTGGATCTGGGCGATCGCAAATACCTACTTAGTCCCCAAGATTTAGCAGGACTAGAGGCTCTCCCAGAGTTGGTTAAGGCAGGAGTGAGTTGTCTGAAAATTGAAGGACGCCTGAAAACACCAGAGTATGTTGCCAACGTGACTCGGGTTTATCGACAAGCACTTGATCGGGCAATGGCGGATTTAGTCAAAGAGGATGCAAGAACCTTGCTCTCCCCTAGTCCTCCTTCAAAAGAGGGGAAAAATCTAGCCCCCCTTCAAAAGGGGGGTTGGGGGGATCATCCATCTAACCCGCATCAAGTTACAGCCCAGGAACACTACAACCTGGAGATGGCATTTTCTCGCGGACTTTATACGGGCTGGTTTCAAGGGATTAATAACCAAGAACTCGTCCATGCCCGCTTCGGTAAAAAGCGTGGGGTTTACCTGGGCGAAGTGACTCGCATCCGCAATGAGCAGGTTACAGTGCGGTTACAAGCTCCGCTCAAGCCTGGGGATGGGGTTGTTTTCGACAGTGGGCACCCGGAAGCTAAGGAAGAAGGCGGTCGAGTTTATGCTGTGGAACAACAGGGTAAGGACGCGATTCTAAGCTTTGGTCGGCGTGACTTAAACCTGCAACGAGTGCATGTGAGGGATAAAGTTTGGAAAACCAGTGACCCAGAACTGGATCGTCAACTGCGCCAGAGTTTTGCGGGAGAGACTCCCCAGTATCAGCGTCCGATTCACCTGGAGGTGTATGGAGAAGTTGGTCAGCCTCTAAGTGCGATCGCTCGTGATCAACTGGGTCATGTTGTCCAAGTAGAATCTATGATGCCGCTAGTCGATGCGCATACCAAACCCCTCTCCAGCGATCGCTTGCAAGAACAATTGGGTCGTCTCGGCAACACTCCCTTCTGTTTAGGAACGTTGACCAATCACCTCAACGGTGCCGTCATGTTGCCTGTAAGTGAGTTGAATCGGTTGCGACGAGAGATAGTAGCACAGTTGGAGGAATTGCGAGTGTCTGAAGGACACGCTTCGCTAACGCAACCCAAACCCTGGAACCTACGCTCAGAAGCTTCCCTTTCAGATCTACTACCTGCTCAAGAGCCAACACTGTCAGGCTCTCCTACCCTGATTGTGCTGGTGCGAAACCTGAAGCAACTGCAAGCCGCACTCCAAGCGGGAATTGTGACCCTCTACTGTGAATTTGAAGACCCCCGCGCTTATCGAGAAGCGGTACAGATGGTGCGCCAAAGAGCGCAGGGTGAACAGGAAAACCAAACCCATTACCCAACCATCTGGGTTGCGCCACCTCGGATTACCAAATCGGGGGAGAACTATATTTTGCAACAAGTGCGCTCCTGTAATGCCGATGGTTATTTAGTGCGAAATTATGACCATCTCCAGTTGTTTGCAGCAGACCGTTGCATTGGGGATTTCTCCCTCAACGTTGCCAACCCGCTAACAGCAGACTACTTTAAGCATCGCTTTGGTTTAGAACGGGTCACGGCATCCTACGACCTGAATATCAACCAACTGCAAGACCTGCTCAGGAGTTGCCCCCCTCACTGGTTTGAGGTCACGATACATCAACATATGCCCATGTTTCACATGGAGCATTGCGTATTCTGTGCCTTTTTATCTACAGGGACAGACTACACCAACTGTGGACGCCCCTGTGAGAAGCATGAGGTGAAATTGCGTGACCGTGTTGGCACAGAACACATTCTTCAAGCCGATGCAGGCTGTCGAAACACAGTATTTAACGGCACCGCTCAAACTGGCGCAGAATACGCCCATCGTCTAATAGAACTAGGAGTTCGCCACTTCCGGATTGAATTTCTCAACGAGACAGCTGACCAAGTAACTCAGACGATTCATCGCTACCGTCAACTGCTACAAGGAACAATTACGGGTTCCCAACTCTGGCGAGACCTAAAGCTTCAAAATCAGCTGGGTGTAACTCGTGGTCCTTTGGGACTACTGACACCTGTCATGCGTTGACGGTCCTGCGACTTTGATCCGTGATTCTTGACATAAAATACATTTTATAGTATGGATGCAGTTTTACGAATTGGCGATCGCGTCATCACCCCTGAAGAAATTATTCCCCTGTTAGCGGGTTACCAACTGCTACTGCCGTTAATACGAGAAATTATCATTGACCAAGCGATCGCCCCGATAAGCTGCACGCCAGAGGAGAAAGCCAAAGCCTTAAAGCAGTTTTTTGAGCAAAATCAAATCACCGACGAGGCAGCAAGACTGGCTTGGACTTCGCGCCATAAAATGACTGTAGCCCAACTAGAAGCTTTGGCAACACGGGGGCTGCTCATCGAAAAATTCAAACAAGCTACTTGGGGTCACAAACTAGAATCTTATTTCTTGAGCCGTAAGGAACACTTAGACCGAGTGATTTATTCCCTAATTCGGACTCAAGATCCAGGAATCGCCCAAGAACTTTATTTCCGAATTCAGGAAGGAGAACAGTCTTTTGCCGATTTAGCACGGGAGTATTCCCAAGGGCCTGAGGCTCAGACTAGCGGGTTAATTGGTCCAACGGAGCTAAGTACGCCTCACCCTCAACTCGCTCAAGTACTACGTTTAAGTCAACCAGGGCAACTTTCTCCCCCAATACGCCTAGGAGAATGGTTTTTAATTGTACGCCTAGAGAAATTTATCCCTGCTCAGCTAGATACCCCCATGCATCAGCGACTGCTCAATGAGTGTTTTAATAATTGGCTTGCTGAGCAATTGAATCAGCAATTAGCGGCTAGGGATTGATGCCAAGTTGCCGTGAAAGATAGTAGATAAGGAGGGAGGGAGATACTCAACTGTACCCTTGAGCAGCTTGTCGAAGCAGTTTAGCCGGGAGTGAAAGTTTGCGACTTCTGGAGGTTGGAGAGGGGTTAGCTTAGAGGCGATCGCGCCTCACCACACCATCATCAATTACTCTCCTTGAGAGCGATCGCCCTCCCTACGCCATGATTAATTCATCTACTTGGGTGCGATGCCTCTTTCAACAAAGAAAGACAGAAGGCAGAGGGTAAAGGGCAGAAGGCATTTATCGCGATGCTCTTGTGCCAAGCCTTCTGGCGACTGAAAAGGAGCAAGGGTCCTCCCCCTTCTGCCTTCCTTCTTCTGCCCTCTGCCTTCTTCAACACCTTCATTCTCAGCACTATGGAGAATCAACTCAATCAACCTAGAGAATATGATGTTGTCCTTGGCGGTGAAAGCTTGTCACCCAGAGTTGGAGATGTTGTCCTGGGTGACATCGAAAGACTGCTGCTGCGGGGAAATGCCTGCTTTGAACTAGGAGACTATCAGGAAGCCATCAACAATTACACCCAAGCTCTGCAAATCAATCCCAAATATAGCAATGCCTACAACAGACGGGGGATTTGCCGTTATCAACTAAGAGATTATCAGGGAGCCATTAACGATTACACCCAAATTCTGCAAATTGCTCCCTACTTTGCCGAACCCTACAACAACCGGGGAAACGCCCATGCTCAACTAGGAGACTATCAAGGAGCGATTGACGATTATACCCAAGCTTTGCAACTCAATCCCAACTATGCCAATGCTTACGCTGGGCGGGCGGCTACCTATTCTGATCTAGGAGACTATCACAGAGCCATCAACGATTACACCCAAGCTTTGCAAATCAATTCCCACAAAGCCGATGCATACTACAACAACCGGGGGAATGCCCGTTTTGCACTGGGAGATAAGCAGGGAGCGATCAGCGATTACAACCTTGCCCTAGAAATTAATCCTAACTTTGCCGAAATCTACTACAACCGTGGAATTGTCCGTCATGACCTAGGAGACTATGAGGGAGCCATCAACGATTACACCCAATCTCTGCAAATCAATCCCAATTTTGCCCAAGCTTACTATAGCCGTGGCAATGCCAGTTGTGTCCTAGGAGACAAGCACAGAGCTATCAACGATTACAACCTTGCCTTACAAATCAATCCCAACTATGGCTTAGCCTACCGAAATCGGGGAGATGTCCGTTCAGCACTAGGAGACAAGCAGGGAGCTATCAACGATTACAACCTTGCCCTACAAATCGAGCCTAACTGTGCCGAGGTTTACTACAACAGGGGAAACGCTCGTATAACACTAGGAGACAAGCAAGGAGCCATCAACGATTTCACCCAATCCCTGCAAATCAATCCTAATTGTGCCCCACCTTACAACAACCGGGGAATGATTCGTTATGACCTAGGAGACAGGCAAGGAGCCATCAATGATTTCACCCAAGTTCTGCAAATCGAACCCGACTCTGCCCCTGCCTACAACAACCGGGGTATTGCTCGTTCGGCAATAGGAGATAAGTACGGAGCGATAAGAGATTTACACAAAGCTGTTGAACTTTTCCTGAAGCAAGGAACTATTGAACAATACCAAAGGGCGCTTAGTCAGTTGACAGCCGTTGAGAGTAGTCGGTTAATATCAAGCGCGAGGGTGGGAATCGAGTCCTCACCCTGAGAAGCGATCGCATAGCAACTGTAGAGGAGAAGGGGGAAGCTAGTAAAGGGCTGTTTCGCTCAAAAATTGTTCGCGGCGATCACTTCAGCTGATGCTAATTGCCACCAAACATAAACCGACTACAATGTAGCCGGTTTGGTGTATTTATTTTGTTAAAGCCCTAGGACAGGCTGAAGCCCAAGTTAGTGTTTGCTTGCACTAAATGTGCGATCGCTTTAATTGGGGAAAGCCTGTGCCTTAGCTGTCAGGATCAAGTCAAAAAGCTAAGCCCCCGGACTACGTCCCCGAAGCGGGGAAGCCAGAAAATCAGGCTCTCTCTCCGTTCGGGGGAAGGGGTCATTCCGGGTTTTATGCAGAAGTCTACTGATTAACGATTCGAGCCGATCAGTTCAAGCCTCGTCACGCCCATGAACTTGGGCAGGTGGACTGGTTGCCTCAACGGCTGTGAAAGATTCTAGAATTTTGTATGTGTGAGACGCGCCCTTTGGCACTACCCAAGAGTCTCCTGGCTCTAACAAAACCATTTGACCTTCCAGATGTAACTCAGCCCGACCGCTAATTACATAACCAACAGTTTCATAATCCCGTTGAGTTGGCTCTTTTGCTTCAGTAGGCGGCTCATCTTGCCAGAGACGCAAGGAGACAGTTTTCCCCGACGCCAGATATCTTTGACCTAGCTCACCTTTGGGAGAATAGTGAGAATTAATTTTTTGAACGGTTGTATCAGGCATATTGTTTTCCTTTTTGTTGACAAAAGCTTGCACTTATACCAATTTATTCAGATGCTACACTTCGATTCCCCAACCCCCAATGTCATGGGGGGAGCAAGAAAAGTATCTGTAGCAAGCCTTGATGAAATTGGTATTAAGGTTTAAGACTCAGCTTCCTTCTTGAATATCCTCCAAAAATTCTTTTGTTCCTGGATAGATTGGTTGGTCAAGATTCAGCTTTTCTCGAACATTGTCAGCTGCGTTTTCAAGGCTTTCCTTAATAGTCTTTGGAGCGTTACTTAAGTTTTCCCCAATCTGTTCAGTAGTTTCTGAAGCTGTCTGCGGCTGCTTGTAGTCCTTGAAAAGTTGGTTTACCTTGTCTTGGTCAATTTTCTTAGACGCACCATCGTTACTATTTACTTGGTACTCAGTTGCTTCTGGGGTCAGGGGGCTAGCTTGCGCTTGCAACGAATTACCGTTGCTCAGCATAGCACTGAAGAACAACGCAATTCCTATCAGTGAAAATGTTAGAGTTACGCGCACTACGAAAGTTTGTAGCCAGGAAATTATTCGATTCATGAAAATTCTCCCTTTCATCTATGTGTATGTTGTCAGTTATCAGTTGATCAATGCACTTCTAACCCAACCGCATAATGCATCTAGCCATCGTAGATATGCAAGTCAGAACCGCATATGGTAGTTGATGTAACTTTAAGGATGGCGTCAGGCGGGTTAAGGATTTTTGGATCAGATACCGTTTCGACAGGTACATGATTGGCACCGTGCCAGAAGACAGCTTTTATATCAATCTTGGATGTTAGATTTTGGATGGCTAATAGCTAAAGCAATAAACTATTAGCTACCTCTTGGTTGACCTTCAGTGGTTGCAATCTCGCCAGCTTCCATCAGCATCTTGAAGCGGCGTAGATCGTCGCCAATCTGTTGTTTTGGTTCTTCGCCGAAGAGTTTAGCAATGTTGGCGGTAACGGCTCCACCTGGTGGGTTGTATTCGATAACGACTTTCACCTCAGTTCCACGTCCAGCAGGTGCGGGTTGAAAGCGAACAAAACCTGAGTTATCAACGTCTGCTCCCTCGACAGAAGCCCAAGCAATCAAGCGATTCTCTTGTTCGTTGATGATTTCTGCATCCCATTCGACACTTCCACCCATTGGTGCAGTGGCAATCCAATGCGATCGCTTGTCATTGATTACACTTACGTGTTTGAGATGCTTCATAAAGTGCGGCAAGTTCTCAAAGTTGCGCCAGAAGCGATATAGCTCTTCTGGCGATTTGTTAATCGTCGCGCTCTTTTCGACTTTGATGCTTTGGTTCATGCCAAGTGTCTCCTGAATCGTATCCTGGATACTGTTTTGTGCAGTCACGCTACGGTAAACCAGCCCTCCACCGGCAAGTGCGGTTAGTGCCCCCCTTAAAGAGCCTTGTTTTAGACCGAAAAGCACAAGTGCGCCGCCACTAATCAGCGTTGTCCAACGTTCAGCATCACTGACATTGCTGGATTCACTCGGTTTTTGCGGCTGATTGGGAACCATTTCTTGTCCTGATGTCATTTCCTGATTTCCTCAAGTAGTTTTAGATATTTCATTGGACTGTTACTAATGAGCAGTTCTTCAGGGGACTAGGCGCTAGGAATTAAGGATGACGGGGGAATTAGAGAAAATTACGTACCTGACTTACACTTTTGTTCTGGATTTCACTAATCAGCAACTCAGGTCGAAATCAACGATTATACGAGCGAGTTTGGTCAATGCCTTGTCCCTAATAAACACTCTTCGTTCCTAATCCCTAGCCCATCCCGGTAAGAGTCTGTGAGACAGGAAATCTTGAGAGCAAATTCAATAATCTCCCGCCTATCTTGGGTGCGGCGAGAGTACCTCAAGAGCTAATCGTCTGGATATGTTTGTTCTCTAACCCTTCATGTGAGTGCTCTAGACGCAGTTCACCCTGTGGTTGTTGGCGCAGCGATTCTGGTGTCTGTTGACCAACGGCTCCTTTGGCGATCGTGACGCCCCCATCAGCAAGCCATAACGCCCCAGTGACGTAGCTTGCTTCATCAGAGGCAAGGAAAGCACAGACATTTGCCATTTCCTCTGGTGTGCCTCGCCGTCCCATGGGAGCAGCCATGACAGTTATCTCCTCCATCTCGGCATCCATTGGACCAGTTTCTTTATGAGTCCAAGCGGTATCAATCGCACCAGGGCAGAAACAGTTGGCGCGGACACCATACTTAGCTTGCTCAGCAGCTACACCTTTTATAAATGAATGTATCCAACCCTTCGTCCCACTATAGGGGGAGTTTTTTGCTACTCCGTTGAAACCAGCTTCTGAGCCGGCTGCAACGATGTTGCCCTGTGTTTTTTGTAAGTGCGGTAGGGCGTACTTAGTCATTAGGAAAGCAGAACGGATGTTCATCCGGATCGTTTCGTCGAAGGCGTCTATGGGGTAATCTTGCGTTTCAGCTGTTACAAGGAACACACCTGCATTATTCACGAGGACATCTAGACGCCCGTATGCGTCGATCGCGGCTTGGATGCAGGATTGGGCGTGGGAGGGTTCTGAAACATCACCCGCAAAGGCGATCGCTACACCGCCATACTCATTGATTGCCTCTGCCACGTCTTGAACTGGGTCATTCGGCAGTCCATTAACTACGACTTTTGCACCTTCTTTGGCAAACTTATGGGCGATCGCTTCGCCAATCCCTGTGCCAGCACCTGTGACAATCGCCACCTTTCCTTCCAAACGTCTACTCACTTTCCAAACCTCTAAAGAGAATACAAATGCTCCTTCCTTAACTCTTCCGCAATAAAAGTTAACTGCCTCTATCTTCAGTAGGGTTTAATTACCTTCACATTTTTTAATGTTTATGCCTTATTGCAGGGGTAAGAGACTGACATTGCCTTCACTATGAATAGTGGTTCGGGATCAAAGTAAAACCAGTTAAACAACTGGAGAAATCAGGCTCGTTTAATTTCAACGCAAGTTAAAAAAATTTCTGAACCACTGAACTCATAAATTCATCGGAGGGTTTTTTATGGCATCTGTCAACCTTAAAGACGACATATCTCAAGCATTACAAGCTTTTCGGAGCTTAAACGTCGATGATCAACTGGCATTACTTTGGTTTGTTTACACCAAAATGGGCGATTCAATTACACCAGCAGCTCCCGGAAGAGCTGGAGTAGAGATCGCTGACGGCTTGTTTGATCAAGTCAAGGTACTGTCTCACGACGAACAATTGCAAGTACAACGTGACTTGCTTTCCAATGCAGATACGCTAATTTCTCGCGAGTATGGTTCTTTAAGCGATAACACCAAGCTGCTATTTTGGTATCGCTTAGCACAAGGCATGGAGAGCGCAACAATCGTACCAATGCCTCCTAATTATGAACTCAACGGTGAGGCAAAAGCCTTATTGGCAGCGATAGAAGCCGCTGACTTTGAGCAACAGATTACATTTTTACGAGATGCTGTAGAACCGACAGGTGCTCAGCCAAAAGCAGGTGCTGAAATCTAATTGCACTCATTTAACTGAGCATTGTTCATTGCCATGTAAAGATGCTCAATAGACTATAAACTCCTAATCCCCGTCCTTCTCTAGGGCGGGGATCGCTTTAGAAGAAGACTTTTGAGGGAACATGGAAAGAAGCAGGAGCTTGTTGTTGGGTACACAACCGTAATATTTTTGATTTGTGTAATGCTTAGTTGATTGAGCCCAAAATTTGAAAAACTGGATGCGATCGCAAAGCGTTGGTAGGTGAAACAGAGCTATAAACCTACTTAGAACGCAGAGCATCATGGGTAAGTTGAGCATCAGGGGGTAGATGAGAATGAAACTACTTTTAGGAATTTTGCTTTCTGTTTACTACTTACTAATGGCTCGGCGCTTTTTCCAAGTATGGCTTAAGTTCTTTCAACGGGATACTAATATGTCACCCGAAGAAAGGCACTTGTCCTGGATAACCTTGTTCATAGGAGCTGTATTGTGGCCAATCGTGGTTCCTAACTCTTATTTAACACTTATAGAAAAAAAATTAGCTAGTCAGGAATTTGCCGTAAAACGTAATGAAACAACTCAGACGGGTATTAAGCAGGTCAAAAGTTAAAACAAAATTTTTCTAGCTATAGATATAAAAGATTAATGTAGATAATCCTTTAGACAGATGAACTACTAAAATAATAAAACTAAATTCAATGGTGAGCGGACGCTCAGTTCGCAGAGCATGAGCCAAGAAACTTTAGAACTTCCGTACAGGGTTTAAGCCTTATAAGCCTGTATAGGAAAGTTTAAGTTTGGCAAGACAAGATCAGGGTGGTCTAATCTGCCACTAGGTGTTCTACAGAGTTAGTTTTTTCTTTCCTATTCATTCGTAAAACTCAAATCTTGCACCAAGCTTTCAAAGAGTCAGGAATTTAAATCCCACAGGGAGTAGATCAAGTACTCTTAACAGGATTAAACGCTGACTCGACAAGAATTTTAGTCCATTTCAATGGACTTTAGCTATGAGCCGTGGAATTAATTCCACGGTGGATGAATAGGCAGGTGCAAGTCTAAGTAAATTTTTGACACAGTCAGGCCCTGAAAAGCTTTTTTGGGGGCTTTTAAGGCTCATTCAAAGTCACCTAGGTCTGAGTTGATAAAAAGCAAATAACAAAGGAAGCTCGCGCCAATGTTTAAATTGTTCTTGAAGGATAAAATAACAGGGTTCCAACGCAAGCGCCAAGCCGCCCCTGAAGGTATTGAGACAAAAACAATAAAACAGATACGCAAAGAAACCAAAAAGAAGCTAGGGGTAACTGAGACAGAAGCCCAGTTTAAAAGACGATTGAAAGAGATTCAGGAGAACATATCTTCTGGTTAAATTAGAAGCCCCAGCCTTTGTTTCTAGAACACCGATTCAGTAATCAGACAAATTAGCGTGATAGGGAAGCTGGGGAAGACACAGAATTTATCTCCCTCATCTCCCCTATCTCCCTCATAGCTGGGGTTTAAGACTCGGAGCAAAATCTAGGCACTGACAGTTGCACCAGTTGTTGGCTTAGCAGGTTGGGCAGCTTGGGAATTGAGGCGTTCATGGTAAAGTTTTGCCAAACGCTGCTCGTATTGTGCCAAGTCAGCTTCAATCTCTGTGAAGATTGCGGTTGAGGTTGGGTCAGTGTACTGTTTGCGAAGGTTATAGGCATCTACAACGCCTGTTTGGATGTCGCCCAACGTGCGACGTAAAATTGCTATGTCGTCACTCGACTGTAACCAAGCCTGCAAGCTAGCATAAGCATCTGCTCCAGAGGCAGGGAGAGACTCAGAAGCATCAAAATCTCTCAAACGGCTTTCCAGTATCTGAATGTGACGCTGCTTGTTCTCGCTCATCTCGTAAAGGAGCGATCGCAATTCGGCATCAGTTGTCTTCTGGGCGTAATGCCCAAATGCTGTTCGCGTATATCGTTCTCCTGTAAGCGCTGTATTGAGAGCATCGACAATTTCGTTCTTCTTGTTACCCCCCCAAGCTTCTGCCAACTGCCACCATTGAGTAGCATTGTCGCTTAGATCTGGTAAGACTTGATCGGGAAGGCTCAAACCTAAGTGAGCCAAGATAGCTGTTGTGAAGATTGCCAAGTCACCCGGTTGCCGAGAGGTAATCAAATTACCATCCACTACCAACGGCTCATCTAGGTAGTTGGCACCAGCATTAATCATATCCTTGCGAATAGAGACAAAGCCGGTAGCATTTTTGCCCTTAAGTAAATCACCTTCAATCAACATCTGAGGCCCATGGCAGACAGCCGCGACAAGTTTACCCAATTGCAGGGCTTTCTGAACAAACTCCACAGCATTCGGGTTGTTGCGCATTGTGTCAGGAGCCATGCCACCAGGAATGACTACAGCATCGAAGTCTTGCGGACGTGCTTCGGTTACTGTTCCATCAGGTTTGATAGAAACTTGACCTTGTTTCCCTTGATACTTTTCATTGAGTCGAGAACCTAGGATGGTGACTCGTGCTCCGACCTGTTTTAGTGCTTTGTAAGGGATTTGAAACTCACAATCCTCAAACTGCTGATCGATAAGAATCGCAACTCGTTTTTGGTTTGAATTGTTTATTACCATTAGAATCTCCTTAATTAGATACAACAATTAGATACAACGTTTGGCGTCAGTAAGTAAGTAGAATTAAACATCGCTTTAGCAAAGCCAAAGATTTTTTGCGTTGCTGAATAACGGTATAATTTCAGGCATATCCCCAACTCCTGAATCAGATTCATCCCCCAGAAATCAAGGTTTCAACAAAGAAATTGGGGATCTGAGCTGTCTTTTCATACTTGTGATCAGCAACGCCGATTTTTTCGTAGGTGAAGAACCATTTTGCTTACTTTTAGCTGTGCTTATTGATACTGACTTGCTTCATGCTTTATACAGGTAATCTCCGTTATTTGAAAATGGCGATTTAATTTTTGGAGCAATGTTTCGTGACCAACGTAGAAGCAACTCGTTATCCACGTCATCCAACGGAAGAGTATCAGCTAGGTTGCAGTTATTACACAACCAAGCCAGTGTCCAATAATACCTATATACCTCTAGCGTATGTATCATCGGCTTACTAGGCTTCACTCAGAAGGGATAAATAGTTTTAGATCTAAAGTAAGAATTTTTTTTGTTATTGAGGCGTTAAAATTAAAGACCCATTATTAACCACTAATATAAAAAACAAGCAGCAAACGAACTCAATCGAATCCACTGTAACCAGATGATATTGATTAAAAGAAGGCGATGACCAGCATGGGATCATAGAAACAAACAGCTTCTGAAGATTATTAAGAATGTCAAGATTAATCATCAGCTTGTAGCTGTGAGTTATTCGTTGAATTACCTACTAAGGATTCGAGTTCGCTGACTACACGCTCCAACTCATCAAAAAGGTCAAAAAGAGGTGTTGAGCTAGTGGAGTGAAACACGTCTACTAGAGTTCGGTAATACCAGAGGGTACCGTTTTTGCCACCATGGAAGCGCTCCCAAACAGCATCTCCGATTAGGCGGTAATCATTGAGAATCGACCGAGCATTGTACAGCTTATCGGCGGCTGAGACTAAAAGGACTGAGTCTGATGCCTTGGGAATATGAGCAATATACGCTTCTTTGCGCTGACGCCAAGGGGGTTTAGGCGTTGTATCCGAGTCAGTACAGCCATTAACAATCTCTGTCACGGTATCGCCAAAGCGGCGACGAATTTCTTGGCGCGTTGCTTCCCCACCTTGGTCTTCAATAGCATCATGGAGTAGGGCAGCGATCGCTTCATCTTCATTCGCCCCGTGCTCCAAGGCAATACTGGCAACACCCAGGAGGTGGGCAATGTAAGGAACTTTACCTCCTTTGCGAGTTTGGTTAGCGTGTAAGTGGGCGGCAAAGGTTAAGGCGTCTATAAAGCGTTCGGAGAGGATCATGAAAGTAGTTACCAAATGTTACTCAATAGATTAAAAAAGGCTGAGGTTCTGCCAGGACTGAGCCTAGGCATTCGATAAGCTAATGGTGTCACAGTCAGCTAGTGTTCGTTAAATTCCCGGTAACCTTTAAAAAAAGCCCTTATTTTAACTATGTCTTCTTTAGCAAAACGCTTGGAAGCTTTCCGTAAGCTACCTCTGCGAGCCCAACTAGCTATGATTGCTTCCACTCGCGCCAACCCAGTGTTAGCGAACAATCTGGAGTATCTTGAAGGTTTGGAGCGTGTCCATGCTGAGTGTTTGGAAGCCTCGACACCTCAACAGAGGGCAGAGTATGAAAAAGCTAGAGCAAATTTCACATTAAATTAAAGACCCCATTAGAGGAAGCTTACCAATAGCTGTGTTATTTATCCTCTGTGCATAGTTTTTTATCCCTACTTCTATACCCCCTGAAGATGAAGTAAAACCCATCATCAATTACCAATTATTGGAATCCTCCACGCTTGAGTCGGGGTAGAGAGTCAAAGTGTGTATCCCTACTTATAACTAATCAGTTCCCATGACTAATCGTCTTGTTCAGTCCAAAAGCCTTTATCTCCGTAAGCACGTTGAAAATCCTATCGATTGGTGGCCCTGGTGCGATGAAGCCCTGGAAACGGCTAGGGCAACCAACAAGCCAATTTTCCTTTCAATTGGTTACTCCAGTTGCCACTGGTGCACCGTAATGGAAGGAGAGGCGTTTTCTGATTCTGCGATCGCGGAATATATGAACGCCAATTTCATACCGATCAAGGTAGACCGAGAAGAGCGACCAGATATTGACAGTATTTATATGCAGGCGTTGCAGATGATGACAGGTCAGGGGGGTTGGCCTCTGAATGTCTTTCTGACTCCTGATGACCGGGTACCATTTTATGGTGGCACCTACTTTCCCGTAGATCCGCGCTACGGACGCCCCGGATTTTTGCAAGTGCTGCACGCGGTTCGCCGCTTCTACGATGTCGAAAAAAGCAAGCTACAAACGTTTAAAGACGAGATTCTGCTTAACCTCCAGCAGTCAGCGGTTCTACAAACATCAGTGGAGCTAAGCGAGGATTTGCTAGAGCGTGGGATCGAGACAAATACAGGCGTCGTGGGTGCTGGGAGTTATGGGCCGAGCTTCCCGATGATTCCCTATGCTGAACTGGCACTACGGGGCACTCGATTTGAGTTTGAGTCTAAATATGGCTCCCTTAAGACTTGCACTCAACGAGGATTGGACCTGGCTAAGGGTGGCATTTACGATCATGTGGCTGGTGGTTTTCACCGCTACACGGTTGACCCGACTTGGACGGTACCCCACTTTGAAAAAATGCTGTACGACAACGGGCAGATTGTGGAGTATTTAGCAAATTTGTGGAGTGCAGGGATTGAGGAAGCTGCATTCAAAAGAGCGATCGCGGGAACTGTTCAATGGCTCAAGCGGGAAATGACTTCCCCTCAAGGGTTCTTTTACGCCGCTCAGGATGCCGATAACTTCACTGACTCAGCCGCCGTTGAGCCAGAAGAAGGCGCGTTTTATGTCTGGAGCTATAGCGAACTGGAACAACTCCTCACTCCTCGAGAGCTAGCCGAATTTAAGGAGGAATTTACTGTTACCGCTGAGGGTAACTTTGAAGGGAAAAACGTGTTGCAGCGCCGTCACTCTAAGCCATTAAGTGAGACTCTGGAAGCGGCTTTAGCCAAACTGTTTGAGTTTCGGTACGGTTCCAAACCTACCGCTTTAAAAAGGTTTCCGCCAGCCCGAAATAATCAGGAGGCTAAGACTATCGAGTGGCCGGGTCGGATTCCGCCTGTAACAGATACGAAGATGATTGTTGCCTGGAATAGCTTGATGATTTCTGGTCTAGCGCGGGCGTATAGTGTGTCTCGTGAGCGAGAGTACTTAGAACTAGCCACAAGTGCCGCCAACTTCATCATAGACAATCAATGGGTGCAGGGGCGTTTCCACCGACTCAACTATGATGGTCAACCATCAGTGCTAGCGCAGTCAGAAGATTACGCTCTGTTTATCAAAGCGCTGCTGGATTTACATCAGGCAAGTTGGCCCTCTCTCAGGGGGCAGTCGTCAGTAGAACAACAACGGACAACGAACCATTGGTTAGAAAAAGCACTCAAGGTACAAGATGAGTTTGATGAATTCCTCTGGAGTGTGGAACTAGGAGGGTACTACAATGCAGCTACTGATAGCAGTGGTGACTTGTTGATTCGGGAGCGGAGCTATGCTGACAATGCTACGCCATCTGCCAATGGGATAGCGATCGCTAACTTGGTACGTCTTTCCTTACTCACTGAAGACCTCCACTACCTCGACCGGGCGGAACAATCACTGCAAGCGTTTAGCAGCATCATGAACAAATCTCCCCAAACTAGTCCAAGCTTATTTAGTGCCCTCGATTGGTATCGTCACTGTACTTTAGTTCGCTCTGGCACTGACGAGCTAACATTCCTAATTCCCCAGTACCTACCCACTAGTGTTTATCAATTAGAAAGCGGCTTTCCCCAAGATGCTGTGGGTTTGGTTTGTCAGGGACTTAGGTGTTTAGAACCTGCTTACACTCAAGAGCAACTATTGAAACAAGTGCAGCAAAGCCAAATGAGGACCTTGGGTTAGGTCTTGGAATGCCAAGCTTCAATAAAGCTTCCTGAAGATGAGCCAGTAGTAGGTTGATTTCATATCTTGCACCCCTCTGGGTAAGCCACCAAACCCACCCCGAACTCAAGGTTCTAGGCTCATAGAACAAGTCCAAGTCCACTAAAGTGGACCCAAAGCCATGTCCAGTAAGCTTATAGTCCTATGCAAGAGGACTTGGCCAGTGAATGAGGGAGTTGAATCCTTGGCGGTTGAGTGTGTACGTGCAAGATGTGAATTGATGACACTTCCTAGGCGATCGCGCTAACTTTGATATCAAGTCCAGTTGCTTACTCATCGTTCTTTGGTTGTTGAAGGAATGAGAATGGCTAGATTCAACCGACTCTCAATCTCCAATTTCCACTTAACAGCAGGGCTAGCAACGCAATGATTAACTGGACTTGATAAGAAAAATTTTCGATCTACTGAAAATAGCTTATTCAGGTACTATTTTTTCAGTAGTCGGCGAAAAATGATAGCGATTGCCTCCACGGTAAAAACCACCATTATTCCCTGAAGCCGCAGATGTATAATGCGGTTCATTTATAGGGTCTAAGTATAGCCTAGTGCAAAAAAAACTAAATTTTTTTGATATACGAAGAATCACATCCATCAAAAAAAACTTTTGATGGATGTGAAATTAAATTTATTTGATTTTAGGTTCCCTCACTGTGTCGGCTTCAACTCATGAACAAGCCCAATTACAAAATTGTATCGAAGTTTAAACAAAACAAGGCTATTAATATTACTGACATAATTCCCATAGAAGTAAAGAAATGGATAGAAAGCTTACCCTTGAAACAACGGCGCGACGTTTTATCCATGTATCATTTGATATGTGAATCTCCTAACGAGATACAAGTGCAATTTTTAAATAATTATGTTGCCAATACCTTGGTTGCAAAGATACTTCAAGACCGAGTGCCTCAACAAATTATCAAAAGGAATCTCAAGCAATTCCACATTGATAAGGAGCTAAGCGACTTGGATTTGAAAAAATATATAGAACAGTTCTATATCCATTCAGCTCAAGATTTACGGACACAGCCTGATTTTTATTTAAAATCTATTTTACGATTAATTTATAATCCCGAAGAAAGTAATAATCTTTTTAATTATATTTTAGGATTTGAAATTATTAAAATGATGTTTAAAATGAGCTGGTTACAGCATGAACGATTATATAAATTACAAAAACAACAAGATGATTTTATAAAAACTTATATTAAACCTATTC
The DNA here is from genome assembly GCA_036703315.1 of Coleofasciculaceae cyanobacterium. Taxonomy (GTDB): domain Bacteria; phylum Cyanobacteriota; class Cyanobacteriia; order Cyanobacteriales; family Coleofasciculaceae; genus DATNPH01. The sequence continues at coordinate 35,999 of DATNPH010000087.1, forward strand.
AATTTACTCACCGTATTAATGGAATTATTGTTCCTAGGCAAGAAAAGATATTTTTTGCAAAACGTAGTTATTATGTGAAGAAGCCTAAAATAAGAGATAAAAAGTTAACCGAGTTAATTATAGCTACTTTTACAACAGATACAGTAACAAACTTAGGATTTTCGATTATTCGTAACTTCAATTTTTTAGTCTTTGACTATGATTATATCTTTAATTCCGAGCCAGAAAGCCTCTTTCTGACGTAATTGAAATTTATGAGTCAATAGCTGCTATAGATAAACCCTGATTTTTTGCTAATACCTAATAGTAGGAAGACAACACAGCTTAATAAACAGGCTTTTTGAGGAATCGGCTTCTTGAAGCCAGTTGTTAGCGCGTCAGCTCCGCTTCACTCACTGAGCAACTTCACTCCAGGAACATCCCAAGTTTGTCGCTCAATAGCCCAGAGTAGCTACTTCTTTACTCTTGGCTCAAATATCAGCCAAAGATTGCTCCCCACAGCCATCTCAGGATGATAACGCTGATGGCAGCCACAGCAACCACCACCAGGAGCAACCCCCCTAACAATAGGGCAAGAAACAACCAATCTGTTGCTTTTCTGGGCTGGGAAAAAGGCTGGGGAACGCCAATGTGCTCTTCCAACAGTTCAATGTTTTTGGTATTGGCCTTCCAGGTCACATCAACCAAATCTCCTAACACGGGTACAGTTCCAGTTACTGTATCTAGCATGATATTCGACACCATTTTCACTAAGGCAGCTCGTGGCAGACCCATCCGTGCCGCTTCTATCACAATATAGGCTGAGAGGGCAGTTCCCAAAAAATCACCACCACCGGGTAATAGACCGAGTAGGGGATCCAGACCGACACGAAAACGCGTTCCGGGAATGCCAATCGCGTTATCTAATAGATGGCTCAACCGACGTAGACGCCTTAAGGTAGCTGTCTGGGCGTTAACTGGTTGGGGAGAAGGTTGGGACATTGCAGCTATTTCATCTACCTAAGGTTTTTTTTGCTTAGCGGCTCCTATTGAGGTAGCTCTCGCTTTGGCTTGTTGCATTGCCTCTCCAACTGTAACGTTGAGTTGGGCACCAAATAAAAGTACCAGAGAAGTCATCTGGAGCCAAAGCAATAAGATAATTACAGCACCAACAGCACCATAAACTCTGTTGTAATTGCCGAAATTCTCGACGTAGAGTCGAAACAGACCTGACAAGATTGCCCAGGAAATTGCTGCCAAAATCGCTCCTGGCATTATTGGTGTTCCGTGAGGCCAGCGGCTTGGTCCAAAGCGATAGATAAAGGCACAGGCTGTGGCAACGATTCCCAAGGCTAACGGCCAGCTCAAGAGCTGCCAGAGAGTTAATAATACCGACGCTCCACTTTGGTGAACGACCAAGTGCAAAACCCAGTGACTGATAAATACGAGGAAAGAGGCAATGAGCAGAAGTAAAATATTGCCAATGGTTAGACCTATAGAAATCAACTTAGCTTTCCAAAACGGTCGGGCTTGCTCTGGAGAAATATTATAGATTTGATCAAGAGCATTCATCGCTGCACTGAGAGCGGCAGAAGATACCCAGATTGCTAGTACAAAACTAAGAGAAAATAGACCTCGATTTTTTGTTAGGTGAATCTCATTAGTAAAATTGCGCATAAGTTGCATTGCCTGGTCGGGTACTACTTCGCTGAGCCGAGCGGCTAGGTCACGCAGCAGTAGTTGTAAAGAGTCCTCAAACAATCCGATCGCCGTGAGCATCGCCAAAATTGCAGGGAACAGGGCTAACATGGCGTTGTATGCCATCTCAGCTGATAGACCCATCAACCGACCTTTTATGGCACCAACGAAAGTCTTTTTCAGGATTCTCAGATTCAGGTAGCGAAAGAAACGGAAAAAACGGGTGGATAGCATGGTTCTGTTGGCGGCAGCAGGGTATGTTAGAAATTACTGTGCCAAATTTACAGACAATTGACCTATAGCTAGTGGTCGGTACTGCAAGCTACACAAAGTAGAACTAAACAGCAACAACACAGGAGCCGTTGTCAATGAGCATGTCGATGAGCAACGATGTCAGGCAGTGGATAGACGAAATTAAGGCACTAAAGCAGCAACTGGCAGATATTATTAGCGATCGTGATTCTGCCTATGAAAGTGCAGATAACTGGCGTTTACTATACACGAAGGAAGCGCAGCAACGTCGAGCGGAAATGCGGATTGCTCAACAACAGATTGAAACCCTCAAAGCCGAAATTGATCAGCTAAAAGGGGAAAGTCTTCACCTGAAAGCGGATGATCCGGAAGTGGCGTCAGCAATGGAGCAGCAATTAGCTCAATTACAAAGCGTTGATGAATTGAAGACAAAGCTCACCGAGGTGCTGGTAGAACGCGATCGCCTCCTCGAAGCATTAAAAACTGAGCAAGCCAACCATGCTCAAACCCGCAAAAGTTTAACTTCCGTCATTGGCGACACCATTGACCAACTGGCAAAGGAACGCGGAAATCACTAGCCTAGAGCAGGCTAGCGTAAATAGCTGGGTCTTGCTGATAGAGCTTGAGTACTTCTCGAACAACCCGCTTTTGCTGACGCTTGACCCGAAACTAAGTACAACCCGCTCCGCAATCATCGCAAGCCCCACAACTGAAAATGCCAAGAGCGTCCAGGTGACGATTCCACACGCCTCAAACCAATTACTAGCTTTTATTCAATTCATTCTCTTTTAGGGTTCACAACTTTCAGTTAGCCTCAGGCATATTGCTATGAGAAAAGCTGATAAAACGTTCTCAATAGAAGTAAGTCTAATCCTGGTGCTTGTCAAGTCTTTTAGCTTACTCAGATAGGGTAAAGCAATAAGAGCAAAGTTTGACAGCTTGTCTTTTGACATGGGTAGGAGACTCACTCAAAATCGCAAGTGACTTTTTTCTCTAAACGCAAGATGTATCCCGTCAGCGCTTGTCAAAAAAGCCAGAGCGCGTTGTGCGTCATTTTTACTAAAAGAGCATGAAATTATATCTTCTTGTGTCTGGTATTTCCTTACTCAGCTGGAGTATTGTGCCAGTTGCGATCGCACAGACAACTTCTCCTACACAAACCAATATCAACCCGACAGATACGGGTGTTAACAATCAGTCTTTACCATCTGTGCTCATTTTTAGCACAGAGGCTTTACCCCAACAGCAGCCCATCACAGACATTCCTCGACTTAGTGAAATAGAGCAATTCCACACCAGCGCTGCATTGCTTGTTCAACAGCCAACCCGATTCCAACCCAGTCCCACCCAAACGAATCCAACACAACTAACGCTGTCACAGACGAACCAAGCTGATGACCAAGCACAGCCAAGTTCCCCGACTAACAAAACTGATCCCAATGCTACTCAGGAGCAAGAAGAAATTGAAATTACCGTAACAGGTGAGAGAGAAAGCATCCCTGAGACATCTGCTCCGGTGTATGTCATTACTGAAGAAGAAATCCAACAGCAAGGCTCTAACACTGTAGCGGAAGTATTGAGAGGCTTACCTGGATTTTCCATCAACAATGTCGGTTTTGGGGCAGATATCCACACAGGAACTTACTACAGAGGAGCTTCGATCAATCAATCTGTATTCCTACTCAACGGTAGATCCATCGGCACTAATATCAACACTTATCATGGCGCTACTGACCTCAATAGCCTTCCCGTAGGGTCGATTGAACGGGTGGAATTATCCAGTGGTACAAGTTCCACTCTTTACGGTTCAGGAGCTTTCGGGGGAATTGTCAATATTATTACAAAACAGGGCGAACAAGTTCCTAGACTCAATGGCTTGGTGCAATATGGCTCTTACGACCAGTCTAACTACCAAGCTAGCTATGGGGGGTCTGCTGGTTCGCTAAGGTACAACTTCAGCTATGAGAAATACGAGGCAGAGAACCGTTATCGCGTTCCAGTCGGTGCCGCCAATCGTGATGCACAGGGACGTTTGTTTAATGGTGACACCGCTACTGACAACTACTATGCTAGTCTTTCGCTCGATTTGAATCCCAGAAATACCATCAGTTTGGATGGTTATAAAATCAGCAGTCGTCGGGGTCTACTTTATTTTGGTTTTCCTCTGCAAACAGACCGACTAGACCACGATGTATTCAACGTTGGTCTATCTTGGAAAACCCTGCTCGGTGGCGGTGAAGAGTCTGTACTCAGGACTACACTCGCATATAACCAAGATTTCTTCAACACTTATGGTCCGACTCAAAACATTTATTACCGTACAGGCACACTAGATTCACAAGTTATTACAGGGAGAGTAGAGCATCAGTGGCAAATGACTTCTAACAACAAGCTGACTTGGGGAGTCGATTTGCAAAATAACGTTTTAGATGGTGATGTTTTGAGTACAGCTCCTACTCAGATTGCCCTAAATGAAACTGAAAATAGAGATAGGTTTCATACGGCGTTATTTGCTTTAAATACTTGGAAGCTTAGCGATGCATTCCAGACCGACTTGGGGCTGAGACAAAACTTTAGTAGTGAGTTTGGTAGTTATTTGAATCCCAGCGTGGGCGCACGGTGGGCTGTTACTCGATCTGTTGCTGTACGTGGAAGTTGGGCTTTAGTGCAGAACAACCCTGGTCTAGACCAGTTATATGTCTATGACACGGTTCATAACTGGTTGCCCAACCCTAACCTAAAACCGGAAACTGGCTCTTCTTGGACAGCTGGACTGGATGTTGGTTTGTCTCCAAGTTTGACTGGACAGTTTACCTACTTCGGTAACCGTTTGGCTGACCGCCTTGGAATCCTAACAGGTCGATGGGCTAATATTGGTCTTGTAAATACTAATGGAATCGAGGTGGCGTTGCGCTGGAAGATGACTTCAAAGTGGTCAACCTTCCTCAATTACACTTATACAGATGCAAAGATTAAGACGGGTTCAGAGCAAGGGTTACAGTTGGGCTTGGTTCCCTACTCTGTGGCTCAAGCCGGTGTGGGCTATAGCTCTGGAGGATGGCAGCTTAATTTGATTGCTAGTTACAACAGTGGTTCCCGTAGAGCCTTTTTTAATAGCTCAGGTCAGAGTACTACAGATTTCTCGCCGTCCTGGCTAAATTTGGATTTGAGTGCCCGTATACCTGTCTCTAGAAACTTAGGATTAGTCGTCTATCTAGAAAATTTGGCAGACAAAATTTACGAAAAAGCTAATCGGATTTATCAGCCCGGTTTAACGTTCCGCATCGGGTTACAAAGCAATTTTTAAATTAAGCTCTTCCACATCTAACTTGCCTAATTTAGAGGCTGAAATCCAATTGCGGATTGACTCTAGCAGGAAAAGTCAATGTGGAGTAACTTATCCCATCTTGTATTCCCCTACCGAACCGAAAAGCAAGCTAAATGTGTAACAGCTTTTTAATCACAGCCCCATCACCTGAGCCACCGCTGCTGTTGTTGGCTCAATCCCCTGCTTGAATTGATTATTGCTATGTTGGATTGCGGTATCCGGGTCTTTAAGACCATTGCCCGTCAAAACACAGACTACCGTTGCACCCGCTGGCACCTGATCTTTGACCTTCAACAAACCAGCGACAGAAGCGGCACTAGCCGGTTCACAGAAAATCCCTTCTTGGGACGCTAGCAACCGATAGGCATCGAGAATTTCGGCATCGGTGACGCTAGTAAATTGCCCCTGACTAGCTTGTTGCGCAGCGATCGCTTTTTCCCAGCTAGCAGGGTTACCAATCCGAATCGCCGTTGCCACTGTTTCGGGATGAGCAACGGCTTTGCCTGTGACCAGGGGAGATGCCCCAGCTGCTTGAAATCCCATCATTCGAGGTAAGCGATCGCACTTACCCTGCTGATGGTATTGACAAAACCCCATCCAATAGGCAGTTATATTCCCAGCATTGCCTACAGGGATACAAAGCCAATCAGGCGCATCGCCCAGATTGTCCACGATCTCAAACGCTGCTGTCTTCTGACCTTCTAATCGATAGGGATTAACCGAATTGACTAATGTCACGGGATAGCTTAACGCCATTTCCCGGACAATTCCCAACGCTTGGTCAAAGTTACCCTTAATCGCCAGCACCTCTGCCCCGTAAAGCAACGCCTGCGCCAACTTGCCCAGTGCCACATAACCATCAGGAATTAGCACGAAGGCACGCATGCCCCCGCGACGGGCATAGGCAGCGGCTGACGCCGAGGTATTGCCCGTACTGGCGCAGATTACAGCCTTGGCTCCAGCTTCCTTGGCTTTAGAAATTGCCATGGTCATCCCCCGGTCTTTAAAGCTACCGGTGGGGTTGAGTCCGTCGTACTTCGCCAGCACCCGCACCCCTTTGCCGATCAGACTTGCGATCGCTGGAACAGGAATTAGGGGAGTGTTACCCTCTAACAGTGTGACTACCGGGGTTGAGTCAGTTACCGGTAAGTAAGAACGGTAAGTCTCAATCAAACCCGACCAGTTGGAACCTTTAGGGGCAGCATCCTCCATAGAAGAGGAATGGGAAGTAGACAGACTAGAGGCCACAATCATCAATAACGTGTGTTAGCGAAGCAGCGCGCAAGCGCCGTGTAAAAGTTGAAGTATGAAGTGTGAATTGTGAAAATCAAACAATGGTAATTGAGCAGTTATCTACTCTTTTCATACCTTTATCCTTTACACTTCATCCTTCATTAGTTTACCGTGAGCGGTTTGGTGTCACAGATGTTTGAGACTTATCGATGGTTTGAGTCTTATCAACAGGTTGAGGCTTTTCGCTCCGCCGCTTGATCAGTTTTGGTCGTTCCACCATGGAAGTATCAAAATCTGGTGCTGTCCAACTCGGTTGAGTTTGGTCGTAGACCATTTGTAATGCTGCTGCTGCGATCGCAAGTGGATCATACTCCTCACTCAAATCTCGCACTACTGGCAGGAATGACGCCATGCGTTCACCCGCTAGAGCCTCGCGCAACTGGTCTTGCAGTTTTTCCAGACGCTTCGCTTCAATTTGTGAGCGTGTCGGAATCCGGGTGATTTGCAAGGTTTGCCGTACTTTTCGCTCAATCAGGTTCAGCTTACGCCGTTCAAAAGGTTGAATTAGGCTAATTGCCGTCCCCGTTTTCCCAGCACGACCTGTACGACCAATTCGATGAATGTAGCTTTCCGCCTGATCTGGCAAGTCGTAATTAATCACATGAGTGAGGTGATCAACATCCAGTCCTCGTGCGGCAATATCTGTCGCCACAACCCAACGCACCTGACCCGCCTTGAACCGGGACAGCAAGCGCTCACGCTGAGACTGGCTCAGGTCACCATGGTATTCATCCACACTGTGGCCAGCAGCTTGTAATTCGCTAGTCAGTTCGGCCGCGGCTCGTCGTGTCCGCACAAAAATTAACGCGGCTTCCGGATCTTCCAGCTCTAAAATAGGCTGGAGAGATTTTGCCTTTGTCCAGCCACGGGGGATGACGTAAACCCGTTGCTCAATCCGGGATGGTGTGGCTTTAGGCTGCTCAACCGTTACTGTCACTGGCGACTTCAGGAATTTGTTAACTAATTCCCGAATTGGTCGTGGCATTGTTGCGGAGAAACAAGTGGTCTGACGCTCGACAGGTGCTTGTTTGAGGATTTTCTCAACATCATCAATAAAGCCCATGCTCAGCATTTCATCGGCTTCATCTAGTACGACCCAGCGGACATTATCTAGCTTCAGGTCACCCCGGTCGAGCAAATCGATGATCCGTCCGGGCGTACCTACAGCAATTTGGACGCCACGCTTGAGTTCACGAATTTGCCGCTCCATGGACTGACCACCGTAGACAGTCAGGACTCCCAAGCGACGGTTGCCACTGAAGTCACGAATCGCTTCAGCGACTTGAGAGGCTAACTCTCTTGTCGGTGTCAAAATCAGGGCTTGTACTGCCCGGTTGTCGGTGTCAATGTGCTCTAATATTGGCAGGGAAAACGCTGCCGTTTTGCCCGTGCCCGTTTGCGATTGACCAACCACATCACGTCCAGATAGTAGCTCAGGAATGGCTTGGGTTTGAATGGCTGTGGGTTCGGTGAAGCCTAGTTTTTCTAGTTGCTGGACACGCGCTTCGGACAGGCCCAGGCTTTTGAATGAGAGGGTCATCATTTGTTGTTCGTTGTTAGTTTTTAGTTGTTAGGGGTCTTGTATAAGTCAGCAGTCAGACAGTTGAAGGTTGAAAAGTTGGATGGTTAGGAGTTATAACCTGTTACCTGCTAACCTGTTAACCGACAATCCTTCATGGACAGCTGACAAGGGGCTAGGGACTACAGCACCAAATAGGTCGTAGATGTCTGCATCGGTAATTTTCACTTGCACGATTGTCCCCAAGGGGGCTTTGCCTTTAACGTAGACCAATCCGTCTACTTCAGGGGCAAACCGGACAGAGCGACCAATCAACTCCCCTGTTGAGGGGTGCTCTTGCTCAATCAAAACATCAACTACGTTGCCCAACTCACCTTGATTTTTTTTCAACGAAATGGGTTGTTGAACTTCCATCAGGGCATCCCGACGGGCATTCATCACGTCTTGAGGTAGCTGGTTTGGCAAGTTGTAGGCTGGTGTTCCCTCTTCTGGAGAAAAGGTAAAGACGCCTACATGGTCAAATTCATGGCGTTGGACAAATTCCAGCAAGTGTTCAAAGTGTTCATCCGTCTCGCCCGGAAAGCCGACGATGAAGGTTGTACGGAGCACCGAATTGGGTATCGCTGTTTTGATACGATCAATGATTGCGTCATTTACCCATCCCTGCCAGGGACGGTTCATGGCACGCAGGATTTCTGGATGGGAATGCTGTAGGGGCAAATCCAGATAAGGAAGAACATTAGCTGTTTCCTGAATCGCTTGAATCACTGATGGGGTCAAACCCGTTGGATAGGCATAGTGCATCCGAATCCAGGGGATGTCTACTTTACCTAAGGCTCGCAAAAGTTCAGCTAACTTTGGCTCGCCGTAGAGGTCTATACCATAGTTTGTGGTAATTTGGGAAATTAAAATCAATTCCTGTACGCCTTCGGAGACCAATTGTTCGGCTTCCGCGACGATGGATTCAATTGTGCGCGATCGCTGCTTTCCCCGCAGATGAGGAATAATACAGAAAGCGCAATGGTAGTCACACCCTTCCGCTACACGTAGGTAAGCAACGCCTTCAGAAGTTGTCCGGTAGCGTGGCGTTGTCTCATCTGCAATGTAAGTGGGTTCAGCGGAAACTTCCTTGACACGCTCACCTGTTTCTACCCGTTGGATTACATCAACGATTTTGTGGTAATCGCCCGTTCCAACGAGAGCAACTGCTTCTGGCAACTCCTCCAAGAGTTCCGCCTGGAAGTGCTGTGCCATACAGCCAGTGATAACTATTTTTTTATCAGCTTCCGCTAGTTCTACTAAGGTACGGACAGATTCGGCACGAGCCGCTTCTATAAAACTACAGGTATTTACAATAACGTAATCTGCTACTTCTTCATTCGTATCTACATTATAGCCGGCTTGCACCAGCAAACCCAGCATGTGTTCAGTATCAATTCGATTTTTTTCGCAGCCCAAGTGAGAAATTGCAATTGTTGGCTTGTTGCCCATGCCGATATCAATATTATGGATCAATAGGGTGGGGAGGGTTCTCTAGGGTGATGATTTTACATCATCACGCTTTTGGGTTCACCCACACTCTACCAGTCCGGATGTTCCTTATCGTTTTATTAACCCCGCTACTTATTGTAGATAAAATTTTATTGAGATATCCAACACGAATCAAGCTATTTATAATGATGCTCCTGACTCCTTATGGGAGAACATCAACAGGTAGGCTAGAAAATAGCCGGTGTTTTCAGGTAGATAAGTGAACTTACATCAAATTTTCAAGACACCGAATCCAATTATTGGCGTTGTTCATCTGCTGCCGCTGCCGACCTCTCCCCGTTGGGGAGGGAGCCTGAAAATGGTCATTGACCGGGCGGAGCAGGAAGTTACGGCATTGGCTTCTGGGGGTGTAGATGGCATAATCGTTGAGAATTTTTTTGACGCTCCGTTTACAAAGAACCAGGTCGATCCAGCCGTTGTCAGTGCGATGACGCTGATTGTCCAGCGGCTGATGAATTTGGTAACGCTACCCATGGGGATCAATGTTTTACGCAATGATGCCCAAAGTGCGCTGGCGATCGCCACCTGTGTTCGTGCTCAGTTTATTCGGGTCAACGTTCTCACGGGCGTTATGGCAACTGACCAAGGATTAATTGAGGGACAAGCGCATCAACTGCTCCGCTATCGACGGGAACTCGGTAGCGATGTCAAAATTTTGGCAGATGTTCTGGTGAAGCATGCGCGACCCTTAGGTTCCCCCAATCTCACCACAGCGGTGCAGGAAACTATTGAACGGGGTTTAGCCGATGGCGTTATTCTCTCTGGGTGGGCAACAGGTAGCCCCCCAACCTTAGAAGACTTAGAGCTAGCCTCTGCCGCTGCCAATGGAACACCAGTATTTATTGGGAGTGGTGCCAACTGGGAAAATATTTCCACACTGATGCAGGCAGCAGACGGAGTAATTGTCTCCAGTTCCCTCAAGCGACGTGGGCGCATCCAGCAACCTATTGACCCAATCCGCGTCAGTCAGTTTGTGGAAGCGGTGCGACGCAGCGTTTCGATTCAAGCTGAACCGAAACCGATTTCTTCAGTCAAGCTACATTCCTAAGTAAACTGGTCTGTCATCAACGTCAACTAAAGGCTGAAGTATGAAGTATGGACACGTCCTAGGTCAGAGTCCCCCACCCATTCTTGTCGTTTCCGAGTGATGGGAGTCTAACTCTCCTTCCAACTCTTCAGGCGAAGATAATGAGTTTTCATGCTTCATCCTTTATTAACTGCGCTTTATAACAACAACCCCTAAAAACTGCTTATGAGTCGCCGACGTTCTACTCCCTGGATTCATCGCTGGTCTCGTCAAATCATAGGCGCGATCGCTACTGTAGGTGCCCTGTTAACCGGTTATCTAACTATGGTTAAACTCTCTGGTAGCACTGTTGCTTGCTCTGCTGGAAATGCAGCCGCGACGGCTTCCAGCTGTGATGCTGTCCTTTCCAGCCCCTACGCCATCATTTTTGGTCTGCCTTTGGCTTTGTTTGGTTGCCTCGCCTATCTCAGTATGGCGACGTTTTCCCTAGCTCCCCTAGCTGTAAGCCCAGAGCAAAACAAACACCTTCGCTCAAAATTAGAAGATTGGACTTGGCTGCTGCTGTTTGCTGGTGCCGTGGCAATGACGGTATTTAGCGGCTACCTGATGTATCTCCTAGCTTTTAAACTCAAAGCCGTCTGTCTGTACTGCCTTGGCTCTGCCTTATTCTCCCTAAGCCTGTTAACACTGACATTAATTGGTCGCAGTTGGGAGGATGCTGGTCAACTTTTCTTAATCGCAGTTGTTGTGGGGATGGTGACACTGATCGGTACTTTGGGAATCTATTCTAAAGTAGGTAGCCCACAACCACCTGGAGGAAGCCGTACCCCAATTACGCTTACCCCTCCTGGGGTCCAACCCAAACCTGAAATCGGCGGTTGGGAAATCACAACGACTTCTGCTGAACCAGAAATTGCTCTAGCGCGTCATCTCAACCAAGTTGGTGTTAAGGCATACTTCGCCTACTGGTGCCCCCACTGTTACGAGCAGAAGCAGCTATTTGGTAAAGAGGCGCTCAAGGAACTTAGTTACATTGAGTGTGCTCCTGAGGGCAAAAATGGTCAGCCCCAAGTCTGTTCTGACGCTGGAATTAAAGCTTTCCCCAGCTGGAAAATTAATGGTCAATTGACCTCTGGCATCAAAACGCTGGAAGAACTGGCTAACTTAACTGGCTATAAGGGTCCGCGCAACTTTAAGTACACGTTGCCAAATCTTTAGAGCGTGTTGGAGATATTCAGTTTAAGAGGTGACTTGCTTGTGAGCAAGTCACCTCTTGATTGAGTGGTGTTCAAATTGCAAGTTACTCTTCAGGAGACTGAATTTCACTGCACACTTCATAGAAACAGGTAGTCGGAGCCTTTGTAAACAAATGAGACATTTGGTTCAAAATTGCTTGGTATGCCTCATTTTGATTAGTTTCCATGTCTTCTAAGCTTTTCCAAAAAATTATAGCAATCCCTTTATCTGTTCCTGGTTCTTGTAGGAGGTATGCTCCCTTAAAGCCATGGCTATAGGTTGATACAGCTTTTTCATAGAGTTGCTGAGCTTCTTTAAACTTACCGGGCTTGAATTCACCAATCGCCACATAAGCATAGTTATGTCTCAGAAAATCTAGAAATTCTGTCATGGATATAGCCTCCCTTATTACTTAAGCACTTAGTCTAGGGGATGACGGTGAAGGATAGCGAATATTGCCATAATTACAACTATGCTGAATATTTCCCAACTGCGACTCTTGTTTACAAGACTTGTGCCAGGTGTGATAGCAGCAAAGGTCTTGGATTAAAGAGCTTTGGCGTGGTTTACAGGAACTGCCCAGAGTACAACAGGGTCGATAATTAGGTGTATGGCGTCACTTCAGGACTGGGTTGAAGACACATTAAAGGATACAACTGAAGTAATCGCCTCTTTTCATATAAGGCGTGAGAGCGGGAAACCTGTTACATCTAAACGGCTTTAGCATCTTACCAGTCCCAAGGCAAGAGTCGGCAACGCTCGCCTTGGCTTGATGCTTGACTGATGCAAGAGTAGGCCAATTCAAAGATGAGCGAATACTTTGAACAGACAAACCCTGATACCCCTCTGGGCGGACGCTATAAAGTTATCAGGAATCTGGGAGCTGGTGGGTTTGGTCAAACCTTTCTAGCAGAAGATCTGCACTTGCCAGGTAATCCCCAATGTGTGGTCAAAAAGCTCAAACCCCAGACGATCGACCCTGATGCTCTAGTTATGGCAAGACGCCTGTTTGATACAGAAGCTCAAGCCTTATACCAACTAGGTGACCACGACCAAATTCCTCGCTTGCTAGCGCACTTTGAGGACGATCAGGAATTTTATCTGGCTCAGGAATTCATCGAAGGAGAGCCTCTTACTCAAGAACTAGTATCAGGTCAGCCTTGGCCGGAAGTTCGGGTTATCGCTTTGTTGCAAGACATTCTACAGGTGCTAGCCTTTGTCCATCAGCAGCAGGTCATCCACCGCGATCTCAAGCCCCCCAACTTGATCCGTCGCCGCTGTGACGGAAAAGTCGTAGTGATTGACTTTGGCGCAGTCAAGCAAGCCAGTACGCAGACGGTTAATCCTGAGACAGGGAAGACAAATTTAACGATTTCTATCGGCACTAAGGGCTATATGCCTAACGAACAATTAGCTGGGATTCCTCGGTTTAGCAGTGATGTCTACGCCGTCGGCATGTTGGGCATTCAGGCTTTGACTGGGGTTCACCCGACACGCTTTAAAGAAGACATCGAGACAGGCGAAATCAACTGGCGTGAACATGCTCCGACAATCAGCCCAGAATTAGCCGATATTCTTGACCAAATGGTGCGCTATGACTTCCGCGATCGCTACCCGACAGCAGTGGAAGCCCTAGAAGCCCTACAAAGCCTACCCGCCATTACTGATTCTCTGTTGCCCAAACAGCCATTGCCTGAAGTAACTAGACCAATCCCCAACCAGGAATTGCCATCCCCAGATCTGGCAATAGAACCAACGGAATCTGAAAGTGAGCTAGAATCCACCAACATCTGGGTGCCAACAGAACCACCAATTCCAACTAACCCGAAAGTCAGCAGCACCGACACAACAGCACCCCTGTCTCAACAAGAGTCCCCCCAAGAGCAGGGAAAAAGAGTACCAACGAGTGCTACAACGGGGTTGTTTCAGAGACAATTGATTAAGTTTTGGCCAGTTCTGGCTGTCTTAGCGGCTGTGGGAGCAACCTTTGCGATTACCAAGACTGTACTATCCCCCTCAACTCCTAGTCCAACTATCTCACCTGTGCCTACCACAAGCCCCACGGCAACCCCTGTCCCTAAGCCCACTCCTCGTAAACCAGAGGCGAAAGAACTGCTCAGCCAAGCCGATCGCTTGCGGGAAAAAGGAGAGTACCAGGAAGCACTCTCACTGTATGACCAGACGATCAAGCTAAATTCAAAGATGGCAAAAGCCTATTGGGGTCGTTGCTACAGCTTGAATAAACTGCGTAAACCTGCTGAGGCGATCGTTGCCTGCAATGATGCTATCGACCTCGACCCCAGGTATGCAGAGGCGCTGTGGAGTAAAGGAAATGCTCTTGAGCAGCAGAAACTCGATCTGGAAGCGCTACAACTCTACGAACAAGCGACTGAAACCAAGCCAAATTTTGCGGAAGCTTGGGTTAGCCTGGGGGTGACACTCCAAAAGTTTGGTCGTTCTGTTGAAGCGATCGATGCCTTGGACAAAGCCATTGATCTCAAACGAGATTCAGCAGAGGCTTGGAGTACTCGTGGCATAGCACTCTGGAACCTCGGACGATTTGATGAGGCAATCCCTTCTCTGGATAAGGCGCTGCAACTTCAGCCTGACAACCCGGAAGCTCAAAAGCTGCGCGAACTTGCAAGGAAACAGCTTGGGCGTTAGAGCATCGATTCAGTATTCAAGATATCGACTGTTGAAAGGATGGTGAGATGGGGAAGAAGGGGAAGATGAGGGAGAGATGCCAGGTATCACAGTGATTGCTCAAGAGAAAAGTTCCTCCGGTATAGGAATTTCTGGCATAATCCTCATGGTGTTTGGAGCGTTAGCGCTTCTGAGTGTGAGGGGATGAGAGCGACAATTTTTGCTTTTTTGACCCAGCTGGTCAGATGGCTGGGACTATGGATTCTGTGTTGGCTTTTGATACTCACCCCAGCATTCCCGGTTCAGGCTGAGCCTACTCCAGCCGCTAGCTCAACGGACGACCTGCAACGGATGCAGGAACAGATTGACCAACAGAGGTCTAATCTTTTAAAGGAGCGCGATCGCCTCTCGTCTGTTGAAAAAGCTGTTCAGGATAACATCAAAGGTATACAACTTAACATCCAGTCCACGGAGACAGCCTACAAGGATTACGAATCTCAAATCCAACTGGCTAATCAGCATCTCAAAGCATTGCAAGTGGAGCTAGCCAAAGCTGAACAGGCTTATTCCCAAAAACAGGCTTCTACAATTGCTCGATTGCGTTTCCTGCAACGTCAGAAGCTAGCAGGCTTTGGTTGGTATATCCTACTCAAGAGCCAAAATCTAAATGAATTGCTTGATCGGCGTCACCAAGTCAAATTGGTTTATCAAGCCGATCAAAAAATCTTAATCAGCTTAAAAGTAGAATCAGATCGCATCAAACAGCAGAAGACTGAGATTGAGGTGCAGAAAAATCAAATTGCCCTGCTTACCCAGCAACTCTTAGCACAAAAGGCGCAGTTTGAAGCCCAACTTACAGAACAGCAGCAGTTGATTAAGCGACTCAATACCAACAAGCAAGCCTTAGAGGCAGCCCAAGCCCAACTAGCTGTTGATTCAAGAAATATCGGCATTTTGATTCGAAGACAAATTGCTGCTGCTAACAAAGCAAGGTTTCCTAATACTGGCATTTTTGGCACGGGTCAGCTCATTTACCCCTGCGATGCAGAGATTACGAGTAGCTTTGGTTGGCGGCTTCACCCAATATTAGGTTACTCGCGCTTCCATTCCGGTATTGACTTTGGTGCCAGCTACGGAACCCTAATCCGAGCCGCCGATGGCGGTAGTGTAATTTTTGCGGGTTGGTACGGGGGTTACGGCTATACGGTAATCATTAACCACGGTGGGGGCGTCACGACCCTCTATGCTCATACCAGTAAGCTCTATGTTAGTGAGGGACAAACGGTACAGCCAGGAGAAGCGATCGCGGCAGTTGGTTCCACAGGACTATCTACCGGTCCCCATCTCCACTTTGAAGTCCGTAAAGATGGTGAGCCGGTAGATCCGATAGCTTATTTGTGAGCTGTTTTATGCGGAACATTTTGTTCCGCTAAAGGCGCTACGGATGAGGACGTATAACAGTAACTGTACCTCCTCTAAGTAAAATCACGTCAGTACTTCCAATAGATATTGGTGAACCTTCACCTACCTTGATTGAACAACCCTTGTTGCATTCAGTAAGATGTTCTTCTTTGGGCCCTACATTCAATGCAACAGGAGTACCAAAGAAGGGATACATAGTAAGTGCATAGCCATAATCATCTTCGTTTTTGATTAGAACAGCAACAGCACTCTGAGCAGTGAGTAGAACGAATCCTAAAGCAATCAAAACCTTTTTCATAAGCTTTGTTGGTGATGCACTAACAGGTCTGATAGCGTTACTCGTAGCTCATGTAAGTGTATAGATAAAAATATTGCTAAGACTGTTTCTTATAACACATAATAGTAATTCTTTTCAGGATTTTAATATTTATAAAATAACTCTAAAACCTTTATCAGTTATGAGTTTTGGTGATTATCGCTGGGATATTTTACAGGTGAATCATGAGAAAAATTTTTGAAAGTATAAAATTCCCAGAGTAAAAATTCTGTGATTGAGTATAATTGCCCAAAGACGATAGGAAATATCAGAATTAGCCCAAACCAAACGTTGCTAAATAAGCAACGTCATTGCAGAGGTAGACCTTGTTCAATCTGGCATTAAGATGTATTACCTATGGAAACTCAATACTAGGGATGCTATACTGACTGAGTTAAGGGCACGTAGCTCAGTGGATAGAGCATCAGGTTCCGGTCCTGAGGGTCGGGGGTTCGAATCCCTCCGTGCTCGTAAGAAAAACTAAATCCAATCTTGTTAGATAAGGGTTCTAGAACCCTTATCGCCAACGAATTAAGTTGAGGAAAACTTGAGCGCTCTGACAAGCTATTGTTTATTCAGATTGGGGTAAAGCGCTCATTTGCTCTAGATCTAGCACTTTTGCCAAATCATCGGGATTCATCAGCCCTCGCTCTAGAACAATCTGCCGCAGAGATTTACCAGTTTCTAGAGATTCTTTAGCAACAGCGGCTGCGTTGAGATAACCGATGTGGGGATTAAGGGCAGTGACGAGGGCAAGGCTACCTTCTGCATAAGCCAAGCAGCGATCGCGATTAGCTGTGATTCCCTCAATACACCGCTTCGTTAAGGCTGAGAGTGTGTTACCTAAAATTTCAATAGAGTGAATCAAGTCGTAGGCAATCAACGGCATCATCACGTTAAGTTCTAGTTGTCCTGCCTGGGCAGCAAAAGCGATCGCGCTATCGTAGCCCATGACCTGAAAGCAGACCATTGAAGTCATTTCTGCCATAACGGGATTATACTTACCTGGCATAATCGATGATCCAGGCTGGACTGGTGGCAGCTGAATTTCCTTTAGACCTGTTTTTGGCCCTGAATCCATCAGCCGCAGGTCATGGGAAATCTTGACGCAATCTTGTGCCAGATTCCGCAAACTACCAGAAACACTGACAAAGGGAGCCATACTCTGCATTGCCGCCATCAGGTGCGGCGCAGGTTGCAGGGGTTGACCAATCAGTTCCGAGAGAATTTGGGCGACACGGTACCGATACTGGGGATGAGTATTTAACCCAGTGCCAGCAGCACTGCCACCCAATCCCAGTACCATCAAATCCTCAGAAGCTCTCTCAATCCGATTAATATGGTCTGAGAAGATTTGTGCCCAAGCCCGGAAGTTTTCCCCTAGCCGCACTGGCACAGCGTCTTGCATGTGGGTTCTGCCAGATCTAACAATGTTTTGGAATTCCTCTGCCTTGTTATCCAGTGCAGCAACAGCATCGGATAAAGCCGGGTAAAGGCTGTGTTCTAGGGCTAATAGGGCACCAATACGAATAGCCGTGGGAATCACATCATTGGTGGACTGACCATAGTTAACATGGTCGTTGGGACTGACGCGCTTATAGTTCCCCTTTTCATCCCCCAGGATTTCCAGCGCCCGGTTCGCCAGCACTTCATTGATATTCATATGGTGCGAGGTACCAGCCCCAGCTTGATAGATATCTACAACAAACTGGTCACGGAACTTGCCAATGAGGACTTCATCAGCAGCTTGGACGATGGCACGGCTGATGTCTTGGGAAATGCATTCGAGTTGACCATTGGCTATAGCAGTGGCTTTTTTGATCAGCACACAGGCATCCACATAGGTAGGCAAAGGCTTAATACCACTGATAGGAAAGTTTTCTGTCGCCCGCAGTGTTTGAATTCCGTAGTAAGCATCTGCTGGGATTTGTCGCTCTCCCATCGAATCACGTTCAATACGGTAGCCTAAGCCTGTTAGTTCGCTCATGTGTGTTATGGAGATTGGGGATTAGCATTGAGCATTATGCATTATAAAGAATACACAGGCTTCCAGTGAGTTCATGGTTATGGTTTCTCAACTCCAATCTCCTCAAAAGCCAGAAATAACCTACCCTGACAGCGACGGCAGACCGATGGCAGACAATACCAAGCAGTTTCGGTGGATAGTCGTCGTCCAGCAGAACATCGATTGGCTCTTTGCTGATGACCCGAATGTGTTTGTCGCAGGAGATCTACTTTGGTATCCAGTTGAGGGAGATAACAAAATTCGCCAAGCGCCCGACGTTATGGTTGTCTTTGGCGCGCCTAAGAGAGATAGGGGCTCTTACCAACAGTGGAAGGAGGAGAATATTGCGCCGCAGGTGGTGTTTGAAATTCTTTCCCCTGGGAACACTCAGACGGAAATGAATAAGAAACTGGTATTTTATGACCGCTACGGGGTAGAAGAGTATTACCTATACGACCCAGATAAAAATGACTTGAGTGGTTGGTTACGCTCTGAAGAACGCTTGGATGTAATTGACCCGATAGAGAACTCGATGAGTCCCAGGTTAGGAATTCGCTTTGACTTGTCTGGGGAAGAGTTACAGATTTATCGTCCTGATGGAGAGCGATTTGCCAGTTATGTTGAGATTGCTCAACGCGTGGAGCAAGAGCGACAACGAGCACAACAAGCTGAAAGTAGGGCAGAACAAGCTGAAACTAACGCACAACAAGAACGGCACCGAGCAGAAAAAGCTGAAGCTAGGGCAGCTCAATTAGCAGAACGGTTGCGCTTAGCAGGAATTGACCCAGAGCAGTTGTGAAGGGGGAGATGAGCCAGATGAGGGAGATCACTTTCCTACTTTCCTCATTTGTCCGATTACTGAATCGGTGTTCTAGGTAGTACCAACAATTTGACACCAAAAGCCGCCCCTACAGGTGTTAGGCTCATTTAACTGGATTTGGATTTTTATAACGAATTATTTAAAAATTGCTGAGCATTGCAATCAACTTGTAACAAAAAGAAAAATGGAGCAAGCGATCGCGTTTCGCCTCTCACCCCACTTCCTCTGCACAAGGGGGAACAGCCCATTTGTGGGTATAGGCGTCTAAATTAGGAGGATACACAATAATTTTTTTACCTAAAGACAAGGCTTTACGGTAAAGTACAATTGCTTCAGCCAACGAGAAGCAATTCATCGGAATCCATCTGTTGCTGTAAAAATAGACGACCACTGGACTCATTTGGTACTCTCCAAGTGGAATTGGAGTTCTCCAGGGAGAAACTAATCCCTTAGTAGATGCACCTAAATCTCTATCCTGACATAGATCTTTTTCTTGATCTAGTAGACGAGTCATAACCATTGTCGAGAAATTGCTCTAACACAGAAGCTCCGATTCTCTTTTTTCCTAAAGACAATTGCTTCAGCTATATAGCTGAAATCTTTTACGACAATTAGCTCATAGTTAGTTTAACTCTAAAGAAATTGTAAGAGTTTACAACAGCTTAAATTAATAAGAGGATAATTACCGCTGATTTTTTAAATTGGCTTGTCCTTGCAAAGTAAGTAACTAAGCCTTGCTCTTGCTGCCATCCTGTAGCGAATTTTCAGCCCGGTGGGTTACAGAAGGCAGCAACTGCTGTATAAATTACAACTTGATTACGTGGGTTAACGAGTTCCCCCAGTAACCGCTAATATGACTTTTATTATCAGAGGCGGGGGTAGGGCGAGGCAAATGTTAAATTCTTCTACTGCTGCACAAGCGGAACAATTTCGGCACCTTCAAAGCGAGTTGCGCGAGCGCTGGTCTAGCGTTGACCTATTCGACCAAGATGACCACGATATTTTTGTGGTGCCTTCCGTCAGTATGGATCAACGGGAACTCAAGAAGATTCACGGCTTTCTGCACTACGAAGAAAGGCTTTTATTTTCTCTGATTCGTCTACGCAACCCTCGAACTCGGGTCATTTACATTACAGCACAGCCGTTGTCGCCGATTATCATTGATTACTATTTGCAGCTGTTGCCGGGAATTCCGTTTTCTCATGCTCGCGATCGCCTGCTGCTGCTTTCCACGTATGATGCCTCTCTCAAACCCCTAAGTCAAAAGATTTTAGAGCGTCCCCGCTTAATGGAGCGGATTCGTCAAGCACTACGCCCTCAAAAGTCTTATATGATTTGTTATAACTCTACAGATCTAGAGCGACAGTTATCTGTGCAGCTTGGTATTCCCTTACTAGCTCCAGACCCAGATTTACTGTATTGGGGAACCAAGAGCGGTAGTCGGGAAATATTTGAGATTAGCGGTATTCCTTATCCAGATGGCAGCGATCTCGTTTGGAGTGCTGACGATTTAGCTGTGGCAGCTGCCGAGTTATGGGAACGCCGACCAGATCTAAAGCGGATGGTGGTTAAGCTCAACGAGGGCTTTTCAGGAGAGGGTAATGCAGTCCTTGATCTGAGAAAGATACCAGAAATGGCACCCCAACGAGCCTCTCATAGTGATCGAGTAGCGGCAATGCATCAGTGCATGGAGCATTTAAGCTTTCAGGCCGAAAGTGAGACGTGGGAGAATTTTGCCAGTCGCATCCCAGAGTTAGGTGGAATTGTCGAGGGATTTATTGAGGGAGAAGAGAAGCGATCGCCGAGCGTCCAGGGGTATATCACTCCTGCTGGCGATGTAGAAATTCTCTCTACCCACGATCAAATTTTAGGGGGGCCAGATGGTCAGATTTATCTGGGTTGCAAGTTCCCTGCTGATGAAGCTTACAGACTACGTTTGCAAGACTTTGGTATGCGAGTGGGTCGGGTTTTAGCAGACAAAGGCGCGATCGAGCGATACGGTGTCGATTTTGTCGCCGTTCATCAGCCTAACAGCAGTGGTGCTAAGTGGGATTTGCAAGCCATTGAAATCAACTTGCGCAAAGGCGGTACAACTCATCCGTTTATGACCCTCAAGTATTTGACTAATGGTCGCTATGACCTCTCAACGGGTCTTTTTTACAGCCATGAGGGTCGAGAGAAGTACTATATAGCCACTGACAACTTGCATAAAGAACGCTACCAAGGGTTGATGCCTACCGACCTCATGGATATCATCGCCCACCATCGGTTGCACTTTGATAGCAGCACTAGAACCGGCAATGTCTTCCACCTAATGGGGGCACTCTCCGAGTTCGGCAAACTGGGATTAACCAGCATTGGCGACTCTCTTCAACAGGCAGAGGATTCCTACAATCAGCTGGTAAATGTCCTAGATGAAGAAACTAGCTCAAATGCCAAATTGACCTACAAGCCCTCATATCCCAGTGCGCCAATCGTCTGGAGTGGAAGCTAGAGCGATAAACGATAAAGTCAAAAGTCAAAAGTCACGGGTGCTACTTAAGCTGGGAGGTGTTCCCGATGACTAATACCAAATCCGGGTTAAATACCCCCTTTTTAAGAAAGCAGGGGGAGCAAAGTAAGCTGGGGAGGCTGGGGGAGAAAAATCACAAAATTGAAAGGGGGGTTATAAAAGCGGATTTGGTATAAAAGACCATCGGGAAGACCTCCCGTGGGACGTAGTCCCACAGGAGCTAACGCGCCCAAAACGTCAAAATTGAATTTTTAATTGACGAACTCCATCCCTCTTAGGATAGGGATTCGTGTTCATAGTTGATGGTTCATAGCGATGAACCATCAACTATGAACTATGAACAAAACGGCTGGCGGCTTTCCTCGCCACCCTAAGAGGGATGGGGAATCCAGCCGTTTTTAGGTTGAAACCTACCTACTTTAGACGTGGGTGAGTCACCACTTGCCCTGTTCGTTGTGTACAATCGAGTGGCACTGTGTATTCTGGCGGTTGTGCATCAGTCTGTTACCCAAGCGGTTCATTGCATTAATCCTGATTGCCCCCGTCCTTATCCTCAGCCTTGGGGTAACAAGTTTTGTAACGGCTGTGGAGCAACACTACAGCTACATAATCGCTACATTCCTCT
The DNA here is from genome assembly GCA_036703315.1 of Coleofasciculaceae cyanobacterium. Classification (GTDB taxonomy): domain Bacteria; phylum Cyanobacteriota; class Cyanobacteriia; order Cyanobacteriales; family Coleofasciculaceae; genus DATNPH01. Next base: position 58,225 of record DATNPH010000087.1, read on the forward strand.
TCAGCGCCTGGGGTCAGGAGGCTTTGCGACCATCTATACGGTTTGGGATTTGCACAGGAAGACGGAACGGGTGCTGAAGGTGTTGGTGGAAACGTCACCGAAGGCATTGCAGCTATTTGAGCAAGAGGCAGCGGTTTTGGAACGTCTGAACCATCCAGGTGTTCCCAAAGTTGACAGAGATGGCTTTTTCCAAGTCAGCTTGGGTAATCCGCCAACCCGATTAATTCCGTGTCTGGTGATGGAAAAAATTAACGGTTACACCTTGCAAGATGTTTTGGATAAACATCCTCAGGGGTGTCCAGAAGCATCAGTGCGGGATTGGCTTTACCAAGCGGTAGCGATTTTAGGAGAGTTACACCGTTTTGGAATTATTCACCGTGACCTTAAACCCTCTAACTTGATGCTACGCGAGGGAACAGGCCAGCTAGTGGCGATCGATTTTGGAGGAGCTAAACAACTTGGCTTAGTGCCCTATGGCTCTCAATCGGTTTCGACGAGGTTAATTTCTCCAGGTTATAGCCCGCCAGAGCAGATTACTGGTGAGGCAGTAGGACCAGCAGCAGATTTCTATGCGCTGGGTCGAACGATGATTCAGTTGCTGACGGGTCAGGAGTTGGCGGATTTACAAAATCCAGTTACAGGGGAATTTCAGTGGCGCAATGCGGTAGGCGGTTCGCGAGGCGACCCTGGCATGACAGTTAGTCCTGACTTGGCTAACTTGCTTGATGAAATGATACGCATCGACCCTCGGCAACGACCCGGTAATGTGTTTGAGATTCAGCGGCGTCTAGTTAGGAGTCCGACTGTTAACATAAATCCTGCCCCAGCACCAACGCCTATCCTGGAAGCGATCGCAACGGCAATAGAAGCTGGGTTGGAGGTAGCGGAAGATTCACTCAAGGGTGTTGGTCATGGGGTCGCTGAAATAATACGTTTCGTATTTCGGGTCATCACTGGGATCGTCCTAGCTTGTCTAGATACAACATTAGAGATGATCTTAGGCGGCATTGGAGCCGCTATGGGCACAGCTGCTGGGTTTGCCTTGATTAATTGGACAATTGTAGGCGATCGCTTCGCTGAGTGGATTGCGCTACAACGACCTCTTGTCCTTCCAGGGGTTCAGATAACAACGTGGCGAGAAATGCTGATGTTTGCTGTTGCTGGATTAGCTACAGCCTGGGGTTTAACTCTAGCGGGGGGTTTTGGTCAACAACGGCGTCCGTGGATTGCAGGGGTGATGGGCATTCTCGGCTATAGTGCTGGGTGGTTTCTTTGGCAGACATCTGTATCTTATGCACTACCGGAGCGATTGCTAGGAATGATTACTGCCATTGCGGTTGTCCCCTTGGTACTCGGGTTAGGGTTGCCAAGTCATTATTTCGTTCACGCCTTAGTTGCAGCAGTTGGCACAGGAACTCTCTTTGGGAGCCTAGTCTGGTTAAATATCTTGCCTTTTGATGTTCTGGTTAAAATTTTCTCTCGCTCTGATGCGAGTTGGGCTAGTTGCATCAACGCGATCGCGTTTTTTTGTTTGTGGGGAGTCATAGTCGGATTCTGCTTGGGCGTGAGCTATTACCTGTTAGTGCCTGTGTTGCGTTGGTTAGGCTGGCGTTAAGATAGCGAGTGAAAGTTTATTGTAGGGGTGAGTGATCGCTCCTCTGTTTGACTGACTGCTCCAGTCAGAGTGATCGCCTACTCCTCAACAACCTGTACCAAGTCCTCGATCGCAACCTCAAACACAGCCATCCCTAAATCTTAGAATTGAGATATCGTTTCAATAAAACTTGATGCAAATCACTTCAACTCTATCCTCAACTGCGATCGCTGCTGGCTTTCAAGCGCTTTCAGACCCGCTGAGGGTTCAGGTCGTGGAACTGCTGCGCTCTCAGGAACTATGTGTATGTGAACTTTGCGAACACTTGGGCGTCACTCAATCAAAACTCTCTTTCCACCTGAAAGCCCTCAAGGAGGCAGGTTTAGTTCGTGCTAGACAAGAAGGACGCTGGATTTACTACAGCCTTAATTTGCCTCAATTTGTCGTTCTTGAACAGTACTTGGCAGAGTATCGACGTTTCAGCCCGGTGCTACCAACGCGTCGCTGTGATGACGCTTCTTGATGCATCAATTTTCTTAAACTTATTATCGACTTTTCTGTGTAGCGTTTTCTCTATTGCTAAATATTTTTGACTTGACAAATCAATTTTTTTTGAAATGATAAAGGTGTACCCCAAGCGCTAGGTAATCAGGGGGAAAGCGATGAAGCTAGCTTTAAAGTCAGTTCCTTTGTCAGATTCGAGTCTGGCTCTGTGGAAATCAATATCCCACTGTTGGCGAGAGGCGTTGGCGGAAGGCATTGGTACCTTTACGTTGGTGTTTGCGGGTACCGGCGCTGTGATGGTCAATCAGATTAGTAATGGGGTAGTCACTCATCTGGGTATCAGCTTTGTCTTTGGGGCTGTTGTGGCGGCTTTGATTTATGGGATGGGGCATCTAAGCGGGGCACACTTTAACCCAGCTGTGACGCTGGCTTTTGCGGCGAGTGGCTTTTTTCCAAAAGGCAGAGTACTGCCTTATATTTTGGCGCAGTCAGTGGGAGCGATCGCTGCCTCAACTTTACTACTAATCGCCTTGGGATCAGTTGCCAAGCTAGGTGCCACCCTGCCGCTCAACGACAACTGGCTGCAATCGTTGGTGTTAGAGATGGTTCTGACATTCATCCTGATGTTTGTCATTTTGGGTTCTGGTCTAGATCGCCGCGCTCATATTGGTTTTGCTGGATTGGCGATCGGGTTGACAGTAGGGATGGAAGCCGCTTTTATGGGGCCCATTACAGGGGCGAGTATGAATCCGGCGCGATCGCTTGGTCCCGCTTTTGTCGGAGGAATTTGGCAGCACCACTGGGTTTATTGGATTGCTCCGATATTAGGAGCGCAATTAGCCGTGATGATATATCGGCAACTGTCCAATGGATTTCGAGATATCAGTAAGCGAGGAAAGCGTAAATGAAGCATGTCATGTTTGTTTGCAAGAAAAATTCTCGCCGTTCCCAGGTGGCAGAAGGATTTGCTCGTACCTTGGGTGCCGGGAAAATTGGCGTCAGCAGTTCGGGACTAGAGGCTTCTCAGATAGACCCCACTACGGTTCAAGTGATGTCCCAAGTGGGTATTGATATTAGTAACCAAACCTCTAAACCCTTAAGTAATTTCAATCCCGAAAACTATAATGCTGTAATTTCCCTGTGTGGTTGTGGGGTTAATTTGCCCGAGGCTTGGGTATTGCGAGAAGTGTTTGAAGATTGGCAACTCGACGACCCAGAGGGGCAACCAATAGAAATGTTTCAACGTGTCCGAGATGAAGTTAAGGAACGAGTGGCAAAATTGGTTGAATCTCTCAGTTAACCATTTACTCCCCTCAGCGAAATGGGCTACCCCTAGCCTTGTCAGAGCTAAGTTGTTGTACCTTAGACTTGCATCCCTTGTTTTCTGGTAATGGGTAATTATTAATTCGTAAATATTCCTCTATAGCTCTCCGGATAAGATTTTGATTTAAGAAGGCTACGCTTTAATTCTTTTTCCCTAGATGAATCTAGGACTTGTACCTCAATCAGGAGATTTACCATGACCGTTCTGAAGACTCACGTTGCCTTGAATGCCAGCAACATCGAAAAGTCTGTTGCCTTTTATCAGGCAATGTTTGGTGTTGCTCCCGTGAAACATAAGACTGACTACGCCAAGTTTGATATTGCCAACCCACCACTCAACCTCACACTCAATCTGGCTGAGAACGTGCAGCAGGGAGGTGCCTTGGCCCACTTGGGGGTACAGGTTGAGAGTTCAAACGATGTTCAGGCAGCCATCAATCGCTTTAAAGAGGCAGGACTGGCACTATTTGAGGAGAAAGATACTAACTGCTGCTATGCGCTGCAAGACAAAGTTTGGGTGACCGATCCAGACGGGAACCAGTGGGAAGTGTTTGTGGTGAAAGTGGGAGATACAGCCCCAGAAGAAAACGTGGTAACTACGGTCAATCCTGACCCAGCCACCGTTGGGGTATCTCCCTGTTGTGGCTAGATTCCAGCATGACCTAAAGCTAATCCCGCCACCAGCATCCCCAACACCAAAAAGGGTTGAGCGCTAGCCTGATACTTCACATCATTTTTTAAGGGATCACGCAGGAAGTACATGTCCTGGAAGGTGATTTGAGGAATGATCAACAGTAGCAGGATGGCCGCGTAGCGGTTCTGGTGGATGCTGATTAAGTACCCAGCAATTCCTGCTTGAAACAGATCAATCATTAGGACGCAAATCCAAGCTGCCGTACCAATACCGAACATGACTGGCAAAGAATTTAGACCTAATTGGCGATCGCCTTCGACACTTTTGAAGTCATTAACAACGGCAATTCCTAACCCAGCCAAACTGTAGAACAGGGTGAGAATCACAATTGTCCAGTTAAGGTCACCAAATAGTGCATGACCCGCCCACCAAGGGAGAGCAATGTAGCTGGAACCAAGAGCATAGTTACCTAGCCAACCATTCTTTTTCAGTTTCAGAGGAGGGGCAGAGTAGATATAAGCCACGAAAGCACCCCCTAGAGTCAGACAGGTGAGCATGGGAAACTCATGACCCGCCCAGCGATCCAGAATGTAGGCAACGCCCAGACCGGCAATAAGTAGCGCTAGAATCTGGGTGACTACCTGGGGAATTGAGATTGCCCCTGAAGGGATAGGTCGGTAGGGTTCGTTGATTGCGTCAATTTCGCGATCGTAGAAATCATTGAGAGTTTGGGTGTAACCCGCCATTAGAGGGCCTGAAAGCAACATACAGGTTGCTGCCTTCAGAATGTCTTCCAGTGTCCAGCTGTACCCACCAGAAGAAGCCGCACCGCAGACGACGCCCCAGATTAGGGGAATCCAGGTAATCGGCTTCATCAGCTGGAGGCGAATTTTCCAAATGGAGGTTTCACCAGGGGCGGCACCTTTCATGCCTAGTAGCTGCCGGGTTTTAGCGCTACGTTCGGCTGAGTTGTCAGTAGTCATTAGTCCTTTGTCCTTAGTCAGTAGTTAGTAGTCAGTAGTCCTTGGTCATTAGTCCTTAATTTATTTATGGGGAAGGCACCTCATACTTCATCTTTACTCGCTGTCGCTGCGTCCGCTTTGCTAGCACACCAAGAGCCTTCAGTTGACTTGATTGGCTTGAGATTATCTAGGTGTTTAACACAAGGTTTCCGCTGCCAACTTGTCCCTGACCAATGACCAATGACCACTGACCATGACCAACTAAAATGAAATCGTCAAATAACTATTTTGGAATTTAGCACCTTTTACAGTCTGACCACTCAGTTGTGGGGGCAGCAGGATATTACGCCGTTGGTCACCGACATCAATGGTAACTTCCGGACCCGATTGGGTGAGTTTTACCTGCTTTTTGTCAAAACCGGGCAAAAACAAGTTGACCTGACGAGCCGAAATGTCGATAGTAATCGGTCTGGGTGCTTGTACTGCTTGTTTGAAGTTTGGTAGGGCATCCATCAGAGGTTGCCAATCATCACCAATACGAGTGGGAATGACACTGAGTGGTAGAGGAGCTAATTCTGTAGCTACAGCATCACTGATCGGTGTCTGGTTGAGTAGAGTACCGCCTACGGTCAATCCTACTTGTTGGGCACTACCCCAAAGGTATTTGGCAGTAGCGATCGCCACTGGGTCATCAGTGGTTACCAAGTAGGCAGCGACGCGGTTCGGGTCAGCAAGCGCTGCTCTCCCCTGCTCTAGCAGAGCGTTAGCCTGATTGGTGGGTTCTGGGGCAAAGTTCTCCCCGGTCCATGACACATTGAGAACAGCGCTGGTAACCGGTTGAATGAAAGGCGATATGGTTTTCCAAACGTCGGAATCTTGCACGACTTTGCGGAACCGACGGATATACCAGCTTACAATCTCTGGCATGCCCAGCATCCGCAGGGTCGCTTGGTCGCCACTGCCATCGTAGATGATGACATCGTACTTACCGCTATTTTCATACTCCCGAATCGCATTCAGTGCTAGGGCACTATCCATTCCTGGTAAAATGCCCAGTTCTTGACCATAGACATTTTTCAGGATAGGTGATCGCAAATATTGAGCCTCTAGGGTTTTAACCTCTTCCCAGGCACGTTCCAGCAGTACTGTAGTCTGTAGGTTTACGGCTTGGAGGTTAGCGCCAATTTCCTGAGGGTCAGAACCGATGGATGCCCCCAGCAAAAGCTCGAAGGCAGGCATGGGGTCTTGCCCTATTAGTAACACGCGTTGACCGAGGCTTGATAGCTGTTTAGCAGCAGCGATCGCAATTGTCGTGCGACCATTGCCGCCTTTGCCCAAGAAGGTGAGTATCAGGGCCATTGTTAACTTTCTACGGGTTTTAATTCGTCTTCAAAGAACCAAGTGGAAGAGTTGTCGTCAAACTGTACAACAACGCCAACGCCACTACCATCAGTCATTTTGAAGTCTTTGATGGTGCCGACTTTCCCCAGTTTACTGACTACCACGGGAGACACCCTGTCTCTGAGGCGGTAGACTTTTACTCTTTGCCCGATCTCCATTACTGTTTCCAATACGATGAACCATTCCACAGTGTAAGTGTAGCGGAATCAGGGACTTTACAATTAGGCTGAGGAGTTTTGAAATCAATTCTGTTTGAGACGGAAAATCCTGCCACCCTTCGGTCACTCAAGTCAATCAATTCAGGATGCATGAATTTTGAATGGGTTCCATTGGTTAGTGCACTAGACGCATCTAATCTGTGGGAGAGAGGATAGAACAAGGATGTCCTACGTTGCTACGAATTTCTTGTAGACTCTTGAACTTAGTAGGAAGTGACCTGTCCCCAGTCTTCTGTTGAACAGCAATACCAGGGGAACTCTAGTATTTGGTCTGCTTCATAGGGGAAAGGTGGTTCGGTGTGTGGTTGTGAGCGAGGAAGCGAGTGTTACGTAAAGAGATTAAATTAATTGTCCGTAGATTTTTCAAGGTGAGGCGCATTCTGCCGCTCAATGAGCAGTGGTGGGCAAAGTTTGACTTACTACGAACCTTGGTGCGGCGAGACTTAGAGTCACGGTACAAAGGTTCAGTGCTGGGCAATTTATGGCCGTTGTTGAATCAGTTGTCTCAGTTGCTAATTTACACCTATGTGTTTTCAGTGGTGCTAAATGTGAAGTTGAGTCTAAAGGGGTTGCCTGCCAATGACGCTACTTTTGGCTTATGGTTGTTCGCAGGATTGCTTCCTTGGATTGCATTTACGGCTGGTCTATCTCAAGCCGCTGGGTCGGTGCTAGCTCAGCCGAATTTGGTGAAGAAGGTGGTATTTCCCCTAACCTTATTGCCACTGGTGCCAATTTTATCAACATTTATTGAAAGTTCCTTTGGTTTGATGGCATTGATTGTGTTAGTGGCAGTGTCGTCGGGAACCTTGCATGGTACGTTAGCACTGCTACCCTTGGTTTGGTTACCACAGTTATTATTTACAGCTGGATTGGGATATTTGGCGGCAGGGTTTACAGTGTTTTTGCGAGATATTCCTCAGACGCTGGGAATGATTTTGAATCTGTGGTTTTATCTAACACCGATTGTCTATCCAGCATCAGTGATTCCAGAACAATTTCGGGGTTGGGTATTTTGGTTGAATCCACTGGCAGCGATCGCGGAGGTTTATCGCGACTTGGTATTAGTTGGACAAGTCCAGCATTGGGGAGAATGGGGATTAGCTTCAGCGGTTGCTCTAGTTGTGTTTTTTATCGGACTGTGGTGCTATCAGCGTTTACGTCCAGCGTTTGCTGATGTGCTTTAGTTAGTAGGTAGTAGGTAGTAGGTAGCTACTAACCACTAACCACTAACTAATGACTGATGACTTGCGAAGCGCTTGATCTGATTCTGGTCAAGTACAGTTCACCTACGGCGATCGCGCAAGCTACCCCAACTAAACTCAGCCAGCTGCCCATGAGTCCGAGGGTAGTGATGGCAAGGATGATCATGCTGGTGGCAGTGATATAGGCGATCGCTACTTGGGCATGAGACCAACCGGCTTGCTGTAGACGTTGATAAAGGTGAGTGCGATGGGCTTTGAAGATATTTTCGCCCCTACCCAGACGCCGTACTATTGTGTAGAGGGCGTCACTGACGAGGGGAAGGGTGACAGCGAGGGCTGACCAAGCCTTAACAGGGTCGTTATTGGTATTGAGCAGGGCAAGGGCGACACTGGCACCTAAAACTGTGCTACCAGCATCTCCCATGAAAATTTTTGCAGGTGACCAGTTCCACCAGAGGAACCCTAGCAATGCTGCTGCCAGCAGCCAGAAAATAGGTTGGTTGAGGTAATAGGCAAGAAATCCTAGTTGCACGGCAGTAACACCTGCGACTAGTCCATCTAAGCCATCCATGAAGTTATAGAAGTTGATTAGGGCAGTGATGCCAATTAAAGTGAAAGCGATCGCCATGATCACACCAACCGTGCCTAAGTTGGTAAGCCAAGGCTGAGGAAAGGCACCAAAACAGGCAACAGTCAGGGTAGCAGCCACTAACTGCACTAGATAGCGAATCGAGGCAGGAACGCTCCTGCGATCGTCAATTGCGCCAATCACGGCTAGGGGGATGAGAATTAGCCACAGAGCAACTGGATCTAGGTTGGTCAATTGATACCCAAGACGTTGATCAACGTTGCTGGTCAATGCTGAGCCGCTTCCTTCCAAAAGCTTTGCCAGCACACTGGTAGCCACAAAGGCGATAATAAACCCTAATCCGCCGCCTCGTGGTGTGGGTTTGGTATGGGAACTGCGATCATTGGGAATATCGATCATGTGTTGACTCAAGTACTGCTTGAGCAGCCCAACCATAAGTAGGCTGAGCAAAAAACTGGTGATTGTAAGATTGAAATCCATTTCCGTCACACTCCTCTTAACGCACCATTTTATTCCCGCCTAATCATGGCAGGATAGGGAATTCGCCGTTTGTGCTAACTAAGCTTTTAGAATTCCTTGATTCTGTAGTAACTCTACTTCTTGCTGTAACCCTACTTCCAGAGAGCGTGGAAAAAAGTCTAAATCGCGTTTAGCTGCCTCATGGGAATAGGCTTTATCTTCTTGCAGACGGAGGATTTGCTCTCGTCGCACGGGCGATCGCTGACCCAAACCAGTTTCGAGGAGCGTTGCCAGCCAGATTCCCATATTTAGGGGTATGAAGATAGGACGCACAGGTTTACCAAGTTGTTTCTCAACCAAAGCTAGAAGCTCTCGGAAGGTAACAATACTGCCACCGGAGAGGTCATAAACGCCTTGAACCTCTGGACGTTGTAGGGTGTGGAGGATTGCTTTGGCTAGATCATCAGCATGAATGGGTTGGAGTAGGCAGTTGCCAGAGCCAAATACCGGAAAGCCACCATAGCGATCGCAAAACTTGATCAGCTTGTGCAAGTTCTTGTCCCGGTGCGAACCGTAGATCATTGTAGGACGAAGTAAGCAGTAGGAGCCTCTATATTGAGCCAGTTGGCTTTCAATAGTTTGATAGACTGCCGCGTATTGGTTGTATTTGGAGTAAACGCCTGTGGTGCCAATCACAATCAATCGTGGAGGCTGCCTAAGCGTTTCTAGGCTCTTGAGAACAACAGGAGTATGCCGGATTGAGGCGATGTGGATAATTGTTTTAGGGGTATTGTGAGCCAGAATTTCATCCCAGGTTTGGCTGGTAGAACTGTCACCAATCATGTAGCTCAGATTGAGGTTAAGTTGTTCTAGAGGGAGGCGATCGCTCTGTAGACGTACCAGGCAATGGATTTCATAGCCAGGGCTACTTTTGGCAAGATGACTTAAGAACAGAGTGCCAGTCAAACCAGTTGCACCAGTAACGAGTAGATTCATCCTGGTAATACACCTAGCTCTTGGTACGCTTTTTGCAGACGCTCAAAGACAAGGCGCTCATCATATTCAGCTTCCACTCGCTGGCGACCAGCTTTGCCAAAGGTCTTTCTCATTGATGTGTCTGCTAAAAGGCGACCTAAGGCATCAGCTAATTTTTCACTATTTCGAGGCGGGACAATTAAGCCAGTTTGACCATCTACAACAGCTTCCCGACAGCCACGAATATTGGTAGCAACAACGGGCAGTTCCATAGCCATTGCTTCTAAGATAGAACGCGGTAATCCTTCTCGATAGGATGGCAGTGTAAATACGTCAACTAGACCCAGTAAGTCAGGGATATCACTACGGAAACCTGTTAGGGTTATATTACCGTTAAGGTTGTACTCTTTAATCAGATTATTTAATCTTGACTGAAAAGCGTCTCGTTCGCTACTTAGCTGTCCTCCAATCACCAACAGATGCACATTGGGAAATTTATAGCGCAGTTTACTCAAGGCTTCAATCAGTTCTAGATAACCTTTTTCTTCTGTAATTCGCCCTGTCATCCCAATAATGGGCAAAGCTATTTCAGGTATATTTAGTTTTTTTCTTAGTTGCTGCTGATGTTCATCAATTAGCTGAGAACGACTAAATTGTTTGATATCTACGCCATTACCCAAATAACGTAGTTTTTGGGAAGTACAGAGTTTTGTTTTTTCGGCTTTAATTAAATCTTCTCTGCTTTGAGTCAATATCAAATCAGTTAGCCATCCTGAAACTCGCTCTATACTATGGTAAAAGCAGTATTGGTTTACGGGCATATAATCGTGAAAGTAAAAGCCATGAGCCGTATATACAACTCGTTTTGCACCCGCTAGTTTCGCGGCAATTCTTCCTAAGACTGAAGCAACTGGTGTATGGACATGAACTAGATCGTATTGATTTTTCCAAATCAATTTACCTAGCTGATAGATACTTTTTAAATTAGAAATTAGGGCAATTCGTCGGTCAATCTGAATTGGATAAATTACGTATCCCTGTAGCTTTAATTGCTCAACTTCTAGCCCAGGAGAGCAAGCTATCTCAACCAAGATTTTTTTTGATAAAAAATAATCAATCTGAGGAAGCAAAAGATTTTTTGCTGTAAAACCAACTGCACAAATATGCAGAATTCTCATAGAATTTGACCTGTTTTTGTCAAACCTTATAGTAATTTCGGTACCACTTTAGAAACTCTTTAATCCCAACATCTATTGGCGTACTGGGTTTAAATCCTACATCCCTAACCAGATCATCTATATCTGCATAAGTAACAGGTACATCACCCGGCTGAAGTGGTAGTAGATTTTTCTGGGCAGTCACACCCAAACAATCTTCCAACACTTCAATAAACTGCATTAATTGAATAGGATTATTGTTACCGATATTGTAAATCCTGTAAGGAGCATTACTACTACCTGGGTCAGGTGCCTCTCCTGACCAGCTAGAATTTGGTTCAGGGATTTTATCCATCACTCGAACAACGCCCTCAATGATATCGTCAATATAGGTAAAATCTCGTTGCATTTTGCCGTAATTAAATACATCGATGGGCTGCCCTGCCAAAATGGCTTTGGTAAATAGAAATAGTGCCATATCGGGACGCCCCCATGGACCATAGACTGTGAAAAAGCGAAGGCCACTAGTGGGTAGACCATACAAATGGCTATAGCTATGCGCCATCAGTTCGTTAGCTTTCTTTGTGGCAGCATACAAGCTAACTGGGTGGTCTACGTTGTCGTGAACGGAAAACGGTGTTTTGGTATTAGCGCCGTAAACAGAACTAGAAGACGCAAATATCAGATGTTTAACACTAGTGTGGCGGCAACCTTCTAAGACGTTGACAAAGCCAACAAGGTTACTATCTATATAAGCTTGGGGATTCTTTAATGAGTAGCGGACACCCGCTTGAGCCGCCATGTTGACTACAACATTGAAGCGACCTTCTGCAAATAGCTTAGCTATGTTTTCTCGGTCTATTAAATCTAGCTGGTGAAAGCTGAAACCAGATCTACTCTGCAATTGGACTAATCGATTTTTTTTCAGGGTGACATCATAGTAATCACTAAGGTTATCGATGCCAACAACCTCATCGCCTCTCTCTAGCAGTCGTTGAGTCAGATGAAACCCGATAAAACCAGCGGCACCAGTGACTAAAACTTTCACCACATACTCTCCTTGATCAATGTGTGCTTAACACTGACGCTGTGCATAGCCAAGGCACTTAACCCTATAAGCTCCAATAATTTACGTTGGGAGGCAGGATAGCCGGGTCAAAAATTGATTTAACATCCATTAGTACTCCACCTGAACGCAAACAAGCTAGTAGTTGCTCGCAGGACATATCCCGATAGGCTTGATGAGTGACGGCAAGGATGAGTGCATCTAAATTGGACAAGTCCTGCCAGTTAACTAGGTCAATGCCATATTCCTGCTGCGCCTCTTGGCTATCAGCTAGGGGGTCATGGACTAGGGGATTGATTCCAAATTGCCGCAACTCTGCCACAATATCTGGTACACGGCTGTTCCGTAGATCAGGAACATTTTCTTTGAAGGTCAGCCCTAGAATTCCTACCCGCGCATCTTTAATGGGTAGACTAGCCTGAACTAGGAGTTTGACAAGGCGTTGTCCCAAATAAGCACCCATGCTGTCATTGATCCGACGACCAGCTAGGATTACTTGTGGATGATACCCTAATTCTTCTGCTTTAGAGGTTAGGTAGTACGGATCAACGCCAATGCAGTGACCACCCACGAGTCCTGGTGTGAAGGGCAAAAAGTTCCATTTGGTGTTTGCAGCTGCCAATACATCTTTAGTGCGGATGCCGAGGCGATCGCAAATCAGTGCTAACTCATTCATCAGAGCAATGTTCAAGTCTCGCTGGGTATTCTCAATGACTTTAGCAGTCTCAGCTACTTTGATGGAAGCGACTCGGTAGACACCTGCTTCAATGATGGCTGAGTATACACTGGCAACTCGCTCTAGAGTTTCAGCATCCTCTGCTGCTACTACTTTGATAATCTTTTCGAGGGTGTGAGCTTTGTCACCTGGGTTAATTCGCTCTGGTGAGTACCCTAACTTAAAATCAACCCCCTGCTGTAAGCCTGAGAATTTTGCTAAGACCGGTCCACAGATAGTTTCTGTTACTCCTGGATAGACTGTAGATTCGTACACTACTACCGAGCCTGGTTGTAGCACTTTGCCAAGTGTTTCAGATGCTTTAAGTAGGGGAGTAAGATTAGGTTGATGATTGCCGTCAATTGGGGTGGGTACGGCAACGATAAAGAAATTGGCTTCTTTTAAGTCCTTTGGGTCTGATGTGATTTTGACAGCCGAAGTTTTTAAATGCTCAGCGGAAATTTGACCAGTACAGTCGATGCCTTGCTTTAAATTTTTAACTTTTTCTACGTTGATATCAAATCCCAAAGTATTAGGGAATTTCTTGGCAAAGGCCAAAGCAACAGGCAGACCAACGTAACCTAAACCAATTATTGCTATTGTTTCACCCATACTCAGGGAGTATAAATAATTAGTGAAAAATCATGACTTTCTATATTAACATTAAACGTATTACTTAATTATTTTTATTTTGAAGATAAACGATGATAGAGGTAAATTATCTGTCTTGATACTAAGTATTCAGTTAAATCTAATGAATTATAAGACTATTCAAATCAATTCAATTTCTCGGCTAAGAGTAACGCTACTTCCTGCTTGATTCCTTTTATAAAGCTTCTTGGCGAATAGTTAAAGTCGTCTTTAGCCGCTGTGCAATCAAACACCTTATCTTCATTCAATCTTAATACTTGCTCCGTGCTGACAGGTATTTTTAGACCGAGGGTGTTAGCTATTTGGATAATGCCTAAGGATAAGTTGACGGGTATGGACAAGAGAGTTGGTCGCTTACCAAGGGCATCACTAGCGATTTGAACCACTTCGTTGTAGCTGAGTACCTGTCCGCCAGAGAGGTTGTAATCACGACAATAGGTTTTGGGGTGATTAAGAACTTCGCCTATTGCCCAAGCGACATCTTCGACGTGAACGGGTTGCTGTAAGGATTTTCCAGAGCCTGGGATGGGGATGATCGGCGATCGCTCAATTAATCGTAGTAGTTTAATCATATTGCGATCGCGTGGCGTGCCATAAATCATCGTGGGACGCAAAATCGTGTAATCCAAATTACTAGCCTTAATCACCGCCTCAGCCGCTTGACGCACGGCTTTGCTCTGGGCATTAAGTTTGGTGAAGATAGCTGTAGTGCTGACAAAGATTGCTCGCTTAATGCCAGCTTCTTCACAGGCCATAACAATATTAGGTGCTGCACCAAAGCCGATCGAAGCCACATTAATCAAAGCTCGGTAGCCTGGAAAGACCCGACGTAGCGATTCCAGGTTATCCAAATCTCCTTCAACAAGATTAACACCAAGCGATTGGAGTTGTGCCGTTTTAGAAGACTGTCTGACTAAGCAATCGAACTTGATACCTCGCTGGAGCAGGTCTATCGAGACAAAGCTACCTGTAAAGCCAGTCGCACCCGTCAATAAAACATCCGCACTCATACATCTTGTTGAATCAGGTTCCACAGTTGTGTTGCTACCCTGATCCTGGAATAAGTTGAACGCACCAAAGCTTGACCTCGCTGCCCCATTGCGTCCCGTTCATCTGGAGGCGTCTGAGCCAGTTTGATCATAGCAGCTGCCAAACCTTCGGCATCTTCAGGCTTTGCACTAAAGCCCAGTCGATGCTCTTGAACTTCTTGATTCACAGCGCCGCCAACAGCCACTAGCACCGGCTTACCAGCCGCATAGGAATCATACAGCTTATTAGGACTGACACTATAGCGAAATAAGGGAATATCTTTGAGAGTTAGAATCAGACCGTCAGCAGCTTTTAGGAGCTGAGGAATTTCTGCTTTCGGGATTGGTTGTTTAAATTTTAGACATTTAATGTTAACGGCTTGCTCGATTAGTTGGGATTTTTCAGGACCATCGCCCACTAACAAAATTTGAAATTTATCAGGATGGCTTTTGTCGAGTAATCGCGCCGCTTCAATAATGGTCTCTAAGGAATTCGCCTTGCCATGAGCGCCAGTATACATCAGGCAAATTCGCTTAGGGTCAATTTGGTAACGGGCTTTGGCTAGCTCAGCTGACAGCGTGACCTTAAACTGTTCAACATCAGGCCCATTCGGTAGCCAACTAACGTGGGTTGCACCCTGCTTGCTTATATGGTCAACCAACCCAGCCGCAAGGACAATAACGCGATCGCTGTGGCGATAAAGCAAGTTTTCAACCCAGGCTAATAGGCGGACTTGTAGGCTATCCGGTGACATCCCGCCAATCTCGATCAGCGCTTGCGGCCAAAGGTCGCGAACCTCAAAATAAAATCGAGCACCCCGAAGTTTAGCCAGTATCCAAGCTGTGAAGGCTGCCAAGATTTGCGGCGAGGAACCAATAATCAAAGCTGGCTTAGGTTGCAATAGACCTGTTAGGAATAAGGTCAGGCAAAAAGACAACATATTCACAATGCGCCACCAGTTGTTGCGCTGATAGGGGGTCGCATAGAGCCAATTCCAGCGCAAGCCCTTAAGGTTGTGCTGAAGCCACAGTTGAGGGAATTTGAGTTTTAAATACTGTCGCTTGCCTAAGTTGTAGTCAGAAGCAAAGATACTAACCTGACAGCCTTGCTGGACTAGAAACTGACCTAATTCATACTGGCGTGTATGACCAGGCACATCGGGTGTATTAGCAAATTGATTAACAATCCAAATACGAGGATTCAAGATTTAATCTCCGTAGTCTGACTCACTTCTGTCATCAGACGACCCTGATTGAGGTACCATTCCAGGCAAATTCCTCTGGCAAAGTAGAGCTTCCCCTGACGACCAAACCACTCATATGTGACTTTAGGACTGGAGTTTAAAGTCATTACCGTACAAATTGTTTTATTATTTGTTTTATTATCCGGTACTAATAAACCTCGAATCCGGAGAAAACCCCGAGGAATTCGGAGGCCAAACTCAGGAGCATACCAAGAGTTAGAGGTATCAGCATTAAGCCATTTCACCTCATCATTAGGGGTCAAGCCCAATATTTTTATATGTAAGCTAGTTGCCTCTAGTTGGCAGCAATACTCCAATCTATCCTGGTGATAGCTCAGATCCAGTCCAGGAGCAACGTGAAAGCTAGAGGTATACTGGGTTGCGATCGCGGTATTAAGGCAATCAAGTATAACAATTTCTTCCGTTCCTAAGCCAACCCAGCGTTGGTGTATGGCGTTGAGAGGTGACTGGGCATAGCCGTCGTGAGCCGCCTGCACCCATTGCCATCCCTCAGCTTGCCCGGATTGGACAGCAAAAGGCTGAGCCTTGCGACCCACGCGGAAGCTACCCCAGATTTCGGACTGATCTTGATTGACCAATGTTTTGCGCTTGAGAGTACGGACAGGTTTCGCCAACGCGATCGTGTTATGGGCTAGTGTACTGCGCTCGTGAGACCGTATAGAACCACCACTGTATTGACTGGTACCCGTATCGACGATCAGCGGTTGACCCTTGAAGTAGAGGTCTATTGTCAAGCAATCGGCATGGGCGTGAGGTGGAAGTTCATTCGGGCAAGGTGGGGCGCAATCGAAGGCTAGTTCTAAGCCATTGGGATGGCGGAGGATGTAGTAGCCTGAGTCAGGAAAACTGCTGCTAATAGAGCTGGGTAAAGCTGGGGGAGTCGATGCTACAGGGGATATACCTGCGGCAGTGAGTAAGCGTTCATGTAAAGCATCAGTAGAATGCATCAAGGGTTGCTTTAGTAACTGACTAACCCAGCTTACGACCTCATCGAGTGGGTTGATGATGTTATAAGCCGCATCATTCCATAGCGGGTAGGCACCATTGGACAAGCGGATGCCTTGGGCAAATTGCAGCATACATTGAAGGGGAGCGAGCAGAGTTGCAGGTACCGACCAACCAGCGCTTTGTATACAGACTACTGACTCAGCGATAAGGTTCAAAACGATCAGGTGATACATAGGGCTGCGCTCGTAATGACCGCCATCAGGCAATATTTGGATAGTCAGTTGTTCGATGAGCTGATTGAGAGCAACCCGCACGATCGCTTCAGCCATGGGGTGATCAAAGTTGAGTCCACCAATAATCAAGGCTCTGAGGTTTTCTAGGAGATGATTGCCCCCTGCAAAATACTCTTTGTTGCGATGTAGATACTGAACTTGAGTCCAAAGGGAATCGATTACCTCTGGCTCAGCCAAGATGGGGAAGGCTCTAGTGACAAATGTCCAGTTAACGATGCGTAGCGATGTGGTGTAGGGATGCCAGCCATCGAACGAACATAGGGGGTTGGCGGCAATCCAATCCGAGATGAAATGCTTGAGCTGACTGAGACTAAGCTTATCTATTTCATCCTGTTGATACGCTTTGCTAAGAACTTCACGCACCCCGTCAAAATAATGCAGGTTAAATTGCCAGAGGCGGGGATAGTCTGGGCTATTCCAAGTAATGGGGAAATTGAGTTCTCGGGATTGATTGAGAAAGGTGAGGGTGTAGGTTTCCTGAGGTGGAGCAAACTCGTTAGGGATCTCAGATAGTTCTAAAGCGTTGAGATAACGCTGACGTAAGGGAGGCGTTGGGATTGGGTTACCTAAAGCCAGCGAACGACGTAGTGGGGAGGGCAGACGAGGAAGCGATCGCGCTGTGATTTCAAAACGTACTCGCTCTGCTAGTTGGCGAGGTGGGATGTGACGAATAGTTCGATACCAGCGACCCAGATTCATCTAGCAATTAGAGCCTATCCGAAAAGTCAATATGAGATAGTTTCAAGGGCTGTATACCTTCCCTGATTAGATCAATATCCGCAGAAGGTCAAACCTGAACCATGATTACAACAATACTTTTACGCCATCTTAAGGTTGCCATGTTGGTTTAGGAAAGAGCCTTTCCAATTTTGGAAAATCGGCTTTTAAGAAATGCTTAGATAAACCTGTTTCTTATGCACAATCGAGTCTTTTTGTACAGTGGGGAATTCCTAAGATGAACACAGCTGTTTGGTCATTACTTGAAGGATTTTTCGGATAGGGTCTTAGTAAGTTCTCGCCGCCTGTGCAATTTCAAAGCTGACACGAGTGACCTCAACTAACTCCTCAAATGGAATTGGTGCAGCTTGACCCGACTCAACGGCACTTACGAAGGCTGCTGCACAGGCTGTATTACCCTTATCCTGTCGCCATAAATTCATTGTTTTAAATCCAGGCCAACCGTAGCCTTGTAACTGACGGAAATTATCCAGTTGGACGATACGACCCTCACAGTAGATTTCTAATCTCTCTTTAGATAGAGATTTGTGACCGTTGGCTAAGTAGTGAACTGTGGCAAAGGAGCCATCGGCAAAACTGAGGGTGAAGCTGACTTTGTCATCCCGAATCGCTACTCCCCCTTGTCTCCCCTTACTAAAGGGAAGTTGGGGAGAATGAACACCCATGCTCGTTGTCTGAACAGACACAATCGGTGAGTCGGCTAGAAACCTCAAGAGGTCGATGAAGTGACACCCTTCACCAATAATGCGTCCACCGCCAGTAGCTGGGTCTTGAGTCCAGTGCTCGGGTGGAATTGCTCCAGCGTTTACAATCATTACCATCGCTTTGGGTTCTTTGCTGCTGGCAAGGAGGGCTTTGATTTTAAGAATCTGGGGAGCAAAGCGACGGTTGAAGCCCACCATTAACAGGGGTGAGTTGCCAGAACTATGGATTTCGGTATAGGTTGATTTGATTTCGTCTAGTTGGTCAGGAGCGATCGCCAAGGGTTTTTCTACGAAGACATTTTTCCCGGCTTTGAGCGCTTGGCAGACAAACTGAGCATGGCTATCGTGACGGGTGGCGATGACCAGGGTATTGATTTGTGGGTCAGTAAATAGACTATCTATATCGGTTGTTGCAGCGCCAAAACCAAATTTGCGACCGGCATGGACACCACTGACGCCGCTACGGGTTGCCACAGCTTTGAGGACACCGTTGGTTTGTTTAAAGGCTGGAATTAAAATTCGAGTGGCGTAATTGCCTGCACCAATGAAGCCAATGACTACCTGATTTTGAGTTTTGGATTCTGGATTAGGACTTTCTCCCCTGCTCCCCTGCTCCTGTTGTGTATTCTGGAGCTGGATGGTTTGGTTGAGTAGGTCGTTTGGCGATCGCGTTTGGCTATCTGGGTATTGCAGCACAATCCCTAGAGACGGTTCATCACTGCCGAGGAGTTGGTAAGCTTCTGGGGCTTGGTCGAGGGGAAAGCGATGGGAGATTAGGGGAGTTACATCTAATTTGCTAGTGGCTAGCATGTCGAGAACGGCTTCAAAGTTACGCTGCACCGTCCAGCGCACGAAGCCAAGCGGGTAGTCTTGACCACCTTGTTCGTAAGCTGGATCATAGCGACCGGGTCCGTAGGAGCAGGAAACTTGAAAGGATAGCTCTTTCTCGTAAAAATCCGCCCGTGAAAGTTCTAAACCTACGACACCCACTAAAACAATCCGCCCCCGCTTGCGGCAGATCTGGGCAGCTTGGTGAACGGGTTCGTTGCTTTTGGTGGAGGCGGTAATTAGGACACCATCAATACCACGACCCCGAGAGAAGGCGGCAGCAGCAGCAACAGGGTTTTCACCACGAGATAAGTCTACGGTTTCGGCACCAAATTTTCGGGCGAGGTCTAGTTTTTTGGGGTCAAGATCGATACCCATGACGCGGCAACCTTGGGATTGTAGCAGTTGGACAGTGATTAGACCAATTAAACCGAGTCCGGTGACGACGAAAATTTCGCCTAGAGTGGGTTGGGCGAGACGGATGCCTTGGAGAGCGATCGCGCCTAGTACGGTAAAGGCGGCAGCTTCATCCCCCACGGCATCAGGAATTTTGGCACACAGGTTTTTCGGAACGCAGACGACTTCGGCATGATGACCATTGGAGACGATGCGATCGCCTACGTTAAAGCCCTCAACCCCAGCCCCTACTTCCAGAACCACTCCTGCGTTGGAGTAACCCATAGGCAAGGGTTGGTCTAGTTGGCTTTGTACGGCTTCTAGAGTGGGGAGAAGACCATCTGTCCTGACCTTATCTAGCACCGTGCGGACTCTTTCAGGTTGTTGGCGGGCTTTGTCGAGGAGGTTGGCTTTAGCGAACTCGACTATCATTCGTTCCGTGCCAGCAGAGACTAGAGTAGTGCAGGTACCGATCAGCAGATGACCTGGCTTAACCTGTGGACAGGGAACATCCTCTAGCTGTGTAACACTGTTGCCAAGCGACTGAAAAATTTGTTTCACAAGCTCACTTTTTTCTACCGACTACTAATTAACGAATAACCTAGCTATGGAAAAACTTTTTAACAATCTCTTCGACTTGCCGTGATACCTCGATTGACATCTGTAACAATCTATATATATTTTTTGCCAATCGTCTGAGGTTGTTTAGCTTTGCAGCATTCTAGGCTTATGGATGTGCACCTACTTTGTACAAAAATAGATATCTTCAGTTTCCTTTAACCCATATTTTTTAATTTTATCAGTTCCTAAACTTCTTACATATCCATCCACTTTTACTTTAAATCCTACTTGTTCAAGTTTATTTTTATAGTCTCTTCCATACTGTCTTACATGATCATATTGTCCAAACAATTTTTCTCTTTCTTCAGGTGATACTATACTGGGGTCTTCAAATGTGTTTTCAAGATTCAGCTCTATAGGTACTTGAAGAATCGCCCATCCCCCTGGTTTGAGAACCCTAAAAAGTTCTTGCATTGCCTTTTTATCATCCGGAATATGTTCTAAAACATGATTGCATAATATTACGTTAAAAAAATTATCTTCATATAGAATATTGGTTATATCCATTTTAACCTCTGCTAGAGGTGATGCTAAATCAGCGGTGTAGTATTCTAAATTTCTAAGTCCTGAAAATTTATGTTTGAAATAGTATTCAGGCGCAAAATGTAGAATTTTTATTTTTTCAGTAAATAAATTTGTTTGATTTTTAAGATAAAGCCATAATAAACGATGCCTTTCAACAGATGAACACCGGGGACACATGGCTTTTTCTCTCAACTTCCCTCCATATGTTGTATAAGATATAAATGTACGAAACTGGCCTTCACAACAGGGGCACACTACTTGGTTCCCTATATAGGCTAGTGTTCTTAGGCTATAGTAAGTTTTGATAATTACAGAAAGATATTGTCGAGGGAGACTAGACTTTAAAGCTGCACGAAATTTAGTTAGATGTAATTTTATGGGAGTTGGCAAAAAAACTGTCATAATCTTTATTTTTTAACCTTTTATAAAAAGTTTTATTGTTAATTCAATGGTAACAATAAAATTTACTTAAGCCACTTATTTCGTAGCTGTAATCAGCATAAACAAACCATTCCTAGGGAAGAATCTCCTAATAATCCATCTAGGCCAAATTAATTTGGCAACAGAAAGGAGAAGGCTTCGATGACGTTGACCTGCGGCTGAGGTTAGCAAATCTCCATGGGTCAGAATCGTATCAATTTCTATAGACTGAAACTTACTGAACAGTTGTTTCGTTTCTTCTACTGAGTAAGCTTTAGTTCCTGGGCTTTCTAAATAATTACTATAAATTTCTCCGAGAGGAGTTATAGGTTTTAATCTCAATAGTCCATATCTAATCCAAAGCATATAACCGACAAGGCTGTATTTGTGATAAATCATAATTTTGGCTTTCCCACGTGATTTAAGGACGCGGAAAACCTCATCAATGGCTTTATCGGTGTCAGGAGTATGATGCAATACTCCCCAAGAGTATACAAGGTCGAAGGAATTATCATCAAAGGGTAGATTTTCTGCATCGCCCTGTTGTAATTTTGACTCTAAACCCAAGATATGAAACCGCCGGCTAGTATGCTCTATTGCCCGTTCAGTCAAGTCAATACCATAACAAATAGCACCCGCTTCAGCAAACTTTTGATGGTCAGCTCCTAAACCCACTCCAATCTCTAATATCTTTTTATTTTTGTAATGATGAAATTCGGCAAAACTTAAAATGTAAGGCTCTAGCTGATAACGGACTCTCGCTTGCTCCAGATAATCTTCCTGACTCCAGCCGGATAAATACAAATTTTCACCACAAGCAGCCGCTTCCCAGAAATCCTGCACAGCTTCTTTGTCAGCCTTCACTGAAAACTCCTTTTGCGATCGATAAAGATTCTGCACCATATCTCGATGCACATGAGTGAAAAAATTGTATAGGTTCCATCCACGCGCCCATTACGATCCATCTCTACTAGACGTTGAACTCCCGTCGGGTCAAATAATCCTCTCTGCCTCAACGAAGTATCAGACAATACATCTTCAACCAAGGGGCAAAGTTGATGACGCAGCCACTGACGCACGGGTGCCCCAAACCCGGTTTTAGGTCGATAAATTATCTCACTAGGCAGATACGGTTCCATCGCTTTCTTAAAAATCCATTTACCCGTTTTACCACGTTGCTTGAAGGCGATTGGTAAACGAGCGGCTAGGGCAATTAAATCTGGATCGAGGAGGGGTACGCGCACCTCAACGCCAGTAGCCATGCTCATTTTATCGGTGTAGTTGAGATTATGATCGGCTAAAAAGTGCTTTCCTTCTAAATACAGCATTTGATTGAGGGAGTGTGCCTTAGCTGGCAATTTCGCAAGGGAGGCGACTAAGGAAGTCGAGGGGGAAATTGAGCGGAGGTGTTCCCGCAAAGCTGGACTGTACAGGGTATGTTGTCGTTGTAGTTCGAGCCAATAAAAATAACTAGCGATGCGTTCATCACTATCCAAGTGGGCATAGCGGAATGCTTTAGAAAGGCGGCGTCCCAGGGAATGATTAACAGGAATTTGCTGTGTTAGTTGGCTTAATCCTTTCCGAGCAAGTTTTGGCATCCATGCCCAGTAGCGCTCCTGCATCAGTGCATAGTGACGGCGATACCCAGTAAAGATATCATCTCCACCTGCACCTGAAAGCAAAACCTTGATTCCATGCTCACGCGCTAGCTGACTGATAAATAGAACATTAAGCGGCGCGGGGTCTGCTTGCGGTTCATCTAGGTGATAAATCATTTTCTCCAGTTGTTCTGCCATCTCTGAACCAACATAGATGGTGTGGAGATCTACCTCTAAATGTTGAGCGACTTGTTGGGCGTAGGGTAAGTCAGCGACGAACCCCTCTCGCGTCGCTGCTGGATCTTTGAACCCGATGGTGAAACATTGCAGTTTCTGGTCTGGAACGTGCTGTTTTGCTAGCGCTACAACAGAACTGGAGTCCAAACCACCTGATAAAAAAGCTCCAACGGGGACATCTGAAATTATCTGTCGCTCAACAGCCTGTTTTAGGTGAGCTTGCAGTTGCTCTACGGCTTCTTTCTCGGATAAGGGTTCAATATCCTGCTGGTAAGGCAGATCGTAAAACTGCCAGTGGCGTTGAATCTCGCCATCTTTAACGATTAAGGCGTGCCCCGGTTCTAGTTTTTTGATGGCTTTGAGCATCGTGTGAGGGGCTGGGCACCAGAGATAAGCTAAGTAATAGTGAATGGCTTCAAAATTAAGCGATCGCTCCACACTCTGTTCTTGAAGGAGCGCTTTGAGTTCACTGGCGAAGAGGAATCCGTTTGGGGTGTTTGTGTAGTAAAGCGGCTTAACGCCTACACCGTCTCTGGCTAAGAATAAACAATCCCTACGGGTATCCCATAGCGCAAAGGCAAACATACCGTTGAGTTGGGAAAGCATGGCTTCTCCATCCCGCAGATACAGATTGAGCAGTACTTCTGTATCGGAATGGCTCTTGAAGGTGTACCCAGTTGCTACTAAATCCGCCCTCAACTCACGGTAGTTGAAAATTTCACCATTGAAAACAATCACCACGGTTTCGGTCGCATCCCACATTGGCTGATGACCTAGGGGAGACAAATCAATGATGGACAGTCTACGATGTGCTAGACCTATGCCTTTTTCGGGAAGCCAGTAAGTGCCAGAGTCATCAGGACCACGATGCGCGATCGCTGCATTCATTTTATCCAGAGTCAACCGATCAAAATTACCCGAAAAGCCTGTTATACCGCACAATTCTTATTTTTCCTTCTTTGAAGTATCTAGTTTTATTAGCTATAACTCATAAGAATTACTTTACCGTGATAGCAGTTTAACTCTAAGTCGATAAAGATTTGGCTCATTTAATAAGGGAGCCACAACAATAAAAGTGAATAAGTAATAAACTATACGACGAATAGAAAGAATACGCCAATGTTTCATCAAAAACTGAATTTTCCCTATTTCTTGTTTGATAACTGCACGAGTAAGTCTCTTAGAATGTCCTATATTTTGAATAACTGGTTCCGTTTGCAAGCATTTAAAGTCTTCTGTTCGATGAGAAACTCTTAAAAACAAGTCTGTGTCTTGTCCGGTTAATAAGGCAGCATCCCAACCTCCAATCTCTAAAAGGAGTGTTTTTGGAAAAACAGCAGCGGAAGTAGCCACTTGATGCCCAATATCTCTATACTTAGCAAAAGTGTTTCTATCTTTTGAAGGTACAATTTTTTTAATAATATAATTATTAGACATTACTGTCATTGGTAATAAGATAACCTGACTAAAAAAAGACTGGCTACCGACTAGTTCCAATACATCCTTAATTGCTTGTGTCGATACAATATCGTCATCGTCAATAAACCAGATGTATCCAGCAGAGCTAATATCTAAACCATAATTACGTGCTGCTGCTGCACCTGCGGTTTTTGGAAGGTACACATATTTGCAGTTGGGAATGGTACTGCAAATACTTTCGTTTGAAGATGCCTCGGCTTCTGAGGATGCATCATCTATCACAATAATTTCAAGCTCGTCTCCAAAACCTCTAAATGGTTCTAGAACATCTTTTAGGAATTCTTGTCGATTTCGAGTAGGGATAATTATCGATAAGTTCTTCATAATATAGAAACAATAGACTTTTTAGGTTATCTCTAAAATCAGGAATTATTTGAACACTAAAGCTTCATAGGTTTCAGTAATCGGCTGTAGTTTGTAAGGAGAAATTAAATCTTGTAGTTTTGAAGCTTCAACAGACTGTGCATATTCAATAAATTGAAGTAGGTTAGCAACTTGATGCAAGTTTGGTGTGGTTGGCTCCTCTACTAGGCACAGTGAGGCTGGATACACCTGAAAAAACTTCATGGAGCTATCTTCTTCTATCTTGGCAAGATTTAAAATTGGTTTACCCATGCTTACGTACTCCACGACCTTACTGGGAAGTTGGTAGGGAGCATCATTCCCAATATTTACAAGGATGTCTGCTTCTCTCATCGCCTGAAAAGCCTGAGTACGGCTTAATTTTCCATGACAAAATATTTTCTTATTCAGCAGGTCTTTATAAGATTGAAAGTACTCCTGACAATTGTTGATATTCCCAACAAAATGAAGTTCTACTTTCTCGGCTAGATGTGTGTGTAAAAGTTCCTTGAATAACTTTAGTAAAAAATCAGGCTTCCTAATCTGTTTGTGCAGTGTACCCAAAAATACCAATTTAATTTTATTATCTGATGTTGAAAAGAATGAACCTTGGTTTACCTGACTCGCATCCAAAGACAACAAGGGAGGAATAACTTGTATTTTATTGTCACTCTCAGGAAACAACTCTGAGTACTTTTCTAGAGTTGCTTCTGTCGTTACCGAAATAGCGTTAGCATTTCTAAAAATCTTCTTTTCGGTAGCATAATTTAAGTTTTTGTATAAATTGTGGTTATTAGTTGGTCTATATTCTATAAAACAAAATGGATCGCCTATATCAACGAGCCAAGTAATTTTTGGGATAACTTTTTGTATCCCTAAACCTACTAAATGACCTGTAAAGGGTTCTGAAACACTAATAAGGCTGTCATAATCATGGTTTTTCAATAACTGTTTTGCTTTTTTAAACGCTGGAAAATACCACAAACACGCGCAATCAGGCCAATACACTTTCTTCCAAGTATTGTCATGAACTGCTTTTGCTAAAGTTTTGATGCTTGAACTTACTGAATTAGAAGGATTGTTCTCAACATTTGAAGTTATGGCAGGTTTCTGAAGCTTGCTCCGCAAAACTTCAGTAATAGCATCACCTACGCGATACACATGAACTCCATTCACAGTTTCATTGCGAGGGAGACTAGGCATCCAACTGCTAATCACATCAATATGATGTCCCTGCCTCGCCCAGTGTTCCGCAATAGCACTCCATCGAAAGGCGCGTGGCGTTATTGCAGGGCTATAAGAATGTGACACAATCAGCACTCGCCGCATTACTTTAACCTGATACTTTAATTTATTATTTGGGAATTTTTACCTAAACCTACCAACGGTTTCTGCCTGAAGAAACTAACTAGCATTGCTCTCATTAAAAACAGAAAGCTGAAAAGGATAGTGTAAGTTAAGGATAAAACGGTTGCAAATAGTCCAGTCTGAGCAACTCTTGTTGCCAATATGCTATAAATTACAATTAAAGAAAGAGTAAATAAATTACGAGGCATAGACCTCAAAATTTCCTGAATTAATATAACAACAACAAAGGTAGCGAAAGCAAACAAGATAAAGCCAGACCATCCAAAGTTGATATATCCCTCTGCTAAAGTTGAGATGGGTGCATTACCCCTTATTGAACCAAACAAGAAAATATGCATTTCTTTACCTATTTGGATTGGTTCATGGCTTAATACACCTTTGAGATTAGGAAGGGTTCTGCCATTCAAAAAACCATATTTTTCAGCATAGGCTACTGTTGCTGCCAGACTCTCTGAATAAACCCCGATTATTCTGTATATTAGAAGCTTTAATTGTTCAAAAGCACTGAATTCTGAACCATAATAAATATTGTAAAAGAATATTACTGGTATAAAGGCAGTACTAAACCAAAGGAATCCCCACTTAGGTAGAATTGGTTTACGAGGAGCATAAGCCTGAAATTCACCCTGGCTAATTATGTACGCCAACAAGAGTGCTACTGCTATACGTAAAATACTTCCTTTCCCACCAGTTAGAGCTGATATAAAAATACAAGAACCAATAATTAAGTACTCATAATATGTTCGTCTTTTTGGGATAGAACTCTTGAGAAGTGCATAGGCTCCAACAAACATTGGAAGAATATCAAATACAAGACTTGATAATGTAGAATTAACTGAGTAGATAGCTTCAGTTCTATAGGTAATTATTTCATTACGCGAACTAAATTTACCACTCAGTATTTCAAGTAATGGTGGTCGCCCAACTTTATAGAAGAAAAACACTAATAGTATAACTAAAATTATAATTATGAGATAGAGGAAAATACTATCATTTCTTTTTATTTGTATCTTTCTTATAGCTGGGCTTGATTTAAAAAAATAAAAATATATGCTAGTTAAACCATAAAAAATAATTGCTTGAATATTTAACATTAAAATATAATCATAAGAAAAATAATTATTTCTTCCTATAAAATCTGGAAACATTACTAATATGCTTCCTAATACGTTAAAGACAAACAAACCTATGAAGCAAGCAGATATAATGGGAAATTTTAATAGTTTGTTTGTTTTGATCGCGTAAATTAACCAAGCTATATAAACAAATAGAGTAATAGAGTAAATTGTAATTTTCTCTAGCATAAATTAATTTAAAATATTAAAAGCTGTAGGTTTTAATCTACTATTGCTAATTTTTCCATAACCTGTAGACAGTTTATTGCTATTAAAGTTTCCTGCTATCAGGGATTGTGATAATAGTCGATGATGATCGCAACTATCACTAATTACTAGCTCCTCGCCTTTCAAGAGGATTTTTCTGTGAATTACTACATCGGGAGTATGATACATCCCTAGAAAGCCCTCTTTGCCATAAAACCTACAAATTACACTGGTTTCATTGCCCAAACGAAATAGTCCAAGATCCAATCGTCCTGGTTCTTGTCCTTCTATTTGGGGGGCAAAGTGTGCCTTCACTGAACGATACTCATTACGCCGCTCACGCAGAGGTGTATATATATACGTACCTGGATCAGTAATCCAATCCTCCCCATCCACATTTAACTCAATAGAGAGCTGATCATTGTGGGCATGACCCCCGTTACCGTTTTGACCGATCGCACCACAACGTACAGCCAAATAGAGGCGACTGGAGCGATAAAGATATAAACCAAAGTTGGGATATGCATAAAGCTTTAGACCTTTGCATAAGTCGCCACCGGGTACGGGAATTTTTAGAACCTGCCTTTGCCTGCCTTGCTCTTGGGTCAGTGAATCCAATTTGTCACTAAGTCGCACCCAATCTTCTTTTGTTCCGACACGCACCAACTCAGCAGCAGGACTTTGACTAGGCTGTAAGTAAGAAGGCAGTTGAATGCCTCCAGCCAAACATCCTATCAGGTTCGTTTCCAGCCAGCCTTTGCCTGTAAACGCACTAAAGTCATTCCGTCCAAATAACCCGTTAATCGCGGCTATCAAGTGTCGGTGATCCAGACTATCTTCATCCCAATAAATCGCATCATCAAGAAGACCAGCATAACCCTCTAGATTGGCGTAACGAGCCTTTGCTTCGGCGACAGTCATTTGGTGATAGATGGGCTGGAGTTTTACAAAGCGTCCGCTGTCGTTATCACCAATTTGGGGGATATGCCCGTTTGGCTTGGTGATATGCATCGTGAACTCAGCCATTTTCTCCAAGCGTTCGATGTACCAAGCTGGAAAGGGTATAAGGCGATCGCTACCAGGTAAAGAATAAAGCTCAATAGGAGCAGGCTTGAGTTTGGGACGAACCCTGTGCAGACGATGGTTATACTCCTTCAAGGCTGCCTGTTTCTCAGGTGGCAAACCTAACACTAAGGCTGTAGCATAGACTACCATCTCTGCCGAAAGACGATGGTAGCTAGTAGACGCCTCAAAGTTACCCCCATCTGGGTAAAACTGGTACTTAACTTCTGCAATTAGCTCTTGAATGGCGAAAGCTAACCAGACATCTATCTCTGGGGTGCAGGGAAGATAAGCGGCAACGAACAGCAACCCCACAATATCAGCAAGGTAGTGGTTGGCTCTATGTTGTGGAAACCATTCCAGATTGTTGATGATATGACAGCCGTGCTGATAAACGCTTCGACTGAACTGTGCCTCAAATTCAGAATCACACTCTGCGCCATATGCCTGGAACAAGTCATAGGCTACTAACCAGTTAGCAACCCGAATACCCACATCCATAGTGCAACGCCAGTTAACCCCAAAACGTGGTGGGTTGGTAGCAATGAAGTCTAGCACTTGGTTGCGGAATTCGTCAGCATACTTTGGTGCCGAGGCAAAGTCTGGTTGCCCCGTTGAGGCTAGCTCATAAGCCAAGGCAAGTTGGGGGAGATGCTGCATCCGTCCCAGTTCCCAAGGTACTTTGATATCGACTCCCAGTTTGTGGCCATATCTTACGTCACGATACCAAGTCCCTTCAGACCAACGGTAGCCAGATTTGAAATCCAAATGCCAGTCGATGGGAGTGTAATCTTGAGCGACTAGGCTCCAGATGCGTTGAGACTCCGCCAAGTTAGCTGAATTAATTCGACCTTCTAGCCAACTTACTGCACTATGTGGCGGAATTGGACAGCCCATATCATAGCGAGCGCCCTCTAAGCCTCTACAGTGCATCCCGTGCTTTACCTGCACCCAACCGGAACCCAGGAGGTCAAAGTAGTGAGCCAGGTATAAGCAGGAAGTGTTTGCACTCTTATCTCTCCATTGCTTGAGAAAGATAATGTCTACTTGGGGCATATATCGATACAAACTCGATATGTCACCGAAAAGCTCAAAGAGGTACGTCGAGCTAAGGAAGTCTCGCTTTTTTGCTTGTTTATAACGCCAAATATTCAGAAATTTATGCCAAATTTTTATAAAAATTAAATACCGAGGAATGGCAGCAAATCTCTGGATATATCTGCTAAATTTGGATTTCATTAACCCTACACTTCCCTGAACCCTGCATGCAAAATTTTTTAATTTTTAGGGACTTGATTCCAAACTGACAAATCTCTACCTATCAATAGTTCTAAATCTACAATATCTTTTTCAAACATTGAATAGGCGTGAGTGTAGGTGCGGGAATAGTCTCGATACATTTCTTTTTCATCTTTATAAGGATAGGGATAAAGCTTTCTATTGTGTAATTTTGCATCTATGTAATACTTAATACGCCTTAGATTACCTTTCATGCCTCTATAGGTTTCCTTCACTCCCCCTTCGTTATAAACTTTTTTGTAATTTGGGGTAAACTGTGTATCAACGTTCAGGAAATCATATAAATTCCTGATCAGCTCTTGCGGATTGTATTTTAAATCCTCATACAGGCAAACATATACATTATTGAATTTGCTCATATAGGCTTTAACCTGACTGTAGTAAAGCCCAGGAGAAATATAGTCATAAAAGGGGCAGCTTTCAATAAGACTCATCCTTTTTTCATTTTGTATTGCATTAGAAAAAGATTCTTTTTCCGTGCTACTAACAAGAAACATTCGATAGTGGGAAAAAGCTCTTTCTACAGGGTTTCGTAATATTATTATTATTTTTTTTTGGTGAATATCTTTTAATAGTTTTGACATATTATGAATAGTTTTTTTGTATAGAAATAGGTATGGAGTAGATGCCTCTCCCTTGATTTGACTCGTTCCGGTTTCTTGAAATAAAGAGAGATACTCATCCGTATTTGTAACTATCTTGGATTTCATATTTTTACAAATATCTATAGTCTCTTCTCCGTAGAAAGAAAAGAACCAAGGTTCTTTTAGCTCTGACATAAATATAGATGGGTGTTCTTTCAAATAGTAATAGAGAGAGGTTGTCCCACTCTTTGCCGCTCCCACAATGAAAAAGTCAGGCCACTTGTTCATGAATTTTTCTCTTTCCTATCCATAGAAGTAAAAAAGCCATACAAGCATAACTGATTGTCGCGCCAATGGCAGCATGTTGAATTCCATATTTTAAAAATAATGCATTGTAGGCGATAATTAAAACGAGTCCTATTACTCTTATAAAGACTACTGAAACAGGATAACCTGTAGCCGCATTAAACTGCATTACAATCACTTGTACTCCGAGAAAGAATACCGCTGGCATTAACCAGGCACATATCGAGGCGGCTGGCAAAAAATTATCTCCATAGATTAGGGTTATGATTGGTTTTGATAATAAGGCTACGAGCAGGCAAATGCCGCCTGTAATTGTACTTACTATAAGAGTGACTTTCTTAACTAATATCCAACTTTTTCCCAAACTTTCTTGTGCCGAAAGCTTGGGAAACAACAAAAGACCAATGATTAAAGGAAATGTGTAGACTAAAGTAGCAAAGTTATCAGCAACAGCGTAATACCCCGCTTGTTCAGGTCCTAGGAAATATTGAATCATTAATAGGTTAGTCTTCAGCGCCAGATTAAAAAATAATGCGGCTAGATAGGCTTTAAGCCCGTAGCCTATATTATCCTTAAGAAGTTTAAAGGATGGTTTAGGGGGATGCTCAACATAAGGCCAGAGATGCCAGATTTGAAGCATGACACCTATGCAGGAAGCCAAGAGAGAAGCCGCAAAGACTGTCTTTACTTCAACACTTGTAGAAGCGATCAGCAGAAGGACAAAGCCCAGAAAAATTACTTGATTTGATAACTCAATTACATTGAATATGAAAACTTTCTGAGTGCCGAGAATAAGATTTTGCAAAAATAAGTAAGGAAGACCTAAAGGAATCCCAACTAAAGCTAAACCTAATAGTATTCCCGGAATCGGTGCTAAGTGTGACCACAGGGAAAAAACTATCCCAGTTAAGCTGGCTACCAATCCCCCAAATAGAAGACTGAAAATGAGAGAGTTTCCTAATAGAGGCGAAAGGAGGCTGCGCTCTTTTGAAACATAGTAGATATTTGATAGATGGAGTCCTAAGTTGCTGAATTGTACCCCCATGGCTGCTGTAGCAACAGCAACGGAGTAAAATCCTCGATCGCGTGGACCTAGAATCCTTGTCACTAGCACGCTAGTGATAAAGGTAAGACCCATTAGGATAACTTTGCTGGCAAAGGTTCCCGCAACTTTGCGAATGAAATCAGAAGCGATCGCTTTACGGTATAAGCCAGAAAAAAACGATATCGAAAATCTCTGTAACGCTATTATTGCGTTATTTTTATCTCTCACACCACTTACACCACTACTGTTCTCATTAATGAAGATAGAGTTCCCAGGTTTTATTAATTAACCTTATCTTTCAGGGATTTTTCTACCCAATAAACTTTCTGTGCCACATCACAAAATTAAGTAAATACCATACCTGATTTCCCCTTCCCTGCTGCAAAAGACGCTTGACTTCCTGGCGGTTAAGAAAATCGTTCTGGCGGCAAAACTCATCTATCTCCTGCTGCATCTTGTCTCCAAGTCCCTCCAAGCACCATTCATAAATTGGAACACCAAAGCCTTGCTTCTTGCGGTCAATCAACTCATCCGGAATTAACCCTCTTACAGATTTTTTCAGGATATGTTTGAGGGTACCGTTTTTAGTCTTAACTGACTCCGGAATACTCATAGCAAGTTCCACGACCTTATGGTCTAGAAACGGTACTCGCCCTTCCAAACTCACCCACATGCTCATCTTGTCCACCCGCATCAGCAGTAGTTCTGGCAACCGCAGGTTGAGATCTAGATAAGTCATCCAGTTGAGATGTGATTTTTCCCAAGCCTTTTCCTCAAAACGTTGGCGAATTGGTTTGAGTACGTCCCAGGAAGTCATATGAGCAAACTGTTGGGACAAACGGGGTGAGAGGAGCTGCTGTTTGTGTACCTCAGTAAATGCCTCTGACCCTCCCCAGAAGAGGGGCTGCTCCACTGAACCACGACGCAGCAACTCGTACTTTTTACCGTGCTGTTTGCCGAGCAGGCGTAGACCCCCAAGACCCATTTTCTTGAATACGCTTGGTATCGGCAAGTCATCATAGCGTTGCAGTTGAAGCATAGTTTTCCAGCCTGGGTAGCCCCAGAACAACTCATCGGCCCCCTCCCCTACTTGGCAGACAATCACCCTGTTATCCTGTGCCAGCTTAGAGACGTAGTAAACAGGGACACAAACTGGATCAGCGATCGGCTCATCTTGTTGCCATACCAATTGCGGTAGACAGTCAATCAAATCATTAATAGAGAGTAGCTGCTCGTGGTATTTGGCTCCGACTTCCTTAGCCATTCTACGAGCGTAGTGCAGTTCATTCTGGTAGGTTTGGTACTCACCTTGATAGCCAATTGTGAACGTCTTGACGGGTTGTCCTTCTCCCTCAGAAAACAGAGCTGCATTGGTACTAGAGTCAATACCACCGGAGAGAAACACTCCAACAGGCACGTCACTCACCTTGCGTAGTTTGACGGCGGTGCGGAGTTCAGCTAAAAGTTGCTCGGCAATCTCTTGTTCAGAGACGCCAACTAATGGTGTAGTGTGATCCCAGACTTCCCAGTAACGATGCTCATAGATTTGCCCATCCTCTTTTACCCGCAGCCATGTACCCCCTGGTAACTTCTTGATGCCATCAAACAAGGTTTGGGGGGCTGGGGTGGTCAGAAACGAGAGGTAGTGGTAGAAGGCTTCTTCGTGAACGGCACGTTTTTGGTCGGGGTCTTGCAGGAGAGCTTTGATTTCGGAGGCGAAGGTGATGCGACCGTTATGGATACTGTAGTAGAGGGGTTTAATGCCGATGCGATCGCGTATTAGCCACAGTTCTCGCGCTTGCGTGTCCCAGAGGGCGATCGCAAACATGCCCCGGAATTTCTCTAAGCAGTCAATACCCCACTGCTCAAAGGCATGAAGAATTACCTCAGTATCCGAGTGGTCAGTCTTCCATCGATGCCCGCCAATTTGCTCCAGTTCGGCGCGAATTTCAGCGTGGTTGTAAATTTCACCGTTGAAGGAAACCCACAGGGTTCCATCCTCATTACACATCGGTTGGGCAGCGGTCTCAGATAAGTCAATAATTGATAATCGCCGATGACCCAGACCCACTCGCCCTTGCTCATCAATCCAGTTTCCTCCTCCATCGGGTCCTCGATGAC
Organism: Coleofasciculaceae cyanobacterium; assembly: GCA_036703315.1. GTDB lineage: Bacteria > Cyanobacteriota > Cyanobacteriia > Cyanobacteriales > Coleofasciculaceae > DATNPH01. Next base: position 92,204 of record DATNPH010000087.1, read on the forward strand.
TCATCGTGTCCCGCATGCGGGTCAGGTATGAGTCTGTAATCGTGAAACTGCTGTTTGTGAATGTCAGTGTCCCAACGATACCGCACATCTACTTCACTGCCTTGAGAGTAATAAACCATCCCCAGGAATTAGGGAAGTACTGACTTAACCAACTTGGCCACTTACTAGTGTCATAGGGTGTGATTATCGGTTTTGTAGTCAAGCTACTAAATTCAGCAAAAAGTTTCTGTAATTCTGGAACTGTATAAGCCTTCGTGCCAATGCTTTCCACATGATTCCAGATGACATCAGCCAAACTTCGCCAAGGCTTTCCCTGAAGCAGGGCATATCTTAACCAGACCTTGAAAGCTGTCGAAGAATGTCTACCATACATCATGCCGATAAAAACGCCACCCGGCTTCAATACCCGTTGTATTTCTCCGATAATCCGCTCTGGATGCTCTGAGTGATGAATTACTCCCCACGAGTAGACCACATCAAAGAATTCGTTCGGAAACGGTAACGCTTCTGCATCCGACCGCTGCAAATGGGAGGTAAAGCCGTAGAGAGCGAGACGGGCTTTTGTTGTCTCGATCGCCGCCTCAGTCAAATCTATCCCGTAGCATTCAGCACCAGCCCGCGCCCACTGTAGATGGTCTGTCCCAGCGCCAACCCCAATCTCTAAAAGCTTTTTGCCGTGCCAACGGGTAAACTGTGCAACCGAGTGGATGAATGGTTCAACTTCGTAGCGATGGGTTTCGATGCGCTCAAACCACTCGCGAGTTTGTGAAGGCAACTCACCAGTAATCATGGGTCGAGTGCCGCAAGGCTCTTGCTCCCAATAATTTCGCACGACTTCGTTTAATGGTGATGGCATCTGCTTCATAAGGGTTCGCTGCTAATTAGCGCTAAGTCCAGTCCCGTCTGATAAAAATCAGCGCGGTTGAGATTCTGTTCTACATCCCCTACTAATACTACTCGCTGTTGTTTTCTGCACATCCGGTAAGCATGAGAAAAGCTTGAGAAGCAATCTCATGCCTGACGCTGCCATCAGTGCGTACTTCAGTGCCAAAACCCTCGCGTATCAATCACAGTTCTAGCCTTAAACTGTTCCGGGTCTATATTCTTAAAAGCCTGGTGATCAACCAGTAGCACTAAGATATCCGCTTTCTTGATGGCAACTTCCAGCTCAACTAGTTGGATACTACCCAAGCTATCTAGATTAGCTGGTAGGGATGAAATATGAGGTTCTACAGCCAAAATATGTCCCACTGCCTCTGTTGCAAGTTCCCTAACGATTGCCACAGCTGGGCTTTCTCGCAGGTCATCAATATTAGCCTTGTAAGCTAGCCCTAAACAGGCAACTACTGGTTGATTGAAATCGGTAGCTGCCGCTTTAACCTGATTGACAACCTGATGAGGTTTAGAACCGTTGACTTGTCTTGCAGTACGCAGCAGTCGCGCTTGCTCTGGAGCCGAGTGAATAATAAACCACGGATCGACCGCCACACAGTGTCCGCCGACTCCCGGTCCCGGTTTCAGAATATTGACGCGGGGATGTCGGTTTGCCAGTTCTCTGAGTTCCCAGATATCAATATCCAAATTTTCGCAAATCAAAGACAGTTCATTGGCAAAAGCGATGTTGACATCGCGGAAGGCATTCTCCGCTAGCTTGGCTAGTTCTGCGGTGCGGGCTTGAGTCGGTAAAACCTCACCCTTGACAAATTTACGATAAAATGCTGTTGCCTGCGTCGTTGATGCTGGATCTATCCCACCAACAATGCGATCATTACTAATTAACTCTTTAAGAATTTGTCCGGGTAGAACCCGCTCTGGACAGTAAGCGACATAAACAGAGCCAGCATTTAGGTCGGGTCGCAGTTCCCGCAACCAGTTGCTAATCTGCTCTGTTGTTCCCACTGGACTTGTGGATTCCAGGATTACTAAATTACCGACTTCGAGATAAGAGGCGATCGCGCGTGTAGCCGCTTCGACATAGGAAATATCGGGCACATGTTCATCCTTAATCGGCGTTGGCACGGCGATAATAAACACATCGGCAGGCGCTGGCTCCAAGCTGGCGGTCAAATCGCCCTGGCTCACAGCAGACTTGACTAAAACGTCCAAGTCGGGTTCGTGAATGTGAATCTCGCCGTGATTGATTTTTTGGACAACCTCGGAGTTGACATCTACGCCGTGAACGTTAAAGCCTTCTCTTGCAAGCAAACTAGCTGTTGGCAAGCCTATATAACCTAAACCAACTACGCAAACTTTATTCATCCAATTTTTGTTCCTGTGCCAAATCTCTCAAATCTCTAATGACTCTTCGTTTTGAGCGGCTAGACCCTGGCTTAAGGCTGAAGGTCGCGTGTAAAATCGTTCGTGGTTAGTGTAGCTTAGCTCGAACAGCTGCTAAGGAGTGGACATCGATTGTTAGAGCATACTCAAAAAACGGCAATTCAAGATGAGGATGAAATTTCTTTGGTAGATATTATCCGATTCTTCAGCCGCAACGGAAAGTTTCTTTTACTGACTACCTTGGGGCTGTCGGCGATCGCTATCATTCTCGCTTTACTCCAACCCAAACAATATCAGAAACAGCTGACCGTGTCAGTCAAGCCAGTCCCCTACTTCCTGTCAACCTCACTCAGCCCTAGCCTAGCCGTTGATCTAGATATCAATCAGGCAGGTTCTTTTGCCTTAACGCTGTTACAGAACCAACCCCTTAACCAGATTACCGCTACCTCCAAATACACCACCGCAACAAGAAACAATATCCCAAGTCAACAGATTGACCTAACCCTGAAATCTTCCAATCCCGCTGCTTTAAAGGCAGCTGGACCTAAAATCCTCAATCAGCTAAAAGTTGGCTTGCAAAAAACTGTAGAATCAACCGTGCAAGCCAACCGCATCCGCATCGAACAAGAGCTAAAGCGATTCAAACAGCTTCTCGCCGAGATGGAGAAGCAAATTGCTCAAACACCAAAAGATACTTCAGCCATAGGACCAAACCCACGACTTCAGGCACTGGAACAACAGCGCTCCCGCTACATTGAGAGCATTACCTCCCTAGAATTTGACAAACAGAATTTGTTACAGGCTCAGAAAAACCCTGCCGAGTTTGCCTCGCGAGTCATCTTAGTGCAAATTTTAGCCGAATCCCCAGTGCGACCTGGTGGATCACCAGTGATGGTGGCACTGCTGGCTGTCATTGCCAGCTTCATGGTCGCCATCCTCGCTGCGATCATCCGCGACCAAGTTTTACGCTTGCAGGGTGAAACGTCCAAGCAGGAAATTATCAGTAGTAAAAAGGTTTAACTAGGGCTAGCGCATTTTCTGGCTTTTCCAACTTCTTCAATTATTAGGATCACAGACACTACTTCAAGTAGATGTTGTCCCTTTCTTCGCTCAATCCCCTACAGGCATGCCTACTCTAGACTCTGTTTACTCTGTTGCACTTGTTGCCGTAAGCTGAATTGTTTTCCTGCCGCCAAAGCTCCAGCTATTCCCAATGCCACTAGGGTCATGATGAAGCCATAGCGCATTCGATATATTGTTCCAATATTGGGAATAGCCAAGGTATAAACAATCATTAGGCTGGCACAGAAAACCAAGATTACCCAAACCTCCAAGCGCTGTCGCCAATGCCATAGTGTATATGGTAAAAAAATCAGCGCCAAATAAACCCCTGTCATTTCTAAAGCCGAGAGTCGGCGCATCATTGTGTTTGTCCCTAAGGTACCCTGTCCAAACCATTGATTTGGGAAAGGTGCTAGAAAAGCAATCTGAGTGGCTCGTGGTACATAGGCAATAATGTCCCACGCTCTAGTAAAGTTGGTCTGAACATCGATATTACTCCCCGCTTTAGGAGATCCTCTGATGAAACCATGACGAGACGCAGCCACGCCATACAACTTACTTTCCAAAAAATCTGGTAGCCATTGAGACTTGTGCCAAACAAGCTTTGGAACAGCTTTTTTAGGAACAGCTTTTTTTAACACAGCCTTTTTAGGAACAGCTCTTTTTAGCACAGCCTTTTTTGGGACTGCCTTCTTTGTGACTGCCCTTGGTACTACCCTTGAGACTCCTGGTTGTATTCCGCCCTGAGTCAATGGGCTAATCAGAAACAGCAAAGCCCACATTACCAGCATCCCGATTAGGGCTTTACGCCAAGGCAATTTAGCTTGAATTCCACGCCATGCAAAAATACAGGTGAATCCGATCGCCAGAACGACTCCCGCCGCCTGCATCATCTGGACTCCATAAGGACGTACTAGCCAAACCAGCACTGAACCTAGGAGCATCCACAGTATTGCTAGGAACAGCCGCCACCATCGACAAGACCAGGTTTTTAACTGTGCTAATGTAATCCAGCCATAGAGAAACAAAAGATTGCCAGCGATAAAGAAGCCGTCTTTGTGGATTTGGGTGTACCACGTCATGGCAGATGGATACACCAAAAATGGCAAAATACACCAAATAGCCAGTTTCCACTTAGGTAAGAATACTTGAATGATGCGTAGCAAGAGAATGCCCGCGGTTGCATGCAGGGCAGCGTTTAGGGGAATCAAGACCCAAGGTTGGGGTACTGTCAAGGCGTATATAGCTGCTGCAATTCCTACTGGTGCTTGATCTTTAGGTCGCAACTCCCATGCTGACCAGCCTTGAGTGTGGATTTTCTGGGTCATCTCAACTGCCATCTGGTGAAACCAAATCCAATCTCCACCCAGTAGCAGACCATGACCCGCGTGCCAACCTGAGAAAATATAGGGCAGTAGTACCAGTTGCACCAACAGAGCAATTAAAGCAGTGTACGCAAAAAATATGCACCACAGCTGCCACAGGGGAGTGGGATAGTCTGTCTGGAGATTAGGAGTTTTGCTCACTGGCAATAATGTCTTTGGGCTGAAAAACAACTCGCTAGTATAGCACTGGCTTTTTGAGCTGACTTTTCCCTGGAATTTCTGAAACTACTCAGTAATGAACATTTTCCCCAAGCCTACTTCAGGATTGTTTTGTGATCAATGTAGGGCATTGGTATCCAACCAAGCCTGAAACATCAACACATCCCAGAGATAGTATTGCCAGTTGCGTCGGCTTAAGCTCCCGTAAGCTTCCCTGCCTAAATGTTGTGTCCACTTCTGTCGAATGAGTTGGGGATTAAAAAATCCTTCTTGGCGTAAGCGATGTTCGCTGAGTAAGGCTTCTGCCCAATCCAGTAGGGAACCACGTAGCCAGTCGTCAATGGGAACTGCAAATCCCATCTTTGGGCGATCGCTCAAACTGGATGGCACATACTGATACAAAAGTTGACGTAACAACCACTTGCCCTGTCCATTACGAATTTTCAGCGAAAGTGGAACTTTCCAGGCAAACTCTACCACTCGGTGGTCTAAGAATGGAACACGAGCTTCTAAGCCAACGCCCATCGTTGCCCTGTCTACCTTGGTGAGAATATCATCAGGCAGATAGGTCATGGTATCCCAGTACATCATCCGCTCTGTAAAGTCTGGTAGTTCTGCCCATGACTTAGGATCGGTCAGGGTAGTGGTTGGTTCTGATGCCCCTAGAACCAATGATTCTGGGTCTTTCCAATGGGAAACTATCCCCATGTACATAGCTTCGGGACTTTTAGCGGCTAATACTTCCGCTAGCTTGTGGAGCTTATCACCAGGCTGGCGTTGATTGAAGTTTTTCGGTAGCAATGAATTAAGCCTGGCAAAGCTACGGTTCCAAGCTTGAGGCGATCGCGCCATCAATCCGCGTGCAGCGACATGGCGTAACGCATAGGGCATCCAGCCGAGCTGCTGCCAAATCTGGCGACCCCAGATGTAGCGATTGTATCCGGCAAACAGTTCGTCACCGCCGTCTCCAGAAAGACTGACGGTAACGTGCTGTCTGGCTAGCTGGGAAACAAGAAAGGTGGGAATCTGTGAACAGTCAGAGAACGGTTCGTCATATAGGGTAGGCAGTTTGGGAATGACCGAGATCGCTTCTTCTGGCGTGATATACAATTCGGTGTGGTCTGTCCCTAAGTGCTGCGCTACTGCCTTGGCTTCTTTGGCTTCGTTGTAGCCGTCCTCATAAAAACCGATGGTAAAGGTCTTGACAGGTTGGCTACTTTGGGCTTGCATCAAAGCTACTACGGTTGAGGAATCGATACCACCAGAGAGGAATGCTCCCAAGGGCACATCAGCAACCATTTGCTGACGAATCGCATCCCGCAGCAAACTATCTAGATGAGCGATCGCTTCTGCCTCACTACCAGAGAAAGGGTTTTTTACCCCAGCCTCAGCTACGGATTTAGCTAACCAGTACGGAACAGGTGTAGGAATAGATTTCCTATCTTCTGTTGTTAAAGTCAGAAGTGTTGCCGGTGCCAGTTTGTAAATGCCTTTATAGATTGAGTAGGGAGCCGGAATGTAGTTATGCCGCATGAATAAGGCAAGAGCATTGCGGTTAATCTCCCCCTGCCATTCAGGATGAGCCTGTAAGGCTTTTAGTTCGGAACCAAACAGAAAGGTATCGCCCATCCAACCGTAGTAGAGGGGTTTTTCTCCCAAGCGATCGCGTCCTAAATGCAAGAGTCGCTCTTGTCGATCCCATAGGGCAAAGGCAAACATTCCCACAACCCGTCTGAGGCCAGCCTCTAGACCCCATTGGCTGAAGGCGGCTAGCAAGACTTCTGTATCAGAATGACCCCGGAAGCGGTGCCCCAATTGTTCCAGCTGACGCTGTAATTCTCGGAAGTTATAAATTTCGCCATTGAACACAATGACATAGCGACCTTCAGCAGAAACCATCGGCTGATGTCCTTCTGCCGAAAGATCCACAATGGCGAGTCGCCGATGCGTGAAAGCAATACCGACCTCGGCGTCTACCCAACTGCCGCCAGAATCTGGTCCCCGATGCAGTAATCTATGGGACATTTTGTTGGCGATCGCTTGTAGCTTTTCCGTGCTTAGGTTCTGGGAGAAGTTCCAAAAACCAGTGATGCCACACATTTATTTCTTGTAGCCTACTGCACACCAGTAGGGGGCGCGATCGCTAAATACAATATTTTCTAACCCAGCACGCTGCATCATTTGAGAAATCTCCGCCTTAGAAAATCTTTTTTCTAGCCTTGTCCCAAATCGATCCAGTGCATCAGTCCGCATAACATAAAAACTTCTCCTTCTATATTGACTCAAAGGCATGGAATCTACATTTATTCCAAGCTGTTCCAGTAAAAGCGAAGATTTTGCTAGCGGCAGGTAAATAATTAGAGCAATAACTTGGCTCAACAAATACCGTACTGTGAAAGGTGATTTAGATATAACAAAACGGCTAATTTCACTAGTTTTCCAAATTGTTTTAAACCACCACGGTCTATTTTCAAAGGAGTAATATAAGTAGAGCAGGAAAGGAGCACCTTGTTTCAACTTGGTTACACAAGATTTAATTCCTTCTTCTGTATTAGGAATATGGTGTAACACTCCCAAAGAGTAACCGAAGTCAACAGACTCTTTCTCTAAAGGAATTTTATCAACACTGGCTAAATGGAATTGACAATTGTTTAAGGCAGCACAATTTTTTTTTGCCACACTTAAGGCTGCCAAACTAGGGTCTATACAGTGTAACTGCCCTACCTTTGGTGCCACTAGCTTTGCCCATCTCCCACTACCACAACCCAGGTCGAATCCTACTGCCTCTTTTGCTAACTTCTGCCATGGGAAGATGGAAAAATACGCATTAAATATCTCTATTTGCTCGTGTTCTGATAGAACAGATTGGTCAAATCTACTCCACTCTTCCCCAAATCCTTCAACAACTTTCTCGTCAATATTATTTGTCATATAAAAACTTTGGTTTTATCCATGCTTTTTAAAACTCACCCTTAATTTAATTGTTTCCATCAATCCCTGTAGACGCAATCGTTGTAGTGCTGCTAAGCATCCGGCAATTCCTAATCCTACTAAGCTCATCAGGAAACCATAACGCATCCGATATAGTGTTCCCACATTAGGGACACCTATGGTAAAAACTAATAGCAAGCTGCTACAAAAAAACAATGTTATCCAAAGCTCCAAGTGCTGTCGCCAGCGCCAAAGTGCGTAGGGTAAAAAAAGCAGCGCCAAATACACCCCTGTCATCTCTAGGGCTGAGATTCTGCGCATCATCGTAGTGGTTTCCATGGTGCCTTGGGCAAACCAGTGTTTGGGGAAAGGTGCTAGCAACCCAATCTGAATAGCTCGTGGTAAATAGCCAATGATATCCTCTGCCCTACGAAATTTGGTCTGAACATCGATATTACTCGCTGCCTCAGGACTACTTGTGAGGAAGCCACTCCGAGTTAAAGCCAAGCTGTACAGTTTGGTGTCCAAGAATTGAGGTACCCTCTGGGAAGCGTACCAATCTGGCTCTTTAATTGCCGTGGGTACTTTTCGGGGAGCCTTAGATTTGGAGACCTGTACAGGCTTGGGAATTTCAGCATCTAATCCCCCTCCCTTCTGGTTTAAGGGTGAAATCAGAGCAAGTACAGCCCACATGACTACTATCCCTATTAAGGCTTTACGCCAAGGTAATTGTGCCCGTACTCCACGTACTATAAAAAGACCTGTAAACGCGATCGCAAAAAGCGCTCCCACTACCTGAAATAGTTGGACTACAAAGGGACGTACCAGCCAAACCAGCATTGAGCCAAGTACCATCCACACTATTGGTAGAAAAAGTCGCCACCACTGACAATTCCAAGTTTTTAGCTGTGCCAAGGCAATCCAGCCATACAGAAACAAAAGATTACCACTGATGAAGTAAGTATCTTTGAGCAGTTGAGTGTACCAGGTCATGGCAGACGGATATAGCAGAAATGGTAGGACACACCAAATCGCTACTCGCCAACTGGGTAAGAAAACTTGAATGATTCGTAGCAAGATTATGGCAGATGTTGCATGCAGGACAGCATTCAAGGGGATCAACGTCCACGGTTGGGGTACTGTCAAGGCATATATAACCGATGCAATGCCTGCTGGTGCTTGCTGTTGAGGTCGCAACTCCCATGCTGACCAACCTTGCGTATGGATTTTCTGGGCGAGTTCAACGGCTAGTTCATGAAAGTACAACGAGTCTTGACCCACCATCAGACCATTGCCCGCGTGCCAAGCTGGGAAGACGTAGGGCAATAGTAGTAGTTGCACTATCAAAGCAACAATGGCAGTGTAAGCAAAAAACGCCCACCACAGCTGCCATAACGGGGTTAAGTTTTCTGCCGGAGAATTAGGGATTTTGCTCACTGCTAATAATTTCATTTCTTCGAGATGAACAACAGCTTGCTGGGTATAGGCTGATACAGGGAAAAACGAATTGCTCCTGATTTAGTTTAACTAAGGTTTATTTAGTCCAATTATTGGATTTCAGTAATTTAGACTTTAGCGTTTCATCCTTAATATCATACTTTGCGTCAAAGTTTTTAGTTCCTGAATATCTAATAGTAGATAACTCAGTAGACCTATACAGACAATTATCAAGAAAAATTTTATAGTTAATATTAGAAGTTTTGGGAAGACTAATATGGCTCCTATAGCAAAGCCAGTGATGCCTAAAAAAGTAGCAACTATAGTAGCAGAAATAATTTTATTCCACTGGTGAGGAATGTAATAGAATTTTTGACTGAATTTCATATAGATAGCAAAAGTAGCTGCCGCCGATAGTAACGTTGCCAAGGCAGCACCACTGATGCCTAAATAAGGAATTAAAGTAAAACTAAGAATTGTATTAGCTATGGCAGATATAATATTAACGACAGCAATAATTAAAGTCTTTTTTGCTAAGTCTATTCCCGGCGTAAAAATGTACATATTTGACAATATAATTGCCAAAGCTAACAAGGGAATAATCTGTGAAGCGGCATAATAATCTGGAGTAGTAAAAAGACTGAGTATCTCATGAGAAAATACAGAAATCCCTACAATCATAGGTAGGACTAGAGCTAGAAAGTAACGAAAAACTCTAGCTAGTTCCTTAGGAGTATCCGGTTTTTCATAATTATGAAATATAAGAGGTGTTAGCGCTCCTTGAAATCCGATTAGAAATAGACCAGCTACAGACGCAAACCGATATCCGATTCCATAGATTCCTACATCACTTAATGTCATTAATTGATTAATCGCGATGCGATCAATGTACAGAGCGACCCAAACTGAAATACTAGAGAATACTAAAGGAATAGAGAAACCTAGCATTTGCTTGCATTTTTGCCAGTTAAATTTTAGCTTATAGCTATGCCTAACAAAGTACCCAGCTAGGACGATACCTACAATCTGACCAGTAAACAAACTATAGAACACCCCAATAACACCAACTTTAAAAACAAATAATAAGATAGTTGTTAATCCAGTAGATACTAGGCTGAAAACAATACTGGAAACTGCATATCCTTTAGGTTTTAGCTGCCATCGAAGTTGACTCTGTAGAAGATAAAATATTCCGTTTCCCCACATAGAAATAACAGCAGCCTGGAAGATGGTTTGCAAGTTACTTGAACCCAGAATCCACAAGCTTAATTTTTGTGATAAGGATAAAGCTACAATTAAAAATAAACTATTGGTAATAATAGTAAAGTATAAGGCTGTAGAGGCGTACTCCACGCGATCGCTATCAGTTTTCGCCGATGAATAATAAATAGCAAGTCCTTGAGATATCTCTAAGGCTATGGAAAGATTTACCAAATTTGTAACAATAGTTAAAATCTCAATTATTCCATAATCTCCTGGAGATAACACCCTTGTATATAAGGGAACCATTAACAGCGTTATTCCACGAGAAAAAATGCTACTGATTCCGTAGATAATACTGTCCTTGAGTAACTGTTTAAGCATTAGGACGGTTTACAGAGGAAGACTTAGCTATTCCCTTCATTTGCATCTGTGACCCTATATTAGGGTATCGCAAGTGGGGAGTTACTTGAAATGGAGCGATCGCTAAAATTAGTAAATTCAAGTTCGCTATTTTTTATAGCCTACTGCACACCAGTAAGGGGCGCGATCACTAAATACAATTCTTTCTAGCCCAGCTTTCTCCATCATCTGACGAATTTCCTCTTGTGTATATCGTTTCTCTAGCCTTGTTCCAAAACGATCCAACGCATCATTTCGCATGAAGTAAAAATTTTTGTTTTTATAGAAAGAGAGGGGAAAATTATCTATATTAAATCCAAGTCGTTCTAGTATCAAGGCGACTCTAGTCAAAGGTAAATAAATAGTTACGGCTATTACCTGACTCAATATATATCTAAGACTAAAGGGAGCATGTGATATTAAAAAACGCAAAGGTTCAGTTATTTGCCATATATATTTATACCACCAAGGCTTGTTATCAAATTTATAGTAAATATACAGTAGGAAAGGCGCTCCACTTTTAAGTTTTGCCACACAAGAACTCAGGGCTTGCTCCGTGTCAGGAATGCACATAAGCACTCCTAATGAATAACCGAAATCAGCATAATTATCTTCTAAAGGGAGGTTATGAGTGCCTGCTAAATGAAATTCACAATTAGACTGCCTTTCTAAATTTTTTTTAGCGACATTTAAGGCATCACGACTAGGGTCTATAAGCTTTAATAAGCCAACTTTTGGTGCAACCAATTTAGCCCATCTACCACTCCCGCAGCCTAAGTCAAAACCGACAGCATCTTTGGGTAGCTCATGCCAAGGAAAGATACGAAAGTATAGCTCAAAAATTTCTGCAAGATTTTTCTCGGAAAAGCTAGAAAAATCGAACCGAGTCCATTCGTCTCCGAATCCTTCAACTACTTTGATATCGATGTTATTGCTAGTCATTATTATTTACTAGTTAGCTGAATACGACATGTCAGTGGTCTATGATCAACGGTTTTTGAGCGTGTCCAGTTACTTCGTTAGCTCTTCGAGAAGCTTAGGCTGTGCCCTGATTCGGCAGTAAACAGTTAGTTATTATTTCATAAGCTCAAACTACTGAGTAGGACATTTTGCTATGATATACCTGACGTTTAAGCTTCCACCTCAAGCCGTTCAGCAACCTCTTTGATACGCTTAACGTAGATTTTGCTGGCATTGTGAGTTGAGTGAAATTCCTCTATCCATTGACGCCCCTGGTTTCCAATCTTGCTTTTGTATTCAGTATTTGTGTACAAGTCCATTAAGTGTCTAGCGATTTCATCAGGTGACTTCGCAGAGAGTATCGGATGCCACGGATAAAGGCACTGCATCACTTGTTCATCGATGTACGATATCAGTGGACGACTAATTGATAGAGTCTCCAATGCTATACTACCGAACCAGCCAATTCCAAAGTCATCGGCTACTACATCAGCGATCGAGTAGAACTGAATCAACTCATCATGGGTAAACCCCATTGGTCTGGGTGGTTTAATCCACAATACATTTTTCTCGATCCCCAAATCCTTGATAATCTCTTTTGCCAGTGCCAAATCGGGTGAAAGAGTGCTGTCTATCATCACTAAGACAGAGTCTTTCGACTGACTTTGCTGCAAAAACTTGGCGAATCCCTGAAACAAAAGCTCATTCTGTTTCCATTCCCCAACGGCTTTCAGCCAAGGATCAGCTTTGATGAGAATACGTGATGGATGAAAAAGTACGAATTTATAATTATTGACTATCTTCCTAATGTTTTCATCCTGACTATCACTGGCTTTTTCATCACACTTAAATTTTTCCATGTTGATAATTAGGGGAAAATAGATAGGTAGCATACGCTCTTGTTCTATACCCAGTGGCTTTAGTCCATTAACGTAGGGAGCGAATGGCTGTATCCAAATCTCAGTAGCACGGCGGATTCCTTGTCTTTGCCAAAACGAAGCAATCACTCTTCCTAGCTTTATCCTCAACGGAATATTCCGAAGTTGGAGTGCTATCGGAAAAGGTGTGATCATTGAGTCGCCTGCTGTTACAAAGAAGCAGTAGGGCTTGTTTGTGAATTGTGCAAATATTGGTCCTAGGGTACTAACGATAATTATGTCAAACTGAGCAAGTTCTCTTGCCAACGCTGAACGCCACGGCATTAACACAGAAGAGGCTGTCAAATACGAATGCTTGTGAATCCAGTGGGGATAATTATCCTTTAACTCTGGATCATCACTCTCCGGCATAGATAATGGATGATGGCGTGCATCTAAATAGAGATGAGCATCAATTTCGGAATGCTCTCGCAGAGCTTTAGCCGTTTGATAAAAATGGTTTACAACATTTCCGTAAAATGCAACTTTCATGATTTCTTCATTTCAAACTTTAAACCTGAATTTTGGCAGGAACAGCCAATTTATTCTTAGTATGCTGTAGATATCAGCTGTAAACCATTACACTCGAATTTAATTAAATATTCTTTTTGGAAGTGTATTTAATATAAAAACTCTTAGGTACCAAATCCATTTTGTATAACATCCAGAAAAAGGGTCGTAGTCTTTCAAATGTTGGCTTGTAAGTCTCAAAATCTTTATAAGTCTTTTTGGGCAAATTCATCAGCCGCTCAAACTCCTCATCTGAAAAACCAAGACGTTTCTTGACTATTTCAACAATTTCTTGGTCAAATTTGGGTGGTTCTTGCATCAACTTGATTCCCTCTTCCTGAGTCATTTGCCCAGAACGAGCCAAGGCTGCATATCCATTAACTCGGTTATCTATGCCAAACCGTTGAGGCATGAAATAGCTGTGATAAAAATAGGTAAAGCGATTTTCCAGATGGTGCCCGCCATACCACTGCCAGCCAAACTCCTCAGTCAAAAACTTTTTAACTTCTTCCTTCTGGTAATTGACGTAGTAAAGGGGGCGAATCTTTTTAATTTGTTTGACTACTGTCCACTTCAGGAAAGAAGACAACCAGAGATTAGGATAAGTTTTTAATTTGTAGCTGCCATACTTTTTTTGAACACTTTGAATGTATTTTCCATCCATGTAAAGCCAGCCTAATGGAGAAATCCCTTCGGTACGGAACGAGTGACCTTCAAGGATATAGTTAATTCCGTATTTTTCCGCCGCAATGTACAGAGTAGCTGCCAGACCAATATCGGTAGGAGCTTCTATATCAGGCAACCCTGCTTTTAGGAATGACCTATAGATATCATCATATTCCTCGTTATCAACAACCAGAGTGAATAGTTCCACATCCAGTTTTTTTAGAACATTGTGGATGTTTTCAACTGCTATTGTTGAATTCCAGGTATTATCAAAATGGACGGCAAGGGGACGTAACCCCATTACTTCTTTGGCTAGGTATAGTAGGTAAGACGAATCACACCCCCCACTAACTCCCACAACTACATCAAATTTTTTTCTTTTGTTTTCACTTTTGATTTTCTCTGCTAGCTGACGCAGGATATTCGTTCCGGCTTCTCCAATTGGATACTCAAGATCAAGCTGATCATGGAGCTGGCAATAATTACAAATACCATAATTATCAAATGAGATTGAAGGAGTATCTTCGTCATATAGACATCGTTTACATCTAACTTTTTGGTCTCCTTCAATTGATGTAAAAGGCTCTTGAAATTTATCTAATTGCTTTGGTGCTTCTTCGTTTATAAATTGCATGATGTCACTCCTCAACCTAACTGAATGCTTACCTTCGTACTGTAAAAGCTTAGTTAAAAATATTGAACTACTTTTATTGGAACTCTAAAATCTTTTTTAGTTCCTCTTTTATTGGGAAGTTGATTAATACAGCTCGATTTCTGCCTTGGTATACTACCAGGCTACCTGCTGCTACGGCTGAGGCACCTCCCACTTCGACGGCTTCTCTAAAGTCTTCCAATTTCCCGGCTCCCCCACAAGCGATTACGGGTATGCTGACAGTATTAGTTACATTTTTGATGAGTTCTATATCGTACCCTTCCATCATTCCATCCCGATCTACAGACGTTAATAGGATTTCTCCGGCTCCCATTTGTTCCATTTGTACCGCGAATTCTACTGGATCGAGCTTTATTAATTTCCCATTTCTATGGCTATATACTTCGTATTTACCCCAAAAGTTTTTTTTGACATCCATTGAAACCACGATACTTTGGCTACCGGACAAATCAGCCGCTTCTCGAATAAAAGTTGGATTCTCAACAGCGTAACTGTTAATTGCCACTTTCTCTGCTCCTAGGCTGAAGAGAGTTTGTATATCTTCAAGACTTCTAATTCCTCCCCCGTAGGTGAATGGCATAAAACACTCACTGGCAATTTCACTGAGAAGCTTGAAGGGAGGTTTTTTATTTTCCGAGGTAGCCGTTATATCGAGGAATATTAGCTCATCTACTTCTTTTTCATTGAAAATCCTAACAGTATTGATCGGATCGCCTACGTAACTGGGATTTTTAAATTTGATAGTTTTGACTAGCCCTCGGTTCCTCAACAATAAGCAAGGGATGACTCTAGTTTTTAACATATCAAGCTAGTTCTACAAAATTTTTTAAAAGCCTCAATCCATACTTATGGCTTTTTTCTGGATGAAATTGTGTGCCAAAGATGTTATTTTTTTGAACAGCAGCTACGAAGTTGTAGCCATGATGGCTTTGAGCTAGAACATCTGCTTCATGTTCGCAGACAACGTGATAGGAGTGTACAAAATAGAAGGCAGTGTCTTCTTCTAGGTCTTTAAAAAGCGAGTCCTTATCCATAACGGTTACGCAATTCCAACCCATATGGGGGATTTTCAACTTCGTTTGCTTTGGATCGAATTGAAACCGAACTGTTTGACCTTCGATCCAACCTAACCCTGGCAATTTACCTTCTTCGCTTCTGTCAGTCAATAGTTGCATCCCCAGACAGATACCGAGAACAGGCGTTTTTTGATGAAGGACTTTCTCGTTGAGGACAGGCAACAAACCCATCTCCTTGATATTGGTCATTCCGTTGTCAAACGTTCCTACTCCTGGAAGGATTAGCTGATCAGCTTTTTCAATATCCTCGATGTTGGAGGATATCTTGGCGAGAGCACCAATCTTCTTGAGCATATTCAAAATAGAGCCTAGGTTGCCCATTTTGTAGTCTACGATCACTGTCATCGCTGGTGAGCTTCCCAGTCTACTTTCTTCTGAATACACGTATCCTCCATTAAAGTGATTGACAGGTTAGAGGTTTCCAGTACGATCGCGACAGCTTCTTGTCCTCCCTAGACAGTCTATAAATCAATTTCTACCTTGCCAACCACTCGACAAGGTGTTCCATAGGCTTTGCTACCTTCCGGTAGATCTTGTAAAACCAGACTGTTGGCACCGATAACACAGCCATCCCCAATTGATATACCCTTGCCAACAATAGTATTGGGACCAATGTAACAGCGATCGCCGATTTGAGTCGGCGCACGTTCGGGAGACGCTTTTCCTCCAGAAATCGCCCATTTTACCGTGTCATGGGAATAAATCTGAACCCCTGCTGAAATCGAACAAAAAGACCCTATCTCCAAGCCGCCAGAGCCATCGAGAATTGTAAAAGGTCCAATCCAGGTATTCTTGCCAACTCTCACGTCCCCCAAAACCAACGAACTATCGTAAATGCTACTTCCCTCATCAAATCCTAAGCGACGAGCTTTCTCCCATCGATCTACTAGATAATCGGCAAACGGAAGTGTACGCTGCCACTGATTATTGACATCCCCTTGTAACTGACTCCACAGTTCGAGGAGTTGTTGATAGAGTTCTGTCTGCCGAGGATTTACTTCCATGTACTTTTTTGAATCCTGTCAGCTAGGCTGGACTGGGCTTCCTTCTACTGCTAATTAATAATCTCTCTATCAGTCGCACCCCACTAATAGGCGAAATGAGCAGCAGAATCAGTTCAGCTGGGAGCCGATATCGACCATCAGTATCTATCTGGCTAAAGCTAGTTAGGATAGCTAAGGAAAGCGCCATAAGTGTTAAAGAAATGATTTCGGGGGTTCGGCTATTGCGATGGAATAGAAGTGCCACAGTTCCCATAGAGAGGAGAAGGGAAACACAAGCGTCAAAAATCCGATGTGCTAAAGACCAACTATCTGAAAAGATCCAGGGATACCAGAACGAGATAAACCGCCTCGCTGCCATGCCAAGATATGCTAAGGGATGCCTTGTTATAAACCGTGTTGCCTCGGTAGCTTTGTAAGTCCATTCTGTCCCTGGAGGCAAACCTTTAACTAAGTTCTCAACCCTCTGCTGCTCATCCTTCAACACGCTGAGTGTTTCCTCCATACTATTGCTAGATAGCTTCGTACTAAGCCATAGACTTTGAGTAAAGGTTGGTAGCTTCAGAATTCTGGTCTGAAGTTCTGTATTTGTAGCGAAAGCAATACACACAGTAGTAACAAGGCTAAACCAGAAAGACGCACAAATAATCATCATTTTCCTCAAACCCCAGTGGCGAGCTAGGAAAAGTGCCCCCAATATAGTTGTAGAAATTAACAAGATTGGCAACGATACGGGGCGTGAGAAAAACAGCAGAATTGACATCCCCAAGTAGGCTAGAAATCGCCATAGGTTGGGACGCTTCAGGAATGCAATAAAGATAGCTAAAAACATAGACAGGCAAAATAAGAACCCTGTTTCTGTGAGGACGTAAGGTAGCCAAAAAATGAATTTAGGATAAAGCGCCGTTAAGGCTCCAACTAGCAACCCATAGCCTGGAGAGACAAGCAGCCTGCCAGCTAAGTACATCAGTCCTACAGTCGCCGTCGAGGCAAAGATATGAAGATACTTGATATATTCCCCTTCCGGGATACCCAAACTATAGATGGGAGTTAGCACTAGAGAATACAACTGGTGAAGCGGGAACTGCTCAAACCCGCTTGTATTTCCTTGAGCCAGCAGTTTTGCCCATAAAATGTATCCCTGAGAGTCGCCCGCGTATATGGGTTGACCGACCCTTAGCCAATAGCCAAGACGAACCAATCCTGCTATAACCAGCAACATTGTTACACTAAGGCGATGGGGAATTCTCGAAAAAATTTTATCCAATTGCTGCCCTTCTAGTTTTTTTTTCAACCTATAACCTCCTGGTACAGAGAACGAACCTTCTTGATCACAACGCTCCAAGTGAGATGTTCCTGAACTAATCTCCGAGCATTCCGTCCAATCTGTTTCCGGAGTTCAGGGGACTCAACCAAAGTCTGTAAAGCTTTTAGGATAGTATCTGGAGACTTGGGGTCGATAAACATAATATTTTCCCCGTGACGGAGAGGTACATCTCCATAGAGACCTTCATAGCCATAAGTAACAACAGGTAGACCAATAGCCATCGCTTCCATCGCCGCTGACCCAATCCCTGGGATGTCCAACCAATGTGCTTCTATGTGCGCTGAACGCAATAAATTGAATAGTTGGGCACGGGGAACTTCACCCTTGAGAGCAACGTTATCTGTAAGTCCTAGTACATCAATTAGATTCTGAGTCTTGTTGGTTAATACTTTCCCGACAATGGTTAAACGAAAGTCATAGCCACTACACTTGAGAGCTGCCAGTGCTACCAGTAGTTCCTTGCGGCTTCTCATCTCGGTCACATGACCAATTGAAACAATATGTAGAGGATTTCCAGATACAGAAGGCTCAGCAGGTAGTTCTTGGAGCGTTTGGCTATCCATACAAACTGGTACGATCGCTAAACGCTCACACCCGTATATTGAGGTGGCGTACTTGGCTAGTACATCGTCTAGCGGCATTAACAGGTCGAACTGGTTGATGACCAGGTTGCGGAGGATAACTCGATCCACAATTCGGAAACACAAATCGTACAACTGGTTCCCTGGATGAAAAATCTTGGTGTGAATGGAACAGACCGAAGGTAATCTCATTTGTCTACAAACCTTTCGGGTCATTAGGATAGAATCTAGAAGTTGCCCACATTGATGAACAACTTCTATCCGATGCTCCCGAAAAATTGACTTCATGCGATCGCGGTTCGCTGCGCTAGAAAGCAAGTAAAACTGCTCAAAATTTAAAAAAAGATTAATTTGTGGCAAGGGCATTATTACTGGAAGTCTATAGACGATGACTTTGCCATACTCTTCTATAGTTGCTTTGCTCTCAAAGCCACAGGTGATTACGACAACTTCATCGCCCTCGGCAGCTAAGGATGCAGCTAGCTCCCTAGCCCAGAAAGAACTACCAGTTTGGATTGGAGGAAAAAGATTAGTAACAATGCCAATTTTCACAATAGTTTAACCCTCGGTATTGAACGATCAATACTGAACAAAACAAACAGATTGGTGAAAAAAGCACAGTTGTAATCGTTCATTTCTTCCAAGCCAATAGCAGAACACCACTGATGATCAGGCTTATCCCTACAAGTTTATTTACCGGAAGGCTTTCTTTAAAAACGAAGTATCCCAACAAAGCAGATAAAACATAAACCAAAGCGCCTGAAGGACTAGCCACGCTAAGGCTAACACGAGTTAGTAACAGAATATAAGCTAAGGCTCCTATTGCGTAGAATGTTAGACCTATCAGTAACTCAGAAGTCGTAATAACATCTTTGATATAAGTAATAAAATTAATAGGATTGACTTTTCCTAATTTTAAAGCACCAGTTTTCAAAAAAAACTGTCCAGTGATACTGGTTAAAATAGAAAAAAATAGGATACCAAAGTCTTGTAAAGTCACAGAAATATTCCTTTGAGGAATTTATTGATTAAACAACTTAGGGTTTACAAAAACTGTTTGCACCAATTTTCTACATTTAATAATGACCAGATGAGTAACCGACGATTTTGCTCTCCCTCTAAGTGTTCATTCACCAAACTTTGTACTGTTTGCAGATCTAGAAACTCATAGATTCTTCCGTGAGGATTAAACAACTGGCGACGAACATAATCAAGGCTTTCTCCCTTGAACCAACTGGCATCCGGTGCTGAAAATCCACGCTTCTCTGCCTTGGTTACCGCATCGGGAATATATCGCCCCATCAAACTTCGTAGCAAGAGCTTACCATCTCTGGGAGTTTGGAAATACTTCGCTAGTTCATTCTCATTTAGCCTCACCACCTCACCCAAATTACCCAGCTTCAGACGCACGGGCAGTTTCATGGCAAAGTCTACCAAATCATTGTCCAAAAACGGTACTCGCGTTTCTAGACTATGAGCCATGCTCAACTTATCCTCAACTACGAGCAGGCTATGAAGAAAGGTTTTTGCCTCAAAATACAGGGAATGATTAATGTAGTCTTCCGGGCGGTTTAACTCCGATGCATGTGCTGCGAACACATCCCGGAAGTTATCCCGTGTACAGGTATGATTAACCTCTGACCAGATGGGCTTAAATACTTGCTGAATAGCTGTATTAGGGATAAGACGTTGCCAGAACTGGTAATACTTGTCTATATAGTGCTCAAAGTTGTCATTAACTACGGCTCGGTAGTAGCGCCAGGGATAGCCGCCAAACAGTTCATCCCCACCAGCACCCCCTAAAACCACCTTGACAAACTTACTAGCCAGTTGAGCAATATAAAAAT
Source organism: Coleofasciculaceae cyanobacterium (assembly GCA_036703315.1). GTDB lineage: Bacteria > Cyanobacteriota > Cyanobacteriia > Cyanobacteriales > Coleofasciculaceae > DATNPH01. The sequence continues at coordinate 112,615 of DATNPH010000087.1, forward strand.
TTGGGTAACTCTGTCCAATACGAGGTTCTTCTAGATGCCAAGTCAGGCGAGGCAAAACTCGCTCCATGTCGCCTGCCTTGAGCACCATCTCATAATGCTCCGTCTTAAACAGGTAAGACATGTATTCAGCTTTTTCTCGCTCATCAAACCCTAACTCCAATCCTGAGGCGGAGTGCAAATCAAACCCGCAGGTGAAGGTTGTTAGATAGGGTAACTGGGTAGCCGCAATGGCTGTAATCGAACCCGAATCGATTCCCCCACTCAAATAGGCTCCCACATCGACATCACTGACGAGCTGGCGGTTAACGGCTTGACGAAACAGCCAGTCGAGTTCCTCCAAATAGTCCCGTTCATCCTTGGGGTTCTCTGGTTCAACAAAGTGATAATCCCAGTAACGGTTGGGTTGGGCTAGCTGTGTTTTCCCCAGGGCTACACGCATATAGGTGCCAGCCGGTTGCAGTTTCACGCCCTTGAATAGGGTACGATCGCTAAAAAAGTTCTGAAACGTGAAATACTCTAATAGCGCTTCCTTATCCATTGCAGCTCGGTAAGCTGGATGCGCGACAATAGCCTTAACTTCCGAGCCAAAGAGAAAACAGTTGCCTTGGAGGGTGTAGTAAAGGGGCTTAATGCCGTAGCGATCGCGTGCTAAAAATAACTCCCGTTCCTGCTTATCCCAAATCGCAAAGGCAAACATCCCGTTGAAGCGTTCCAGTGCCTTTTCACCCCATTGAGCATAGGCGTAGAGTACAACTTCTGTATCGGTACGGGAATGGAACTGGTAGCCGCAGGCTTCAAGCTCAACCCTTAGTTCCTGAAAGTTATAAATCTCCCCGTTGTAGCTAAGCACATAACGACCATCTTTCGTCACCATCGGTTGATGCCCAGCAGGAGATAGGTCAATAATCGCCAACCGACGATGACCTAGACCTAAACCATTATCGGTGTAAAATCCTTCTCCATCTGGTCCACGATGCGCGATTGCATCCGTCATTTTGCGTAAAACTACGCTCGATACAGGTTTGCCATCCAGATTGAGAATTCCTGTTATGCCACACACGCTTTACATTTTCCTAGCAACAACCGTAATCCCAGACTCTTGCACGTTGATTTGCTCGATCATGAGATTGGCATTCTCACAGTAAGAAATAATTTCTTCTTTTGTATGACGATGGCAATTTAGAGGTCTGAACCAATCAAAATTGATGTGATTCATTTCTTCTAGACTGTAGTCCGGACGATAAAACAGCTTACAAATGTTCCAGTAGAAGAATCTTTGCAAATCCATTTTTCCTTTAGCAATTTTCAGAAAAGGAATATCTTCAGGAACATCGATTTCAATATTTAACTTTCCAAGTTCACTGCCTAGTTTTGTCAAAGGCTTGAGGGCTTCCCATGCCTCTTCATCGCTTAATTTTTGCAGCTGTTCTCGAACATAATCATCTGTAAACTCACGAATCACTGCCTTTTTGGCATAGACATAGAACAGAAAACGCCCCCCTGTTCTTAGTTTGGTGGCTAAATAATTGATAGAGGCTTCAGTGTTATCCGTATGATGCAAAACCCCCTCAGAAAAGATGATATCTATGGATTCATCTTCTATAGGAATCTCAAGTAAGCTCACTTGCAGAAATTCGCCCGGATAACCTATTTCTTGAAAACGGGTTCTAGCTACATCAACGGCGCTGGAGATGTCTACCCCTAAGTAATCATGATTCTTCAAGTAGTCTGCAAAAAACAGCAGTGCTGAAAAGCCAGAACCACAGCCAGCATCTAGAATAATTTTTCTCTCGCCCTCTAGCCATTGGGCTAATACTTCTGGTTTGTTATCACAGTAACGCTCAAACAGCCATCGTTTTGCTTCTGATTTGACGGCTTCAGATTCATAGGTATCACGTTTTGACCATTTAAATGCAAAGGTATTTTGAGTTTGCTCTTGCGCGTCTGAATACTGATGTTTAACCTCAATTAAAGAAGGGTCTAGACCAAGCCGTTGAAAGGCAGACATAAGTAAGTCAAAAGTTAAAAGTCAAAAAGGGGAACTTAGTGGTCAATTATCTGGGTGGCTTTTTCTATCAAGATAAATAGCACGACAATTTATAACTTCCTCTGTTAAATTGTTTTGATGACTTGAACAACATACTGATAATCTTCTGCTGTCATCTGGTTATGTAGGGGAATCGCCATGGAGTAGCGATCGCAATCCCAAGCCCCCGGATAATCCTGTGCCTTAAACCCAAATCTATCTTTGTAGTACCCCAACAGATGAACGGCATGAGTTCCTGGACGAGTGCTGATTCCCTTCGATTGCAGCAGTTCCATCATCTCATTCCGGGGCATCGGGGCTTTGGTTTCATCTACATAACACACATAAGCTTGCCAACCCGGACGGTAGTCATTTAAAACGGTTGGAGTTCGCAACCATTCAACCTCAGCCAATTCCTGATGATAAAACTCAGCCCACTGCTGACGTTCAGCAATAAATTTATCTAACTTACCCAACTGCACCAAACCGACAGCGCCTTGTAAGTCAGTCATTCGGTAATTAAAGCCAAGCAGGTTAAACTCCGGCAGAATGTAGGGCTTAGGGCCATGGTGCCGCTGTTCCTCAGAAACACCTGCCCCGTGGTTGCGTAAGATTTTGATTTTTTCTGCTAGTTGGTCATCATTGGTGGTAATCATACCCCCCTCGCCCGTGGTAATCGACTTGCGGGGATGAAAAGAAAAAGCTCCTGCTAGTCCTAGAGAACCGGCTGGACGATTTTTGTAAGCACTTCCAGCTGCACAGGCAGCGTCCTCAATTAGGGGAATTCCTGGTGCCGCAGCGGATAGGGCATCCATGTCGGTACACAAACCGAACAAGTGAACGGGGATGATGGCTTTTGTGCGATCGCTTACCTTATCCGCAACTTGGTTGATATCTAGATTAAAGGTAGTGCGGTCAACGTCTACAAATACTGGCGTTGCCCCACAATGCAGCACAATGTTAGCCGTAGCCACCCAGGTAAACGCTGGCACAATCACCTCATCACCAGCCTTGATTTCTAGTGCTGCCAAGGTCAAATGTAGAGCAGTTGTGCAACTGGTTGTGGCTATGGCATGTTTAACCTGATGGCGATCGGCAAACGCCTTTTCAAAGGCCGCGACTTTCGGTCCTTGGGTTAGCCAACCCGTCATCAGCGGTTCCCGCAGTGCCTGCCACTCTTCCTCACCTGCACAAGGCAGAGAAATTGGGATGTTTCGCGACTCAACCATTGGATACACCTGCCTCAAGACGACGACGGGCAACTTCATCTTTGTGGCTGTTACGCCATTCAATTAATTTCTGCAAGCCTTCCTTGAGATCGACTTTGGCATGAAAGCCGATTTCCTCAACGGCTTTTTTGGGACAGCCTACACGGTTTTTCACGAACGTTTGACCTCCCGGTTCGTAGTGGATTTGCAGCGTTGAGCCTGTTACTTTCAAAATCAGGTCTGCCAACTCTTTAATCGTGGTTTTCTCGCCTGTGCCAACGTTGTAAAACGTATCTGTTGTGTCAGCTTTCATGGCACAGACATTAGCTCTGCCACACTCTCCCACATAAATAAAGTCATAAGCTTGTGAGCCATCACCATACACAACTGGCGGTAAACCTTGATCTAAGCGATCCAAGATTTTCATAATCACCGCTATGTAAGCGCCTTGGTAATCTTGCCGAGGACCGTACACATTCATGTAACGTAAGCCCACATAATCAAAATGCTTATCTGTCCCCTTGTATCGGTGGTACAGCGCACGGCACATCTGCTCACCCGCTACTTTGGTAGCACCATAGAAATTTGTATTGTTGTAAGGGTGGTCTTCCGTCATCGGTTCTTCGACGGCATCCCCATAAACCGAAGCAGAAGAAGAATAAACCAGTCGCTGCACACCATTATTGATGCAGGCTTCCAAGACATTAAAGGTGCCGCCAATATTCACCTCAAATGCCGATCGCGGGAAATCATAGCAGTGCAGTAGCCAAAGCGCAGCAAAATGAAATACCCCGTCGATACCTTTCATGGCAGCATCCAAGATATCGCGGTGTAGCAGTTCCCCGCCTAGGGGAAAGATGTTCACACGCGGGTCTTTTAGCGCCTCAGCAAGGTTCTCCTGACGACCCCGCGTGAAATTGTCGTAAATCCGAATTTCAGCGACATCTTCTTTCAACAGCTGATCAACGGTGTGGGAACCAATGAGTCCGGCACCGCCAATTAATAAAAATCGTTTACCCGTTAGCTCCATCAGGCTACTCCTTGTGAGTCAAAACGCTCAGTCGCTAAGGACAGTGCTTTTTTAATCGCGTGCACCACTTGTTCAATGGTTGCCTGCTCAATCTCCGACCAGATGGGCAAACTCAAAACCTGTCCTGCCAACAAGTCACTCACTGGATTAGCAGGGTACTGACCTTTATAGACTGGCAGTTGGTCTTGTGGAATTGGGTAGTAAACCATTGTGCCGATACCCTGTTCTGCCAGATAGTTTTTGACTGAATCGCGTTGTCCGTTGGTAATGCGGATAGTGTATTGGTGAAACACATGACCATCGATCACTTCCGGCGTTATAATGTCGGGTTCATCTGCCAGAAGTTGATTGTAGAGTTGGGCAGCTTTGCGCCGTTGGGAATTCCATGCGTCAATGTGCGGGAGTTTGACCCGTAAAATTGCCGCTTGCAGAGTATCGAGGCGAGAATTATAACCTAGCACTTCGTTGTGATATTTTTTCTTTGCCCCATGGACGCGCAGCATCCGGGCAGCTTCTGCTAGCTGGTCATCGTTGGTGACAATTAACCCCCCATCTCCATAAGCTCCCAAGTTTTTGGACGGAAAAAAGGAGTAAGCCGCAACATCACCAATGGTTCCAGTGTGTTTACCGATTAAGGCTGTACCTGTACTGTCTTGAGATTGCCCCTCACAAGATACACAAGTTCCGTAGTAGCGTGCCCCAAAAGACTGAGCGCAGTCTTCAATCACCTTTAACTGATGCTTTTGGGCAATGTCCATAATTTGAGCCATCGCTGCCGAATTGCCGAAAAGATGAACGGGCATGATGGCTTTCGTTCGGGAAGTGATTTTCGCTTGAATCGCTTCTGGAGAAATATTAAAGCTACTTGGGTCAATATCAGCAAACACAGGTGTTGCCCCGACATTACTGATCGATTCAGCGGTGGCGAAAAAGGAGAAGGGTGTTGTAATCACTTCGTCACCGTTACCGATACCCAGTGCTCTTAGACTAATGATTAAGGCATCAGTACCGGAGTTAACGGCGATCGCATGTTTCACCCTCAGGTAAACGGCTACCTCCTGTTCAAACAGCTGTACCTCTGGGCCCATAATGAACTGACCCGATTCCAGGACACGGGTGATGCTTTGCTGAATCTCCGCTTTGAGGCTTTGGTACTGAGGCTTGAGGTCGAGAACAGGGATGTTAATTTGGCTCATGGTAACCTTTTGACTTCTGATGCTGATACTTGCTGATATTTCGCTCCAGTCGAGTCCGTCGCATAGCCATCGGCATCAAACTTTATCACATCTCCGTAAGCACTCATCCAACCAATAATTTCTGCTGGAACTCCAGCCGCGATCGCATAAGCCGGCACGTCCTTTGTTACCACAGCTCCCGCCGCCACAAAGGCATTCTCGTTGAGTGTTACCCCACAAACAATCGTGGCATTTGCCCCAATACTCGCCCCCCGCTTGATCAATGTAGTGGCGTAGTCGTTACTCGTGTTACGCGGGAACTCACTGCGAGGCGTCTTGACATTGGTAAACACCATGCTGGGGCCACAAAAAACATAGTCCTCCAAAATCACCCCTTCATAGAGAGAGACATTATTCTGGATTTTGCAGCCATCACCGACCACTACATTGTTAGCGATGAAGACATTTTGACCAATCGAGCAATTGCGACCAATTTTCGCCTTAGCCGTGATATGGCTAAAATGCCAAATTTTTGTGCCAGCACCGATTTCGGCTCCCTCATCGACATAACTTGACTCATGTACAAAATAGTCACTCACACCCAGAACCTATCCCAACAATCCTTTAACTAAAGGCTTGACGTACACACGCTTTTGTAGTATCTGAAGCGTCTTTTAAACCCAAGTATGAAGTCAGGACTTACGCAAATCAAGCATTCAGGCACTACTTATAGCGTGATGGTGGGCATAGCCTACCCTACAAATACCTACAAATAGAGGTTATGCGTAAGTCCTAGAAGTATAAAATTACCCCACCCATAAAGGAATGGTGCAAAGGTTGAAATATTTTCCATCCTTTACACTTCAGACTTGCTTATCCACCTCATCAAGAGACACAGGCATACTCCCTCGCTCTAGAGATATCTGACTGGCTTCTAACACTTTGAGCACCCTTAAGGCATTCTCACCATCAGTCAGAGGTTTTTGCCGTTGTTGGATACAACTGAGAAAGTGCTTGCACTCCAACAGAAGTGGTTCTGTCTCCTCAATAAACAGGGTTGTCTCCGATGTTCGCCGAGGAACGGGCAATCCAGATCGCCATTCTATTCCTTTGTCATAAATTTTAAGCTTGCCTTCACGCACCGTATCATCGAAGACGGCCATTTTGCGATCGCCAATCACGACTAGTTTCTGCTCTTTGTAGGGGTGCAGCCAGCTGACAAAGATATGCGCCCTAACTCCCTGTTCAAAAACCAAATTAGTTGTTGTAACATCAGCAATCTCAGCCTGCAAGTAAGAACCTCCTGATGTACTGACAATGCTCGGTTCTGCCCCAACCAAAGTAGAGATTACTGAAATATCGTGGGGGGCAAAGCTCCAGAGAATGTTTTCTTCCTGCCGTACCTTCCCCAGATTGAGCCGATTTGAGTAGATATACCACAGCTGTCCCAGTTCTCCCTGCTGCACCATCTGCTTGAGCAATGTCACTGCGGGGTGATACTCCAGGATATGCCCCACCATCAGGATGACTTGGTGAGTTTGAGCCAGTTCAACCAGGTCTCGTCCTTCTTGGTAGCGCAAGGCTAGCGGCTTCTCAACAAATACATCCTTGCCGCTTAAAATTGCAGCTTTGACCTGTTCATAGTGGAGGGCGGCGGGAGTGGCAATGACTACGGCTTGAGTCTTGTCATCGCTGAGGACTTCTTCAAAGCTGCTGGTCAGACGAACATCAGGATAGAGTTGCCCTTGAGCTTGCAATGCGGCGTTATGAGTATCACAAATCCATCGCAGCGATCGCAGCTGGGCGAAATTTCGGACTAAATTCTTCCCCCAATACCCACAGCCAATCACAGCTACATTAGCCTGATCAAGCTTTGCCACTTTGCCCCCTCCACCCAACTGGCTTTGATTGTGAAATTGACCTGACTAGCTGTCTCTCGCAGAAACATAACACTACCATAGACGTCTGGAGAACGGTATTCTTATATGTTGCTGTTAATATCTCCTGGGATGAGTCTTACATGCCCAAGCGAGTGAGCTTGCCTGTTGTGTATCGACTGGGACAACTGGCACTAGATGGGTTTGTTGCCTGGTCTGCTTGCAGCCTCGCCTTCCTAATCCGCTTTGACGGATCTGTCGAAGAAACTCATCAATTTGTGGCAGCGATTCTGCCCTGGGTTGCCATTCCCGGTCGTCTGATCCTGCAAAGTGGCTTAGGTCTGTACAAACAAGTCTGGCGTTTGTTCGGACTCAAAGATGCTATCTCCCTGTTTCAGGTCGTCAGCCTTTATTCTCTGCTGGTTTTAGTCACCACTCGACTGCTGATTCCTCGTTTCGTTGCGACTTTTGATGGAATGCCTCTAGGCGTTGCCGTGATTGACTGGAGCTTTTGCTATCTGGGAATGGTTGCTCTGCGCTATGTTCGTCGGTGGTCAGTCCAGCGCACTCAGTTAAGTCGCTACCCTCGCTCACACCGTTTAGAGAAACAGCAGGTACTGCTGGTAGGAGCAGGCATGTCAGGTTCTCAGATTGTTCAGGAGGCGCGGCAAAACCCCCAACTGAATCTGGAAATTGTCGGATTTGTTGATGATGACCCAACCAAGGTTGGGCGGAAAGTGGAGGGGATACCAGTTCTGGGGCCTTGTTCCCAAATGGTTGCGATCGCGCAACGCCTCCGTGTCGATGAAGTTTTAATTTCCATGCCCTCTGCCAGTGCTAGCCAAATCCGCAAATTAGTTGATTTGACCTGTGGCACGTCCCTCAAGCTAAAAATTCTACCCGGACAAGCAGAGATTCTGCGCGATCGCCGCCTGACTCCTCAAGCCAGAGAAATCCAAATTCAGGACATCCTAGGGCGTCCTGAAATTAAACTGGACTTCGCCGATGAATTTAATTCGCAATTTCCCTCAGCGCGATCGCAAATTTACCAACGTACTGTCCTGGTTACTGGTGCAGGCGGTACCATTGGCTCAGAAATCTGCCGTCAGCTAGCTCGTCTAGAACCCAAACACCTGCTGCTACTAGGGCGCGGTGAAAATAGCATCTTCAATATCGAACAAGAACTGCGTCGAGATTTCCCCAACTTAAATGCCACTGGGATTATCGCTGATATTCGCCATCAAGCCCGCATAGAACAGATATTTAAGACCTGGCAACCGGAAATTATTTTTCATGCAGCTGCTCACAAGCACGTCCCCCTGATGCAGCATAACCCCACAGAAGCCCTTGAGAATAACTCCCTTGCCTCGGCTCATCTGGCGCAATTGGCTGATATCTGTGGCGTGAAAACATTTGTACTGATTTCAACGGACAAAGCCGTTGACCCCTCTAGTTTTATGGGTTTGAGCAAACGATTGGCAGAACTCATGGTCAAAGCTCACGCACGTCAAAGTCAAACTCGCTTTCTGGTTGTCAGATTTGGCAACGTCTTGGGGAGTCGTGGCAGCGTTGTACCCATCTTTCAAAAACAAATTGCCAGAGGCGGTCCGGTTACTGTTACTGACAAGGCAATGACCCGCTACTTCATGACTACCCCTGAAGCCTCCCAGCTGGTGATTCAAAGCCTTGCCGTAGGTCAATCCGGTCAAACCTTGATTTTAGATATGGGTCAGCCCGTGAAGATTTTTGACCTAGCCGAACAGATGATCCAATTGGCAGGCTTCATTCCAGAGGAAGATATCGCAATTCAGATTACTGGCTTGCGTCCTGGAGAAAAGCTGCATGAGTCTTTAGTCGGTTCAAAAGAACAGGTAATGCTCACAGAACATCCCAAGATAATGGCTCTGTGCAGTCAGATGCCATCACCTCAAGCGCTGACAGAGGTAAGAAGCACACTTTCAAAAAGCACAACGCTTGGTGTACCAACCGATGAACTTTGGGCATTAGCACAGCAATGTCTTGCTGCTCTAGAGCATCTTCCGCAAAATGTTGACCCAGCTAATAAGCTGTAATAGGCGGGTGCACTGACAAGTTGTACTTTTATCCGGCTTCAACGAAGTAAGCCGGAGTACTTCACACATCACGTTTGCTGAAAAAGTTATAAACAGCAAGACCAATTGCCAATAAAAGCACTATATGAATTAGATTCCCCGCAATATGAAGGGCAAGACCTACTGCCCAAAAAGCGACCAAAATAACTACTACACCCCAAAGTAGACCAAACATTAATCCACCTCCAGAAGCTAAGTGCAAAACACTATACCTGTATTAAGTATCAATAGCTACTTTTTCCGCCTCTTCCTCTGTAATGATTAATCTTGGTTAACAACGAAATGATTGAACTGACTTGTTAGAAGCGGCAATCTACCTCATGAATGACCACACCTAGATCTCGATTATCTTGGGAAAGCCCTAGAGACTTGGGATTAAAAGCGGAATTAGTTCCTAGGCGGACAAGATACCATGCTGTGTCTGGTACTCCATCGACGTGAATCAGCTTCTCCTCACCCGGTGTCTTTAGCCTCGCCTGCACTTGTGCGATCGGCTTTGGCAAATTCTTCAACAATTCTGATGAAAACTCACTCCCCTCTGCTAAGCCGTAGACAGATATTTTAAAAGCTAGCGGCTTAGTGTTAGGAATGTCAGGTCTAAATGACTGTACTGCAAAATCTAAGCGATCGCGCCGTCCACAGCTCTTTGCTAAAAAGACACAATTTTTCTTACACCAGCGTCCTGCACGACCAGCAATATTTTGCCAAGGGTACATATTCTTGGACCAACTGATGCCGAGATTAGACTGCACGGGCGGGTAAACAATCAGCGTACTTATCCAGCGTGTATTATCCGCAATAGCTGGCTCAAACGATAAGTGATGCCTCCGGGGCCAATATTGCCCACCGTTTTCAAGTGCAAGGAAAAGCTCATCGTTATCCACTGTCACACCGAAGCCTTTCGCCTTTCCCTCAGTATGAACACTCATCGGTCTCTCAAACGGAATTGTACTAAACACTGAGTAAGCTTTGTTTTCTGCCGTTGGGAAAGACGCCAATGTCACAGATGGACCCAGCCACCGTGTGATGCTTGTATTGGGTTGAGATAAACTCGCATCAAACGAATACCCCCCAAAACTGAAATTTAAAGAACAAAAGAGTATTCCCAGAACAGACATACCTGCTAGTAGCGCGAAGCCAAGGCTGGGAATGAACGGCGCACTTCCTGCAAAAAGGTTTTGTTGCTGCACATGAGTGCGTGGCCCAAAGGAGGAGTATTGTGAAACATGGTTTTGATGGAACGGTAGACCAGCTAGAGTTCCCCAGAAAATGGCATGGATGTAGAAAGTGGGGCGGATGAAGTTGATTTCCTGCACCAATGTCGGCACAAAAAATGAACTTACGGCTAAGAGGAACAGTAATCTTCCTTCAGGCAAACGACGAGAATTGTGGAATACAGTGAGGGCGATGAAAACCAGAAGGCTGAGGATGAGCAAGGTATGCACGAGACCTAACTCTACCAGTATCTGGACAAATAGGTTATGAGCTGTATCGTATACATATTGCATGTTGTAGCGCTTGCCGTATTCCAAAATCATTTGGAACCAGCTTGCATACCCATGCCCAAAAAGGGGGGCTTTTTTAAAGATTTCCCAGGCAGCTTGCCATATTTGCAATCGTGGTAGGTCAATAGTTAAAGGCTTGGACTTCCAGTCATAACCAATTGACTGAGACAACTCCTGCAAAAGCTTTGGATGGCTAAATAGGGAATACATCCCACTTCCAAGGGCAGCTAATAAAATTCCGCCCACCGTAAGGATGGGAAAAATTCTCTTTTTTAGACCACGGATCAGGCAATAAAATCCCGACACTATCACATACGCAACACAAAGCAGAAGTGCCCCACGCTGATGGGTAGTGAGAGCACCCAGGATTAACACGACAGAAATTACACCCCCAAAGATCCGAACTGCCCAAGTTGAGGCTGCAACTGTCGTCCATAAAACAATAGCGAGTCCCGGAGCAAGATAGGGCCAGACCCAACCTGGATTGCTAAAGATTTGCGTGAGCCGCACAGAACTAAAGTCATTGTAAAGAAAGCTCTTTGGTAAAGCCTGTTCAATGCCAAAAGCTAGGCAAAAAAAACCAACAACTGTGACAAGAAGCGGTCCAAAAACGACAGCCCCCAGCAATAACTTCCAACCTTGTGAAACACTGCGAGCAATCACACAGGCAAGTGTGCCTAGTATAGCTGCCGTGAGCAGCATAAAAAATGTGCGAAATCCATAGTTTTGATTGATACTCGCCTGAAAAAAACACTCAAGCTTCAATGCTGTGTTAGGAAGACTCCAGCAGGGCGTCCAAACTTGACCGGGAGTATAAAGCAAAGACACAACGGCGCGAGATCCGGTCACACCTACAATCGTTAACCACACTAGGCTGAGGACAGCAATCTCACGTCGTTGGAAAGACCAACCTGGCAATTGAAGGGTTCTGCCAAAACTAAAGGTAAAACTGAGAATAGTGCTTAGAAGGGCGACTCCAACAAGTTCTGGTACAGCAGGGAGAGTAGCATCCGGGTTGGTCGCGACTAGAAGCTGAACAACAACAACAATCCCCAGGACAAGGCAAATCGTAAGCTGTTGTGATAGTACTTTATGGGCACTCATATAAGATCAGAACTCTGAAGCAGTGGTGCATTTCTCATTGCCCTTGGCGTGGTTGGGGTTGTATCGTTACTAGCTTTAACGAGGGAACTCTTTTCACATCAGGATGGGTCTATAGATTTACAGTATGCTCATCTAGCCGCTTGACAACGTATCTCCATGCCAATCCATGCCAAATTGCTATAACATTTTAAACCTATTGGTCTTATCAGCCTACAAGAGGAATTCGATAGTGGCGATCGCAAAACTGTATAGCTATTGGTATTGGGGATGTCAAGCAATCATGAGAGTAGAGTGAGATAGCACTGAGCGCTTATGTTTTTGGTAGTGTTTTATGACCGATTGTAAGTGTATTGGTGGTTGTAACTAGCGTTGACTGATGTACTCTAGATGTTGCAAAAGCAACAATGGTGTGATGAGTGAGATTGCTATTTCCCTTAACAATGTCTCGAAGTGCTACAAGCGCTACAGCCGTCCCGTGGCTCGCCTCAAGGAACTTTTATTGCCAGGAAAGAGCCATGCTGAGGATTTTTGGGCATTGCGCGATATTAACCTAGAGGTTGCCAAGGGAGAGACACTGGGAATTATTGGACAAAATGGTTCGGGCAAGAGTACGCTGTTGCAGATTATTGCCGGGACACTGACCCCAACGACAGGTGAGGTGCGGGTAAATGGTAGAGTTTCAGCCTTGCTGGAGCTAGGCAGTGGGTTCAACCCAGAGTTTACTGGGCGGCAAAATGTATTTTTTAATGGGCGGATTTTGGGGCTAAGCCGAGAAGAGATAGAAGCGAAGTTTTACGATATTGCGGCTTTTGCTGAAATTGGAGATTTTCTCGACCAGCCAGTCAAAACTTACTCTAGTGGTATGGTATTACGATTGGCGTTTGCCGTTGTTGCTAATACAGAGCCTGACATTCTAATCGTGGATGAAGCCTTAGCCGTTGGGGATGCTCGGTTTCAAGCTCGTTGCATGAAGCGAATTCGTCAGTTAAAAGAGCAAGGAGCAACAATTTTATTTGTTTCCCATGATTGTTCAAGCGTTAAGATGCTCTGTCAGCGTGCTGCTCTTATGAGTTCCGGAACCCTTTTAAAGAGTGGGAATCCTAAATACGTAGTTGATTATTATATTGCTCTACTCAGCTGTGATCAAACGCCAAATGAATCTGAAGTCATCAGTTCGGTTGCCAATGAGATTGATATTTTCAGCCACGACAATAATAAAAAAATACACAGGCACGGCAACAAACTCGCTGTGATTAATTCTGTTAAAGTAACAGATTTAGAGGGACGAGAGATTAAAAGCAAGTTATTAACAGGGTCGTTTTTTAATATTGAAGTCTGTTTGGAAACAAAAAGCGAATTATCGAGTTTAGTTGTAGGATTTTATATTAGCAATCTCATGGGGGTATTCCTCTACGGAACTAATACTCAGTTAATGGATATGCCATTAAATAAACTTACCCAAGGCCAACAGTTGGCAGTAAGTTTTCAAATACCTTGTTATTTAAACAATGGAATATACACAGTTACAGTGGGTATCCACTCGGAAGAAGGGATGAGCTACGACTGGATGAATGAAGTTACAGTCTTGGAAGTTATTAATAGCAATCAATGTACGGGATTATTTGATTTGAAAGCCCAGGTAAAAATCAACGAATTTGATACTAAGATTGCATAAAGGAACATACAATACATTTAGGTTTAAAAAATGGAGAAAGAGATAAAATTAGAAATTGATGTTGATGAATTGATGGAAAAAATTCGAGATGAAGTTTCTAATCATCTTGATTTGTCTATGTCAGATTTATCAAAATCTTACGACTATCCAGTTTTTAGCCTAAATGGTTCAAATAGTTCAAATAATTCAAATAGTTATGCAACTGATAATCATTTAGATGCTTTGTTAAACGATGCTGAGACTTATTCTCAGATTCCTACAAAATTTCCAGACAAGTTTAATCGTTTTCCCTTCAGTCTTAGTAAAGGGTTACAAAAATTTTTCTTGAAGCTATATGGGTTTCTCTTTAAGAAGCAACGAGTAGTTAACTCTTCTTTAACCTATGTGCTGAAAGAAACATTAGCCATGAATCGGCGCTTAACTGAGCAGGTGAATGTTCTGCAAGAGCAGCTGATTGGCGTGAATGCTCGCCTTACGGCTACGGAGCAGAACTTGAGCGGGATAGGCGATCGCGTCACACTAGCAGAACAGAACATCAATGGGATAACCTTTCGCCTTACAGCTATTGAACAATATCCTCTAGCTGCTGAACAACGCTTCACAGCTGATGAACAACGGATCACAGCTACTGAACAACGTCTCAATGAGGTAAGCGATCGCGTCACTACCGCGACAGAGCAAGTTACTGCCGCTGATGAACGTTACTTCAGAAACGATAGCTATCTCAAAAATGATTTGGCACAACAAAAACGCCTGATCGCCCTGTTTCTAGAGGAAGCTCGTCAACGATTGCCAGAGCCCTTTAATCAAGAGCAAATAAAAACGTTTGTCGAAGAAGAGCAGTATTTTTTAGATGCTTTTTATGTTGATTTGGAAGAGCAGTTTCGTGGCAGTCGTACAGATATTATTAACAGATTGAAGATTTACCTACCTCTAATTGAGGAAGCCAAAATTAACACACAAGCGGCACCAATTTTAGATATAGGTTGTGGACGTGGTGAGTGGATAGAACTGCTAGATAACTCTGGATATAAGGCTAAGGGTATTGATCTAAACAAAGTTATGGTCGAGCAATGTCAGGCTAGAGGGCTTGATGTTGGACATGGAGATGCAATTTCATATCTGCAATCTTTACCGGATGCCAGTCTTGGCGTAGTAACCGGTTTTCACATTATAGAGCATTTACCCTTTGAAGTTCTAATCAAGCTATTTGATGAAACTACAAGAGTTCTAAAGCCTAATGGATTAGTAATTTTTGAAACGCCAAATCCTCAGAATGTTTTAGTAGGAAGCAATACCTTTTATCTTGATCCAACGCATCGCAATCCTTTGCCCAGTGCCTTGACTAAGGCTATGGCAGAAATTCGTGGTTTATGTCGAGTGAAAATTATGGAGCTTAATCCTTATCCGGAAGCCGCTAAAGTCACCGATTCTGACCTAGCTGATCGGTTTAATAGTTATTTCTACGGAACCCAGGATTATGCATTAGTAGGGTATAAAGCATGACTCGTATTGCTATTTTAACTCCGCTTGTTGTAGACGGAGATGCAGTAAGCCATGATGTCGTGGGCATGTATCAAGCACTTGTTAAAGCTGGGTACGAAGCTCAAATATTTGCAGAAAAATGGGAAATTTCAACTCCAAAAATCAAGCACACTAAAAAAATTAATTCTTTTATAAATACTAATTCTGATATCTTAATTTATCACTATTCCGTAGGATGGATTGATGGATTGACTCTACTGCATGATCTAAATTGTAGAAAAGTAATTAAGTACCATAACGTTACTCCGCCTGTATTTTACGAAGGTATTAATTCGGATTATGTAAGTGTATGCAGAGCAGGACGAGAACAAATTAAATCTATAGTTGATTTAGATTGTGACCTTTATTTATCTGATTCGGAGTACAATGCTCAGGAGTTGCATTCCCAAGGGGTTAGTCAAGCGAAGTGTTTTGTACTACCGCCCTTCCATCACATTGAGCGTCTGCAATATATTGATGCAGACATGAGCATTCTAGATAAATACCAAGATGGAAAAACTAATGTTTTGATGGTTGGTAGGCTTGCACCTAACAAAGGGCATTTAGCACTGATTGATGCTTTCAATATCTACTATCGGCACTACAACAACAACAGTCGGCTTTTAATTGCTGGAAAAGCTGATGAGCGATTGAAGCTCTATAACTCCCTACTGTATGAAAGAGCCAGTTCTTTGAATCTGAAAGACGCCGTAGTATTTACCGGGGAAATTTCCTATGAAGCACTTAAAGCCTACTATCTCGTCTCCCAGATTTTCATGATCACTAGTCAACACGAAGGGTTTTGTGTACCACTTGTGGAAGCGATGGCAATGAAACTTCCGATTGTCGCCTATGGTTCATCTGCTGTTCCTCAAACTGTAGGAAAAACTGGGTTGGTATGGGAAGAGCTAAATCCTCATTTACTGGCTGGTTCAGTAGATCATATAGTCAGAAATGATTTCGTGAGTGCTAGCCTTGGTGAGATGGGGTGGCGTCGTTACAAAGACACTTTTGCTAATGGACAAATTGAAGCCAGGTTTATGGAGGTTTTAGAAAACCTGGTATGAAAAAAATTGCGATCGTTGTTCAGCGTTGCCATGAAACTATTGTAGGAGGTTCAGAAGCTCTGGCCTGGCAGTATGCTACTCTGTTAAGTCATGACTTCCAGGTCGAGGTATTGACAACGACAGCGCTAGAGTACCGAGATTGGGCGAATGACCTATCTTCTGGATCTGAAATAAAGCAAGGAGTAACGATTAATCGCTTTCCCGTTACGATTGGTCGAAGCCCTTATTGGCATAAACTACACGAACGACTGCTCAGAGATTTCCAGTTTTCAGCCTCTGAGCACATGAACTCTGGAAGTAAAAAACGAATACCTTGGAGTATCGCCCTTCAAGAAGAATTTATTCGCCGTCAAGGGCCATACTCAGAACCCTTGATATCTTTCATAGAAGAACAATGGAGCAACTATCAATCAGTTATATTCATCACTTATCTCTATCCAACAACTTATTTTTCACTTCCTCAAATTCCTGCTTCTCGCACGCTGCTAGCGCCGACACTACACGACGAACCTCCTGCTTATTTAAGTGCCTATAAATATATGGCTCAAAGGGTACGTTCCTTGATTTGGTTAACGAATGCTGAAAAACTTTTAGGAAATAAGTTGTGGGGGGAACTTCCGGGTAGTGTTATTTCTATGGGAGTCGAAACCACACTTTGTACGCCTGACAATATAGAATATCCCTACCTTCTTTACTGCGGACGTATTGATTCGAGTAAAGGATGCAACGAACTGATGAATTTTTTTGTTCAGTTCAAGCAAAACCACCAATCTAATTTGCGCTTACTTCTAACGGGTAAAGCTGAAGTAGAAATAGTACGTCATCCAGATATCGAATTCCGAGGCTTTGTTTCAAAAGAAGAAAAATTTAAACTCATGGCTGGGGCTTCTATTTTTGTAATGCCTTCCCCATATGAAAGCTTTAGCATAGTAACACTTGAGGCAATGGCTCAGCGTACTCCTGTATTAGTGAATGGTCGTTGCCAAGTTTTAGTAGAGCATGTTGTCCTTAGCAAAGGAGGAGTAATTTATCAGGATTATGAAAGTTTTTCACAAGCCATACTGGAGTTGATGAAAGACCCACAGCAGTCAGCTGAAATGGGTGAGCTTGCCAGGGAATATGTTGTTTCCAATTACACTTTCGATACTGTTAAGCAACGCCTCATAGAAGAAGTTGAGGCATGTTCGTAACTCTTTGAATTGATTTAATTTCTAAATTGTAAGAGAGAAAATACCATGAGCTTTTGCAAGGTTTGCGACCTTCCCGATTGGGAAAATGAAGAATTTTTGTCTATTTTAGATGAGCTTCATCTCTCTTTTGGTCGTGAGAATAAACATCGAAAGCATTGGGAGTTTGCTCAAGCTATTCTGGGTCTCAAAAAACTAAATTACTTGACATCCGAAGCAACAGCAATCGGTGTTGGAGCAGGGCGTGAACATCCAATCTATTATTTAGCTAATGTTATCGCTAAAGTCCACGCAACTGATATTTATGGAAAAGGAGATTTTGAGCAGACGGATGCCTTCTCCGAGATGTTAATTCATCCTGAGAAGTTTGCACCCTTCCCGTATCGTGAAGAGCATCTGGTAGCTCAATATATGGACGGTTGCGATCTCAAATACCCAGATAACTGCTTTGACATCGCTTTCTCTTTCTCTTCAATCGAACATTTCGGTGGTCATACAGCTTCCTCTAAGGCAGTGCAAGAGATGGCTCGTGTCCTTCGCCCAGGTGGTATAGCAGTAATCACAACAGAGGTTATTCTCAATAAGATTTCTCATCCTGAGTTCTTTTTGCCTGATGAAATTTATGATTTTCTCGTCCATCCAAGTGGTCTTAAACTAGTCGAAGAAATCGATTTTGCTATATCACCATCACTGCTAGAAAAACCTGTAGATCTTAGTAAAGATTGGATTAACGTTTTTCCACATATTGTCTGCCAAGCAGGGAAGGTTATATTTACATCAGTACTCATATTTTTACAAAAACCTATTGATGCTAATTAGATAGCTAATTCTTGATGCTCAATAAGCATAGTGTTCATAATTGGGTTTGCCTCAAGGAAGTTGTGTTAATTTTTGGGGATTGAGGAGTAAAGTACGTGAAAAATCTAATAAATTTTTTAAAAAAAGATTCAGTCAGGGTTTCTGATCGAGCCTTTTTAGAAATGGCATATCAAGTAATACTTGAACGAGAAATTGAGCCAGCAGGGTTAGAAATCTGGTTAAACCAGTTGAAGCAAGGTTTAACTCGCCTCGATTTAGTAAAAGCTTTAATCAATTCACCGGAGTTTGCAGCACGCTGTAATCCGGATGCATTTTTCAATGCCATTCATAACCCAAGACTGAAGTTGGTTCAGACGCTGTTACCTGAAGCTGAGGTTATTTTAGATTTGGGCGGTGCTCACTCAGGTGATTCCAAAGGAGCTTTATTAAACTTTGGCTATCCCTATCTGCCCAAAAAGCTATACATTCTAGATCTTCCTCCAAGCGAACGGATGTTTCCAGCAGCCGAAGTACCAACAAAACTTAAGCACGATAGCTGTGAAATTGAATATGTTTATAGAAGCATGTCTGATCTAGCTTGCTTTGAAGAAGCATCTTTCGATTTAGTTTGGTCAGGGGAGTCGATTGAGCATGTTACTCCTGATGAAGCTGAAAAGGTGTTCTCACAAGTTTATAAATTACTAAAACCAAACGGAAAATTTGCCATCGATACTCCAAATAGACGAGTAACTAAGCTGCAATGTCCGAATAGTTATATTCATCCAGAACATAAAATTGAATACTACTATGATGACTTTATAAATATTTTGGAGAAACATAATTTTAAGATAGTTGAAACTAAAGGTTTGATTGAATTACCTGAGTCAATTAGCCAGTCAACTTTCCTAGTAGAGGAAGCAATTAAAAATTCAGGTATAAACGATAATCCTCAAGACTCTTATATGTTTTATATTTGCTGTATGCGTACAAACTAACGTAATAAAATTAAATGAAACAAAAAATTCGCGGATTGTTATTGCACTTAATCCATTCTCTCGATCAAAGGGGGTTTAAGCTATTTTACTTATTATTTAATTCTCCCAATTCTTTATTAAATTCCAAAGGAGTCAAAATGAAATATATCAAAAATGTAAAAGATTTAGATGTGGAGTTTCAAAAAGTTGATGAAAAGTTTGCTATTTCTCATGATGAAGGCATGCAGTCTTTAAATGAGTTTTGTTATGTATTTGATGGTGTTCTTCCCGAAGATCCATATTCTAAAGAGTATTTTGATGCTCAAATGCAGTTGTACTTGCATATATCAGGAAAGGATAACTACACCGTTGACAATGAACATGTAGAATTCGATTATGAAGGGCTTAAAAATAATCCCTATCCCTACTATACTAAGAGTCCATATGCTGTAGGAGATCAATTAATTGCTCAAGGGTTTTTAATAAAAATAATGAATTTAAAACCCAATGCTCGGATTGTTGAATTTGGTCCGGGATGGGGCAATACGACTTTACATTTTGCCCAAATGGGCTATGAAGTAACGGCTGTAGATAGTGAACATTCTTTTATAGAGTTAATCAAATATAGAACAGAAATGCTCTCAAAAAAAGTTGAGCTAGCTCATAAAGATATGCTTGATTTTAGTTCTTCTACAAAATATGATGCGGCAGTGTTTTTTGAGTGTTTTCATCATTGCGCAGACCATTTAAAGCTGATAAAAAATCTCCATAATCTAATTAATGATGACGGATTAATAGCTTTTGCGGCAGAGCCAATTGCCGATGCTCCATATTTTCCCTATCCTTGGGGAGTAAGATTAGAAGGCATGTCTGTTTGGTCTATTCGGAAATTTGGTTGGCTTGAGCTAGGTTTTGATACATCCTATTTTATGAGAACACTATTGCTATTGGGTTGGACACCAAGAAGGTATCGTTCTGATGCCAGCCCCATTGCAGATGTAATCATAGCAAAAAAAAGTCACATGTATTATGAACCAGGTGAAATCACACTACCGCCTGATGAATGTAAAACATGGGCTATTAAAGAAACAGACCCAACTATCAAGTTACGATTTACACAATCAAAATCTGTTATGAGTTGTGCCAAGGATATTAAAGCGAAGTTTGTTGAATTTTGCCTTAGTAACTATGCACCATTTAGTTTAGAAGTAAAGCTAACTGCTGGGAGAGCAACTAAGACATTTAAAATTCCCAAGTCTTCTGTAAAAAGCATGTATAAAATTCCCATCCAAGATTGGAATGGTCAAATCACTATTAGCAGCAAAACCTGGAAGCCCTCAAAAGTTTGGCGTAATGGTGACCCAAGAGAATTAGGTGTAGCAGTACACTATTTTCGGTTTGTAAATTAGGTCAAACAGATAGTAATAGATTTTCTTTTAGGAGCCTTATGAAAACAAAGCTTCTTTTTTTTAAGAGATATATCAACAACATATTGTTGGATAATATCATTCCTTTAATTTATATTAGTCTGCTTTTACTAATCACTTTTATTCTTCCAAACTCGGGTTTAGGTGAGAAAATTCAACCTTTGTGGAACGATCAAAGTGTATTTCTAACGTCACTTCAAGAAGCACTTTCGGGCAGTTCCCCGGCTTATGTAAATCAGGGTTTAGTTGGTTCTGGTTATATAGCTTTGGGTGTTATCACAACAAAAATTTTAGGTGTTCAGCCTGCTGTTGCTTTGGTAGCACTTAATCGCTTTTCTTTTATATCAACCGTTTTAGTTTTTTTTCTTATTTCGCACGTACTGCTGTGCAAAGTATTAAGTAAAGCTGTAGAAATTCGAGATAACAGTTCTGCTAATAAAGTTAAGGCTGTAGCCAGTACTATAGCTTTCACCTACACTCTTACCTTAGTTTTATCATCTAATTTCGTATCATTTTCTGATATTCCATGGACTCATTTTCCCGCTACATTAATTACCCTAATCTGCATTTTAACAACTATATACTCTGTTAAAGAATTCAATCAACAAAAACCTGCTCAGTATATTTGGTTTAGCTTTTTAGGTTCAGCTTTGGGATTACTTACGCAGATTCGTTTTTTTGAGGGTGCAATTTTTGTTATATCACTATTGATTTGGCTGTTTTTACTTTTAATTAAGAATGGACTGTCTAGAAATACTATAAAAAGAATTACGTTTAATGTTTTGCCAAGTGTAGCCTTATTTTTCATAATAACATCTTATTTAAGCCTTTTTATCAGTAATACTAAAAATTTCCACATGCTCTACTTAACATTTGCTAAGAATAACCCAAGTTTGAAAGAAGCTACAAGAATATATATAGATAATTTTCCTGTTAAATTTGTACAACTTTTTGTTGATACGAATTTTTTTAATACGAACCAATCTTATACGGTACAGCCAATTATTTTTGGTTTCAACATAAGTTCTTGGAGAATGCCATTACTATTACAAGTACCCGCTTTAATTTATATATTACCAGCTGCTATAGGTATTTTGTTTTTTATTGTTTTTATTAAAAAAGATTTATTGGGTCTTTTGTCAGTAGAATTTATTCTTCCTTTTTTAGTTGGAAGTGGGTTGATTTTAGGTTATGTTTCTAGTGCCGCATCTGGTAGCCCTCTTTTAAAGTATGGCTTTGTTCGTGACTTTATGGCACCAACTTGGTGTCTAGCTTTAATTACAGGACCTTGGGTTTTCTATCGTTACATACCTTTATTTCCAATATATGCACGCAAATTTATATTATTATTTTCTCCTGTATTGCCAATTATTATTGGTATATTTTATGGTCAGATATTAATTAAATCAACTTCTTTTTTCCAATTCCAAGACTTTCATGTTCAAACTGTTCATTTAAAACACAATTGTCGTGCTTTAGAGTGTTCAATTCATGTAAAGATGCATAACTCAAAGAATCAAGTCATAGAAGCGCCACGAGAACGCTATATGATCAATGGTTTATGTCCATCAACGGGTAATGAGACAGCTGTTACATTATCTTCTCAGAATCAGCCTTTTACACTGCCATTTTGTGCGGAGAGCTATCCTGTCTACGTATTCCCGGTCAATATGGGATACACTGGCCCTCTTGAACCACCAGCTTCCTGGCTCTTTAAGTCGGCTAAAACAAGTATCCGGTAGTTTCGATTATTCTGCTCAACGGAGCCAATCTATCCGAATTTTAATTTTATAAGTCTATATGTCTAACTTGTGTCCTGCTTGCCAGAGCCAAATGACTGAGAGGTTAGCTCCTTGGTTACTTTATTGTTATGAATGTAAGCTATGGACTTCGCGTTTAGGTAATAAGAATAGCAAGTTAAAGCAGTCAACAGTAATTATTGAAGAAAATCGCAACTTGGGTCTTAAATACTTGAGGCTGCAAAATTTTCAAAGGTTACTCAATACCTTGGAAGCATACATGACCCTTGATGGCTCTACGGCTTGTGATGTTGGTAGCTCATATGGTTGGTTTGTAGAAGCTGCTGCTATGCGAGGCATGAAAGTAATAGGTATAGAGCCTGAAGAATCAGTAGCGCTTGTGGGTATTAACCGGGGTCTTGATATTAGTGTAGGATACTTTCCTGACTGTATGAATGCTTCGGATAAGTTCGATGTGATTACCTTTAACGACTCGCTTGAGCATCTATCCAATATAGGACAAGTATTAGAGAGCTGTTATCGTCTGTTAATGCCTTCTGGCAAGCTCGTGATCAACATACCCACTAGTCAGGGGTTTTTCTTCAAGCTTGGCTTATTTCTCTATCGGTTTGGCTATAAGGCTCCCTTTCATCGATTGTGGCAAAAAGGTTATTCCTCTCCCCATATTTTTTACTTTAATAGTAAAAATTTAGAAAGATGTGTTAGTCAGTATAAATTTAGGCTCTTGTGTACCCAACCTCTAAAAACAGTTAGTTTATCAGGTTTATGGAAGAGGTTAACAATGGATAAAAATTCTTCAGTTATATATGTCCTAACTCTGTACGTTTTGCTTGTTTTACTCTATCCTTTTTTACAATTGTTTACTTCTGATGCTTTGCTCCAAATTTACGAAAAACAAGACTGAGCTTTTAAATAATTAGAGTAAGAACATAGTTGCGTATTAATTTTAAACCACAAATGTTTATTAAAATCGATTCAAAGTTTCTTCAGTCAATTGCTACTGATTCAGAGCGTATACCAAGCCTATACTACTCAAACTACTGGGTGGTGAAAAAGTTTTTTTGGATGCGATTAAAACTGATTAACTATCAAATCAGTAAAATTAAGACAAAAAAAGATTCATGTCTAGATTTTGGTGGAGGTGGCGGACTATTTTTACCTACATTATCTTCTCAATTTAAAACTGTGGTTTTTATTGACCTAGAGACTCTAGAAGCCAGTAAAGTAGTAGAAAAATATAACCTAAAAAATGCCACGTTAATCAAAGGGGATATAGCCACTGCAAGCATCCCAGAAGATCATTTTGATGTAATTGTGGCAGCTGATGTATTAGAACATTTTCAAGATTTGTCTATACCTATCAGTGTTTTTCATAAACTCCTGAAAAAAGATGGTGTATTATTAACTTCTTTGCCGACAGAAAATTTCATTTACACAAGCCTTCGAAAAGTATTTAACATTACTAAGCCTTGGGATCATTATCACACTGGGTATCAAGTTGAATCGTGTTTAAAAAGAGCAGGATTTAAGCAAATAGGTAGAAATTTTGTGCCGTTGTTTTATAATATATTTCCTCTTTTCTTAATTAGTGCTTGGAAGTTTGATAAGTCGTTTGATGCTAACTTAAAATCTAGAGAATAGTGAGTTGATGATTGCCGTTGTCATTCCCTGCTATCGCGTGAGGAATCATATTCTTAAGGTGATTTCTCAAATTGGCTTAGAGGTCAATGCCATATATGTAGTAGATGACTGCTGCCCAGAAATGACAGGTGCTTACGTACAAAAAGAGTGTATTGATTCGAGAGTTAAAGTTATCTTTCATAAGAAAAATAAAGGTGTTGGCGGTGCTGTGATATCTGGGTATAAACAAGCACTTGATGATGGTGCAACCGTTGTTATCAAGGTTGATGGCGATGGTCAAATGGATCCAGCACTAATACCAAAATTTATTAAACCTATTTTGAATTGCAAAGCTGATTATGTCAAAGGTAATCGTTTTTATGATCTAGAACTGCTTAATACAATGCCTAAGATCCGCCTGATTGGAAACGGCATTTTGTCTTTTGTCAATAAAATATGTAGTGGGTACTGGGATATTATGGATCCTACAAATGGCTATACAGCAATCCATGCCAATTTATTGAAAGTAATTCCGCTACATAAGCTTGACAACAGATATTTCTTTGAAAGTGATATGCTATTTAGGCTAAGCACTATACGTGCTGTGATTTATGATTTGCCAATGAAAGCTAAATATGATGATGAGGTTAGCAGTCTAAGAATTAGTAAGGTTATACTGGATTTTCCACGTAAATACATAAAACGCTTAATAAAGCGAGTATTTTATAATTATTTCTTGCGTGATTTTAACGCTGGTTCTATGGAGCTTGTAGTAGCTTTTATTTTCTTAAGTCTTGGCTCTATTTATGGTTTGGTTGAGTGGTACTTAAGTGCTATTACAGGTATACCTGCAACTAGTGGGACAGTAATGCTTGCTTCTCTACCGATTATTCTGGGCTTTCAATCTCTGCTAGCTGCCATTAACTACGATGTTACAAATGTACCTAGAAACCCAGTTCATAAAATTTGGGAAGATTAACGAAGGTCGGTAATAGAAGACTATGGTGAAAAAAAAAGCCTTAATTACTGGATTAACTGGACAGGACGGTTCCTACTTAGCTGAACTACTTTTATCCAAGGACTACCAAGTATTCGGCTTAGTGCGTCGTTCTAGCTCCAGTAATATTAGCCGTATCAGTCACCTCTCAGGCAACGTCGAGATCCTCTCTGGTGACCTGTTGGATCAATGCTCTTTGATGGACGCGATCGCCCAATCTCAACCCGACGAAATCTATAACCTCGCCTCTCAAAGCTATGTTCCCCTTTCTTGGACACAACCTGCCCTTACTGCCGAATACACCGCGATCGGCGTTTCTCGCCTTTTAGAATCCATCCGCCGCTGCAAACCTGACATCCGCTTCTACCAAGCCTCCAGCAGTGAAGTCTTTGGTCAACCGGACGAATCCCCTCAAACTGAACGAACTGCTTTCCGCCCTCGCAATCCCTATGGCGTCGCCAAAGCCTACGCCCATTGGATGAGTGTTAACTATCGGCAACAGTATAACCTCTACACCTGCTGCGGCATCACCTACACCCACGAATCTCCCCGTCGTGGTACAGAGTTCGTCTTTCGCAAAATCACTCGTGGCGCTGCCCTGATTAAACTGGGTTTTGTCAATGAACTGAAACTTGGCAACCTAGATGCGCGTCGTGATTGGTGTTACGCCAAGGATGCCGTCTATGCTATGTGGATGATGCTGCAACAGGAACAACCCGATGACTATATCATTGCCAGTGGTGAAACTCACTCTGTTAAAGAGCTAGTCGAGTGTGCCTTCAACTGTGTTGGTCTGAACTGGCAAGATTACGTTTCTGTAGACCCAGCCTTTTACCGACCGGATGAATCCGTACAGCTAGTTGGCTGTATTGATAAAATTAAAACTCAACTTCATTGGAGACCGCACTATTCATTGGAACAACTGGTTGAAATCATGGTGGATCATGACCTCAAAGAACTCCGTGACGGGAAAGTATTGGTTTAAGCATGCTGAAGGTTGTAGTTGATGCAACACCCTTACTGCCAAATCCCAGTGGAGTTGGTTTGTACGTTTATAACTTAATCAACTCCCTCCATACATTAAGTTTTCAGGAGAATTTTGAGTTAGGTATTGTCTATCAGCCTAGTTTGAAAAACTGGTTGCTAGGCAATTTGTCTTTTCCTGCTCTTTTAGAGACATATTCTAATCTTCATCTCTTGCCTCTTCCTGTAAGAGTTTTAAATTTATTAGCAGCATTCCCCAATCCGCTACTCTCCTATTTTGAGGGCGGTTTTGGTTATCCGAATATCTTTCATGGCACTAACTACGCCGTCTATCCGTGCCAGAAAAGCTTAAAAGTGATGAATATCTATGATTTATCATTTATTAAATATCCCAATTATGTTAATTCAGTTGTTAGAACCTATACCAAGCGTGTTAAACAATCTCTGAAGTGGAGTAATTTAGTTATAACTATTTCAGAAAGCTCCAAGAAGGATATTGTTGAATATTTGAACGTCCCTCCCGAACGAATTTACGTAACTCCTCTGGCAAGTCGTTACTATCCCAATTACCTAGAAGAACATTTGATTGATAAGGCTGTCAATACTATTAAGTATAATTTTGATAAACCCTATTTCTTATTTGTTAGCACGATTGAACCGAGAAAAAATATTATTACTTTAATTTCCGCGTTTAATCGACTAAAGGAAAAACATAAGATAGAACATCATTTAATTTTAATTGGTCAAAAAGGGTGGAGATACGAACAAATCTTTGCAGAAATCGAGCGATCGCCTTGGAAAGACCAGATCCATCACCTCAACTATTTATCGGATCAAGAGGTCGCCTTGTTTTACTCGAAAGCTGATGCCTTCGTCTACCCTTCCCACTATGAAGGCTTTGGTCTTCCTGTATTAGAAGCCATGACATTAGGAACACCAGTTGTCACCTCTAACACCTCATCACTGCCTGAAGTAGCAGGAGATGCAGCGCTTTTGATTGACCCCAATGATTCTTGTAGCCTAGCTGAGGCGATGCTACGAGTCATTAATGATTCTCAGCTTCGTAATGAGTTGATTCAAAAAGGACAACACAGAGCTAAGCTGTATTCTTGGGAGACAACGGCAAAAGCAACACTACAAGCTTATAAAGCCCTTTTGAGTGAGAAGAGGAGTGGGGAGTAGGGAGTGGGGAAGACCCAACGAGGCGGGAGGCGGAGAGATTTTCTGGAAAATTCCTTGCGTCTAGAGTGTCTCCGTGTCCTCCTGGTTCTTCGTCCCTAGCCCATAGCCTCCCTTGTTAACATGAGCAATCCTAATAATTATTCATCAAATAATTTGCTCATCAATCTTTCGTATCGTTTGTCTAGACCTACGGGAACGACAACCTACGCACTCAATCTTCTTCCTTACTTACAGCCTCTTGAACCAACCCTTCTGGTTTCTCAAAATCTTTCTCCTTACTCCTGCCACTTAGTCCCCACGGGTCTAACTCCCGAACAAGGCTTGAAAGGACATCTCCGACGCCTGATGTGGACACAGCTACAGTTGCCCCGAATCTACCAACAACTGCGATCGCGTCTCCTGTTTTCCCCAATTCCAGAAGCGCCCCTCAATACCCACAGTCGCTATGTTGTCACTGTCCACGACCTGATCCCCCTGCGTTTTCCTAAACGCCGTTCTCCCCTGACGCCCTATTTCCGCTACTACATTCCCCAGGTTCTTACCCAAGCCCAACACATTATCTGTGACTCTGTTGCTACGGCTAAGGATATCTCTAACTTCTTCGATATCCCGGCTGACAAAATCACTCCTATCCTCCTTGCCCACGACGCCAAAGACTTTCGTTTTCTCGACTTACCCACCAGCAATTATTTCCTCTACGTTGGACGCCACGATCCCTACAAAAATCTCCAGCGACTGATCGACGCTTTTGCTGTCTTACCCAGTAATCATGACTACGAACTGTGGATAGCAGGGCCACCGGATCGCCGTTACACGCCAATCTTACAGGCACAAGCTGAGCAACTGGGTCTAACCCAGCAGGTAAAATTTCTCGACTACGTTCCTTACGAACAACTGCCAACAATCATCAACCAAGCGATCGCCCTCGTCTTCCCTACCCTCTGGGAAGGCTTTGGTCTTCCCGTCTTAGAAGCTATGGCCTGCGGTACCCCTGTGATTACGTCCAATCTCTCCTCTCTACCGGAAGCGGCTGGTGATGCTGCCCTTCTGGTGAATCCTTACAATACGGGCGAAATCACAGAAGCCATGCAAGCTGTGGCAACAAATTCAGCTTTGCGATCGCGCCTACGCACTCTTGGCCTCAACCGTACTAGTCAATTCAGTTGGGCAAAAACAGGACAAGCTACCGTTGAAGTTCTCAAGCGATACCTGTAGCTGGACATTATTCCATCTCAGTGAGAACCACTATAAATCAGGACTGGGGACTGGCACTCCAAAAGTACCGACCGAGTTTGATACTAAACTATCCAACCACTTGGCGAGGTCATACCCGCTACAGGGGCAGATTACCAGCATCGGTAAAATCGTGTGAGCTAAAGCGATAATTTTTTGATATATTCAAATTATTTAATATGCAATAAACAACATACTAAAAAAGTTGAATATAAAATAGTTGAATACTACCCCCAGTACTGTAGAACTTCAATACGCTGAAAAGCTGTAAGAAATTGTTGAGGCAGTGGGGTAGCTTGGCTTGGATGGGAGCTTCTTGTGTTGCCAAACAAGGGCGAACCGTTAATGGCAGCTATACCGCACAATAGTCACTTTTTTAGCCAATGATACTTTGAGGGTACTAATGTATGAGTTACTCCGTTTATCAGCTCAATCTTCCAGAAAATCCAGAGGCCGTTATCTTTGTTAATGGTTTTTTGGCTCGCAATTTAGCCGGATTTTTCTGGATGTGGCGAAACATTTTTTGGATATCGAAAGTTACTGCTCAAGCTTCTAATTGTGTGCAAGTAAAAGCAGGAATCTGTAGCCCCAATGAAGTTGTAATGGTCAGCTACTGGCTTGATGTTGCCAGCCTGAAAAATTTCTTCAGAAGTGAACATCATCGACAGATGATGCAATTCATTGTTAAAAATCCCAAAAGTCTATGTCTATACAACGAGACTTATCAACCATTACAAAGTGGTAAGTACATCAATGAGCCTCACGGCATGGCAGCCATATACGCACGCTCACAGTAGCATGCTTATGGCCTCACAACATCTTTTCTAAGAACTGCTTGGCGCAATCGCACGGCGGATTATTAAAGAACTCCCTCGGTGGTGCCTCTTCAGCCAATTTTCCTGGGTCGAGAAACAAAATGCGATTAGCCACTTCTCGCGCAAAGCCCATTTCATGGGTGACAATCGCCATTGTGATCCCCGTTTCCGTGAGGTGTTTCATTACCTCCAACACCTCTTTCACCATTTCTGGGTCGAGTGCGGAGGTTGACTCATCAAACAACATGATATCTGGCTTCATTGCCAAAGAACGTGCGATCGCTACCCGTTGCTTTTGCCCTCCCGATAACTTAGACGGATAAACATTTGCCTTCTCTGCCAAACCTACTTTTGAGAGCAGTTCCATTTCCTCTCTGCGTGCCACCTCCTCAGAAATGTGCTTCACCGTCATTGGTGCCTACATCACATTTTTCAGGGTAGTCATGTGAGGGAACAGAGGGAAATGCTGAAACACCATACCGACATTCTGACGAATTTCCATGATGTAGGTTTTTCGCGAGGTAATGTCCACTCCATTAATGTAGATCTTCCCTGCCGTCGGCACTTCAAGTAAGTTCAAGCAACGGAGAAATGTTGACTTCCCCGACCCCAAGGGACCAATAATTGCAACAACTTCTTCTTGAATTAAATGTTTTCAACTATACAACAATAATATTCAAATTTTATTCGAGTTAAGTAATTTTAAAAATTATCTAGTACGGTGAATTTCACTCTCTCTTTTGCAAAGACCGACACTGGTAAAATCTAGAGCTACATAACTACCTATAGAAAGAATTGAAATTATTCCTTAGGAAGGGTTTACGTCTTTATTAGTTACAAGTCAGTAGCAATTACCTCCTTTGTTGAGACAGGAGCAGCAGTGTCAAGTATCCTGAAAATGGTGGTGACAGTCGCTGGCTACAATAAGAGCATATCGGCGCAAATTCTGCGTCCGGGGATTTACTATGCTTGCTGAAGGAACGCGGTTATGGTCTTGCCAATTGTTGCTGTTATTGGACGCCCGAATGTGGGCAAATCTTCTCTGGTCAATCGTTTGGCTGGCGTGACCGATGCGATTGTGCATGATCAGCCAGGAATGACACGCGATCGCACCTATCGTCCTGCCTTCTGGCAAGACCGCGAGTATCTTGTTGTTGATACGGGCGGCTTAGTCTTTGATGATGATACTGAGTTCTTGCCCTTAATTCGAGAACAGGCAATGGCAGCGTTGGCGGAAGCGAGTGCAGCAATATTTGTCGTGGATGGTCAGGAGGGACCAACGCCAGCCGATGAAGCGATCGCAGAATGGTTGCGTCAACAACCCGTACCCGTTCTCGTCGCTGTCAACAAATGCGAATCGCCCCAGCAAGGTCTTATCCAGGCAGCCGAGTTCTGGGAACTTGGCTTAGGCGAACCGTTCCCCGTCTCGGCTATCCATGGCGGTGGCACCGGCGAACTTCTTGATGAGCTAATTACCCACCTGCCAGCTAGCGGTACGATCCCCGAAATACCTGAGATTAAAGTCGCCATTGTCGGACGCCCAAACGTCGGAAAGTCCAGCTTATTGAACGCTCTCACGGGTGAAAATCGCTCCATTGTTAGCCCGATCTCTGGCACCACTCGCGATGCCATTGATATGGTCGTGGAACGTCCTGGTAACTCGGAAAAAGACATTGAGAGCAAAACCTATCGCCTCATCGATACGGCTGGAATTCGCAAAAAGAAAAACGTTGAGTACGGGCCGGAATTCTTTGGGATTAATCGAGCCTTCAAAGCCATTCGCCGATCAGAGGTGGTTTTACTAGTGATTGATGCCATTGATGGGGTCACAGAGCAAGACCAAAAACTAGCAGGGCGAATTGCCGAAGATGGACGTGCCGCTATCATTGTGGTCAACAAGTGGGATGCAGTTGAAAAAGATTCCTACACGATCTACGAATACGAAAAACTTGTCAAAGAGCGACTAAATTTCATCGACTGGGCAGAAATGATTTTTGTCAGTGCCCTGACTGGTCAAAGGGTAGAAAAGATTCTCGATTTAGTAGACACCGCTGCTGAACAGCACCAGCGACGTGTGACGACCGCAGTGATTAATGAAGTGCTCAAAGAAGCCCTTAGCTGGCACACTCCCCCCGTTAGTCGCGGTGGGCGTCAAGGCAAAATTTACTACGGCACCCAGGTTAAAAGCAATCCGCCGACAATTGCCCTGTTTGTCAACGACCCGAAGCGCTTTAATGAAAACTATCGCCGCTACATCGAGCGTCAGTTCCGTCAACAGTTAGGCTTCACAGGGACGCCACTGCGTCTACTGTGGCGCGGCAAAAAAACCCGTGAAGCCGAAGATTCTCAAGTTACGGCTAATCGAGCTACTCGCGTTTAATGGCTAATGGCTAATAGCAATGAACAATGAACAATGAACAATTAGCAATTAGCAATAACCAATAATGGATTTACTGCGATCGCTACCCCTAGGGCTGTACCTGGAACAACCAGTGACCTGGCTACATCATCTAGACTCTAGGGTAAAATTCTTCTGGCTTATGAGCTTTCTAGCGGCTCCCCTATTGGCGAATCCTTACTGCCGTGTAGCGCTAGTCGCTCTGTTGATTCTGCTGACCCTCTCGGCGGCAATTCCATTACGTGTATGGCGTCAGCAAATGGGTTGGCTGCTGATGGTGAGTTTTTTCGTCTTGATTGTTGCCTTGTTTGCCCCTGATGGCATGAATGTCAGCCACCAACCGAGAGTTCCAGCTGATAATCTGGCTTTGCCCCAGCCAACCGACTACCGATACGTGTTGTTTCCGTTTAACAAGGGACTACTCAACCTAACCATTACTCGTCGGTCTTTGGATCTCGCCATTCGCGTCAGTACGCTGCTATTTACTGTGGTCTACAGTAGTACCCTGTATCTACTCACAACAGCACCAGAAGAAATTACGGCGGGTTTAGAAAGCTTAATGCGACCCTTACGGCGTCTGAACGTGCCCGTGACCGAAATTGCCCTCACCCTAACTCTTTCGCTGCGATTCATTCCCCTAGTCCTTGAAGAAGTACAAAATTTGATTCGCTCTGTACGGACTCGTGCAATCAACTGGCAAAAGCTGGGTATTCGCAAAAGCCTGCAAGTGTGGTTAATGATTGCGGAACGGCTGCTCGAAAATCTTCTGCTACGAGCTGAGCAAATTGCTAGCGCCATGACGGTACGGGGCTTCACCAGTCCCAATGAGCATCGGGTGCAGTGGCATCAGTTGCGCCTGCATTGGGGCGATTGGGTGGCATTGGGAAGTTTGCTCGTGTTTTGGGGAGCACGACTGGCATGGGGGGGAATAGTGTAGCTGTTTGATCCCTAAGATAGCAAGAGCATTAAGTCCGCTCCCCCTTGAAGTAATGTACTATGCGCCCTGAACAGCGACATTCCTTCCAGATCTAAAGAGACTCGGCTTCCTGCCGTCCTTTTTGTGAAGTATTCTTGGCGAAGGTGGTAAAATTTTGAACAAGGAGCAAAAATCGCAGCTTCTAAAATAAAAAACTAAAGCGTGACCTCTCTCGGTGTGAGCCAGTGGATGCCTCTACCCAGCAGTGGGATAGTAATAATGTAAGAAACTGGAAACCGAAATAAGGATCGCCCACTTTCTTCAAATCTAAAAGCCACATATGACAGCCCTGGAACGTAGGGAAATCTCGCCTGTAGAGGAAAGCTGGTTACAGCTGTGAGGTTAGCGAACAGAGGTGCTCTCTTCGCCTAGCATGAACACTCAACAGCGATGTTGAGAAGCCAGCCCCATAATCTTTGATGTAAGTGACTGGAGAACGCAACGAGACAGAAACTGTTTCTGTTTATCGGGTTGCAGCGGCTCGAGAACCTTTAAACATCAGTTTCTGCAGCGCATACATACTCCTTGCAGAGCAACAGGGCTTTGAGTGTCTTTAGCCAGCAGGTTAGGATTCCCTGACAATAGCTTTGGGATTGGTGATTGGATTTATTGACGATCATGGGGCGTCATAATAATTTAGATGTTTTTACTTGTTTAATGAAGACCTAGGCACTCCGTAAATACCGAATCAAGCTATTATCTGCATAACTTGAACCGGACTCAGCGGTTGTGCCCTTCGAGTTACTCCTCCTAACTAATCCCCTTCCTGGGGATGGGTATTTGTAGCATGGATGTTGATGAACAGCGAAACCTACCTGAATCACCCAACGTTTGGTCTGCTTTTTCGAGTTTGTATGGTTGAAGACGGCCAGGAATTGTTCACCACCCTCTATGCCCAGCGCCTATTTTTTGTGGTGACAACTACTCCTAATGGCCTTGCCTTTGAACCAATTAGTCGTTCAGATGCGCGTCTTTTAGTGGAAAATCGCCTGCGTCTGCTCCGTCGCACTGGTTCATCTAACGACTATGAGCAGCTTCAGCATGTCCATAAGAAAACCTTCCAATGACAGGCTCAATTGCAGAACGGATTACCAATATTCGTCAACAGCTACCGGCTAGCGTCCGACTGCTTGCTGTCACCAAACAGGTGCCAGTCGAAGCCATGCGAGAGGCTTATTGTGCTGGCATTCGGGATTTTGGAGAGAGCCGTATTCAAGAAGCAGAAGGAAAACTTGCCCAACTTCGTGATTTACCCGACCTTAACTGGCATCTAATTGGGCATCTACAGACTAATAAAGCTAAAAAAGCCTTAGAACTATTTCAATGGATTCATTCTTGTGACAATTTAAAGTTAGCCCAGCGACTAAATCGATTAGCCGCTGAGCTGTCTGTGAAACCAAAAATCTGCCTCCAAGTCAAAATCGTGCCAGACCCTAATAAATATGGTTGGACAATACCAGAATTGCTAGCCGACTTACCAGAACTTGATCGGTACGACGCGCTGAGTATTCAAGGGTTAATGACCATCCTCCCACTTGGGTTATCCAAACAAGAGAGTCTGGAAGTCTTTGAGCGTACCCGTGAATTGGCCGAAAAAATTAAGCAACAAAATTGGTCGAATCTTCAAATGCAGGAACTGTCAATGGGAATGTCCAGCGATTACCCTCTTGCCATACAGGCTGGTGCTACTATGGTGCGACTAGGGCAAATTCTTTTTGGTGAACGGACAGAGACTGGAAGCTAGTTTCAGTCTGCGAGGTTGAGAACCCAGGGAAATTTTTCCGAGATATCCTAGAAAACTTCTCCTTCCACAACTTTGGAAGTTTCCCCAGTGAGCGAACTCGATACCTCAGTTTTGTCAAGGGGAGTCAAGGCATGGGATAACATATTGGCAACGTAACTTTATGATAGGTAATGTCGCCTTTAAATTGACTTGGCGTTTGCTTGCAGTGTATTTGTAGGACTATCTGGTTTCCGGAGGCTGATGTATACTTTTGATTTATTTTGAAACCCTACCACGGTTAGAAGTGTTAGTAGGCCGAGCATAAGAGAGCCATTTTCCGCTCTGTTTTAATCTAAAAAAGCATCGTTTGAAGATTAGGGCCTTAAAGGCAACCGCTCATCAGGTTTTTAGCATCGAACTGAAGTTGTGATGGAGAGTAAAGGATGAACAACATATTTAACAAGCTACGAGATTTCGTAGGCCTCAATGAGCCAGTGGAATACGATTACGAGTACGAGGACGATGGGGATACCTACCAAAATCTCTATCAGCAAGAGCAGCAAGTGCAAGCGCCACCACCACCGACTCCAGAGGAAGAACGTCCGGCACGCCGTCGTGTTCGTGAGCGCACAAGTGTAGGATCAGAAGCAGGAATGGGAACAACTTCGATGAATAACGTGATTGGGATGCCTGGAGCTGTCAATGGAATTTCCGAAGTAGCGGTAATTGAGCCTCGCTCATTTGAAGAAATGCCGCAGGTCATTCAAGCGCTGCGGGAGCGTAAGTCTGTTGTCTTAAATTTGACAATTATGGATCCAGACCAAGCGCAACGCGCAGTGGACTTTGTTGCAGGTGGCACCTACGCTATTGATGGTCATCAAGAGCGGATTGGCGAAAGTATATTCTTATTTACACCAAGCTGTGTTCAGGTCAGCACACAGACTGGTGTTGTTCACGAAGTGTCTTCGACGCAGATGCGTACTCCTCGTCCATCAGCTCCTGCTCCAGCTTGGGCGTCTGAACAGGAGCGGATGGCTCAGTAATGATTTGAAATTTGTGATTTTAGATTGGGTCGAGCATCCAAAATCCAAAATCCAAAATTTTCTTACTAAAGAGGTGCTGGGGTGTCTATTAAGCTTGGCGTAATTGGTGGTGGGGTAATGGGAGAAGCACTGCTATCCCGCCTAATTGCTCAAAAGCTTTATCGTCCTGATGAGATTGTGGTGAGTGAGCCACAAGCGCCCCGGCGTGAATTTTTCGTACAGAAATATGGTGTCAAAGTAACTGCTGATAATAGAGCAGCGGCGGCATCGGATGTCTTATTGTTGGCGATTAAACCTCAGGTGTTTAATGCGGTAGCAACCGAGCTGACACAGGCAGATGCTGGCACCATCAGGTTGCAAGAGCATCGACCGCTAGTGGTTTCGATTTTAGCGGGTGTCTCTTTGAGCCAGCTAGAAGCAGCGTTTGGGCATCAACCCGTTATTCGGGCGATGCCCAACACTCCAGCAACGGTAGGGGCAGGAGTTACTGCGATCGCACCCGGTAAAGCCGTTAAGCCCAACCACATCGAGCAGGCAACGGCAATCTTTCAGTCCGTGGGAGAAGTGGTAGAGGTGCCGGAACACTTGATGGATGCCGTGACTGGGCTATCGGGTTCAGGACCAGCTTATGTGGCTATTATGATTGAAGCGTTGGCGGATGGCGGCGTAGCCGCAGGATTACCAAGAGCGATCGCCTCGAAGTTAGCGCTTTCTACCGTACTAGGGACAGCTCAGCTTTTGCAGGAAACAGAACTACACCCCGCTGAACTTAAAGACCGTGTTACTAGTCCTGGTGGAACTACCATTGCGGGGATCACCCAGTTGGAGAGGGCTGGTTTCCGCTCAGCCGTAATTGAAGCCGTGCTAGCAGCCAAGGAGCGCTCTCAACAGTTAGGTCAACTGAAGGCTGAAGGTTGAAGGCTGAAATATAAAGGCTTAAGTTGGAACTCCACAGATACGTCTTGCATCCAAGCTTGTCAAAGACAAACTTTTTCCTGCCCCACCGTTCATATTTCCTTAGTTGTAACGTGGTTATTCAATGGCAGTGTGATAGTAAACGTAGTACCTACTCCAACTTCACTATCCACAGCCATTTGACCACCATGTAAGTCCACAGAATTTTTAACGATTGTTAGCCCCAAGCCAGTTCCAGAGATAGCGCCAACATTACTACCCCGGTAGAAAGACTCAAACAAGTACTGTAGGTCTTCTTTAGGAATGCCGATGCCTTGGTCTTGGATGCGAAAAACCGCTTGCCTTTGGTCGTAAACTAAGTCAAATTTGACTGTACTGCCTTGAGATGAATACTTAATGGCGTTTGAGAGTAAATTGCTGATGATGTATCTCAGCAATTTTTCGTCCATGTAGGCAGCTGTTATACAGATACACTCTTGATCCGTAAGTGTCCAGTGTCCTTGACTAGTAAATACCAGCTTGTGCTGGTTACCTATTGTCGGTTGCAGCTCTTCAATCAGCTCTTGGCAGAATTTATCCAAATCCAACAAGGAAGGGTTAAATTCCTGTTTTCCCGCTTCGATTTTGCTAATTGTCAGAACGTCATTAACTAACTGGGCTAAAATTCGAGTGCTAGTTTGAATGCGACGGTAGTGGTTAAGTTTTTGCTCCTCTGTGAACTTCTGAGTATAACGTTCGAGTAGTTCAGCTGAGGACAAAATAGTCGCCAAGGGAGTGCGGTACTCGTGGGAAACCATGGCAGTGAAACGGGATTTAATTTCGTTGAGTTCTCTTTCTGCTTCCAGAGCATTACAAAGCTCTTCTTCTGCTTGCTTGTACTTGGTAATATCCTCCATGGTGGCGAGGTGACGAAGCATATTTCCCTGTGCGTCAAATATCGTGATCGGTTTCAATCGAGCCAGAAACCTCTCTCCATTTTTCTTGGTAAACCAGAGTTCTATATGTTCTTTTTCTCCCGACATAGCCTTTATAAATTCCTTGTTAATCTCCTCTAAATCGGCTAAGTCCCAATAGGGATAGGGAGGTTTTTGACCTACGAGTTCTGCCTCTGAATAACCACAAATTTTCTCATAGGCTGGATTAACTAATAATATCTTTCCAATTTCATCAGTTGTAATAATGCCAATCGGCACATTTTTAATTAAAGCAAATAGTAATTCTTTTTCTTGAGATAAAGCTTCCTCTGCTCGCTTACTATCAGTTAGATCACGCACGAAAACACAATTGTACTCTCTATCGTTGAATTCAAAATAATTTACTGTGATTTCAACAGGAAATCGTCGGTTATCTTTTGTCTTTTTAACTGACTCAAAGCTAAAAGAACGACGGCGCTTGACTTCTTGCCAGTGTTCCGACCAGACTTCCGAGGGAAAGTCGGGAGTGACGTCTGCAACGCTCATTGTGAGCAACTCTTCGCGAGAATAGCCCAAGAGTTGGCAGGCTACATTGTTGACGTAGAGAAATTGTCCCTGTTTCCCAACTAAGTAAGCCATTATGGCAGAGCGATCTAAGGACAGCTGCGTCAGCCGCAGAAAATCCTCGCTCCATTCATGTTCCTTCTCTTCAACTTGAGTTCGCTGATTCGCCTGGTGTAGTTGTGTAGCTGCTGTCTCAACTGAGGTTGCTATTGCTTGATTAAATGGCTTCGAGAGTGTCTCTATCTGCCTAAGGTTGCTAATATCCTGAGACGAGCCGATGATTCGTGAAATTGTTCCATCAGGTTCAAGCTTAGGGAATAGTGTTGTCAGCAAGGTGCATCTGACATTTGCAATCTCAAAGGATTCCTCATAACTGATAGGTTGCTGTTGTTCTAGACACCGACTGTAGTTTGCACAAAATTTGTCCGCCATATCTGGCGGGAAGCACTCGTGCGGACATAATCCTGCCAGGTTAGCTTGGGAAATACGCAACATCCGTGCATAAGCAGGATTATTGATTACAAAGCGATAGGTTATTGCCTCTGGTTCGCCCCTGCCAAGTGACTGGACATCCACAACGAAAATGCCAGTGGCTATACTATGGAACACCTGCTGCAACAGAGTCTCGCTTTCTTTCATTGGTTTTCTTGGTGCGGTGCTAAACTCTCCGATCTAAAGCTTCTTGGTAATCTTACCGAGTCAATATCTCTGGGTTATGTTTGGATGATTAATAATGGCTAATTGCTGTTAGCTTCTTGCGGCAATGGTTGTCCCAGTCGAGGCTCGGTACCGGCGAAGATACGCTCAATGTTACTGCGGTGTCTTACTATAACGTACAAGCCCGCAACACCAGCAAATAGCTGGTAGGGTAGTGGTTGCCCCAGGAAAATCATCAGGAACGAAACAGCGATCGCACCTGCAATTGAACCGAGTGAGACGATACGCGACAGTGCCAGCACTACGGCAAAAACCCCTAGTGTTCCTAGACCCACCTGCCAAGACATGGCGAGTAAGACGCCTAAACCCGTTGCCACGGACTTCCCCCCGGTGAAGTTAATCCAGATTGATTTGCTGTGCCCCAGAAGTGCGGCAAAGGCGGATAAAGCTACTAACCAAGGTTGCCAAGTAGAGGGAATCACTGAGATCCCTCCTAGGGCATAGAAAGCATTAACAAGAGCGATCGCACCAACTCCTTTTAAGGCATCAACCAGTAAAACCATCAGTGCTGGTCCCTTTCCCAGTGTCCTCAGCACGTTGGTCGCTCCCGTAGAGCCCGATCCCTGTTCCCGAATATCAACTCCCTTGAGTAGGCGTCCTGCCAGATAACCTGTGGGGATAGAGCCTAGCAAATAAGCGGCTATTAACAGTAGTCCACTCAATGTCAACTCAAGTATCATTGGCATACCTCCTCAATTAGTTTTAGTAATTAGCTTGAGTGACTGATGCGTTGGCTTGTCTTGCCATGGACTTGCCAACTCCAGCAATTAATCAAAACTAACCGATAATAGCTAATTTAATACTGGTAGGTAGACATCTGTTGGGGATCAGGTGCAAAAGCCAACCAGAGGGGAAATTGCAGCATTGAGAGACTAATTTGGTCTTCTGTCTCATCAACAATAATTAGAGGCAGCTGCTTTTGAGAGAGCAACCGATCAGCTTTTTGTACCAGGGCTGGTGGTTCCTCAAACAAAACAATACCTCGCTCTGGACCAAAATCAGAGCGGGAGATGCCCAGACAGTCCTGTAATCCTCTACGCCATTCTCCTAATCGTTCAGGAGTGTTAGCAATAATCAGAGTACGTAGGCGATCGCCATAAAGGGTGCGCAACACTGAAATCGTTGCCGAGGCAACCAAAATATTTTGTAAGCGGCTGCCCATCGTCTTCATCGCACCGCGACCACCTTGAGTGAAAAACCAATTGGAGACTCGTTCTGCGTGAATCGGCTCAAACGTGCGACGCAGTTGCCAGGGCGGACCATAGTAATCTGGCAGCGTCCGGTACTGGTCAAGAATATTACGAATCTGCCTGACTTGCTCTTGAAATCCCTGTTCGGCAAATTTAGGTGTTGCCACCTCTTCCTCTGACCATGATTCTTCAACCACAGATTTTGGCAGTTCTGATGGTCCCGTTAAGTCCAGTTGCTCTGCGGCACTTGCCAGATCTTGTAAACTTCCAACCAAATAATCTTTAAAGCCCTGTACCCGAATCGCTAAGTCTTGAGAAACCCCGGCAAACGTGGTTCGCATTTCAGCACGGATGCGTTCTCGGCGACGTTCCAGTTGTTCAACGGACAGTTGCAGCGCTTGCTTTCGTTGTTCCAGCTCACTCAAACCCTCTTGCATCAACCGTTCTATAGCGGATTGAGTTTGTGCTAGCTGGTCTGAGAGGATTTTGCTCTGAGTTTCTTGTAGAAAAGCAATTTTCTGTCGAAGTTCTTGTTCTTTACGCTCCAACTCAGCCACAGTTTGAGTTAAATCAGCAACGATCCTGTTGCTAGCTAAAGGCGGCGTCGGTTCAGAGGCACGTTGTTCCTCTAAATTGTTCAATTCTTGAAGCTTAGCGCCCTCCTCAGTTAGCCGTATCACCGATTCCTCTGTAGGGCTTTGTTCCTCTAAAGAATCAGACGTGTC
Organism: Coleofasciculaceae cyanobacterium; assembly: GCA_036703315.1. Taxonomy (GTDB): domain Bacteria; phylum Cyanobacteriota; class Cyanobacteriia; order Cyanobacteriales; family Coleofasciculaceae; genus DATNPH01. Next base: position 153,059 of record DATNPH010000087.1, read on the forward strand.
AGCAACTAACTTGAGTTCTTGCTGTTGAGCATCGAACACTTCAGCGGCTGATTCTTGTTCTTGCTCTTTTCCGTGGGTTTGAGGTTCGTCTGAATTCATCTAGCAACTAACAATTAACAATAAAAAACCCATGGCTTACTCTTGAGTGGGAAGCAAACGGCTCAGATTCTGGGGCAGCGTTGTTCCAAGCAAGTACTTAGCATCTTTGGGTCAAACAAAATCGGTAGGAAGTGGATGCTCTTAACTTCTTTGAAATAAAACAAAATCGGTACTTTCGGCCAAAAAATACGCCAATTTTGCCAGTCTTGGTAGGGAAAACGCCGGATTAGCGTCTCAGAGCGATAAATATCTAACGCTGTTTCTGTAAATTGCAGACGGATTGTGACTGCCTGAAACAACAGGAAGAACCCAAAAAGCGCGATCGCTAAACTCACCCAGATTTGTATAAGCAACACTGGCAAGGCGGCAACGATCAAGACTAAAGGCAGTGTATAGCTGGGAGCCAGCTCAACAGTTTGTGTCGCTGGAAAAGAAGACGCAGCAGAAGTCACTTTGATTAAATCCCGTTATTATAAACGCACATTAATTTATGATTCCATTCTAAAGCGTCTCTACCCTCTGCCGATTAGGAGCTCACCTCAGCCCATGCTGAGTACCGCACTGCCAGTTCCTTGAAACATTATCCACGTTAAGAAAAAATTGGAAATAAAGATTGCTAGTAAAGCGGTGACGACAGCGGTAGTTGTAGATTGACCAACCCCTTTCGCTCCACCTGTTGTGGTTAACCCCCAGCTACAACCAATTATGGCAATCAACCCTCCAAAGCAAACCGCTTTAATCGCAGCACTGCACAAATCCCAGACCCCTAGTAAGTTCTGAGCAGAATTAAGAAACACCGACTCAGAAATACTGTACAAATTACTCGCCACCAGCATTCCTCCAGCTAGACCGATAATAATTGAGAAAATAGTCAAAATTGGTAGCATTAGGCAGCAAGCTAGGACGCGAGGAATTACCAGGTAATCAATCGGGTCTGTTTTGAGCATATAAAGCGCGTCAATCTGCTCAGTCACTCGCATAGTACCAATTTCAGCGGCAAACGCTGAGCCGACTCGCCCAGCCAAAACTACGGCAGTCAGAACGGGTCCAAGTTCACGAGTCAAGGCCAGCGCTAGAACCCCTCCCACAGCCGTTGTGGCTCCGAAGTTGATGAACTCGCGTGCCACCTGCACTGTAAACACCGCGCCGACAAAGGCAGCAGTAAGTATAGCAATTGGCAGCGATTCAGGACCCACTGCTGCCATTTGGTCGAGGGTATTGCGGCGATGGATCTTCCCAGCTAGCAGATGAAGTACTACTTGCCCACCTAAGAAAAATGCTGCCAGCAAGCGCTGAGTCCACAACCCTAAGCTGGAACTGGGAGTAGTCTCACTCATTATCTTTAGTCATTAGTCAAGTCGTTAGTCATTAGTCATTAGTTATTAGTACATAACCTATGACCAAGGACTAATGACTCTATTTAGCATCACTGGATTCTACACGAAAGCGTTCAACGGATGTCAGTAGGTCTCGCGCAACAACGACAAGGTTTTGTAGCGAGGCAGACACCCGCTGAGCTTCCTGGGAGGTTTCTTGAGCCGTTAGTTCTACCGATTGCATTACCTGAGCAACGGCACGGGAGGTTTCTGTCTGCTCTACCGTATCAGCAGCAATAGAACGCACTAAGGCGTCGATGCGATTTGAAACCTGAACAATTTCTTCCAGCGCTACCTTTGCCTGTTCTGCTCGTTTAGTGCCTTCAATCACCTGCTGAGTGCCTTCCTCCATGGCTGTCATCACTAAGCCAGTTTCGCTTTGGATTTGCAACACGATTTGTTCTATTTCCTTTAGAGCCTTCGCCGCACGATCCGCTAGCTGTCGCACCTCATCAGCAACGATCGCAAAGCCTCGACCCGCTTCCCCAGCTCTTGCCGCCTCAATACTGGCATTGAGAGCCAACAAATTAGTTCGAGAGGCAATCTGAGAAATCAAAGCTACAATCTTGGAAATCTCCTGAGATGATTCGGCAAGCCGCTTGACTTTACGAGTCGTTTCTGCTACAGTTTCGCGGATTTGCAAAATCCCTGCTACCGTGAGTTCCACAGCTTCGCCCCCTTTGAGGGCAGTTTCCGAGGCTGAGCGAGCAACTTCCTCGGCTTCCCTGGCACTCTCAGCCACCCGTTGAATCGAGTCAGTCATCACCTGAACTGAGTTGAGAGTAACAGCCAGTTCCTCAGCTTGCCGCAAAGCATCCGAAGACAGACCACGGGCAAACGACTCACTATCGGCAGAACCCTTTGTTACCTGACGCGCCGCCTGTTTCACCTGTTGTACGATTTCCCGCAGGTTTTGAATGGTCAGGTTAAAGGAGTCGGCAACTGCACCCAAAACGTCAGCCGTTACTTCAGCTTGTACCGTTAGGTCACCGCGTGCGGCTCCTTCGACATCATCAAGCAACCGAATCACCTGGCGTTGTAAGTCTTCTTTTGCCTGTTCTTGTTCTTCTGCCTTCCGTTGCGCTTCACTAGTAGTCGTTAGGATTACACGCGCCATTTGGTTGAAGCTAGTTGCCAGTTGACCAAATTCGTCTTCCGAATAGACCGTGGCAGAAGCATTGAGGTTCCCCTGACAGACAGCGTCAAACTGGCTTCGCAGGTCTTTAGTCGCTCGCCCAATCTGTTTAGTTGTGACTCGACCAAGAGCTAGGGTGGTTCCAAAACCAGCCAAACCGGCTGCCAATGCCATAAACCCACCTGTTTGGCGCAGTTGGGAAATTACACTCGGTTTGTCTTGAGAAACGGTACTAGCTGACACAAAGCTTACTAAGGCTACCGCCACGGCTGAGACAACCCCAGTGGCGATCGCACTTATCCATTGTTTCTGAATCAGCGGGGCGTTTTCAAATGGCGCTAGCCAACCTTGCTCAACAGTAACAACAGGTTCGTTTTCTGTCTCTTTGGTTTGGTTAAATATCGGGATTTGGTCTGAGTGGCTATTGATGCTAAACATCTCTTCCTCGCTACCCGATGAACGGTAACCCGGACGGGATGATTCACTAGCACTACTCTCGTTGAGCCCTATAGCCGTCGCGTCCGGCAGTGCCCCTCTATTGCTCAATACATCAAAATCAGGTTCATCAACACTCTCAGGCGCTCCGTCCTCGCGATCGTCCAAGGAGAAATCGGGAATTGAACCTAAATCATCGTCAAATACATCAAACTCATCTAGAAAGCCCTCTCTTGCATTTTGACGAGCTTCAAGTCCAGAAAAAGCTTCTTCATGTGAGGCAGTGACTTCGTCAATTGCAAATGTCTCACTGGTAAAGGCTTCATCAAAGGTATCAAAGTCAAAGTGATCTTGAGTGTTGAACCCATTCTGGTCATACGTCGATTCAAAGGGCTGGTCATCCTCAATAGAGTCACTTTGAATCAATGGCTCAGTGGGGTTAGGGCTGTGCTCATCAAGGTACCCAAAGTCATCTCTATCGGTGGCAAACGTATTTTCAAACTCTCCCGACCCCATCAACAGGGTTTCGTCCTCAAAAACGGGGTAACTGGAGTTGTATTGGTCACTCCTGCCTTCGTTCCCATAAGGGGATTCCTCTATTTCCTCATTAGACAAGTTGGGATCAAAGTCAGATTGTGAGTTAAATGGCTCTGAATGCTCTTGATCAGTGCCTGTTTGTCCAAAGCCCCCGTCGTTTGGAGGCATCATAAACGTCACCCCTGCATCCTCTTGATCAGAGGCGTTAGAGAAGAAGGCTTCTCCTGGAGCCTCTATATCAGTATCATCAAAAGCGTTTGCATCCAGTTCAAAGTCACTTGCTCCGCTTGGTAATGCCTCAAACTCGTCCACGTCGTACCCCTGATCCGCCGTAAAGGCAAAGGGATCGTCATCAGCATCAGGTGTCCCATAATCAATTGCTGAACTTCCATAGGAATTGGCAAGCGGTGGAGTGGACTCTTTGTCCAAATCATGACCCTCTGTGTCATCAAAATGCAGGCTTCCCAGGTCAAAATCGTCAGGGTTATCGTCTTCGTTTTCTAGTTGTTGCCAATTTTCAAAAGTTGGGGTGTCATCCAAGTCATCGGTTTCACTAAAGTCTGGATAAGCTCCATTGAAATCGTCAGATGAAGCCGTGAAATCTGTTGGACTTGACCCACCTGCCAATTGATTGGCGTATTCTAGACCGTTATTCGCATAGCTAATAAAGTCGGGTTCAGAAGTCAGATTGAGCACCAACTCGTACTGTTCCCGCGCCACATCATACTGCTGTAAGCCATAGCAGTATACATGACCTCGCAGTAGACGTACATTTGGGTCGTCTGGAAAATCCTTGATTAAGCGATCGCATATCGCGGCGGCCTCTTCATAATTGCCCTGCATATAGGCCTTTTCCGCCTGTCCGTATTCGTGTGCGTAATCTGTACCTGATGCCATTTGCCTCCTCCCGCTTTCTCCAAGGAAAAAGTTAAAAGTCAAGAATTGGCTTTTTCCCTTTTGCCTTTTAGTGTTTTTTTCTTATAACGTTTATTTCATGCTGCCCATCGGGCTGACCGCAGAATTGCCACCTGATCTAGCAGTCGCAAAAATTTAATTGACTCTTTGTCTAAAAGCCACTCCCCCCGCAAAAAAGGTGCCATACTATCCGGAACATTTGATGGGATCTGTAGCTGCTCAACATCCAGCCAATCCATACCGACAATCCGGTCAATCGCTAAGCCAAGCATAGTATCTTGATCTTCGACTGCAATAATGGGAATTTCTGCTCGGTCTGTATTTAAGGCCGCCGAATCCCCGAGAAACTGACCGAGGTCTGACACCCAAATCACCCGTCCGCGAAAATTTAGTGTTCCCAATAGCAAGGGAGAAGCATTTGGAATAGCGGTGATCTGGTCTGGCGACTTGGAGAGCACCTCTTTAATGCCAGTAGCAGGTAGGGCAAATTCATTACCGGAAGGGACAAAAAAACGCAGGTGTAATTCACCTTCAGGACTTTCTAGTTCCTGAAATTCCGGGGCTTGATCTTGACCCGTGCCTGTTAAAAAATCCGGAATACCAACCATTCCCTTAAATACCTATATGTTTATATATTTATATTTCTATCCTCTAAGCAGCTGTTTAACTGTTCCAATCAGCTCAGTTGGCTGAAAGGGTTTGGCAATGTAAGCATCCGCACCTTGCTTCATGCCCCAATAGCGGTCAAATTCTTCACCTTTTGAAGAACACATCACTATCGGCACATGCTGCGTTTTCGGGTCGGCTTTGAGACGCCGACAAACCTCGTAACCGTTCATCCGAGGCATGACAATATCCAATACCACCACATCAGGGCTAGACCGTTGAACTTGTTCCAATGCTTCAACACCATCACTGGCTACAGTGACCGTTAACCCACTTCCTTTGAGGAGGTCTGAGATCATTTGCCGTTGTGCGAGGCTGTCTTCTACAACCAGAACTGTGCTCATAACTCCTTACCTGACAACACGGTGGTCGGGGTGAACTCGGAACATAACCTAGGGTTCATACCTAAACCGACTAATGATTAAAGTATCCCTCATCATCACTTGTAATCCATTAAGCGAGATCCTCAAATCTTGTGACTGATCCTTGGGTTTGGGACAGCCACGGATAAGAATTACGGGTCGATAGCTCTGATCCAACTCACGCCGAGGCTGACTTCGTAATATCGGCTTCTTCTATCTCCTGATCTACAGTATTGGTGGTGGAACTGTCGTTGTGGCTTCGTTTTGGATCACCTGGACCAATATATCTCTCCAATAGCATCAACAGCTCATGAGCGCCAAACGGCTTTGTCAGGTAATCTGTGGCTCCTACCATCCTTGCTCTAACCCGATCAATAAATCCATCTTTGCCAGTCAGCACAACAATTGGAGTTTGCCGAAAAGCCGTAGACTTTCGGAGCATTCCACAAACTTCGTATCCGTCTAGTTCAGACATCGCTAGGTCACACAGGATCAGATCAGGTTTGAGTTTAAAGACGAGCGTTAGAGCTTCCACAGGGTTCCGAATGGCTGTGACTTCATAACCCTTAGGTTGAAGGATATACTCTACAGTTTTTCCGATTGCCATGTCATCATCAATACAGACAACATGGGGAACTTGGGTAGTTTCCTTAAATTTCCAGTCTCGTCGAATATCGGGTACCTCTTGGGGAGTTGTAGACAGTAGTTGCACCCAGCCTTGTCGTATGTAAGGATAAATTGCCCTTGCCACAGCGAGAATATCGCGGTTGAGATAGCGGGAAAGTTGGCGTAGGGAGGTTTTCCCATTTGCCCACTGTTTGAGAGTTCTAAAAGCATTTTCTGGCAGGGCAGCACGTAATTTAACCTCATCTGTAATCACTGGGCACTGATTAGGAGACTGGATATGGGGATGGAATTGCTTCCATTCCTGCACCTGCTTCATAATTTTCGTGGCCAGAGGGGCAATTTCTAAGGTTGTTAGTTGCGGTGCCAACGCTGTACTAACCTCAAAGACAAAATATCCATTATGCAGGCTAAGAAGGTCAAATAGAGTTTCATGCACCATACTTTGGATGATGCTGCGTCCTTGCGCTGGTGTCAGAACATGGTTCTCAAGTAGTGCCCACAGATAGCCGTATTCGGGCGCGTTTATTGAAGCGATTGACGGAAGTTCAAGATTATCCAGAGCCGTGTTCGCTTTGTAACGACGCAAATAGTCACGCAGACGCGATAAACTCCCCTCACTATCAGCCGCATAGGTAATTTGTCCGTTGAGGAAAAAGACAAACCAGAATGGTCCTGGGCTTGTTCGTACTTTGGCTTCAGAGTAGGGGCGACCAAAAGCGAAACCCTTGCTACTGGCATCACTACCTGTGTTACTAGCGGGGGAGCTGTACGCCTCAACCAGCAGTTCACCTGTTCGCTGACCTAGCTCGATCAGTTGCAGGATACTGCGGATATCAATTTCATTCAACGTTCCCTGCATTTATCGAAAACATGCTCCTAAAAACCTTGGGATGAATCTGAAAATCTTGCTGTCCGTCCTTTGTTCACCTTGTCTGTACACCGATACCAATTTGTAAAATTTTTACAGCTTCAATAGGTCTACTGCCACGCTCTCTTCGAGAGTGAAGATATCCCTCTACCAATGAATGAGAGAAGTATTTACATGCACAGAGACTACTTCCTTACTTTTCCTTGTCGCTCATTATTGAGTATTTCTACTCAATAGACGGAACGGGGCGCTGTTCCTTAGGATGTAATGATGAGCAATTCAAAAACGGTTAAGTCGGTTTTCTCCCTCTGCTTTTCATAGAGCAATGCTAAACTTGGAGATTAACTTGGCTCAAGAGGCAAGCTCAAATTACCAAGGGCTTTAGTTTAGACACTAAACACAGGAATTCCAATACTTTATAGTCTAATTTAAGATTAGACATTGCGTATAGAGTCCACTCTATCCCTAGATGGGTACTAAACCAACTCTCGTCATCCTAAGGTCAGACACGGAGGAATCAATGCTCCTTGTTAGCAAGGGAATAAGCTACGTTTTCTAACGGATAATTAAGCAGGTTAGGATGAATCTTATAGAGCCGAGAGACAATAGCAGTCTAGCTCCGCTTGAGGAAAGGCTATCCGTTATGGCAGTATTCTGATGTCAAGAGCTACCATAATGTAGCCAGGGAAGCAAGACACGTTGTTAAAGAATTGTAAATTATTGTAGCAATTTATAATTATTAGTTGTAAAGATGCGACGTCGTGAAGAGAGAGTTACTCAGTTAAAAATGAAAAGGCTTTCTTGTTTTGGCAGTGTGGTCTTTCTAAACTGGATTTAATCAGCTCGACTAAACTCTTGCTAATTGTTGGTTTAGTCAAGGATTGGGCACAAGACACGTAAAGAGGACCATCAGTGTGCTGTATCTAGCAGAAGTACAAAAGCAGAAAAGTGGCGGGCTACTGGGTGGCGGTGGTAAAACCTCACTCAAACTGCTGGCTTGTCAGCGGACTGACCAGAGTTGGAGTGCCGTGCCAGGTGATGAAGTGGTTCCTGCTGAAGACGCCAAAAACTTGAACGACGGTGCCTTGGTCATAGTCAACCTGGGTGGGAACCGACAAGTGCAGGGCGAGATTGAACCAGCGGGAGGGCGGCTGGTCAATATGTTGCAGAATTTCTCGCGCTTGCTGGAAAAGTCGAAAAACCAGGAAGAAGAAATTGAACAGTGGAAGCAGTCTTTGACTTATCAAAGTCAAGAGCTGAACCGTCGTGAGATGGAAATGGAAGCCAGGCTTGAACAGATGCAAGTCATGGAGGAGGACTTTGAACGGCTAGAGCAGCAACGTCAGGAGCTGGAGAGCGCTAAGGAAGAAGCAGAAAGACTTAGAGAAGAGTGCGATCGCAACCGTGAAGAGTTGTCGGGGGCGTGGGAACACCTACGGGGTGAGGAGCGGCGCTTAGGGGAGCTACAAGCTCAGCTTCAGTCTTCAGTTGGCTTAGATGAGAGTCAAGCGGCTGTGATTCAAGAATTGCTAGAGCGATTAGCCGGAGCTGTTGCACCGATAGAATCTGTACGAGAACAACTGAATCTGGCGTTTGAAGTGGTCACGACTCAGCAGGCGGTGCTGGATAATTACTGGCAGGAACTCCAGCAGCAGCAAACCCAAGCCTCTGAGCTACAAGCAGAAGTTGATCGCCAAGCATCAGAGTTCCAAAATCGCAAAGAAGAATTGCAGCAAGCACAGGCGTCCTTAGAGCATGCAAAAGGTGAGTTAAAGGTACAGCAGAATGCTCTAGAGATGAAGCAGGAGTCATCGCACATACTGAGTCTCCAGTTGGCTAACCAAGTGGAATTACACCAGCAACTTGCCCGTCTAGCGACAACATCAGCAGATGTCACGATTAGCCAGAAAGTAGATATTGAAGCGCTGGAAAAGATGCCTCTGGGAGAGCTATCTGAAACTGTACAGAACTTACAGAATGATTTAGAGAAGGTCAAGCGGTTTGTCAATGATCAGGAAGAAGAACTGACATTCCAACGCCAAGCCGTTGAAGAAATGGAAGAAAAGATTAGGGTGGCTAGCGAATACGACCGCATGAGTCTGGAGACAGAGCTGGCAGAAGAGCAAGACCGCTACCAGATGCTCGACGAAACCCTAGTCGGTCAGCGCCGGAATCTGCGGGAGCGAGAAGAGATTCTTAATCAGCACCAGCGTGTGTTGCGGCGTCGCCAAGGAGTTGCTGAAAGCAATAGTTCAGATAACCAGAAAATTGACTTGGGACCAATTTTGAACCAGCTAGAGGCACAACGACAACAACAGGAAGAAGAACTGCAAAAACTAGAAAACCAGATAGAGCAGATGCGCCTGAGCATCAGCCAAGCTGAGGGGATGATCCGTCATCAATCGGGTGAACAGGAGGCTCAGCAGCTCCAGCTGCAAAACCTGGAACAGAACTGGCAGTCAAGAAAAGCGTCGTTGGCTGAACTTTCGCTCACAGTGACGATGTATCAAGAGACGCTACAGCCAAGGCAGGATAGTCTCAATGAAATCCGTCAGAAGCTGGAGGCGATCGCAGATGCCCTGAATCAAATCCAAGAAACTGGTGACTATCAGCTTCAGGCGATCGCCGAATTGCAGCAAACGATTCATAGCTTGATTCAGTCGCCAGAACTGGCAGCGTCTTGAGTTAAAGGTTGGCAGGTTAAAGGTTAGAAGATGGGTTTGATAACGTTAGCGACATTAGAAGCGTTACCTTCAACCGTCCAATCTTCAAAAATCTTGAAAATCTTCAACGGCTAGCCTGAAGAATAATCCAGTCGCCATCAACCTCAGCGATCGCTCCTGTGGGAAAAGATGATGTTCGAGAACGGTTAGGAGCGGTTATCAAAGCAGTCGTTTCTTCAATTTGCTCAAAACTGGGAGCCGTTTGTTGAGCTTCCTTGAGAAACTGCCGAATAACACGACGTTGTAGAGCAAGAGAGGCGTCGCGCAACACAAGGCGATTCAGCCGTAAGGTGGTGTGTTGTTCAGCATCGTTAACCGATGGCATCGCTTGCTGTCGTAGCTGAAAAGCCGCGTGTTCAAGATATTCGACATCAGCCCGCAGGAGTTCAGCTGTTTGGGCTAAAGCCGTCTCAACTTGTGGGTTGAAATGGCGTTGTAAGTAGGGTAAGAGTTCCTGACGGATGCGCGTCCGGGCATACTTTAAATCTTGATTGTAGGCGTCTTCCCAAATAGGAAGGTTCTGTTGCTGGCAAAACTGGAACGTCTCGGTACGGGTGACTTCGAGGAGTGGACGCACTAGCTGTAGTCCGGTGGCTAATGTACGTTGCCAGGTGAGAGATTGTAAGCCATCAGCACCCGCACCCCGAATCAAGTTGTAGATGACAGTTTCGGCGCGATCGCTCTTCGTATGACCTGTAACAACGTCTTGGTAGCCTTGGGCTTGGGCAATCTCAATCAGAGCTTGATAGCGCCATTGTCGTGCGGCTGCCTCACCGCTGGTCACCTCAGGGGCTGTTTGTAAATAAAAGGGGATTACCCAATTTTGAGCCAATTGTTGAACATGAGCAGCAAGTCCTACATCAAAAGGCCAACGGTGATCACAATGGGCGATCGCGATTTTCCATCCCCACTTCGGTTGCAAATCTAGCAGTAGTTTCGTCAGGCAGAGGGAATCTTGTCCACCCGATACCGCAATTAATACATGCCTTTGCGGTGGTAAGACTTGCCGTTTCCGCAGCGTTTGATGTAGTCGTGCATGAAGAGGTGTCCAACTGGGATGGTTAGACATGGGTTGGACAATTACCGAGTGGCAATTGGAGGCTTTAGGACTAGGTACAGGGGTAATAGGTAAAGAGATAAAACTGCCCTAATTACCCATTACCTATTTTTAAAATTCAGATTGACGCGATCATCCCTATTATTCTTCAGTGCTGTTTGTTCTGCCAGCTAGCCTCATTCATGTCTTGCCACACATCATCAAGCAACGAGTCACTTTCACTATTTTCCGGCTCATCATTCAACGAAATGTCGCCAAACTCAAACTCGTCCTCGCTGCTAGTAGAAATATCGCCAAAATCCAAGTCATCCTCGTTCTGGCTTGATAGAGACCCAAAATCTAGGTCATCGTCATCCTGTGCCGATATTTCTCCCAAATCTAGCAACTCGTCGTCGCTTGCCGTGGGTGCCTGTACCAACTCCAGCTCTTGCTCAATACTTTCGGAGATTTCTCCCAAATCAAACTCGTCGTCTAGACTGCTTTGCATCTGAGCCATAGAGAAGTCTTCATCAGGGATGAACGTTGGAGCCTCTTGCTCCATCTCGACATAGATTGAAGTCGGATCTTCTACGTCAAATTCCAAATTGCTGACTACTGATGTCTCTATCTCAAATTCCTCCTCAACAATTATTATTGGCTCTCCCAGATTTAGCTCATCGGAGTCACTGAAGGCGGAGCCTACTAGGTCTAGTTCATCGTCCGTGCTTGTTACTGGCTCTTCCAGATTTAGCTCATCAGAGTCACTGAAGGCGGAGCCTACTAGGTCTAGTTCATCGTCCGTGCTTGTTACTGGCTCTTCCAGATTTAGCTCATCGGAGTCACTGAAGGCGGAACCTACTAGGTCTAGTTCATCGTCCGTGCTTATGGCTGGCTCTCCCAGATTTAGCTCATCGGAGTCACTGAAGGCGGAACCTACTAGGTCTAGTTCATCGTCCGTGCTTGTTACGGCTCCTAGAGCTATCACATCCACATCATCCAAATCTGCTGAGCTAAACGGAGATTCCACCAGGTCTAGCTCATCCTCCGTACTTGTTACTGCTCCCAGAGCTATCACATCATCAAAGTCTGCTGAGCTAGGTGAAGAGTCTTCTAGGTTTAGCTCATCGTCCAGGCTTGTTGCTGCTGCTGGAGCTACGTGGTTGCTTAAGCTGGCTGATGTGTCTTCTTGTTCGTCCTCAACGTCCTGTGGACAAAATTCCAGGCTGATTCTTACCTTGCCTTTTTGCCAGCCCCCAGCCGTAAATCTCAAGACCTCACAAGGAATACCCTCTTGGCTAAACCAAGCATCCTTGTCTTGGGTCCATCCACCTACCCCATATTCAAGCTGTGTCCTAATCGCATCTGCAATTTCGCCAACTCTGAAGGTGCGGTGCCCAATCAAGAATAGAGCAGATTCATCAACTGATAGAACTTCACCCTTAGCAAGTGGCTCAAACCGTTTATCCACGCCTACTTTCCCCGATTAACTTAACTTTGCTGTTTTTAAAAAATCATTAGTCAGTTTGGGTCAACAACTGGTGTCTATAGGCGCGATTGATACAGATTCGCTCCCACAACAACGTTGAACGCTTAGAAGAACCAGCCGTAGGAATGTAATCCTTTGCCCAGTAGATTCACACCAAGATAGCAAATCCACACCACGATAAATCCTGTTGCTGCCAAAATTGCCGGTCGCCGTCCTTGCCAACCACGAGTAATCCGAGCGTGGAGATAGGCGGCAAAAACCAGCCAAGTGATTAGTGCCCAAGTTTCTTTTGGATCCCAACTCCAGTAAGAACCCCAAGCCTCATTTGCCCAAACCGCACCCGCAATAATGCCAATCGTTAGTAAAGGGAATCCTAGTCCAATAATCCGATAGCTGATATTGTCGAGAGTATCGGCAAGGCTCAGACGCTGCGGTGAAAGGGGTTTTACGGTGGGCACTCCTGCTACAGATGCACCCGGAGTGGTAACCCAATTAAGAACTGCCGTATTCCCCGCACCATTGCTCTCTCGTACAACAGGCACCGTTGAATCATTAGCAGGAATAACCTGGGCTTGGGGCATCGGGTTACCGTTATTTCGTTGCAGTTGATAGGAGGAGCGTGCAACCTCGCCATCCTTGCTTCGATATCCACCCGTACCAACGGAACTACCACGGAGTTCAACATTCTGACCACGAGTGATGACTAAAAAGGCGATCGCCAGTAGTGAACCCACCATCAGGGATGCATAACTGAGCATCATGACACTGACGTGCATCATCAACCAATTAGATTTCAGAGCCGGTACCAAGGGTTCCGAAAGCCGCATTTCTGGTGGCAGCGATAGCGCGGCAAAAGCCGTGATCCCCATTGCCACGGGTGCTGTGACAACACCCACTAATCGGCTGCCACTCATGTTTTCCGCAATTAGATGAACACCTGTAATTCCCCATGTCAGGAAAAAGAGGGATTCATAGAGATTACTCAACGGGAAGTAACCTGCCTCTAGCCAGCGGGCACCGAGCAAAGCCGCAATGCACAGGTTAGCGATCGCCATTCCTGTTGTCGATAAAGTTGCCAGATAGGGTATGCCCCGAAAAGCTGCTCCTAGCCAGTAAAGCAACATTGTCACAAACAGGACAGCAAATGAAATATTATCCAATCCGTTCTGGAGCGCAACCAGATTCATCAATATTTTCTCTCTAATGAGTTTTTGATAACTAAATTATCGCAGCGTCAATATTATCCTATCGGTTCTATTGGATGTCACAGTTAGTAAAATCAGTTCTCAAAACAACACTGTATTCCTACTTATTCACTATAAACACCGAGTGTGAGCTAGATTTGTGAGATTTAGAATTTACTCCAAGCTTACAAAAAAGTTCCGCTCAGATTGAAACTTGCGGGCGATGACTAAACCGATATCTAGAGTGAGCGTTCAGGGGGATTGCGTTGGAGGCGTTTGAGGTTTCTGAAGTACAGATGGGCTGCTTGATGGTGTCTGAGGTGTCTGAGGTGTCTGAGGCATCGACGGACTAATTGCTGGTGTCTGAGGTGTTTGAGATGTCTGTGGCACCGACGGACTAATTGCTGGCGTCTGAGGTGTTTGAGGTTTTAGAGGTACAGACGGTGTGCTGAGAGGTTTTTGAGGAACAGATGGGCTGGGGGAACTGACAGAGGGGGCAGCACTGGGCGAATTGCTGGGCGCAATAGTCCGTTTCAGGTGAACGAACAGGTCAAAACGATTAGTACGTTCGTCGTTATTGGCGTTCGTCATCCCAAGGGCATGAATCGCCTTCGCTAGCATTTTCTGCTCTGGAGAGAGAAATTGTGCCAGGTTCAGAGTACTGCTGTTAATGGTACGCTCAACATCTAGGAAAAACTGACCGTTATTGGGATTTGGCTTGGTTGGTACAGCTTTTTGGAATAGTAGGGTTTGGGTCAATGTTGCTGGCGGTTGGGGAAGAATGGCTCCTGCAATGGGTGCCCCCAGTGTCAAGAAGACAACGCTGCCCTCTAACCAGCCGTGAGTGGCACTCAATCCACCCAGTGGAGATATCCATTTGACAACGGGTTGACCACCTAGTTGGGTTTTTGATACCTGAAATTGATAGCGAGTTGCCATCACTTCGTCGAGCTTTTGGAGGGTAGCTTCGGCACGGGAGCGATCGCTTGCCTGCACCATCAACACCACACCCGCTCCTAACTGGGGAGATTGCCGATTTTCCGGACTGGTGAGTGCCTCCGGAGACGCCGGTACTAGCGCCAGCGAAAACTCGCCTGCTATCCAGGGCAGTAAATCCTCCTCCAAATCCAGATCTAAATAAGCCTTCAAATTACCAATCACACTACCGGGTGGAATGGGCAAGAGCGGATTTGAATCAGCTCCTTTGGCATAACTTTGCCACAACTGCGCTAAGTTGCCTCCGGAGAGCATAATTAGCGTATCGGCTGGCAGGCGTCTGGGCAAACGGCTGGTTATGTTTTCCACCTCATTTTTTTGAGTGCTATTGGGTTTAAGCCAGGAAATCCCCTGAAAACGGATGCCCTCTGGTTCTAAGGTTACTGTTGCCCCGACTCCCTGCCTTTGTTGCGCTGCTGCCATCTTCTCAGGAGAAAGCGATCGCATTGAGTTAGCTGCTAGTGTTGCCGAATAGGCTGGCACGTTCAAATACAACTGAGCGAAGGGGTTTTGCGTATTAACTTTCCCCAATTGCTCTGTATATCCAGGTGTTGTGGCGATCGAGGCAGCCCCTTTGTAGGTATCAATTACACGTTCCGTTGTTTTAGGATTGTTAGTCACCACAACAAAACGCCCCAGCACAGTAGCTGAATAATTCTGGGCATTGCTCTTTTGAGTTTCTCGAATCTGAACGCCTTTGTAGCTTCGTTCAGCAAATAGCGTTGCCTTCTGGGAGTTCGTTTTGTCTAGCAGCTGCCGTGCCTGAATTGGGTTTTCTATCGGCAGTACTATAAGGTCTGGTTGTTTAACAAATGGTATTCCTGTAGGTGGCTTCTGCCCTTGAGTAGATCCTACTGCCGATGCTCCAGACGCCAGATAGGCAACCATTGCCGTCTTACCCAACCATGGCTTGATATCTTTTTCATAGTTGTAGCCATTAGCTGTCAGGAGATTGTCGCGCATTTTTGTCAGCTGTTCGTCCAAGACAGCTTGAGTTTCAGGTGTCCCATACTCCCGCAACTGCTGCCATTGTGCTGCCTCGGTGGAGATTGATGCTGTTAGTAGGGCATCTTGAGGAACCAGTTGGGCAGGGGCATTGGCTAAGGAAAGATTCCGTTGTCCTAGTAGCCAGTAAGCCGTTACTCCGCCGCTAATGAGTAATACAGCCGCCCCCAAAGTCATCAGTAGGAACGGTTTTTTTTTCTTAAGCATAAGTGTTACTAGCAGTCAGCTGCTCCGCGCTCGATTGAGTTTGGCGTTGCCAGATACTAGCTTACAGAACATCAGCCAGGAGAAAGCCGAGCTGGTAGAGTTACTTCTACTGCACTGCACTAAAAGCCCTCCTAAGAAACTAGCAGGGGAGCAGCCGGGAGCGCGTCTTCGCGCTACAGCTGTCAAAGATTGGGGAGATTGAAGTTATTGTGCATCGCCCAATTCCTGATAGCGCAAGCGGTAGCGACGTAGGAGCGTCTGGGTTGGCAATAAAGCAAGCTACTCGGGTCAGGAAGGTTGATGGTTGGTATAGTCAGCTTCTCGCTAGAAGATGACACAGTGCAGTTATCGACCGAGATGGGAACTGTGGAATTAACCTCTTAAATCGGCTAAAACGCACGCTTGGACTCACGCAAATCTGGCTGTGGAGGATACTCGGTTACGAGTCCTGTGAATCAGCAACTCTCAATTGTGAAGTTGGGAAGCTCCTTCTATACCGCTCTTAGCGGTTAGGAGGGGAGGAATGTCACAAGGGGCATGCGATCGCTCGTGAGATGCTCTCAAGTGATCAGGATGTCAGCAATTGTACTGAGTCGAATCCGTCATATGGCTGATTTAGAACTTACGCCATCTGCCCTAAGGTAGATATGTATCAAGTTTTACTGTTTTAACGAACAAGCCAAAGCATACGCCTTTGACACAGGGATTGCAGAAATTGCGTCTCCTTCTCATTGTGCCTGAGCAAAGGATGTCCTTGATTACTCCAACGTTCCAATAGATTCTAGAAAAATCATGCTCAACACTACCGCCCCTATTAATAACGTCTCAATCCTAGGAAATAACGTAGCTGCCTCAAATTTTGTTGCAGATCAAGAATTTTTCCAGCGATTAAGCAGTCTTTCCAGCACAATTGTCTCTTTCCAGTACAACACCAAGGAATTTTTGAGTTTCCATGTTCGTCAGGCGAAGCATGGAAAAGTTGTGAGTTCTGGGACTGAAGGCATTAGTTTGCGGTGCCAGATCGGTGAGAGGATTTACACCTTTAACCACGAACACTTTAACCAGATGAGCAACCGCGAATGCAACGAACTGTTCAGCCAGTTGGGAGTTGACGGTAGCCACGTCTTCTCATAACCCACATTGGGCACCCTCAACTGGCACAAGACGCTCGGAAAGCGCCGTGTGCCGCAGGCAAAACTCGAAGAGAGCTAGCGCTAACAGTTTTTTGGTAATTGGGAATTAATTACACAGAAACTACGTAGAACAGTCTTCCATTCTCTATTTCCCACTTGCAAGCAGTGTAACACTTGACTAGTGCGGAATGTGAGCTGATCAACAAGCAATCACAAGCCCCTCAGAAATCACCTCCGAGGGACAGAGAACTAGCAACTAATAACTTCCGCAACGGACAAATGCTGATACAGGGTATCTCGTTGTTGGTAAGGACGCCCTAGGGAACTAATGGCATTGTGCAACGTTTCTACTTCCATACAGGTGCCGCCTTTCGCGCCTGCCATTGTGGTGATATGCTCCTCCATCAAGGTGCCACCAATGTCATTACAACCCCATCTGAGGGCTTGTGTCGCACCATCAAGCCCAAGTTTTACCCAGCTGGGTTGATGATTTTTAATCCAGTTGCCCAGGAAGATACGAGCTACCGCTGTGAGCAAGAGGGCATCGTCGAGAACGGGTTGATCGCGTCCAACCCGGCGACGTAATGGTTTGGGGGCTTCTTGACCGACAAAGGGCAGAAGGATAAATTCGGTGATGAAGCCTGTGTATCCAAGGGTAAGGGCAGTTTGTTGGAGCGATCGCAACAAACTGAGATGCTTCATCTGCTGTTCGGGAGTTTCAATATGCCCAGAAAGCATTGTACTGGTCGTTGGCATTCCTAGCTGATGTGCCGTTCCCACAATTTCTAGCCAAATAGCTGTATTCGTCTTTTCAGGACATAGGATACGCCGGACATCATCGTCTAAAACCTCTGCTGCGGTTCCTGGCATTGAACCCACACCAGCATCCCTCAATGCTGCAATTACTTGGGCGTAGCTAAGTCCATCTTGCTCAGCGATAAACTGCACTTCCTGAGGAGAGAAGGCGTGTAAATGCAGCTGGGGGAATTGATTTTTAATTGTTTTTACCAACTGTACGTAATAAGGCAAAGAGGCACCGTTGATTTTTGCCTCTGGGTTAAGTCCTCCCTGCATACAAATTTCTGTGGCACCCCGCCGCACAGCATCTGTTGTTTTTTCCTGAATCTGCCCCCAGTCAAGCCAATAAGCACCCTCTTGTCCCGCATCGCGCCGAAAGGCACAGAAACTACAGTGCTGTTCACAGATATTAGTGAAGTTGATATTGCGATTAATTACATAGGTCACAATGTCACCAACTTGTTGGTGGCGTAGTTGATCGGCTGTCTCCTGAATGGCTGCGATCGCCTCAGGTTCAGTTTGCTTTAGGAGTACGACGCCTTCTTCTGGAGATAGGTCTCCACCAGTCAGGGCGTGGTTAAGAATAGGCTCAACAGTTAAAGTTTCAGTAATCACAGAGCATGAGGAAAAACCAGGTTACTGCTTTCAATTTTGGCAGTAAATACTGGTACTGATTTTACACAATTAGAGAAAATCCCCTGAACTAGGCTCACGCCGATGCTTCTGACGTCGCTATGCTCAAGCTAACGCACACGACGAAGCCTAAAAAACTCTCTCCTAAGGTAGATCCAGTTTGCTTACAGTTTTTTCCTTGAATTGGAGAAGCGCTTGATAAACTGCGGAGGTATTTGGATCTTCTACGTAAGTTCCGTCTACAGCACTGTACTCGCCTCCTCCCATAATCACATGATGGCTGTAAAGACTACCGCCTTTGTTTTTCCAGTCATTCAAGAATTCAGTGTAAAGCTCTTTCAATTCCGGTCTTTTGCGTAACTTATTCAACCACTGTTGTATTTCCTTGTCTTGTGAAACAAAGTCGGGCCCACCTTCATAAGTCACGAGTTTTAGACCGTACCGATCTGCAACGCCTTTGTGATATGTCCTATCGGCTTGAACGTCTGGTAAGCTACCAGCATTAGTCCCTAGCCCTTGACCTGTTCTCAAAAAGTTGAGTGCTTTGGCGTATCCGCCATCAGGTTCCCGCATCCATTTTTTGACTGTGTCTGCGTTCTCCGGTTGGCTCAATGCTGCACCAAAATAGCCAGTAATGGCATAGAGGTCAAAACTTTTATAGCAGGGGGGTTGCTTTTCTTCTTTAGCGTAGGCAACACATTGTAAGCGATTCTCTTCTAACCCTTTCCAGGCTGTCTGAGTCGCCATAACACCTTTGACGCGATCAGCTTGGTTGCCAAAAACTGATTTCCAAATATTAATGACTTGGCTTGCCCTCATGCCATAGAAGGCATTAAAGTCTGCCCCTCGATCCGGTTTATCTTCCCCCCATCTCGCTTTAGCTTGTTCAACTGCCCAATGAGATTGAGAAAAGGCAGGACTCCAGTTCCAAACTTCGTTGGAGTACTCTATATAAACATTGAGTTTGGGATCGAGAGTTTCTTTGACTTTTTGAGCAAATTTGGTGACATAATCATCCGTAGCTTGATGGGGAATATTCAACCACAGGTCAGATGAAGTCTTATTAGCAAGAGCTGTTAATACATCAATAGGTGCACCACCTCTCTTGCGGCTAGGGGTAATAAATTCTTGTCCTGCCCAGTTGTAATCCGTAATTTTTACCAAGTCATCCCAGTTTTTTTGTTCATTACCATCATTAGTAGCCATCCATGACATAGCTCTCAAAAACTTGAATGGCTTGACTATGTTAATAAAGTCTGGATTGAAAATTTCCCCAGCTTTCAGTAAACTCTCTTGGTCTTCTCTGAAGAATTTAATGTTACGGATATAGTTGCCTGTACCATTAGGGTCAGTTTGTTTAATAGCAACCTTTAAGCCACTATTGCCTACTGTAGTATCAGGAATATCGTAAACCTGTCGATTTGGTTTAGATAAAGCCTCGTTTTTCTTGGCAGAGTTACTAGCTTCTACTACGCCTTCACCATCGTAGGTGAGGATATACCGCCCTGGTTTAAAGCCACCGTTCCAAAGAAAGATAGTGCCAACACTATTGTATTGTTTTGGGTTTGTCCCGCGTTTAGGTATAGATTTAATCCAGCCGTTGGCATCCTGTTCAAACAATTTTTGTTTGATTTCATCGTCGGACATGGTTTTCTTGCAACCTGGATCGTCCCATTCATCAGCACACTCTCCTGACCAGCCAGAATTAAGTTTGAATTGGTCGATAAATGGGACTTCATGACCATAATAATTTAACCAACCCAGTTGACCCCCTAGAACGGCGTTAGCGTTAGAGGCACTCGACTTAGGCTCGGCCGTCAAAGATGACTTAGTCTCGGCTCTCCAAAATGTAGTAGTTAAGGTGGGCAACAATACCAGTAAAATTGAAGTTAGGGCAAGAATGACAAATTTAGATTTCACTTTTATTGGCATAAAAGGCATAAAAAAATACCTCAGGAATATAGATTTTTGATTTTAAAATTCCTGGTTGACTCTCTGGAAAATCTTGAGTAGTTCTAACGGCACCAGTTCAGATTTATCTAAAGTGAAGCGGGATACCCTGAGTACACAGTAGTGAATCCTAAGTGCTTTCCGGGGTGGAGTATCAATCAATTCCTCACCCTGTATTTTTTGCTCCTGCTGTGCCCGTGCCTTCTGAGGAAACTTGCGGTGGTATCGATACCTAGTGGCACCGCTAACCAAAAATCTCGTTAACCCAAAAGCCCCTATCAGCGGTGCAAAACCACCGATTCTCATGGCCTGTAAACTGGAACTCCCCAGCATCAGGAAAGGCAATCTCCCCGGAACTGTATCAATGATTGTTCCTACAAGGTAGTCTCCAAAGGGAATCAATGTCAAACCAGCAGCAACCGGATAGCGAACATAATGATGTAGTTTGTGCTACCAATCTACGGCTATTCCGGCTTTAACTTTATTGTCAATGTGTAAGTTCTATAAATCCTGACAAAGATTTTGAGCGATTATTGTGTTGGCTACAGATGCTGCTGTTTTGGGACGACTACACTAGACAAGATAATTTTTAAGATTGTGTCTTCTAACCTAAGAAGGATTCAAGATTAGGGAGAAGTAACTTGATAAGCGCCAGGGAGTATTGAAAAGGAGCAGATATATCAATCAATTATGGAGTTCTAAATTTTACCCCTTAGGCGAGAAAGATTTCTGTTTTACCTTGATTTGCCTGACTTGATATAGTATTCAAGTGAGATTAAGGCATTAGCTGCCTATGGGAACAATCACACCATTTACTTGTGTCAGTCAATCAGGATTAAGCCCTTAACCCTTAGTAGCAAGTCATCTCGTCGAGCCAGTAATTTTTTAGATTACCCTAAAAAATTATTCAATAACCGCACGCTGCACTGTGCTGATACGGTTAATGTTCAAAGGATGTAAAACCCACTCTCTTGAAATCTTGAGATTTGCTCAATGAGTATCAACCCACCCCTCTCGCTTCTAACGGTTCCCACAGGTTCGTTACAGATTCCCCCTATTGATTTTGCCTCTGAGGATGTATCTGAGCATGTAGGTGAGTCTCCTGGACCATTCATCAGCAATGCTGTTAGCCCGATGCTTCGGCAACCCCTTCAGGGAATGGAGAACACTACAGGAACAGAGTCGCTGCGCGATCGCCCGATTCTTCTTTCTCTGGTGATTCCCACATACAACGAGGGAAAAAATGTTCATAAAATTGTTAGCTTACTCAGTGAGATTTTGGATGGGATAATCCCGGATGCTTACGAGCTGATTGTTGTAGACGACAATAGCCCCGATGGCACTTGGCAAATTGCGGCAGAACTGATGCCACAGTATCCCCAACTGCGGGTAATGCGGCGAGTTGAGGAACGGGGGCTTTCTACGGCAGTAATTCGGGGTTGGCAGGCATCACAGGGAGAGGTCTTGGGTGTAATTGATGCCGACCTTCAACATCCTCCAGAAGTACTAGCAAAATTGTGGTCTGAAATCAATCGAGGCGCTGATTTGGCAGTTGCTAGTCGCCATGTGGAAGAGGGTGGCGTGAGTGATTGGAGTGTAGTGCGTCGATTTTTATCCCGTGGTGCTCAGACACTTGGGTTGATTTTGCTGCCAGGGGTGGTAGGTCGCGTCTCAGATCCCATGAGTGGCTACTTTTTGGTGCGTCGTAGTTGTCTGGTAGGTCGCACACTCAGTCCCTTGGGTTACAAAATTCTGATTGAGGTACTCGCTAGGGGAAGAGTCCCTTGGATTGGAGAAGTGGGCTATGTGTTTCAAGAACGTCTAGAAGGTGAGAGTAAGGTTACAGGGAAGCAGTATATAGATTATCTGCGCCATCTGCTCCGTCTGCGTCTTTCTCTGGGACCAGTTGGTCGGTTGATTCGGTTTGGTCTAGTGGGTTTGACGGGTGTGGTTGTGGATATGGGGATACTTTATTTCCTCAGTGACCCCTCAACCTTAGGCTGGCCCCTAACTCGCAGTAAAATCATTGCTTCCGAGTTAGCGATTATCAATAATTTCGTGTGGAATGATTTTTGGACGTTTGGGGATATTGCCCGTCGGCAGCCAGGGAAGCGTCAGCGCTTGAAACGGTTATTAAAGTTCAACACTGTTTGTTTGGCTGGGTTGGTTCTCAATGTTTTACTGTTGAATTTATTCTTTAATTTTGGTTTAAATCGGTACGTAGCCAACCTGATTGCGATCGCCTTTGTCACGCTTTGGAACTTTTGGGTCAATCTAAAGCTCAGTTGGCGAGTCACTCAAGTCGATTGAGGTTGCCCTTGCTAAAAACGTTTCTTGCTTCACGCTGGCTGCACCCCCTGTTGCTGGTGGTCTGGATTGTCATTGGCGCAGTTTTACGCTTCACTCAGCTGACTGGAAAGCCGCCTTGGACAGATGAGTTCGCCACGCTGGTGTTTACTCTGGGCAATAGTTTTCAAACTGTACCAGTTGACCAGGCAATTTCCCTAGACACTCTCCTACAGCCCTTACAACTTAATCCAGAGGCTGGGGCGTCGGCAGTACTCCATCACTTAATTACAGAGGATCACCATCCTCCCCTCTATTTTGTGCTAGTTCATTGGTGGATGCAGCTCTTTCCGGCATCAGGAGAGTATGTCTCACTGTGGGCAGCCCGATCACTTCCTGCCCTATTTGGAGTGGCGTCCATTCCTGCTGCCTATGGACTCGGCTTTTTGGCATTTCGTGGAACGCGATCGCATTTAGTGGGGCACTTAGCAGCAGCGATGATTGCCGTTTCTCCCTATGGTGTCTTTCTATCACAGGAAGCCCGTCACTATACTCTAGGAATTCTCTGGGTAATTGCCTCGTTGTGCTGCTTCGTCGTTGCCATACAGCATTTCCAACGTCGGGTACCCTTGCCAATCGGGGTGGCACTAGGCTGGATAACGGTTAACAGTCTAGGGATAGCCACGCACTACTTTTTCTGCCTCACGCTTGGTGCTGAGGCGATCGTTCTGATGGGGTTTTGGATGTTGGGAAGTCGCTTTGCTCAAAAATTGGCAAAACATCTCACAACTTCCCACTCACCACTGCCCACTCCCCCTTCTTATTGGTGGCGAATTGGTGCTGTTGCTGTTGGTACATTGGTCGGGTGTTTAGTTTGGGTGCCAGTCTGGCAGGCTGGTGCATCTGAACAGATGACCGGATGGATTATGAGGGGCAATTTTACCATTTTGACCTTGATCAACCCGATTTTTCAGGCTCTCGCTACATGGATTACTATGCTGTGTCTGCTTCCTGTAGAGTCACCAGAACTGCTAGTAATGATTGCCTCTGGTGTTGTGATGCTCGTGTATTTTATCTGGGCAGTGCCGATTCTCTATCACGGACTCAAGGTTCAACTGGAACAACCTGATAGTCGTTTGGCAATCGGCGCTTTAGGAGGCTTTGTTTTAGGAGCGATCGCAATCATTTTCAGTATTACCTACTTCCTGGGTGCAGACCTCACACGGGGAGCACGGTATAACTTTGTCTACTTCCCTGCTGTTCCTGTGCTGTTAGGCGCAGCACTTGCAGTCAGTTGGAACGCCTCAAATACTCTTAATTCATACCAAGTCGCCATTAAAGGTATTACTCCCTCAGCTTCCCCAGCTTCCCCTACTTCTCGCTTCTCACCCTCCACAATCAAAGGTAAACCAGCCGTAACCCTGATTTGGCTAGTGGGTCTGTTGAGTGGCATCACGATAGTCAGCAATCTCGGCTATCGCAAATATTACCGTCCTGACCTTCTAGTGCCAACCATTCAACAGAGATCCTCAGTGCCGATACTAATTGCTACTACCCACAATACCCTTGTACAGACGGGTGAAATGATGGGACTTGCCTGGGAATTCAAACGTATCGCCAATGCAAAAGAGTCGCGACTCAAGCCTCAGTTTCTCCTGGCACATCAAGCTCAAGACGAATGTGTGAGCAGTCAAAGGACAGCTTGCCCTGCCTCCACTACTCTCAAACAAACTTTAGCTCAACTGCCGCGCCCTCTAGATTTATGGCTCGTGAATTTTAAAGCCTCAGTACAGCCAGATCTACCAAACTGTTTTGCCGAGGATACCTCTGGCTACCAGACCAACGTGAATGGCTACTCGTCCCGGTTATACCACTGCCTCAGTGACAATTCTGAGGCTTCCCAGCGACTTTAGGCAGTCGTTAATTTTCGGGAGACTTAGCCAATAAACTGTTGAAGCTTTGGACAATTAAGGGAGCTGCACTAATGATAATTAGCCCTGATACCAACAAGCTAATTACACCATCTGCCCATAGCCAGTTCAGCGCCCAAACGGCTATCGCTGCCAGGATGACACCAACTGAACTAGCGGCATCGGCAAGGACGTGCAGAAAGGCTCCCTTGATGTTGAGATCGTGGTGACTGTCCTTGTGCAGCAGGAAGATGTTCACACTATTGACTCCCAGCCCGACAGTCGCCGTCGCCAACATCGGCAAACTTAGAATTTCAACTGGGGGAGACTGTAGCCGAGCAATGGCTTCCCAACCAATCCACAACGCGATCGCCACCAATCCTACCCCATTTACTAGCGCTGCCAGCACTTCAACCCAATGGTTTCCTGGCGCTAAGTGGCTAGATTTACGTCTGTGCGCTATCCAGCTTGCTAACAGCGCCAGAATCAAAGCAAAACAATCCGAAGCTAGGTGACCGGAATCAGCTAGGAGTGCAAGACTGTGACTAAACAGCCCTACTGCTAGCTCTACTAGTGAAAAGACACAAATTAGAACTAGCGCTGTAACCAGTAACCTCACTTTATTACCCTGGTGGGATGAGTGAGTAGCGGGAATAGTGTGATGAACACAGGAGGCAGAGTGATGATGCATTGAAATTAGAAGGAAGTGGTGGAACTACACGGCACACTTAATCTATCTGCAACCCTAGTAATCTGTCAGGACTTGACAGATTACACAATTGTTTCATGCAATCTCTTCTCCGTAAGCCACCCAGCCCAAAAGAGTCAGTAGTTATTAGCCTGACTCACTGATCAACGCTCAAGGTTTTTGAGCAAGGTTTTGGAGATTACGCCATGAATACCCTTGACAATATCCACCACCTGAGAAACTTCAAAATCAATGGCTGCACTCCCTAAGAGTAGGGCATCCTGTTTAGTAAGTCCGTACTTCTCTTCCATAATTCGGAGCGACTCTCGCACCGACTTTTTCATTGCCTCGTCTAAGTCCTTATCCAGTCCAATGGCTAGCCATGCTTCAGGTGTTTCTGCCATTGGTGTATTTAGCTTCATGTCCTTATGGACAACTAGCTCAAATGTGGGAGTTAGGGAGCATTCTATCGCTGTCAAAGCCACTTCCCCATTACCCTGAGCACAGTGAGGGTCACCCGTGTAAAATAGCGCCCCTGGCACTTGGACGGGTAGGTAGAGGCTGGTGCCTTCTCCGATGTGCTTGATGTCGATGTTACCGCCGTAGATTCCAGGGGGTACCGAGTTTATAGCCTCTTCTCGGTTAGCAGGAACCACGCCCATGATACCCATGAATGGCTTCAGGGGAATTTCTATGTTTGGTCGCCCGTTAGCCGGGCGGAAAATCCCTACATTGCGCTCCATCTCTACAGGAATCACTTTTGTGTAGATCGGAGCATTATTTTCTGGGTACTCACCCGGCAGTGCACCTCTGGTGTGACGGTTAGAAATCACACCGTATGGTACCCGGTAATCCAGTTTAAGGGTTTTGATCTCCAGCACATCCCCAGGTGCTGCTCCTTCCACGAAGATAGGGCCTGTGATAACGTGCGGTCCGGGCCCTGTTTTTTTCACCTTAGCCTTGATGTTGAGCTGGTCGGGTAAGATTTTATTGCCAGCAATTCCTGCCTTGGTGAAGAACTCAACAGTGTCTCCCTGATCTGCCAGGATGCCTTCGTGGGAAACCGTTTGCATTACAATGCGATCGCCTGATTTAACCCGCAAAATCGGCTTGCTCTCCGGCTTGAATAGCTCTCCCCAGATGGTGTTCTCCGGTGTAGACATCACCGTGTGAGCTGTCTGGGTTGCACTGATAACGGGTGGCAGGGCACCGCTCAACCCCCATAGGAGGACAATTCCAGATGCTGTCCCCACTATCCAATACCAGTGACGGGGCAAGAAATGCTTAAAGGGTTTACGTTTCACCTGCCGCAAGCTTATTGCTAAGGCTGCACCCCCTTGCCTACAGCGATCGAGTAATTCTAACCAGTTTGGCTTTTTCATCATATTCCAGGTCTCCTTCACACCGACGTTGAGTAATAATCGACATCTTTACCAACAATCCCTGACCTAGTTACAGTCAAGACGCCTCGGCTCTTTGTGTTGATTAAAGTCGAAATATAAAGGAAGCCTTAAGATGTCTTTGTTATCAAAACTACAAACAAAGAAAAAGCTCTCTACTGCTAAGAGAGCTTTTTTTGTCAATTATTTATTGGTCTGTTCGATTAAGAAGACATCAGATTCAATGTCTGGGTTATGGCATTTAGCCCAACAACTGCTTAGCTTTCGCTACCACGTTATCTACCGTAAAGCCAAAATTCTCCATACAGACTGGGCCAGGAGCGGAAGCACCAAAGGTGTCAATGCTGATCGAACCACCCTCACTGCCGGTATATTTGCACCAGCCAAAGCTAGTACCTGCTTCCACTGAAAGTCGCTTGGTGACAGCTTTGGGCAATACGGATTCCCGATACTCCGCATCCTGCTCGTCAAACAGTTCCCAACAAGGCATCGAAACCACCCGTACTTTCTTACCTTCACCGCGCAATTGCTCAGCGGCTTTCACGCACAGTTGGGTTTCGCTACCTGTCCCAATCAAAATCAGATCGGGAGTGCCATCGCTGTCTGACAGGATGTAAGCCCCCTGGCTCACGCCATCAATTGAGGTGCCAGGTAGATTGGGCTGTGCTAACCGAGAGAAAGCTAGGAGCGAAGGCAGTGTCTTTTTACCCAATAGCTTTCCTCTTGCAGCCTTAATTGCTACCTTGTAGGCACCAGAGGTTTCATTGCCATCAGCGGGGCGAATTACCAACAAATCGGGAATCGCCCGTAAAGAGGCAATATGTTCAACCGGTTGGTGCGTCGGACCATCTTCGCCTAGCTGGATTGAGTCGTGAGTCATAACATAGATCACACCAGCCTCAGACAATGCAGACAGGCGAATCGCTGCTCGCATATAGTCGGTAAACACCAAGAAGGTAGCGCAATAGGGAATTAGTCCCGAGCCATCCAAGGCAAGACCGTTGCAGATGGCTCCCATACCATGCTCACGCACCCCAAAGCGAAGGTTGCGATTCTCGTATTGACCCTTTTGATAGTCTCCAGAAGACTTCAGCAAGGTATTGTTGGAAGGAGCGAGATCCGCAGAACCGCCGATAAGTTCTGGGAGAACGCCAGCTAGAGCATTGAGGGTTCTGCCAGATTGGACACGGGTAGCTTCCGCCTTGTCCTCTGGGGTGTAGGTGGGGAGAACGGAATCCCACCCTTCTGGGAGTTCAGCCTCATGCATCCGATCTAGTTCGGCGGCTTCTTGGGGATATTTCTCTTTGTAACGAGCAAACAGTTGATTCCACTCTTCTTCTATTTTTGCGCCGCGATCGATCGCTTTGCGCCAATGAGAGAGCGCATCTTCTGGAATAACAAAAGGCTCGTATTCCCAACCCAAGTTCTTGCGTGTAGCCTCCACTTCCGCTGCACCCAAGGCTGCACCGTGGGCATCATGGCTATCGGCTTTATTGGGTGAACCATAACCAATTGTTGTCCGAACCTTAATTAAAGTCGGCTTGTCGGTGACTGATTTGGCTGTTTCAATGGCTTTGTGAATTGCATCCAAATCGGTGTTGCCGTCTTCTACAACCAGGACGTGCCAGCCGTAGGCTTCATATCGCTTACCGACATCTTCTGTAAATGACAGGTCGGTGGAACCGTCGATGGAAATGTGATTGTCATCGTAAAGAGCAATCAATTTGCCTAGTCCTAAGTGTCCAGCTAGGGAACAGGCTTCGGCGGAGACACCTTCCATGTTGCAACCATCACCTAGGATGACGTAGGTGTAGTGGTCTATGATTGGGAAATCGGGTTTATTAAATTTGGCGGCCAAATGAGCTTCAGCCATTGCAATTCCCACACCGTTGGCAATGCCTTGACCTAAAGGTCCGGTTGTAATCTCAACCCCAGGGTTCATGAAGTTTTCTGGGTGACCGGGGGTTTTCGACTCCCATTGGCGGAATTGCTTGAGGTCTTCGAGGGTGAGATCTTCGTAGCCGGTTAAGTAGAGCAGGGCATACTGCAACATACTGCCGTGGCCTGCTGACAGCAAGAAGCGATCGCGGTTAAGCCAAGCCGGGTTTTTCGGGTTAAACCGCATAAAGCGGTCCCACAACACGAATGACATCGGCGCAGCGCCCATTGGCAGACCTGGATGACCGGACTTTGCCTTCTCTACCGCGTCAATTGCTAGAAAGCGGATAGAGTTTATGCACAGTTCTTCGAGAGATTTTTGGGTTGCAACGGCCATGATTTATATTTAGACTCTATTGGACTAGGGTTGGAACGCCAGACTTACTTGAGTTAGAACTCTGGGACTTACGAACTCTTTTCTTTATTTTAGGTATTTATACCTATTTTAGGTATGATTACCTTTTTAGATCCCCTGGTTATACCCAAAATCCTGGGATCAACTGGGGGAGAGCCACATGAGTTCTCAACTCGACAGCTCTCGGTCGCCCAAAGGCTATACCCTCATCATCCCATTAGCGGGGAACGATGGGCAAGCGTCAGAAAATGTGAAGGGTGAAGTATGAAGGATGAAGTAAAAAATTGGCATTGAGTACCTAACTCTCCGCTGATTTTTTTCATCGTTTATCCTTTACACTTCAGCCTTCTATTTATTTATTGCCTGTATTTCTTGAATGCTAATGTGACATTGTGACCGCCAAACCCAAAAGAATTTGATAGTGCTACTTCTACAGGTAGCGATCGGCTGTGATTAGGGACATAATCCAGATCACAGGCAGGATCAGGGTTTTTCAAATTAATGGTTGGGGGAATTTTGTCATTTGCCACTGCCATCGCAGTAGCAACAGCCTCAATACCACCAGACCCGCCCAATAGATGACCCGTCATCGATTTGGTAGAGCTGACTACCACATGATAAGCATATTCACCTAAAGCTTTTTTAATCGCTGCCGTTTCAGTTGAGTCGTTGGCTGACGTACTAGTGCCATGAGCATTGATGTAGCTTACCTGTTCCGGGGTAATACCTGCATCTTTTAAGGCTAACTGAATTGCTCTGGTAGCACCTTCTCCACCTGGTACAGGTGAAGTAATGTGATAAGCATCGCAGGTCATGCCGTAGCCAACGATTTCGGCATAAATTTTTGCCCCTCGACTCAGAGCATGTTCCAGTTCTTCCAGGAGTAAGATACCAGACCCCTCGCCCATGACAAAGCCATCGCGATCGCGGTCAAAGGGGCAGCAGGCGGTCTCAGGGGTCTCGTTACGGGTAGACAGGGCGCGGGCCGCAGCGAAACCGGCGACAGACAAGGGTGTCACAGCGGCTTCGGTGCCTCCACAAATCATTGCCTGAGCATAGCCTCGCTGCACTAGGCGAAATGCATCTCCTACTGCATTAGAGCCTGCTGCACAGGCAGTAACGGTGCAGTTATTGGGTCCCTTGGCACCTGTATGAATTGCCGTCAGTCCCGCTGCCATGTTGGCAATCATCATCGGAATCATGAACGGACTACACCGATCAGGACCACGAGTTAGATAGACCTCTTGCTGGTCTTCTAAGACTTTGAGTCCGCCAATGCCGGTACCAATGATCACACCCACCTGTTCTGCATTCAGGTCATTGATCACAAACTGGGCATCGGCTAGAGCCTGTTTGCTTGCAGAAACTCCAAACTGAGCAAAGCGATCCATACGCTTTGCTTCCTTCCTCTCCATATAAATATGGGGGTCGTAGTTCTTCACTTCACCGGCAATACGGCAATCGTGCCGGGAGGGGTCAAACAAAGTAATCGGACCAATACCATTGCGTCCGCTCAGCAATCCTTCCCAATACTCAGCTAGAGTGTTGCCTATCGGTGTAATCGCGCCGAGACCTGTAACTACGACGCGTTTTAATTCAATGTTTGTCATGATGCCAGTACAACAGGGCTTGCACACCCAGAACGCAGAACATCCCGTGGTGACGGGAGCTTTATTTTAAGCCGCAGCTTCTACTTTATTACTGATGTAGTCTACAGCAGCTTGGACAGTGGCAATCTGTTCAGCTGCCTCGTCGGGAATTTCGATATCGAACTCTTCTTCCAACGCCATCACGAGTTCAACGGTATCTAAGGAGTCGGCGTTTAGATCGTTGGCAAAGTTCGATTCAGGGGTAACCGACTCAGGCTCAACTTCCAATTGTTCCACAACAATTTTCTTAACTTTATCGAAAACTTCTTGACTCATAAACTCTTCCTCTATCTAATCGCTTGAAATTCTCCGCCACTGCTAGCTAGTTCCAAGCATTTTTTCATCTTATCTGAAAGAGGGACGCTCACAGCTGTATTAAGGTCGCTTCTGGAAGTGGCACCTGAGCGTCAAGTTGCTGTGTACCCTACATGACAAGACAAAGGGGTATGTTTGGCGATCGCGAAGAAGTGAATCACTAGACTAACATTGCTCCTGCCCTTAACCAACTACCCTGCAACACACCCTTCCTGCATCAGCAGCGATGCGCTCCAATCGTCAACCTCTTTTCAAGACTCTACCTCCGGCTACGTCGGCGACCTCGTCGTGCCCAGGGGGTAACATACCAAATGTAAGCAAACGCAAATCCCGAAACAAGAGTTCCTAGCAACCACTTAATAGAATCTTTTTGCTGGGTAAGACGTTTATCCGTCGCCGCCGCTTCCGCCTGGGGACGAATTGTTTGTTTCGCCTTAGCAATTTCTGACAACAGTCGGCTTTTCAGTTCCTGAGGATTGCTTATATTCGCTGGGAGTCCCTGAATGTTGAGACGAGCAATCACATTATCTATATCTTGAGCTGTAGTAGCCCTATCTAATTGCTTCTCAAGCCGTTCAAACACAGACAGCTGTTGGCTAACCTGAGTATTAATTTGAGCATTGATTTGGTCATTGATACGCAAGCTGTCAACGACTAACAAAGGAGCTAGTAACAGGAAGATTACTGCAGACAGTAGGCAAGCCCACGATAAAAACATCAAAATCGGTCGTTCCCATTTTGACCTAAAATCCGCCTCCCCGTAAAACACTAACACTAACCCTAGTAGGGGGACAGCTACATGCTCAACCAGTAAGCCTATTGTTTTAAATTCCCAGAAAGGGTTCATCAAGCGTGGGGGTACGAGAATATGAATAACGTCAAATAACGCTAGCACCAATAGACAGTAGCCTACTGTGCGAGCAAGAGAGGTAGACGACCATCCATTATCTACTGATTGAGTCATGAGTCAAAAGTCAAAAGTTCCTTGAGCATAAGGTGTTCAACCGCTTGTAAACTGGTCAGTTACTTCTGCCAGTCGGCACTAATTTGCGTGTCGCTAGGTGCTTTCTTGCAAGAGGTAAGAGCAACTATGCAACTTAAAGCAAGGACACTTTACCAGGAAAACTACGCTTTCATCCCTCTATAGAATCCTCACTTTCAGGTTCATATAGTCGGAGCATTAAAAGGCAGAATAGCCCGAAAATAGAAACTGAAATCATAGCAAATATCATAGATCCGTTTCCGATATGCCAGTAGTTAAAGGCTTGCTTGTTGGAGGATGCCGATAGAACCGCCATCAGAGCAACCCGAACCCCATTAACCACGAATGCCAAGCTAACAGATACAATCAGCACGAGGATTTCCTTGACTCGCTCTGTTGGAAAAAGCACGATAAACAGGACTGCTAAACCCAACATATAAGTCATAGCTCCCAGACCAGAACAGTTAGCATGAACCTCTACCCCGCCTGTGGGAAGAGCAATATGGACTCCTTGACGAGTTACTTCAAAGCCTAAGTACCAAAGAAGAAAAGCTGAAAATTTTGCGGTGAACGGAGATATATCAACCAGCGATGATAGTAAGGCTCTAGGTAAGCCTAGAAAAAACAGGATAATCAGTTCTTGCCGATATTGCTTTAGTCCTTTAAAACCAGAACTCAGCAGACCAAGTCCGAGAGCGGAAATAAAAGGTGACAGGTAAAAAAAACTCCCTTTAGGTGAGACGCTGTTTAGGAGTACCCAAGCAATAATCAGGATGCCTAAAACTTTAGAGAAAACTCCACTTCTTAGATTTAAGCTATTGTGTTTTTGCCATAGTAAGTATGATACAGCTAGCCAAAATAGTACACTCATCCCTAGGTGGTCGATTTCTCCAGATCTCCAGGCTAGAGTCAGGTGAATCGCGACTAAGCTTGCTGCTGTACCTAAGAGCCAGAATTGAGAGCTTTTACAAAGTCTGACTGAGGCAAGGTAGGTAGCTTTCATGTCGATGTAGCAGTAGCTTCCAATCCAAGATTTAACTGTAACCCCCTCTTCAGTCTGACTAAATGAGGGGGTTGATTATTGTCTTTTCTGATAGCCAATTAGGCAGACCCAATTTTTGGCTTCTCTAAACTTTTGATTTTCTTTTGCCTTCTTGAGTGCTCTTTTTTGAATAAGACTCCAAATCCGAGAACTATACCAGAGCCAAAAACTGTGAGCGGTTCGGGAACCTCTTTAACTGTGAACTTGAATGTTTTTGAGTC
Organism: Coleofasciculaceae cyanobacterium; assembly: GCA_036703315.1. GTDB lineage: Bacteria > Cyanobacteriota > Cyanobacteriia > Cyanobacteriales > Coleofasciculaceae > DATNPH01. The sequence goes on from DATNPH010000087.1 coordinate 186,016, forward strand.
ACTTACTGTACCACCGCCAGGATAAGCGTTAGCGTTAAATGTTAATGTATAATCACCCTTACCTAGAAGTGGCGTAGTGAAAGTAAAAGTATTTGAATGTTCGTACTTATGAGAGCCTGATTGATATTTGACTGCTCTAGAATCTATTGAAATAGCGTCACTATTATCGAAGGTTAGGAAGTAATTTTCAGTTCCTGTTGCAGGAATATTAGCATTGTTCGTAACATCATAGCTAAAGTCAAAATATATTGTGATTGTAAAGCTTCCTTGTTGATTCGCTTCTACTAAAAACGTTGATGGTCCAGTAATACGAGCAGAAAAGTTATCAAGATCACAACTTAGGGTTCCACGGCAATTAGCTACACCATCTAATTCTACAGCCTTTACTTGTTTAGGTTGAGAAAGAATACTAGCTACAGCGATAGGAACAATTAGCGTACTCAACAACAGTCTTTTCATACTTGTAATCTCTTTAGGTGAATGAAGGCTTAAAGTTAAATTACTTTAAAACTACATTGATCAAGTCCTTCAATTTCTAATGTGGAGTTATGATAAAGCCTTAACTCAGTAGAGTGGTTAACTTTACACAATCTTCATAATAAGTTGGGTAATAGCTCTCCTAGCGCTGTATGGGATTGAGCCTCATACAGCTAAGTATCGCCATGATTGCAGCCCAAATGCCCACCAGAAGACATGGGGAATTATTTGAGGTTGATAAATCGTCGGGGGCAAAACAGATGGAACCCGAAGAATCTCCCCTGCCTGGAAAAACTCTGTGTAAAAAGTCAAGAAGCTATCTCGATTGGCGTTTGTTCACCAAGCGATCGCATAGATTCTCTACAGCTATAGAACAACTCGAAGCACACAGGAAAGCGCTAGGAGTGCCTCAATTCGCGGGACTCTTGTTTGATCACACCAGCCATTGCTGATTTCTGCAATGTCATAAAAGCGTTTAGGTCTTCCCATCCATATTGTGTGGTTTGTAAGAGCCGCCGCAAGTGATTTTCTGCTTCAACCGTTAGATAACCCGTTTCGAGAGTCTGTTGGACTATTTCACGAATTCTATCCATTTGCACAGTATCCTAATCTTTCAGCCAACTCAGATACTCATCAAAACCTGCAATGCACACTTGGTTTAGCCGCCCATTAGCGTTCGCTTAGTTGGCTATCAGACTTATCGCTACTAAAGTTGGAGTAGATGCCAAGGCTGTAGAAGCGAGGTAGCTCTGAGAAAAACAAACTAGAACTTTAGTGGGGGTCAAGTTGGGCTTGGTAGCTGGAGTACTTATCATCCAAGCTTGGCTTTTTATGCAAGAAGTCTGATGATTCTCCTAAAAAATTTTGTATATCTCTATTTTTTACTATGTTCAGAGAATAAAAGTGAAGCATCAGAGACTATTTTCATAGTCTCTTAGTAAAATTTGGGAAACTAGAACCCGCCCCCGGCACCGCCACCACCACTACTACCGCCACCGAAGCTGCCACCACCACTGAAACCGCCACTACTACAGCCGCCGCCATAGCTACCACCACTGGAACTACTGCTAGAAGGGGGAGGTGGAGGAGGTAGGCGAGGAATCGTTTCCTCCCTCTGTTTGCGATAGGAACAACAGTGGCATAGGTCGGTAATTAGCCGTTTTCCAGCACTGTATTGTGTAGCATCCTTAAGAATCTTCTTGGTGCGCGTCGCTGTCAATTCTTTGCAGTTAGGGCATTGGCTAAATCGATCTGAGTTCAACACATAGGCGACAATGTGGAAGCTTTGTTTGGTTAACGGCTGACTGCAGCTAGGACATCTCCAGCCCTCAAATCTAACACTACCCAGTCGTTGAGCTACTTTCTCCGGTTTGCTCAGTTCTGAGTAGATTGCAATTTCCTCTACTTTTTTCATTCGCTTTTTGCAATTAGTGCAATGGATGAGGCGATCGCTCCCACTAAGTCGTGTTCGTCCTTCTGGTTTAACAAAAACCCGCCGATTCCCAGAGACAGCCGTCCCGATCGCTAAGGCTAATCCAGCAGTTCCTGCAAACAGCAACCAAGGAAGATCAGTATGTTGAGTCGGTTCCTTGCTTGAAGATACAGGTTGAGCCGCCGCAATTTTCTCCGAGGCTGGGGAGGCAAAGTGCGTTATGGTTGATTTTTTATTCATAGAGGAGGGTGGTGATGCTTCTAGGGCAACAACCAGTGCTTTCGTTCCAGCTAGTGTGCCACCATTAAAGTCCCCTTGTTTGAATTGCCCAATGATTTGGGTGTCGATAATCGTGCCGACTTTGGCATCAGGTAAAATCGCTTCAATGCCATAACCCGTTTTTATTTCCACACGGCGTTCGCCTTTAGAAATCAAAAACAGCACTCCATTGTCCTTACCTTTCTTGCCAATCCCCCAGTAATTAAACAGTGCTGTCGCAAACTCTCTAGGAGAGGCAGATGGAGCAGTTCCTGGCACAGTTACCACGGCAATTTCTGTGCCATTGTGACGCTCCAACTCAGAAATCATAGAATTGAGTTGGGCTTCTGTAGACTCATCAAGAATCCCCACCATATCTGTCACCCAAGTACCGTTCACCTGCCGGGGATTGGGCACCTCCTGGATTGTTAGCGCCTGACTCTTTAGGGGAGAGAGGAAAATAGCCAGACAAAACGGGCTGACCCAAAGGGTCTGCTTGATTTTAAGTGCTAAGGCTTTCATGGTTATAGTCTTTAATGCAAAGCTTGTGTTGATTACCAACTGCCACTGGCGTAATTGCCTCAGTTGTTACAGTGACTCGAAGGGATACGGCTCTCTTGTGTGAGCTTACTCAATCATCAAGTGGTAAACAAGTGTGACCGCGAACTATACAAGGAAGGTAAGGCGATCGCTCTTAAAGGCATCCACTGCTGAGAGTTGATTTGTGTCTCATTTGCTTGAGCGTAGCGATGTGGCACTCAAGCCGGCTTCGTCTTGATCCCTGTTGTCTGATATCTGGGTCGATTCGTCCTCAAACACAAAAGCCATGGCTAGCTTATTGATGCAAAGGAATGGCATTTTGGCAAGCAGCTGCTCGTCTTTTCCATGCACTTCTACGTCAGTCAGAGCCAGGAAATTTCGAGAATTGTTTAGCAGATCTGAGAGCTTGGAACGATAGCTATCTAGGGGCATTGAAATTGTTAGAACCCCCGATACTTGAAGGTTATTTGTAGTTAACACTTTAACTCTTACACGCCTCATTTAAGTAACTCTCCCCAAATGACTGTTTCTGTGGGCTTGGTTTGGTGCGATCGCGTGAGCCTAGGTTGCGATCGCATCCTTGCACCCTGACCCTAAGAACGGTCTAGCTTTCAAGCGTCTTGCTTAATTCCATGCCAAACTGGCAGGAACTTCACTCGAGTGCCAAATAATTTCTCATTTATGTGAGTTAATTACTTTTTTATTCTTATTGAATGAGAATGTCAAGGGTAAACGGCAAAAGAACTTTCCATGAAAAGCTCAGCTTAAAGTAGATTAGGTAGATTATTAGGTTGTTTAAAAGCTGAAAGCCTTACAAATAAAGACTCGCTTAAAAACTCACAAAGGTTATCTGCTTCGTCTGATGATTATGACTTATCGCGTAAATCACATAAATGAGACAAATAAGTTACACTCGTCAATAGCTCATGGATATGAGGTAAAATAAAGTGTTCAGTTTATATGGGCGTGAGATTGTAAGTGTGATTTCCCAGGACTTTCTGAAAGTGATCGCCACTGAACGCGGTGTGTCTGAGGCGGAATTGGAGGTTCTGTCTCTGGCAATGGAGGGTCAAGCGACTACTGCGATCGCAAAACAGTTAGGAATTAGTGGGGATGCCGTTCGTAAACGATTAAGTGAGGTATACCAAAAGTTTGAGATCGGTGGAAAAGGACCTGTCAAGCTGACGAAACTGCAACAGGTGCTTATATCTCGCTACCAACTACATCAAACTCAAACCCGTTCAGCTGCCTCTCCTAATCTGCCTGGAGTGGCGAGAGAGAACCCCAACCCGCGACAAGTTTGGAGTCAGGCACCGGATGTTTCTGTTTTCTATGGTCGCGCTGAAGAACTGGCGACACTAAAGGAATGGATTTTGAGCGACCATTGCCGATTGATTGCGCTACTCGGCATAGGAGGGATTGGTAAAACGGCGCTGTCTGTGAAGCTGGCTAAACAGATTCAGGATGATTTTGAGGTAGTCATTTGGCGATCGCTGCGTCATGCGCCGGCTGTTCAGGATATGTTGGCAGTGCTGATTCAATCCTTGTCCAGCCAGCAAGAAACTGTTTTGCCTGAAACTGTTGAGGGTCGCATCTCGTGGCTGATTGATTATTTTCGCAAGCACCGATGTTTGGTGGTACTGGATGGTGCCGAGTCGATTCTGCAAACTGGTACTCTTGCAGGAATCTACCGAGACGGGTATGAGGGATATGGTGAACTTCTCAGACGGGTAGGACAAGAACCCCATAAAAGCTGTTTGTTGCTCACTAGTCAAGAAAAACTTAGCGAAATTTCGTTACTAGAAGGAGAAACTTTACCAATTCGCTCCTTAAAATTGGGTGGTTTGGGGGAAGCGGCAAGGTTTATTTTGAAGGAAAAAGGTTTGTCTGGAGAGAAAAACTGGGGAGAATTAATTAGAGGTTATCGAGGCAATCCCTTCATGCTAAAGCTAGCTGCCACAACTATCCAAGAAGTGTTCGATGGCAGTGTTACAGAGTTTTTAGCAACGACTTTGTTTACTCATGATATTAGTGATTTTGTTGAAGAACTCTTAGAGCGATTATCAGATTTAGAGAAAAAGATTCTGTACCAGATCGCCTTAAAGAAAGAACCCGTTCTGCTCAAAGAATTACAGCGGAGTTTATCTGAAGTATCACCCCAGGAATTAATTAGAGGTGTAGCCTCCTTAAGGCAGCGATCGCTAGTTGAGAGAGCAGAAGACGGGTTCACGTTACCGCCTGCTGTTATGGAAGTTACGACTCAATTAATTGAGTCTTCAGAAGAGTCATAATGTTAGATCCAGATTAACTTTGGTAATGCCGTAGTAGGGGTAAATATGCCGACCTCATCAACAACACAACGGCAACACTCTCCCCAAAATCGGGTGAGCTACTGTATCAACCCGAAATGCCAACAACGCCAGAATCCTGACCATCTAGAGTCTTGTCAAAGCTGTGGTACACCATTGCTAATCAAGAATCGATATCGGCTTATTTTACCGCTAAGACCACTCTCAACACGAGGTCATGCGGAAATATTTGAAGTCGAGGATTTGGGAGTTGAGGCAGTAAAAGGCGAACGGTACAAAGTCCTGAAAGTTTTGAAAAAAACCGATTCTACTTTAGTTCGCCTGTTTAAACAAGAAGCAGAAGCTTTAAATAACCTGAACCATCCGGGTATTCCTAGAGTCAAACTTGGTGATGGCTATTTTACCTTTTCATTCCCGCACCGTCCGAAGACGTTACACTGCTTGGTAATGGAGCAAGTTGCGGGAGAAAACTTAAAAAAATGGGTAGCCGAAAATGGGGCAATTTCTCAAGAGAAAGCCCTAGACTGGCTAAAACAACTACTAGAAATTTTGGATTATCTACACAACAATAAGTATTTACATCGGGATATTAAGCCATCCAACATCATGCTGCAACCATCGGGTCAGCTAATGTTGATTGATTTTGGCACTGTTAGGAAGATGACGGCAACCTACATCGCTAAAGTTGGCAGAAATGAAGAGGGTACATGCGTTTGGTCTGGAGGCTACACCCCAGACGAAGTAATGGAGGGCAAGGCATTCCGGCAATCGGATTTTTATGCCCTTGGACGCACTTTTGTCTATTTGCTGACAGGTAGCCCACCCCTGGAATTGCTTGAAGAATCGGGTAAGTTGAATTGGCGAGAAAGCGCTCCCCAGGTATCACCGCCACTTGCAGATTGGATTGATTACCTGATGGCTCCATCTCTACTTCAGCGACCTCCAAACACGTCTTTTATTTTGAAGTGTCTGGAAGGAAAAACTATCGAAAATCTACCATCTCCTCCGGTAGAAAATCCACCACTTCACACGATTGAACCAGCATCCCCTCTTACCTCACGTTGGTTGATTATCCTTAACTTTGTACTTTTCTCAATTCTGCTGGTAACCGGGTTGCTATGGTATCAAAGGTATCAAAGATATCAGGAGAACGAATGGCAGGTTCCCCGTGAAGAAAAGTCCTTGGGTCGAATTAGAAACAATTAGGAGTCGTATAAAAATTACTCCTTCGTTTATCGTGCTTGGCTCATAGTTATTAGTCATTAGTTGCTACCTTTCGGACTAAGAGCTTATTTATAAAATTAACCTTAAGCAGCACCTAACGCCTTTAATGTTGCCGACTGCGCTTCGGTTAGCCCCTGAATGCCTTTAATCTTCATGCCTTCGTAGGGGCGAGATGTTCTCAAAGTTTGCCAGCATTTCTTTTCTTGCAAATCCCAGAGTTTGATGCTTTCGTCTAAGCTGCCACTAACAGCCATGAGACTTGCAGAAGCTTCATCTCCAAGTTGAACAGAGGCAACGAGCAATGTATAAACGAGCTCAGTGTGGCCTGCCAAAGTCTGATAGCATTCCCCTGTGCTGATATCCCAAAGTTTAAGGGTGCGATCGCAACTGCCACTGACAAGAAATTGACCATCTGGACTAAACCGGGCAACCATGACAGCCCCCTGATGTCCTGCAAAAGTCTGAAGACATTCGCCTGTCGAAACTGACCAAAGTTTGAGGGTTTGGTCAAAGCTGGTACTGAGTAACCACTCTCCGTTAGGACTAAAGGTCACTGACCACACGCTATTGGTGTGTCCTTTGAGGGTTTGGCGGCATTCCCCAGTGTCAGCGTCCCACAGCTTGATGATTCCATCAAACTCGCTGCTTGCTAGCAGATACCCCCCTCCAGTTCCCCCCTTAGCAAGGGGGGAAAGGGGGGTTGGACTATAGGCAATACAGACAACTGGACTGGTATGTCCTTGGAGGGTTTTCAGGCATTGAGCTGTGTCAATGTCCCACAGTTTAACGGTTTGGTCGTAGCTGCCACTAGCCAATTGCGTTCCGTTAGGAGTAAAGGCAATGCTCCACACCCAACTAGCATGACCGTGCAAGGTGTGCAGGCAGTTTCCTAACTTCCAATCCCATAATTTGATGGTGTAGTCCGCACTGGCACTGGCAAGAACCCCCCTAGCTCCCCTTGGTAAGAGGGGTTGGGGGCTGGCAGGTTGGAACGCTACCGACCACACGCGGTTGGTATGTTCCCGTAACGTTTTTACCAGAGTGCCGCTTTTAATGTCCCACAATCTTACAGTCTGGTCTTCGTGACCACTTGCCAGATAGCGGCAGTCAGGACTCAGGGCAAGGGATAGCACAGCATTGGTATGTCCTTTGAAGGTTTTCGTACAGCGTCCCGTTTTAAGGTTCCATAATTTGGTAGCGTGGTCATCGCCGCCACTAGCAATTTGCTGCCTCTTGGGATGATAGGCAACCGTCCAAACTCGGTTGGTATGTCCGAGAAATGTTTTCAGGCATTCTCCAGTCTGCACGTCCCACAATTTGACTGTGCGATCAAAACTGCTGCTTACCAGTAATGGCGCAAGGCCTTGCGCCCCTACACTCACAGGACTAAATGCGATCGCACTTACTGCCTGTCGATGTCCGCGTAAGGTTTTGAGACAGTCTTGGGTCTGAACATCCCACAGTTTAATCGTCTGGTCATAGCTGCTACTGCCGAGTAATTGACCATCTGGACTAAATACGATTGACCGCACCCATTTGTCATGCGCTTGCCATTCCTCACGGCAAATTCCAGTTGCGACATCCCACAGACGAATCGTACAATCTTCTCCACAACTGGCTAGAGTTTGACCATCTGGACTAAATGCGATCGCCCAAACCCGACCCTCATGACCGATTAAGGTTTGAATTTCTGGGTTGGGATCGGACTGACCTAACCCCCCAACCCCCTTCCCTGCAAGGGAAGGGGGAGCAGGACTCCCCTCTTCAACCCCCCTTTTTAAGGGGGGCAAGGGGGGATCGAGAGGGGTTGGGGGAGAGGTCTTTTCCCCTATAGGGACAACCTGCCACAGACGAATGGTTGAATCTTGCCCACAACTCGCGATGATTTGCCCGTCGGGACTAAAGGTAACGGCATTCACTGAATAGGTATGCCCTTTGCAAGTTTGCAAACATTGTCCGGTTTCAACGTGCCACAACTTGACTAGATAATCGTCACTAGCACTGGCGAGATACTCTCCGTCTGGACTAAAGGCAACTGCCCACGTCCAGTGCTGGTGTCCCCGACAGCGAATGAGTTGCTCTCCGGTACCTGTATCCCAAATTTGAATATCACCTTTGGTGTCGCTAGTGGCTAAACGCTGTCCGTCTGGGCTAAACGTTACACTGACTACGCCGCCAAAGGTTTCGGCAAAGACAGTTTTGCTGATTTGGGCACCTGTAAAATCAGCGTCATGCAATGTGGAATTGGCTAGGTAAGCTTGACAAATAGCCAGATGAGAAAAATCAAAGCCTCTGAGGTCTGTTTTCAGGTGACAGAATAAATTCAGCAGATTGCCCCCTGCATAACCCGTATGCGTTGCTGTTCGATGCTGCAATGAAGCTAAAATCTGGCAGAGGTGTTCCTCAAGTTGAGCTGGCGTTGCAAAGTGCGTTAAAAGTTGCTCGGTTAAGGGTTGCAAAATCAGTTGAACTTGGGCATCGCGCAGGTAGTCTTGAGTCTGGGCTTCAATTAAGGCATGGGTTTTAAACAGATTAAGGTTGCTAGTAGTAATCTCTTGCTCGATGGTTTGGATGAAGCGTTCCGTGACATACTCCATAATCACGGGTTGTAGCGTTAAACCTGCATCGACGGTTTCAATAAGCGTAGGCGTAGCCTTCTCGATTAGCGATCGCGCCTGAAGTGACTCCAACGCTTCTAGTAATTCCCGGCAAGGCACTTTGGGCAAGATTTCTTCCTGTAATTTTGCTGGCGTTACCCCTTCCCGGTTTATCGCTAGCCAGTACATAATCTGTTGTTGCAGGGGAGATAAACGCTCAAACTGTTGTTCAAGTAAGTCCCACAAATCGCTAAAAACAGTGCTTCCTTGGGCTAAAAATACCTGAATATTGCTACCAAATAGTGTTTGGATGGTTGTTGCAGCAATTTTGAGGGCAAGGGGATTGCCACCAAAGTAATTGACAAGGGTTTGACTCTGCGATTTTGTAGCTTCTAAACCTTTGGCGCTGAGGATTTGTTGACCATCCGCGCCTGAGAGTCCTTGCAGTTGCAGCGATTTCACGGCGTGGATGCTGCCCGAACGCACTGGGAGGTTTTGTCCTTCCCGAACAGCAAATCCACTAGGTTTGTCTCGTCCGGTCAAGATGAGGCAACTTTGGTGAGATTCGTCGCAGACTCGCTCGAATAACTGGCGGTACGCTTCATAACTCGGTTGGTATTGTCCGCTTCGATTTCCGTCTTGCAAGATCGACTCGACGTTATCGAGGACTAACAAACAGCGTTTTGAGCGCAACTGTGCCATTAGTGCAGCTAATGTATTGTCTCCTGTACCTGTTGAACCCGCTAAAATGTGAACAATTTCACTGAGCAAAGGACTGAGTAGAGGAGCTTGCTGTAAACTGCGCCAAATGAGACATTCAAACTGAGATTGAACTTGTTGAGCGAGTTTCACTGAGAGGGCAGTTTTGCCCATCCCGCCGAGTCCAAAAATCCCGATCACACGGCAGCAGTCCTCAAGAATCCAAGTTTCTAGCGTTTGCAGTTCCTCTTGCCGACCGTAAAATAACGAAACGTCGATCGCTTCACCCCAATCTTGCTTGCCTTGAATGACAGGTAATGCGTTTGCACTTTCTGGCGACTGTTGGTAGCGACGCAAAACCGCTTGAAGATTGCGCTTGGAGACGGGTTCGCCGAGGGTTTGGGAGAGACTTCGCCACAACTGCGAACCAACTTGTTTGATGTACTCGTATTGATATTGATAATCTAGTTGCTCGACAATCTGCTTGTAGGAACATCCCGCCCAAGTTCCCAGAAAAACTGCTGATTGAACATCATTGAGTTTTTGCCCTTGGTTGGCGGAGTGTAACAGAGCATCGACTAGAGTGAGCGCTTCTTGTCCCGTCATCGCCAGCTATCTTGACGTATTGATGACTATTCCTTCAGATTTGCTAGCTAGGTTCCCGGAATTTTACCAATCTTTACACAATCACCTCACTTTTCTCACCGACAGTGCGTGTTGGTCGAATCTTTATTCCCTAGCTGTGGTTGAGCGATCGCTTTTCTTTGCAATTCAATCTAGTGGTTGAGCGATTGCCCCAAAGGGCACCAGCGAAGCTGATCGCGTTGGGGCGGTGCAAGCTTGACCTGGCAAATCCAATGCAACTAACAAAACTTGATTCAATTGAATCATTGCTTTAGCACTAGATTTCCATTAAGTGATTGTGGTGACGGCATCAACTTGTCCCCTGATCCCTACTGCTTTTGACCTAAAGGCTAAATTTGCTGAGTTTTTCAAGCTGCTGTAGATCATTATTACAGGAAATTTACATCCATCTTTAGAAAGAACTCACTTTTTCTCACCGACAATGCGATCGGACGTGAGTTTTGATTGAACAGACCGAGAAAAAATCTGTTCATTACTAACTCTGAAGTTAGGTTGGAGCAACAAGCTTATGAAATTATTAAAGACTCTTGTATCTGTTGGCGTGGTTTCAGTCATGGCGACTACAGGAGTAGTAACTTCTCCACAAAGTGCTTCTGCTTACCATAAGACAAATAAGTGGGAAGTTAGAGGCAATCTTGAGAAGGATGGATGGATTGTCCTCTATTCACAAGAGTTAAGTCATACAGAAGAAGCAAAACTTGCTGTTGCTCTTGCTTCGGATGCTACGGTTTCTGGTGGTGGAGCAACAACAGCTTTCTTTGGAAGCTTTGCCGAAGGTTCATTACAACAAATTGCTAGCGAAGCTAAAAAGAAAGCACCGCAAATTGCACAAACGCTAATCCAAGAACTGACAGTCAAGAAACTTCTCTCTGCTATCCGTACATCTTTTAACGGTAGGCAAGTTGAGTTATCTGCTGCTGGTATCAAGCTACAAGCAGGAAGAGCTACTTATAACAGAGCAGAATGTTTAAAAGTTTTTGGGAGAGAAAAATGTACTTCTACTCCCAACACTTATCAGCCTTACATTCGTTTCAAAGTAAAGTGATCGCCCCTAGCGTTGTCATACATAGGCAAACTTCAATCCCTCTTTGGGGACATAAGAGGTTATCAACAGGTGCAATCTGACAGTAACTGAAAGTAATTGATGAGGATTTGCAATGATTCAAAGTTATAAACTGCTCTTAGCTACTAGCACTGCAACATTGGC